>NZ_JAINDZ010000018.1 GCF_019802345.1 Methylosinus sp. Sm6 | reverse complement strand
GTCGAGATGATCCTGCGCCTCGTCGATCAGGCGACAGGACCGATCCGCGCCGTCGAGAGCGAGCTGGAAAAGCTCGACAAGATCGCCGCCCGCGTCGAGACGCATCGCGGCGCCGCCGGGGCCGGCGGCTGGGCCGAGCAGAGCGCGGCGGTTCGCAAGACCACCGAGACGATCGAGCGCCATGCGCAGGCGGTGACGCGCGCCGGCGACGCGCAGGCGGCCGCCGCCCAGCCGATCCGCGCCGTCGAGAGCGAGCTCGACCGTCTGGGGCGGACCGCCGCCACAGCGGCGCGCGCCGATGCGGGCCCGGTGAAGGCGAGCGTCTGGATCGAGCAGCAACAGGCGATTCGCAAAGCGCGCGAAGAGGCCGAGCGTTACGAGCAGACCGTCGCGCGGGTGAACGCAGCGCAGGCGGCGGCAGTGTCGGCCGCGGCGGCGCGCGGCGTCGAGCGCGTCTCCACCGCCATGTGGCGGGCCGGCGTGCGCGAGGGCGTCGCCGGCGAGCATTCGCAGGTGAGCCTCGAAACGCAAGGCAACAGCCCGGCGCAAGTGGTGGAGATACAGCGGGCGGCGGCCGAGCTGTCGCGCCGGCATCGGACCTTCTCGCAAACGCAGATCGAGAACATGCTCGGCGACGCGCAGACCTTCGTCGGCTCGCTCGACCATGCGACGACATTGATGCCGGACCTGCTGCGCCTGCGCGCGATTCAGCAGGGCCAGCACGGGCATAGCGACGACAAGGAGTTCGGCTCTCTCGTCAAGGCGCTGGAGCAAGGCGGCGTCGCCTCAGATCCAGAACGAGCGCGCCGGCGCATCGATACATTCGCGCGGTGGATGGAGGTCTATCGCGACACGTTCCGCGTCAACGACATCAACGAGTTTTATCGGGGCTTGAAAGGCCCGATCGCGCGCTCGCTCGACGAGGATTTTTTGCGCGGCGCCGGCGGGCATTTCATTCAGGAAATGGGCGGCCACAGTGTCGGCAATGCGCTGACACAAATGGCGATGGCGATCCAGGCTGGCCGCGCGCAGCCCCGGGCGCTGGCGGCGCTCGACGAAATCGGGCTGCTCGACGAGAACAAGATCATCCGCGGCGGGCCGTTTGGGATCAAGGCGGCCGAGCCCGGCGCGATCAAGGATGGAGCCCTGTTCGGCCGTCGGCCGGACCTCTGGGTGTGGAACGTGCTCGGCCCGGCGCTCGACAAGCTCGCTCCGGACAAGCGCGAGGAAATCGAGGCCGCGCTATTCTCGGATCAGACGGCGCGCAACATCGCCGACAAGCTGCTGCACCAGCGGCCGGTGATCGAGAAGGACTATGGCTTCGTCATGCGCGCGCCCGGCCTGCCGGCCGCCGAGACCTGGGCGAGCAAGGACCCTGCGATGGCGGCGACCGCCACGCGGTCGCAATTCGACAATTTGATGCGCGATGCGGCCAAGCCATTCCTGCCCGGCGTGGTCAAATTCATGAACTGGCTTTCGGACATCGAGAGCCGGCTGGGCAAGGTCGCGGAGGAGCATCCGGCGGCTTCGGCGGCGGCAGGCGTCGGGGCCATATTCGCAGGATGGACGGCCGCCGCGGCCATCGCGCGCCGTGCGCTGATCTATGGCGGGCAGGCCTGGGGCGAGGGCCTGGCGCGGGCGACGGGCGATGTCGCCAAAGAACCGGGGATCATCCGCCAATCATTCGGCTCTGTGTCGAGGCTGATCGGCACGCCGAGTGATTTCACAAACGAATTCGTGCGCTCGGCCGGCGGTCCCGAGCGCGTCCTCGAAGTCGCCCGTGGCGTCGGCGCGACGATCCGCAACGGCCTCATCACCGGCGCGTTGCAATGGGCCGGGCAATGGGCGCTGGGGAAATTCGAGGAGAAGGCGTTCGGCTGGACGCCGGAGATCATCGCGGGGAAGGAAGCCGAGATCGCGCGGCGGTCTCATGAATGGTGGCGCTCGATCGGCGTCGATATGCCGTGGTGGGAAAAAGCGGAGCCCGCCTCGGCAGCATTCGCGCGCATGCGGAACCAGCACGCCTATGCGCTGCCGCCGGATTTTCAGCGGCCGATCGTGGAGGGCGCTCCGGCTCGGCAGCTCGAGCCGCTGGACCATGGCAAGAAGGGGCGAAAGCTCCCCTTCTTCGCGCGCCAGCCCGAGCCTCCGCCCATGGAGCTGGAGCCGATCGGCCCGCGCCTCGTCGTGCCGACCTTCGCAATGGCCGAGCGCGTGGCGCCGGACCGCCAGGCGGCGGCGTCGGAAGCCGCGACGCCGCATGTCGACACCAGCGAGATCGACGCCGCCAAGCAAAAGGCCAAGGCGGCGGGCGAGGAGATCAAGCAATCGCTCGATGTGACAGCCTCGCCGACGGTCGACGCCGGCTCGCTCGATTCCTTTCTGGCCAAGCTGCGCGAGGCGCGCTCGCTGCTCGGCCAGCTCGATCAATTGGGCGCGCATCTGCGGCGGCAGAGCTTTCAGCATCCGCTGCATGACGGGCCGGAGGCGCATTGATGGCGGCTGTGCTGATGGGCTGGGGACCGCATCGCTTCGAGGTCGGGCGCGCCGCCTTCGAGGAGCTGCGCCGGCGCGTCCATGCGCGCTGGGAAAAGCATGCGATCATCGGCCGGCGGCCGGCGGGCCAATATCTCGGGCCCGGCGAGGAGATCGTGAGCCTGCGCGGCACGATCTATCCGGTCGACCAGGGCGGCGGCGTGGAGCTGCTCATCGCCGCCTTGCTCGCCGATTGCCGGGCCGGTGCGACGCACATCCTGCTCTCCGAATCTGGCGATATCGCCGGGCCGCACCGGCTGGAGGCGGCGCAGACCGTCGAGAGCTTTCATCTTCCGGACGGGACGCCGCAGAAGCTCGTCTACGATCTCGATTTTGCTGTGCATGACGATGGCTTCGGCCAGATCTGGAGCCTATGGCCTTGAGGACTTATGTGACCAGCCGCGGCGACATGGTCGACGCGATCGCGGCGCGCGCCTATGGCGACGAGCATATCGGCGCGGCCGAGGCGATCCTCGCCGCCAATCCGGGCCTCGCCGAGCACGGGCCGATCCTGCCTGAAAATCTCACCATCCTGCTGCCCGATCTCGCCCGCCCGCGGCCGCAGATCGCCACCGTGGATCTGTGGTCGTGACGCCGATCGTCGACGTCTCGCTCGACGGCGCGCCGGTCGCGCTGATCGGCAAGCGGGCGCTCTCCGGCCAGATCGTCGAGAGCGATGGCGAGCGCGCGGATACGCTGCATCTCGAGATCAGCAATTACGACGGGCGGATCGCGAAGCCCGCGACCGGCCAGAAGGTCCTGGTGGCGGTCGGATGGGAGGAGACGGGCCCCGCCAAGATCGGCGAGTTCACGATCACCGAAGTGACCAAGACCGGGCCGCGCGCGGAGCTGCATCTGACCGGCGATTCGGCGGATTTGAAAAAGACTTTGAAGGGTCAGAAAACTCGCTCTTGGAAGTCTCCGAAGACGCTCGGCGACGTGCTGAAGGAGATCGCCTGGGACAATGGGCTGCAGGCGGCGGTTCACGATTCCCTAGGCTCGATCAAGATCGAGAAGCTGATCGCGCAGACGGGCGAGTCGGACATGCATCTGGTGATGCGGCTCGCGCGCCAATATGGCGCGCTGGCGAAGTTTCAGGGCGGCCGGCTGATCTTCGTTCCGCGCGGCGCGGGGCTCACCGCCTCGGGCGGTCAGGCGGGCCGCGTGACGATCACGCCCAACGATTGCGAGGGTTTCACCTTCACGACGAGGGACCGGCAGAAGCGCGGCAAATGCAAGGCGGTCCATTACGATCGCAAGACGGGCAAGCGCGAGGAGATCGCCAGCGAGGCCGGCGAGGCGGGCGACGGCGCGCCCGACTATGTGCATCCGCATGTGTTCGGGACGCAGCTCGAGGCCAAGCATCACGCGGCCTCGCGCAAGGGCAAGTTCGACCGCGACTGCCGGCCGTTTCACGTCACGCTGGCGACGGGACAAATCGGCGTCGGCCCCGGCGGCGTGGTGAGGACGCTGGGCTTCGGCGACGACGACGATCGCGACTGGGTGGTCAAGAGCCGGGCGTTCGGCTTCTCGGCCGCCGGCCTGGTGGTGCGGCTCGCCTGCGAGCCGAAGGAGGAGTGAGCCGACTCGAGGTAGCGGGGCCGGGTCGCCCCGGACGCGGGTAGCGGCCAAGCAAAGCCCGCGCAGCGCATCAGCCGATAACGCTCCCCGCCGCCGCCGTCGACGGCATGGCGCGGGTAGCATGCTCAGGCTTAAGATATGGTGGACGTTTCTGATTTTCGGCCTGTTTCTCCGGCCTCGCCGCCGGCGGCCTATATCGGCGGCAAGAAGCTGCTCGCCAAGCGGCTCTGCGCTCTCATCGAGCGGACTCCGCACGAGCTCTATGCCGAGGCATTCGTCGGCATGGGCGGCGTCTTTCTGCGCCGCCGATCGGCGCCGAAGGTCGAGGCGATCAACGACCTCAACAAGGATGTGGCGACCTTCTTTCGCATTTTACAGCGCCATTATCAGGCATTCATGGACATGTTGAAATGGCAGCTGACCAGCCGGGCCGAGTTCGAGCGGCTGCTCGCGGTCGATCCGGAGACAATGACAGACCTGGAGCGCGCGGCGCGCTTCCTCTATCTCCAGCGCCTGTCCTTCGGCGGCAAGGCGGCGAGCCGCCACTTCGGGATCAGCACCACCTATTCGGCGCGCTTCGACATCACGAAGCTCGGCAGCCTGCTCGAGGGAGTTCATGAGCGGCTCGCCGGCGTGACGATCGAATGCCTGGACTGGCGCGAGTTCCTGGCCCGCTGGGACCGCGCCGGCACGCTGTTCTACCTCGACCCGCCCTATTTCAAATGCGAGCACTACTATGGCGCGCCCTTCCCGCGGGAGGATCACGAGGCTCTGGCCGAGGCTTTGAGCGGCATTAAAGGCCGGTTCATCCTCTCGATGAGCGACACGCCGGAGACGCGCTCGATCTATGGCCGGTTCCGCGTGGAGAGCGCCGACGTGACCTATATGGCGGTGGGCGACAAGGGCGGGCGACGGGCGCGGGAGCTGATCGTCAGGGATAGCGCTTGACGGCTGCCCGTGGCGCGCCTATAAACGTAGGCGTCGGGGGCGGGATAGCCCGCCCCGCCCTAGGGATGGAGCCCTGAGATGACCACCGCGCCGATCACCGGAAACACGTTCGCTCACAAGGACGCCCTGAAGGCCATGGGCGGCCGCTGGGACCCTGCCGCCAAGGGCTGGCGCGTGCCGGCCGAAAAAGCGGCCGAGGCCAATGCGCTGGTCGGCTAAAATCGATCAAGCTGCGTGCGACGAGGCGGAGGACGGACTATGCCGCTGACATTTGTGACACTCGACACGGGCGACATCCAGATTTGCGAGCGCGCCGAGGCGGATGATGGGGCCGTGCGACACGCCGGCGACGTGCTGCGGCGCGCCTTGCACCCGCCGGCGACGCCGACTGCGACGGCGGAGCTGCTGCCCGATAGCTATGTGCGGGCGCTCGACATAGCGCTCGCAGCAATGCATCCGGCGGAACTGCATCCGCCGCCGGACATGAGGCTGCCGACGCATCCGAGCCCCGCCCAGGCCGAGCTCTACCGCTCCGCTGTGCGGCGCGCTCCTCTGAGCGGGTGGACGCTCGATGCGTGCTCGCTCGACGGCCTCGCTGGCCTGCTGGCGACGGTCTATCGTCCCGCCGCCGGGCTGAAAGCGCCAGTGTCGACTTTCGCCGTCGCCCGCGACGACTTCGCCGGCGAGCCGCTCTGGCGGAGGCTCCATGCGGGCGGCCACGGGCGAGGCCCGGTCGCGACCGATCCCGGCCTGCCGCCGCCTGCGCCTTGGCTCGGCGTGAGGCTGGAGATCGGCGCGGCGCTACCGGAAGGGGAGCGCCAGCCCTCGGACCTCGCCGCGCTGGCGGATGTCGAGCGGCTCATCGCCTGGGCATGGCTCGAGACGACCAGGGTGAGGACGTGACGCATCAGAGCATCATCATCGCGATCGGCGAGGCCCTGTGGGGCGAGCGCTGGCAGGCCGAGATGGGCCGCGCGATCGGCGTGCATAAGGACACGGTCCAGGACTGGCGTCAGGGTCGCTCTCGTCCTCGTGACGGCGTGTTCCGCGATCTGCTCACGATCGCGCGCGAGCGTCACTATGCGCTCGGAGACGCGCTGGAGGACCTCGCTCGGTTTATCGACGATCAGCCGCCCGGCGGCTGATCGAAATGTGAGAGAGGCGGGCGGCGCCCCACGATCAAGACCGCGGTCGCGGCCCGGGCGAGGCGAGGCCCCTTTTTTTTTGCCCGCGACAGTTCTCAGCCTATGCCAAATGATCTGTCGCGAGATGCCATTTGATTTGTCGCGCTACAGCGGCGCCGCTCCGAAAGCGTGGGCGCAGCCTTCGAGGGGCGACAGCGCAGCCGGGTCGGGGGACGGCCGACCGCTCCCGGACCGCCAACCGGCCGTCGCCGCTCACGCCATGTGATTGCGCACGAAGGTGATGAGCCCGATCAACGCCCCCCACAGCGTGAGCGAGCCGAGGAAAACCAGGCCGGGATAGAGAATGCGCCGGGGATAGCGCGGCTCTTCGGGAGTCGAGGGCGACTCGATCACCTGCAGGTAGAGCATTTTTCTCTGGCTGAGCTGGCGCGCGGCGTCGAGAGCCGACACCGCCGCCTGATAGCGCGCCTGGGCGATGTTATGCTCGAGATCGAGGCTGGCGAATTTCGTCATTTTGCCCGACAGCGTGCGCTGGGCGAGCGCGGCGACGCCTTTGCTCTCCTGCGCGGTCATCTGCGCCCTGCGCTCGGCCACTTGGCTCTCCAGCGCCTCGATGCGCCGCCGCATCACCCGCAGCTGCGGCGCCGATTCCTCGAGGTAATGGCTGCGAATCTGATATTCCTTCTGCGCCGCCAGCAGCTCGCTCTCGACGCCGGCCAGAACGTCGGTCTGCGACTTGCTCGCGAGATCGACGTTGAGCAGACCCTCTTCATTGCGCGCCCGCTCGAGATCGACCCAGGCCGTCTTCAGGCGGTCCACGGCGAGAGCGACATCCTGCTCCGAGGATCTGACGGTGTCCCCGCGCATGCGCTCGTTGAGGCTGTTGATCAGCGCGTCGCAGTCGGCGACGACGGCGTCGGCGATCCGCCGCGCATGCTCGGGCGAGAACGCGCGCACGGTCAGAGTGACGATGCCGGAGGGAATGCCCATCTTCGCCTCGGCCATCTTCCCCCAATAATCGACGAACAGCTCGATCGACTTGCTCGCGTCGAAACGCGCCCAACGATCGATGGAGGGCGCGCTGTAGAGCGCGCGCAGATCGACCTGCCGCTCGAGCTGCTCGACCAGCGTGCGGCTCTCGAGGAAGCTGGTGATGATCAGCGAATCCTGCATGATCATCATCATCGGCAGATCGATCGTCGCGCCCGATCCGTCGGGCTTCGGCGTCTCCGCGCCGCTCACCGTGAACTTGGCCTCCGCGACATATTGGTCGGAGGCGATGAGGCCGAAATAGACGACGCTCACGATATTGGGAATGGCGACCAGAAGGACGAACAAGGTCGCAAAGGCGACGCGTATCGCCCGCGCGCCGCGGCGCGAGCCGAAGCTGCTGTCCTTATAGGCGCCGCGCACGCGCGCGGAAAAGCGCGCGCGTCGCGCCGCTTCGGCGAGGAAACGCGAAACCGCCTCCGCTCTCTCCATCGGATTGGGCGAGCGCAGCTCGGGCGGCTTTGGCGCGTCGTTCATTGCGTTCCGCTATCTGTTCATCCGATTATAGAACTCGGCGGCCTTGCCGACGGTGTCGAACATCAGCAGCTGCCCGTCGACCAGCACTCCCGCCCGGTCGCAAAAACGCGCGACCGTGTTCATGGAATGCGACACGAAGATCACCCTCGTGTTCCGGCGCCGTTCCGCGAACACTTCCGCGCAGCGCTTCTGGAAGCGCGAATCGCCGACGCCGGTGATCTCGTCGATCAGGAAGACGTCGAAATCAATGGCCATCGACATGCCGAAATTGAGCTTGGCGGCCATGCCGGTGGAGTAGGTATTGACCGGCGCGTCGAAATAATCGCCGAGCTCGGCGAAATCCTCGACGAAAGCCGCAGTCTTGAGCGGATCGGCGCCATAGATGCGCGCCACGAAATGCGAGTTCTCCCGCCCGGTCAGCTTCGGATGCACGCCGCCCGCGAAGCCGAGCGGCCAGGACACGCGCACGGTCCGGATCACCCGCCCCGAGTTCGGCAGCATCGTGCCGGCGATGATTTTCAGCGTCGTCGATTTTCCGGCGCCGTTGACGCCGAGGATTCCATAGGAATAGCTGCTGTCGAAGACCGTCGAGACATGGTCGAGGACGACCTTCATATGCCTCTCGGTCTTGAAGAATTTGAAGACCTTGTTCAACTGGATCATCGTTGAATTGCGGCTCCGATCGATCCCCCCGGACGCGACGAACGGGGCCTTATAGCGTGCCCTCCCGGCTTCGTCCATGCTCGACCGACATGCTCGACCGGCGGCTCCTCCGGCCGGTCTGGCTTATTCGCCGCGCGTCGCGTATAGAAGCCTCGACTCGCCGCCCGCGCCGCCGACCCACGCGGACCGGCGCGGCGCGCCGAAGCAAACGAGGGCGATTGGAAGCGAGCCTTGCTGTTCAAAATTCCCTCCGTGAGACATGCAGGCTTACGAAGACTCGGATGGGAGCGATGGCGGGCGATCGACGCCGATCCGCAATTCGTGTTCGCTCCCTGGCTCGTCGGCGCTTCCTTCCTCCTGTTCGAGATCGAGAACGCCGACCGCGACCTCGATCCGCGCGTCTTCCTCGACTATGGCGAGGACTTCGAGCGCGGCGAGGAGATCGAGCTGCGGCAGACGCGCGACGGCCTCTATGTCGTCGCCGTCAAGAGCTTCGGCCGCGTTCGCCGCGTGCGGTTCGACCCCTCCTCTTTTCCCTCGCGCTTCGCCTTCCGAGCCTTCGCGGCGCGCGATGAGAAGTCCATTCGCGCTTTCGTCGGGCAGAAGCTGCGCAAGGCCGCGATGAGCGGAGCGGCGGCGCCGAGCTGCGAGATCGTGGCGCGCGCCGGCGCCGGCGAGCTCTCCGCCCTCGGCCCGCGCGCCACCAAAATTCGCGGCGTGCCGCAGCATTTCGATCAGGTGATCGCCATGGCGAGCAGCCGCTACGGCGGCGCGGAGCCCTGGCGCGGAACGCGTCCGCTGATCTCCTTCCTCACGCCCGTCTATAATACGAAAGCGTCCTATCTCGATCAGCTGCTCGATTCCTTCCGGCTCCAGCGGCCGGGCGCGGCCGAGCTGATCCTCGCCGACGACGGCTCGACGGACAGGGAGACGACGTCCTGGCTCGATCGTCACGCCGGCGATCCGCGCCTGACGATCCTGCGCGCGGCGGAGAACGGCGGCATCGCCGCCGCGACCAATCTCGCTCTTTCGGCCGCGACCGGCGAATGGATCGCCTTCATCGATCATGACGACGCGCTCACGCCTTTCGCCGTGGACGCGGTCATCGAGACGATCGAACTCAATCCCGAGGCGCTGTTCGTTTACACGGACGAGCTCGTCACCGACGGCCATTTGCGCCCGAAATCCTATGTGCTGAAGCCGGCCTTCGACCCGGTGCTGCTGTCCGGCGTCAATTACGTCAATCATCTCTCGCTCTACCGCCGCTCCCGCCTGACGGCGCTCGGCGGCTTGCGGCAGGGCTTCGACGGATCGCAGGATTATGATCTGCTGCTGCGCTATATGCGCGGCCTCGCGCCCGAGGAGATCGTCCATCTCCCCTACCCCGCCTATCTCTGGCGGCGCGACGGGTCGAGCTATTCGGCCAATTTCCTCGACCGCGCGACCGAGAATGCGCGTCGCGCGCTGTCCGAGGACTATGCGGAGGACGGCGCGCCGGCGCGTGTGGAGCCGGCGCTCAACTCCAATCTCCACCGCGTTCGCCTGCATCCTCCGGGCGGCGATTGGCCGCTCATATCGGTCGTCGTGCCGAGCAAGGACGCCTTCACGCTGATCTCGCGGTTGATGGACGATCTGACGCGCAAGACGGATTATCCGGCGCTCGAGATCATCGTCGTCGACAATGGCAGCACGGATCCGCGCGTTCTCGCGCTCTATGACGACATGCGCAGGACGCATCCCGCGTTTCGCGCCGACATCGTCGCGGCGCCGTTCAACTTCGCCCGCCAGGTCAATCGCGGCCTGCGCGCCGCGCGCGGCGATTGCGTGCTGCTGCTCAACAATGACATAGAAGTGATCGAGTCGGGCTGGCTGAAGGAGATGGCGTCGTGCCTCGCTTATCCGTCGACGGGCATCGTCGGCGCGCGCCTGCTCTATCCCAACGGCTCGCTCCAGCATGCGGGCGTCATCGTCGGCTTGGGGTCCGTGGCCGGGCATTGGTTCTGCGGCATGCCGGGCGATTATCCCGGGCCGATGGCGCGGCTGAAGGTGCGCCACTCCTTCGCGGCGGCGACGGGCGCCTGCCTGCTGATCTCGCGGCCGTGCCTCGAGGCGGTCGGCGAGCTGGACGAGGAGAACTTCGCCATCGCCTATAACGACATCGACTTCTGCCTGCGCGCGGGCCGGGCGGGCTATCGCGTCGTGTGGACGCCGTTCGCGACGCTCTATCATCACGAATCGGCGAGCCGCGGCAGCGACGAGACCAAGGCCAACATCGACCGCTTCAAGCGCGAGCAGGAGGCGCTGCGCAGCAAATACGGCCTGCTCGATTATGACGATCCCGCATTCAACCCCTGGTACAGTCGCGATAACGCCACGCCCCGCCTGGTGCTTCCCGCGCGGCTGCCGCAGCCGCGCCGCTTCCGGACCTGAGCCGGAGGCTGCGCATGTGGTTCAAGCGAAAACGCCCGCCGGAATTCGTCGGCTATGTGGATGGCGCGAACGCGCGGCGCATCGCCGGATGGGTTCATGACCGTACGCGGCCGAGCGAGCGGCTCGACGTCGAGATCTGCTCCGCCGGCGCCGTCATCGGCGTCACGCGCGCCGATGCGTCGCGCGCCGATCTGGTCGAGGCCGGGATCGGCGACGGCTGCTACGGCTTTCGCTTCGACCTGCCCGAGGGCGTGCCGGAGGAGACGCTCGCCGCGCGCGTGAAGCACGGCGGATTCTGGCTCGTCAACAAAGCTTCGGCAATGGGCGTCGGCGCACAGCTGATGAACTCGGCAGGCCGTGGGTTGCCGCTGCTGGAGCCGACGCTTTCTCTGCGCATGGCCGACGAGCGCGACGTGGAGATCGCCGAGCGCCTGCAGAGCGAATGGCGCGCGCGCATCGCCGAATCGCATGCGCGCGCTCTCGGCGGCGGCGGCGCGATGTGGACGACGATCGTCGCCGATCGCCACCAGCAGCTGCTGCGTCTGCTCGAATGCCGCGATCCGCGCGCGCTCGCCATCTATCTCGTGGGCGTGCAGAAGACGCCGGCGGCCGAGGGCCTCGAGCAGGGCGATCGCGCCTATCGCGATTTTCGCGCGGCGACGCCGCAAGGGCGCCGCGCGGCGGTCGCGCCCTATCACGACATGCTGGCCTCGCTCGCGCAATATATGGGGCTGGCGCGCGCCGAATGCGCCGAGCAGAATTACATGGGCGAGACAATGTTCCTCGCGTCGCGCGCGCTCGCCGCGGAAATAGAATCCGCGCTCGGCTTCGAGATCGCGTCGCCCAATGTGTTCGACGGATTGTTCGGGCTCGCCGTCGACGACCGCGTGCTCGACGGCCGCGACATTCAGGCGCTCTATGCGGCGCTGCGCGTCATCGAGGCGAGCGGACTGTCGGCGCCGCGCGTCTGCGAGATCGGCGGGGGCTTCGGCAAGGTCGCGCGCTATGCGCTGATGCGCGACGCGCGCCATTACACTATCGTCGATCTGCCGACCGTCTCGGCGATGCAATATTTCTTCCTGAGCCGCGCTCTTCCGCAAGCGCGCGTCGCCTTCCGCCATCCCGCCGACGCGCCGGGCGAAACCGGCGTCGATCTCGTCTTCGCGCCGCTCGCCGATGCGAGCGCGAAGATCGCCGCCGACATCGTCGTCAATTGCGACTCCTTTCCCGAAATGGGCGAAGCGGTCTGCCGCTCCTATTTCGGCAGGATCGGCGCCTGGGCGCCGCTGCTGCTGAGCATCAATCAGGAAGCCAATCGCAAGGTCGGCGAGTCGGGCGAGCGGCAGTCGGTGGTCGGCGACCTGCTGCCGGATTACGGCTTCGTCCGCCGCTATCGCTTCCGCAGCTGGATCCGCCGCGGCTATATCGAGGAATTGTGGAGCGCGCCGGCGGCGTGAGCGCCGTCGTCGCTTCTGGAGCCTCCTTCGAGACGCGCCCTTCGGGCGCTCCTCAGGATGAAGGACCGGGCTCGCCCGATCAACGCTCATCCCAACAACACCCCCTCACCCTGAGGAGCCCGCGCAGCGGGCGTCTCGAAGGGTGGACGCTGCGCGTGCAGACTCACCCCTGCACGGATTTGGCCGCAGCCGGAGGCGCGCGAAAGCTGATCGCCATGCGATTATACGCATTCATCAGCGAGATCGCCAAGGTGAGGTCGACGACCTCCTTCTGATCGAACTGCGCGGAGACTGCGGCGAAAGCGTCGTCCGGCGCTCCCGTCTCGGAGACGCGCGTCACCGATTCCGCCCAGGCGAGCGCCGCCTGCTCGCGCGCGTCGAAGAGGGCTCCGGCCTCACGCCAGACCGAGACCAGCGCCAGCTTCTCGATCGTCACCCCCTCCTTCAACAGCGCGCGCGTATGCAGGTCGATGCAATAGGCGCAGCCGTTGATCTGCGACACGCGCAGATAGACGAGCTCGACAAAGGCTTTGCCCAGCCCGCAATGCGCGACATAGGAATGCACCCCCGCCATGGCTTTCATGCCGTCGGGAGCGATGGCGGCGTAATCGAGACGCTTGGTCATGAGCAGCCTCCTTCGGTCGAAGCTCACAATTTGCGCAGCGCGACTTCCTCGATTCTGTGATCCGCGCCCTTGGTCAGCACCAGGCTCGCGCGCGGGCGCGTCGGCGAGATGTTGCGGCGCAGATTCTCGAGATTGATGCGCGTCCAGATATCCTTGGCGACGCGCGCGGTCTCGGCGTCGTCGAGATCGGCGTATTTCTTGAAGTAGGAGAGCGGATCGCGAAACGCCGTCTCGCGCAGGCGGCGGAAGCGGTCCACATACCATTGCTCCAGCACATCCTCCTCGGCATGGAGATAGACCGAGAAGTCGAAGAAATCCGAGACGAAGGGAATCTCGCGCCCATCGCCGCGCGGGCGGCTCGCCAGGAGAACATTCACGCCCTCGACGATGAGAATGTCGGGCTTGTCGACAAAGAAATATTCGCCGGGCACGACATCATAGGTGAGATGCGAATAGACCGGCGCCGCGACATTGCGCTGGCCGGCCTTCACATCGGAGAGGAAGCGCAGCAGCGCGCGATTGTCGTAGCTCTCGGGAAAGCCCTTCTTGTCCATGAGGCCTTCGCGCTCGAGCACGGCGTTCGGATAGAGGAAGCCGTCCGTCGTGACGAGCTCGACCTTGGGCGTGTTCGGCCAGCGCGACAGCAGCGCCTTCAGAATGCGCGCCGTCGTCGACTTGCCCACGGCGACCGAGCCGGCGACGCCGATGATATAGGGCATCTTGCCGTCCTCGGCGCCCAGGAACCGTTGCGTCGCCTTGAACAGGCCCTGCGTCGCCGCGACATAGAGCGCGAGCAGGCGCGAGAGCGGCAGATAAATCTCGATGACCTCTTCCAGCGAGATCGGATCGTCGAGCGATTTGAGCCGCGTGAGATCGTCGAGCGTCAGCGTCAGCGGCGTGTCGGCGCGCAGGCTCGCCCATTCGGCGCGGGTGAAGCGCCGATAGGGCGAGAGAACGGCGGCGGCCGGAAGATTGGCCTCGGCGTTCATTTTCCGTCTCCGCGCGACGCCTTCTCTTCGAGGCCGGACTGGGCGGTGCGCCGTTCGAGCTCGGCGAGCACCTCGTCGAGCGCGACGCCGCCGGCCTCGAGCAGCACCAGCAGATGATAGAACGTGTCGGCGGCCTCCGACGTCAAGGCGCGCTTGTCGTTTTGCATGGCGGCGATCACGGTCTCCACCGCCTCCTCGCCGAATTTCTTGGCGATGCGCGGCGTTCCGGCTTCGAACAGGCTCTTCGTATAGGATTGCGCCGCCTCGGCGCTCCGTTTCGAATGAATGATCCGCGCGAGATCGGCGAGCGAAAACCCGCTCATGCGGCGAGGCCGTCGAGACGCATCGGAATTCCTGCCTTCGCCATATGGAGCTTCGCCTCTTCGATGGTGAACTCGCCGAAATGGAAGATAGACGCCGCCAGAACGGCGGAAGCATGGCCGTCGCGCACGCCCTCGACCAGATGGTCGAGCGTCCCGACGCCGCCCGAGGCGATGACCGGCACGTCGACGGCGTCGGCCACAGCGCGGGTGAGCGCGATGTCGAAGCCGATCTTGGCTCCGTCGCGGTCCATCGAGGTCAGCAGGATCTCGCCGGCGCCGAGGCTCGTCACCTCTTTCGCATAGGCTACGGCGTCTATGCCGGTGGGGCGGCGGCCGCCATGGGTGAAGATCTCCCAATGATCGCCGACCCTCTTCGCGTCTATGGCGACGACCACGCATTGCGAGCCGAATTTCTCCGCCGCCCGGCGCACGAAGTCGCGATCGGCGACGGCGGCGGAATTAATGGACGCCTTGTCGGCGCCGGCGAGCAGCAGATTGCGGATGTCGTCCTCGGCGCGCACGCCTCCGCCGACGGTCAGCGGCATGAAGCAGGCTTCGGCGGTGCGCCGCACGACCTCGAGCATGACGCCGCGATTTTCATGGCTCGCGGTGATGTCGAGGAAGCATAATTCGTCGGCGCCGGCGGCGTCATAGGCGATGGCGCATTCCACCGGATCGCCGGCGTCGCGCAAATCGACGAAATTGACGCCTTTGACGACGCGGCCTTCTTTCACGTCGAGACAGGGGATGAGGCGGGATTTCAGCATCACGCGGCTCGCCCGGACGGCCCTTCGGCGGCAGACGCCTCGAGATAACTCCAAAACTGCTGCGGCATATTTGCGGCGCGGCTCGTGCTCGTGATATCGGCCAGGAAGAACATCGTTTCACCGAACAGCTTCTCGCGCAGCCTCTCGGTCAACGATGCGATCTCCTGGGTCGTCTCGACGAAAGCGACATTGTCGCCCATCAGAAACACGGAATCCCCCACATCGAGAATATCGTCCAGCGGCCTGGCCGCTTTGGGCTCCCACGCGGCGCGCCGAGGAAAAGCCCCGGGCGCGACCACAATATATTGCTTTCGGCTCATGGCTCCTCCGGCGACCTCTCCTCGATGCGCAAGCTCAGCCTTTCGACGGCCACATCCACAATATCGCTGTTGTCACCCTGCTTGTGCAGAATTTGAAGCGCTTGATGGCGAAGCTGATATTCCTCGGATTGCAGGCGCGTCGGATCCCGAAACAAGAACACGGCATAAGCTGCGAGAGTCCCCAAGATGGGAAGCGCGCCGAGCGCGGAAAAGCCGTATTTCAAGATCGTGTCGTCACGAAAGAAATACGCCGCCACCCAGCACATGGGCGTGCCGAGGCTGATCGACCAGAGAAGCGGATTCAGGGCATTGCGAACGCGAACGATTCCCGCGCGCGATGTCCAGCTCCTGACCGGGTCGTCCTGCCTCACGCCGCCTCCTTCGCCGCCCGGATCAGCGCCAGCGCCTCGGCCGGGTCGAGCCGCCCATCATAGAGCGCGCGGCCGGTGATCGCGCCCGCGAGCTTCTTGCAGTCGGGCTGCAGCAGGCGCTCGATATCGGCGAGCGAGGCGAGGCCGCCCGAGGCGATCACGGGAATCGTCAGCGCCTCGGCGAGCGCCAACGTCGCCTCTATGTTCAGCCCCTTCAGCACGCCGTCGCGCGAGATGTCGGTGTAGACGATGGCCGAGACGCCCGCGTCCTCGAAGCTACGGCCGAGGTCCGGGGCCGAGACATGGGTGCGGCGCGCCCAGCCCTCCACCGCGACGAAGCCGTCCTTGGCGTCGATGCCGACGGCGATGCGGCCGGGATAGAGCCGAGCCGCCTCGCGCACCAGCGCCGGGTCGCGCACCGCCGCCGTGCCGATGATGACGCGCGAGACGCCCTTCTCCAGCCAGCGCGCGATGGTGCGCATCTCGCGGATGCCGCCGCCGAGCTGCACCGGAATCCCGATCGCGCCCAGAATAGCCTCGACCGCGAGCGCGTTCATCGGCGCGCCGGCGAAGGCGCCGTCGAGATCGACCACATGCAGATATTCGAAGCCCTGGGCGGCGAAGGCGACGGCCTGCGCCGCCGGATCGTCGTTGAACACCATCGCCGAGGACATCTCGCCCTCGACGAGGCGCACGCATTGACCTTCCTTCAGATCGATCGCGGGAAACAGGATCACGGACGCCACCTCAGAAAATTGCCGATGAGAGCGAGGCCGAGCGTCTGGCTCTTCTCGGGATGGAACTGCGTGCCGACGAGATTGTCGCGGGCGACGACCGCCGTCAGCGCCTCGCCGTAATCCGTCGTCGCGACGACATGGGCGCGCGAGGTCGGCAGGAATTGATAGGAATGCACGAAATAGGCATGCAGCCCCGACGCCCCGGTCGCGATCCCCTCGAACAGCGGATGCGGCCGCGCCAGCTCCAGCGTGTTCCAGCCCATATGCGGAATCTTGAGGCTCGAGTCTTTCGGCTCGATCGCCGCGACATCGCCGGCGATCCAGTCGAGCCCCGGCTCCTCGCCATGCTCGAGGCCGCGCGTCGCCATCAGCTGCATGCCGACGCAAATGCCGAGAAACGGCCGTCCGCGAGAGATCGCCGCCTCGCGCAGCGCCTCGTCGAGCCCCGGCCGAGCGGCGAGCCCGGCGCGGCAGTCGCGAAACGCCCCTACTCCCGGCAAGCAGACTCGCTCCGCCCGGCGCACGACCTCCGGATCATCGGTCACGCGAATGGCCGCGGCGGAGCCGCTCTCCCTCGCCGCCCGCTCGAACGCCTTCAACGCCGAATGCAGATTGCCCGAGCCGTAATCGATGATCGCCGTGGTCACGGCCTGATCTCCTCGAACAATCCTCCGATGGCGTGGCGCGTCGCCGCGGCGCCGCCCGACGCCGGCCCGCTCGCGCTCGGGCCGCCCTGCTGCAGCGAGAAGAAGAACGCGGCCTCGGCCTCGTCGAGACTGTCGCCGACGACCACGGCGCTCTCCGTATAGCCGCGGCGCGCCAGCGACCAGGCGACGACACGCGAGCCCTCGAATCCGAGCAGCGCGGCGAGGGCGATCTCCAGCACGGACACAGCCTCCGCCGACAGGCCCGTCGCCGCGAGCGCGCCGATGACGCCGAGCAGGACGGTCCACGAGACAGCCGGAAGCCAGGCCCGCCGCCACAGCAGCCAGATCGGCCCGAGCAGAAAGGCCGCGAGCGAAAACCCGTCGCGCAGGAAGACGATTTTGTCGGGCGCGGGCCGCTCGCCCCATCGGCCCTGCGGAATATGCACGGTATAGACGGCCATGGGCCCGCCTCTCCTCATCAGCTGGTGAGCGTGCCCTTGGTCGAAGGAACGACGCCGCCGCGGCGCGGATCGAGCGCCGCCGCCTTGCCGAGCGCGCGGGCGAAGCCCTTGAAGCAGCACTCGGCTATATGATGCGAATTGACCCCGCGCAGTGACTCGACATGCAGCCCGACGCGCGCATTGGTCGCGAAGGCCTGGAAGAATTCACGCGTCAGCTCGGTGTCGAACTCGCCGATCTTGGCCGAGGGAAAGGCCACGTCGTAGACGAGGAAGGGCCGCCCCGAAATATCGACGACGACGCGGGCCAGCGCCTCGTCCAGCGGCACATGGGCGTCGCCGTAGCGGGCGATGCCCTTGCGGTCGCCGAGCGCTCTGTCCACAGCCTGGCCGAGCGCGATGCCGACGTCCTCGACCGTATGATGGCCGTCGATATGCAGGTCGCCCTCGGCCGCGACGGAGAGATCGAGCGGCGCGTGGCGGGCGATCTGATCGAGCATATGGTCGAAGAAGCCGATCCCCGTGGCAATCTCCGACCGCCCCTCGCCGTCGAGGTCGACGGCGACGGAAATCCGGGTCTCTTTCGTGTTGCGCTCGATGCTGGCGCTGCGCATGGGGTCGACCTGTCTCGTAAATCTCGAAGGGCCGCGCGGGGTATATAGACGGGCCGGTGGCGGCTTGTAGCAATTTGCCGGCCGCTTTGCCAGAAGCGCGGCCACGGCTCGGGCGGCTCGCCGGGGCCGATTCTACCCCTCGCCCGCCCGGCCCGCCCTCCGTTGCAGCCGCGCGATTCGCCTTTCGAGCCGCGCGGGATCGAAGGCCTCGCACTCCCACACGAAGGCGACATAGAAGCCGGCCGCGCGCAAGGCCCGCGCCTTGCGCGCGTCGCGGGCGCGGTTGGCGGCGAATTTCTCCAGCCAGAAGGCGCGGTTCTGCTTCGGAATCGTGCCGCGCCGGCAAATCTTGTGATGGTGCCAGAAGCAGCCGTTGACGAAGATCGCCCATTTGCGCCGCCGGTTGGCGAAATCGGGCGCGCCGGGCAGCCCCTTGCAATTGCGCCGATAGAACAAGCCCGCCCGCCGCAGGCCGACGGCGACCGCCTCCTCGGCCGAAGTGCGCGCCTGGCGCACGCGCTTCATCAGCGCGGAGCGGGCGGGGTCGCTGGCCTTCGGCGTCTTCATTGCGCCGCCGGCGCCCGCATCGCCTCGAGATGGGCGGCCACCGCCTCGCGAAATCCCGGCGCAAAGCGCAGCCGCGCCCGCTGCGTGCGGGCGAGGAAGCCGGCGCTGGCGCGCGCCGAGAGCGGCTTGCCCGGATGCGCGAGGAAGAGATGCAGCGGCGCGCGCTCCCGCCACTGCGGAAATTCCGAGATGGCGACGGCGCGGCGCTCGTGTCCGTCGAAGCGCGCCGCCCGCGGCCAGCGCGCGCCGGCCGACAGCGGCGCGCCGTCGCGGGCGCGATCATAGCAGCCGGGCGCGGCGAGGCGTTCGCCCGCCCATTGCGCCACGGGGACGCTCACCGCATTGCCGATGAGCGACCAGCGCCAGGAGGCGCGGGCGAGGGTTTCGGCCGGCTCGGTCCAATCGGCGGGAAAGCCCTGCAGCCGCTCGGCGTCGCGAATGTCCGGCGTGACGATGGCGCCGCCGGGCAGCAGGATGGCGGGCGGCGAGGCGATGCCGAGCGTCGAGCCGTTCTTCAAGGTCGGCACGGCGTCCGCCGCCCAGCCGAGCCCGCGCACGCCTTCGGTCCAATAAAATCCATGCGCATGCGTACCGAGCGCCGCGCGCCGCGGCGCCGGCGCCGCCTCGTCGACCAACAGCGCGTCGGCGGGATCGCCCGCGCGCGACGCGAGAAACAGCACGCGCTGGCGGCGCTGCGGCAGGAAGGCGAGCGTGTCGACGACGCGATAAGCCCAGCGATAGCCGCGCTCCTCGAAGGCGGCGACGAGACGCGCCATGGCGCGGCCGCCGTCGAGGCGCAGCATAAAGGAGACGTTTTCCAGCAGGGCGAAGGGCGCGCGCTCGGCGTCGAGCAGGCGGAAGACATGCGCGACGAGGCCCGACTTTCGGCCCTCTATGCCGGCGGTGCGGCCGGCCTGGCTCAGATCCTGGCAGGGAAAGCCGGCGGCGACGAGCTCCGTCCCGCCGGGCAGGCGCCGCAGCGAGGCGATGTCGCCGGCGTTCGGAACCTCCGGGAAGCGCGCCGCCAGCACACGCGCCGCGAGCGGCCAGTTCTCGCAGAGGAGCAGGCAGTCATGGCCGGCGCGGGCGAGCCCCAGCTCGAGGCCGCCGATCCCGGCGAAGAGGCCGACGGTTTTCATTGCCGCGACGCGATCCGCGTCGGCGGGACGATTCGTATGCGCATGGCGCGATTGACGCCGGAGGCGACAGGCAAAGTCAAGACGACGCGCTCGAGCCGCAATCAACTCCGCAGATGTACGGCCGGGCGGCGGGTTTCGCCGCGCCCCTCCGCATGATACCGACTGTGAGCCTTGCGACGGCGATATTTCGAGTGAAGTTCATGACGCGGCTCCGCGACGCCTCGCGGATCTCACGAGTGGCCTGCATCATCCGAATTGACGGCCCGCTCCCACGCCCTTCTCCGCTGCGCGGGAGAGGAACGCGTCGACGGGGCGGCGGGCCCACAGACGGGAGCTCACAGATGACGAGCGTCATCGAGCGTTACCATCAATGGCGCAAGGCCACGCTTCCGGCCTCCAAGGCCGATGTCGCCTGGCGCCACAGCGATCTGTCCGGCCGGCTCGACGAGATTGCGCGGGGTGTGAAGGCCCTCGCCATGCCGTCGAGCGCGCCGACGGCGCGCCGCACCGGCGTCGCCGAAACGGCGATCGCGCTCGTCAACAGCATGCGGCAGGGGAAGGCGACCTTTCTCCAGATCGGCGGCAATGACGGGCGCCTCGCCGATCCCCTCCATCCCTTCATCGAGGCCTATGACTGGCGCGGCGTGATCGTGGAGCCGGTGCCGGACTATTTCGAAGCGCTCCGCCAAACTCATGCGGCGCGCCCTGGCGTCACCTGCGTCAACGTGGCGATCGACGTTCGCGCCGGGCGACGCGACATCTACAGGGTCAAGCCGGACGTCGTGCGGGATCAGCTGATGCGCACCGGCGAATATTGGCTGCAGGGCTGCGCGACCTTCGCGAAAGATGTGCTGCTGCGCAGCGGCCTCGCCGAGAGCGACATCGAGCCGGTCTCGATCCGAACCACCACCGGCATGGACATCGTCAAAGATCATGCGCTCGGCGATTGCGATCTGCTGGTCGTCGATGTGGAAGGCGCCGAGGAGCTGGTTCTGTCGAGCTTCGATTTCGCGAGCTGGCGCCCCAAGGCGATCATTTTCGAATCGGAGCTGAAGACGGAAGAGGAGCGCGCGGCGATCGAGAGGCTGCTCCTCGTCCATCGCTATCGGATCAGCTGGGATCCCTTCGACAGCGTCGCGGTGGCGAAGCCCTGACGGCCACGCGCATCGACGCCGCGCGAGACAATCAGAACTCCACCTCGAGCTCCTCGATTTCCTCCTGCTCGAGCTGCGCGGCGGCGATCCATTCCTGCATCGCCGGCCAGGCCAGGATGCGGTCGCAATAGGCCTCGCAGACGCCGTCGAGCGGGACGTCGTAAGTGCGAAAGCGCGTCGCCACCGGCGCATACATGGCGTCCGCCATGGAAATCTCGCCGAAGAGATAGGGGCCGCCATAGGCGCCGATGCATTCGCGCCAGATCTGCGTCACGCGGGCGATGTCGCCCTGCGCCTTCGACCACACTTTGAACTTTGGGAAGCGCCCCTTCAAATTCATCGGCAGCGCCGAGCGCAGCGAGGCGAAGCCGGAATGAATCTCGCCGCAGATCGAGCGGCAATGCGCGCGGCGCATGCGGTCGGCGGGCAGCAGCCCGGCGGCGGGCGCGACCTCGTTCAGGAACTCGCCGATCGCCAGAGTGTCCCAGATTTTGGCGCCCTCATAGCTGAGGCAGGGCACCAGGATCGAGGGCGACAGCAGCAGGATCTCCGCCCGCGCCGCCACATCGTCGGGACTGACGACGACCTCCTCGAACGCGACGCCGGACAGCTTCATCATCAGCCATCCCCGCAAGGACCATGACGAATAATTCTTGCTGCTGATCGTGAGCGTCGTCGCCGGCATGAGTGGGGCGTCCTCCTGTTGTGGACTCAGCAGCAAGCCGTGTGCCATGCTAGAGCGTTCCTATGGCACGGGGCTTGCTCGACCGGCCCCATCGGCAACGGAAGGTTTCGCTGAGCCGCATGATGTATGACGCTTATCAGAGCTATGCCGACGTGAGCAATCGCCTCCGTCTGGCGGCGGCGAGCGGCGAGCGGTTGCTTCGCCTCTGGAAAACCGCGCCCTATGCATCGCCGCTGCGATGCTTCCAAGCCTATTGCGAGCTCGTCGCTCTGCTCGGCTTCACTCATGAGCGTCCGTCCTTCGGCATCGATCAGATCTCCACCCATGACGGCGCGGTCATCGACATCGCCGAGGAGGCGGTCTATTCGACCCCCTTCTGCACGCTGCTGCGCTTTGCGCGCAAGGACGTGGAAAATCTGCCGCGCGTGCTGCTCGTCGCGCCCATGTCCGGGCATTTCGCCACGCTGCTGCGCGGGACCCTCCGCACGCTGCTGCAGGACCACGACGTCTATGTGACCGATTGGATCAACACGCGCGACGTTCCGCTGTCGCAGGGCGTGTTCGGCATGGACGAGTTCGTCCAGCATCTCATCGACTTCATCCGCTTTCTCGGGGCGCCCTCGCATGTCGTCGCGGTCTGCCAGCCGGCCGTCGCCGCGCTCGCCGCCGTGGCGGTGATGGCAAAGGACGACGACCCGGCGCAGCCGGCGAGCCTCACGCTGATGGCGGGACCGATCGACACCAGCGTCTCGCCGACCAAGGTCAATGAATTCGCCACGTCGAAGCCGATCGAATGGTTCCGCGACAATGTGATCGGCGTGGTGCCGCGCGGCCTTCCGGGCGCAGGGCGAAAGGTCTATCCGGGGTTTCTGCAGATCGCCGGCTTCATGAGCATGAACGTCGACCGCCACGCCAACGCTTTCATGGATATGTTCCGCCATCGCGTCGAGGGCGATCACGAGAAGGCGGATCGCATCCGCACCTTCTACGAAGAATATTTCGCCATCATGGATCTCGACGCGCTCTTCTATCTGGAAACGATCGAGACCGTGTTCCATAAGAATGCCCTTTCCGCAGGCAAGCTGCTGTTCAAGGGGCGCCCGGTCACGCCGCGCGCGATCAAGAAAACATTCCTGCTCACGGTGGAGGGCGAGAAGGACGATATCTGCGCCGTCGGCCAGACGCTCGCCGCCCAGGACCTCTGCAGCGGGCTGCGGCCCTATATGAAGTCCCACCATCTGCAGGCCGGCGTCGGCCATTACGGCGTGTTCAACGGCAGGCGCTGGGACAATCAGGTCTATCCGACGCTGCGCGACCATATTCAGAACAGCCTGTGACAGACGCGAGAGAGAACCTCCTCTCAATAGCGACAAAACAATCCCCTCGCCCTGAGGAGGCCTACGCGAGGGGACCGTCTCGAAGGGTCGGCCGCAGCGCGCCCTAGACGCGCGCCGCCTCGGCATGAGGAAGCGCCCCGCCATTCCTTTCCGTCTCGGCATTTCCTGCTGCGGCGCCCAATTCCTGGGCGGCGTGCGCCTCAATAATATCGAAAGGGTTCTACGCGATAGTATCGGGGTGCGACGAAATTTCCCTTGCCGGTTTTTGTGCGTCGCAATATATTCCTCTCAACCCAGACCGGAGCGCTCTCGCGCTGCGGACGCCGAGGGAAGATATGTAGAGCCTCGATGGTCGAGTAGACTCCATGGGGGCTCGGACGAGGTCTATCATGGAATCGATCATCAACTGGTTTCAGGATTGGTCCGACGCCTGCGTCTACGCCAAGGAATGCGCGCCGGACTTCTCCTTCCTTCCCGGAGAGCCTTTCACGGCCCTCGCGAGCATCGCGGCCGTCTGCCTCTTCATTTGGTGGCGCAATGAGAAGGCGCTGCGCGCCTCCGGCCTCGTGGCGAGCGTCGCGGCGGAGCCCGCCGCTTCCTACGCCGATCTGACCGACGTCCTCGATCACGCGCGCGCGCTCGTCTCGGGACCCACGAAGAAAGCGGCTTGAACGCCTGGCGGACCGAACGACCGGACGTCCTTTTTCTCTGGGGCGCCCGGTCGCTGCTTTTTTCGGCGTCCTCGGGCGTCGACACAGGATCGGTCTCGAGCTAGGCGTCGAGCAGTGCTCCGCTCCGACGAGATCCGATGCGTATCCAATCCCGACATTATCGCACCATCTGGCCCAATGCGGACGGAACCGTCGAGGCGATCGACCAGACGCTGCTGCCGCATCGTTTCGAGACACGCCGGCTCGCATCGCTCGGCGACGCCGTCGAGGCGATTCGAACCATGGTGGTGCGCGGTGCGCCGCTGATCGGCGTGACCGGCGCCTATGGGCTGGCGCTCGCCGCCGCCGCCGATCCCGCCGATGCGGCGATCGAGGCGGCGCACGCCCTGCTCGCCGCCGCGCGCCCCACCGCCGTCAATCTGCGCTGGGCGCTCGACCGCATGCGGGCGCTGCTGCTCGCCGCCCCGCCCTCCGAGCGGCGCGCCCTCGCCTTCGGCGAGGCGGCGACCATCGCCGACGAGGATGCGCTCGCCTGCGAGGCGATCGGCGATCATGGCGCGGCGCTGATCTGCGCCGCCGCGGCCGAGCACCCCGGCCGCCCGGTCAACATCCTCACTCATTGCAACGCCGGCTGGCTCGCCGCGGTCGACTGGGGCACGGCGCTCGCGCCGATCTACAAGGCGGCGCGCGATGGCGTGCCCTTGCATGTGTGGGTGGACGAGACCCGCCCGCGCAATCAGGGCGCGAGCCTCACCGCTTTCGAGCTGGCCGGCGAAGGCGTGCCCCATTCGGTGATTGCGGACAATGCCGGCGGCCATCTGATGCAGCACGGCCTCGTCGATCTCATCATCGTCGGGAGCGACCGCACGACGCGGCGCGGCGACGTCTGCAACAAGATCGGCACCTATCTGAAGGCGCTCGCCGCCCATGACAATGGCGTGCCCTTCTATGTCGCGCTGCCGAGCTCGACGATCGATTGGCGCATGCGCGACGGCGTCGCCGAGATTCCGATCGAGGAGCGCGACGCGAGCGAGGTGACCCATATCAGCGGCCGCGCCGACGACGGCTCCGTGAGGCGCGTGCAGCTGACGCCGGACGGCTCGCCGGCCCGCAACTGGGCCTTCGACGTGACGCCGGCGCGGCTCGTCGGCGCGCTGATCACCGAGCGCGGCGTCTGCGCCGCGAGCGAAGCCGGCTTGAAGCAGCTGTTTCCTGATCTCGCCTGAGTCGCTGGAGCGTCATCCGATCCAATTGGATCGGATGACGCTCCAGCCTTCTTTCTTTTGAGCGAATTCTGATCGATCGAACGATTCCGTTCGATCGGAAAGCGCTCTAGTCCCTCTCCCCCGCGTCGCCGGCGCGTCGTGGGGAAGAGGCGCCGCGGCGGCGCGTCACGCCGCCTTTCCGGCCCCGAAGCCGCGCCGGCCCGTCGGCCGGCCGTTCAGCGTCAGCCCCTGGCTGTCGGTCGAGACGCGCACGGTGGAGCCGTCCACGATGTCGCCGGCGAGCAGCGCCTCGGCGAGCGGGTCCTGCAGCTCCTTCTGGATCACCCGCTTCAACGGCCGCGCGCCATAGGCCGGATCATAGCCCTTGGCGGCGAGCAGCGCCCGCGCCTTCTCGTCGAGCTGCAAAGTGATCTTGCGATCGTCGAGCAGCTTCTGCAGCTGCTTGATCTGGATGTCGACGATCGCGCCCATATCCTCGCGCCGCAGCCGATGGAACAGGATGATCTCGTCGACGCGGTTCAGGAACTCCGGCCGGAAATGCGCGCGCACCACCTGCATCACCTCGTCATGCACGGCGGTCGAATCCTCGCCCTCCTGCTGCATCACCAGGAACTCCGAGCCGAGATTGGACGTCATGATGATGAGCGTGTTCTTGAAGTCCACCGTGCGGCCCTGGCCGTCGGTCAGGCGACCGTCGTCCAGCACCTGCAGCAGCACGTTGAACACGTCCGGATGGGCCTTTTCGATCTCGTCGAACAGCACGACCTGATAGGGCCGCCGCCGCACCGCCTCGGTCAGCGCCCCGCCCTCCTCATAGCCGACATAGCCGGGAGGCGCGCCGATGAGACGCGCGACCGAATGCTTCTCCATATATTCGGACATGTCGAGACGCACCATCGCCGTCTCGTCGTCGAACAGGAAGCTCGCGAGCGCCTTGGTCAGCTCGGTCTTGCCGACGCCGGTCGGGCCCAAGAAAATGAAGGAGCCGATCGGCCGATTGGGGTCCTGCAATCCGGCGCGGGCGCGGCGCACCGCCGTCGAGACCGCGGCGACAGCCTCCTTCTGGCCGACGACCCGGCGCGACAGCTCGTCCTCCATATGCAGCAGCTTCTCGCGCTCGCCCTCGAGCATTTTGTCGACCGGAATGCCGGTCCAGCGCGAGACGACCTGCGCGACATGCTCGGGCGTGACCTCCTCCTCGAGCATTTTTTGCGCGCCTTCCTTCTCGCTCTCCGCGAGCTTGCGCTCGAGATCGGGGATCAGGCCATAGGCGAGCTCGCCGGCGCGCTGGAACTCGCCGCGCCGCTGCGCCTGAGCGAGCTCATTGCGCGCCGTCTCCAGCTGCTCCTTATATTTCTGCGCCTGGCCGAGCTTGTCCTTCTCGGATTTCCAGCGCTGCGTCAGCGCCGCGGATTTTTCGGTCAGCTCGGCGAGCTCCGTCTCCAATTTGGCGAGCCGGTCCTTGGACGCGGCGTCGGTCTCCTTGCGCAGCGCCTCCTGCTCGATGCGCAACTGAATGATGCGACGGTCCAGCTCATCCAATTCTTCCGGCTTCGAATCGATCTGCATGCGCAGGCGCGACGCCGCCTCGTCGACGAGATCGATCGCCTTGTCGGGCAAGAAGCGGTCGGCGATGTAGCGGTTGGAGAGAGTCGCCGCCGCCACAATGGCGCCGTCGGTGACGCGCACGCCATGGTGCAGCTCATATTTCTCCTTCAGCCCGCGCAGGATCGAGATCGTGTCCTCGACCGTCGGCTCGTCGACGAACACCGGCTGGAAGCGCCGCGCCAGCGCCGCGTCCTTCTCCACATGCTTGCGATATTCGTCGAGCGTGGTCGCGCCGACGCAATGCAACTCGCCGCGCGCCAATGCCGGCTTCAGCAGATTGGAGGCGTCCATTGCGCCGTCCGCCTTGCCGGCGCCGACCAGCGTATGCATCTCGTCGATGAACAGGATGATTCCGCCCTGCGCCGCGGTGATCTCGCTCAGCACCGCCTTCAGGCGCTCCTCGAACTCGCCGCGATATTTCGCGCCGGCGATGAGCGCGCCCATGTCGAGCGCGAGCAGCTTCTTGTCCTGGAGCGATTCCGGCACGTCGCCATTGACGATGCGCAGAGCGAGCCCTTCGACGATCGCCGTCTTGCCGACGCCGGGCTCGCCGATCAGCACGGGATTGTTCTTGGTGCGGCGCGACAGCACCTGAATGGTGCGACGAATTTCCTCGTCGCGGCCGATCACCGGATCGAGCTTGCCTTCACGCGCCGCCTCGGTCAGATCGCGCGCATATTTCTTCAGCGCGTCATAGGCGCTCTCGGCGGAGGAGGAATCGGCGGTGCGGCCCTTGCGCAGATCCTCGATCGTGGCGCTCAATGTCTGCGGCGTCACGCCGGCTTCGCCCAAAATGCGCGCGGCCTCGGTTCCCTTCTCGAGCGCGAGGGCGAGCAGCAGGCGCTCGACCGTGACGTAAGAATCGCCGGCCTTCTGCGCGATCTTCTCGGCGCTGTCGAAGAGCCGCGCCGTCGCCTGGGAGAGCTGCGGCTGTCCGGCGCCGCCGCCGGAGACTTTCGGAAGCTTGGCGAGCGCCGCCTCGGTCTTGGCGAGCGCCTCGCGCGAGCGCCCGCCGGCGCGATCGATGAGGCCGGACGAGAGGCCCTGCTCGTCGTCGAGCAGAACTTTGAGCACATGCTCGGGCTGAAGCTGCGGATTGCCCTCGCGCGTCGCCAGCGACAGCGCAGACTGCACGAAGCCCTGCGCGCGCGTCGTGTATTTATCGAAATTCATAGACCCCTCCGGCCGGAGAAGCGCCACGCGAATCGGCGCGCCTCCCCCTCACATATGGCGTGAAATCGGCCCCTTCCGGCGACCGCTAGAGGCCGATATGGGAAGGCGCCGCGGCGCCGGAAAGAGGGTGCGACGAACTGGAGCGCAGGGTTTTCGGCTCGGAACATTCACTTGCCGGGAGCGAGCCTGCAGGCTCGCGCTCGTGCGCCTTCACGGATATGTTTCCGCCATGTTGATGACCGAGCTGGCGATCGTCCTCGTCCTGATATTGGTGAACGGCGCGCTCGCGATGGCGGAGCTCGCCGTCGTCTCGTCGCGGCCGGCGCGTTTGCGCGCCATGGCCGAGCGCGGCGTCCGCGGCGCGCGAGCCGCCGCGCGCCTCGCCTCCGATCCCGGAAGATTCCTGTCCACGGTGCAGATCGGCATCACGCTGATCGGCGTCTTGTCCGGCGCCTTCTCGGGCGCGACCCTCGGCGCGCGCCTCGTCGAATGGCTCGCCGCGCGCGGGTTCTCTCCGGCGATGGCGGAGCCGCTCGGCGTCGGTCTCGTCGTCGCGTCGATCACCTATGCCTCGCTGATCGTCGGCGAGCTCGTGCCCAAGCAGATCGCGCTACGCAATCCCGAGCGGATCGCCGCCATGGTCGCGCCGGCGATGCGCGCGCTGGCGATGCTCGGCTCGCCCCTGGTGTTCGTCCTCGATGCATCGGGCCGCATTCTGATGCGCGCGCTCGGCTATGGCGCGGCCGAGGAGCAGCAGGTCTCCGACGAGGAGATTCGCGCGCTCGTCGCCGAGGCCGAGACCGCTGGCGTTCTGGAGCCGGGCGAGCGCGCCATGATCGCCGGCGTCATGCGTCTCGGCGATCGTCCGGTTCGCGGCGTGATGACCCCGCGCGGCGAGGTCGACATGGTCGACCTCGACGGCGAGCCGGAGGCGATTCGCGCCAAGCTCATCGCGAGCGGCCATTCGCGCCTGCCCGCCTATCGCGGCAAGACCGAGAACATGCTCGGCGTGCTGCAGGCGAAGGATCTGCTCGACGCATTTTTGCGCGGCGAGACGCCGGACCCGGCGGCGCATGTGCGTCCGGCGCCGATCGTGCCCGACGCCGCCGACGCTCTCGACGTCGTCGAGATGATCAAGAAGGCGTCAGTGCATGTGGCGCTGGTGTTCGACGAATACGGCCACTTCCAGGGGATCGTCACCGACGCCGATATTCTCGAGGCGATCGCCGGCGGCTTCGGGACCGCCGAAGGGCCGCCGGAGCCGCATGCGGTGCGGCGCGACGACGGCTCCTGGCTCATCTCCGGCGCCATGCCCGCCGATGAGATGCTCGACCTTTTGTCTCTGCCGGCGTCGGAGGACAAAAGCTATCAGACGGCGGCGGGATTCGTCCTCGCCCATATCGGCCGTCTGCCGGAGATCGGCGAGAGCTTCGACGCCAATGGCTGGCGATTCGAGGTCGTCGACAAGGACGGGCGCCGGATCGACAAGATCCTCGCCCGACGCCTCATGCTCGGACAAAGGCGCGCCGCCGGCTGAAGCGGCGCGCCAAGGCGCTCAGTCGGAAGGGCGCTCCGTCGGAAGGCCGCTCAGTCGGCGAGCGGCAGCTCGCCGGAACGCGCCGGCGGCTCGTCGACGCCGTTCGCCTCCTCGCCGCCCGCGCGCGGACGGCGGCGGCGGCGCGAGTTCAGATGAAAGCCGGCGGCCGCTTCTTCATGCTCGCGCACCACCGTTCGCTCGGCCCGCGCGAAGGACTCGGGCGTCTCCTCGCCGCCCGAAGCGCGGATCGGCGCCGGCGCCGTGATGAAGGAGGGCAGAGCGGCCGGCTGCTCGTCGGCGACCGGGGCCGGCTGCGGACGCGCCTGAAAACGACGATTGTCGCGCTCGCGGTTGCGATCGAAGCTGCGCTCGCCGCCGGACTCCACGCCGCGCTCGCCGCCGCGGTCGCGGTCCCTGCCGCCACGGTCGCGGAAGCCGCGATCCTGGCGCGGCTGGCGCTCGTAGCGCGGCGGCGGCTCGCCGCCGCTGATCGGACGCTCCTCATAGGGCTGCGGCTGCTGGCCGAATTGCGGCGGCGGACTGAAATGCGGCTGCGCCGCGGGCTGCGGCTGAAAGCCCGGCTGCGCATAGGGCTGCGGCTGATAGGCGACCGGCTGCGGCAGGCGCTCCGACAAGGGCGCGAAACGATCCTGCGCGCCGCCGAGATCGTCCTCCTCCTCGCCCGCGTCGGCGGCGTCGGCGTCGAAGGGGCGTCCGTAGCCGTTCTGCTGCTGCGCGGCCTGGGCGGCGGCGATGAGGCGGAAATAATGCTCGGCGTGCTGCAGCAGGCTCTCGGCCATGATGGTGTCGCCGGAAGACTGGGCGTCGCGCGCGAGCTGCAGATATTTTTCGGCGATATGCTGCGCCGTGCCGCGAATCTTCACATCGGGACCGTTCGACTCGTAGGACCGCGTCAGGGGATTGGGCCCCTTGCGATTGCTGCGGCCGCGGATACGCTTGTTCTGTCCTGGTCTCATCGAATATCCTCGAGAAGGTCCGTCGCTGTTCTGCATGGGCGTCGCTGTTCCATCCGTCATGCCATCGGTCGAGCGCTTCGACGCGACCTGGACGTGGGCTCGAGACCTGGACGTGGGCTCGACGAGAGGTCGCGAAGTCGTGCGAGGAAACCGCAAGTCGTCAGCGGCTTCATTCGCTTCTGTCTTGCCGCGCGACCCGGCCCCTTCGAGCGATCACGCGAAGGCGCGCGCGCCCCCGGCGCATCGTCGCCTCGTCGAATATTCCCTCCGAGCGCCGGTCGCGACGCTTCGGCGCGGCGCCGACTCTTCCGTCCATTCGAGACGAAACTATTCGGAACTCTCGCCGCGCCCTGCGACGCGAGTCCGGCGCCTTGCCCTACGACGCTTTTGCGCGCTCCTTGTCGCTACGACGCTTTCGCGCGGCGCCCTGCGCCTGTCGAGAAAGCCGCTCGGCGAGGGCAGCCCCACTCAGGGCCTGAACGCGCTGCACTTCAGATCCGCCCGGCTCGGAGTCTCGACCGCTCTCACGAACGAGATCGTGGCATCTCCACGATCGAGCCGCTTGTTCCGATATGGCGCATGTCCCGCATGGATGTGCGCCCCGGCGGGCGACGGGCGGTTCGCGTCGCGCGGCGTCGCCCGTGAAATCGGCGTTCAATCGGGAAGGACTATAATCTAGCGCCTTCCCTCCGCCAAGCGCGAGATCGCGCCCTCGCGCATTTAAATAGGGACTGTGCCGAATTTGTCACGACCCCCGCACGCGCGAATCACGACGTCGGCGTGAGCGTCAGTCGCGACGGCGCGCGCCGATGGCGCGCTCGCATCCGGAAAAATCCTTGCGAATTTCGGCAATCTCGAGGCCTGCCGCGACGAGCAGCGCCGCGATCGTCGGCGCCTGCCCCGCTCCCGCCTCCAACACAGCGAATGAACGCGGCGCCATCAGCCGCGGCAGATCGTCGATGATCTCGCGGTAGCGCGCGAGCCCGTCGACGCCGCCGTCGAGCGCGAGCGCGGGATCGTGGAGCGTCACTTCGGGCGCGAGCGTGGCGATCTCGCCGCTCGCGACATAAGGCGGATTGGAGACGACGAGATCGAAGCGCGCGTCGAGCGCCTCGGCCCATCGTCCACGCAGAATCATCGCGCGCGAATCGAGTCCGCAGCGGGCGAAATTGGTGGAGGCGGCCGCGCAGGCGCTCGGCGAGAGATCGACCGCCACGGCGCGCGCGAGCGGCAGCTCCGACAACAGCGCGCAGACGATCGCGCCCGAGCCGACGCCGAGATCGAGAATCGTCAGCGCCTCGCCGCGGCGCGCGCCGATGAGATCGAGCGCGAGCGCGACCAGCGTCTCCGTGTCCGCGCGCGGATCGAGCACATCGGGCGCGACGACGAGATCCTGCGTCCAGAATCCGCGCGCGCCGAGAATGCGCGAGACCGGCTCGCGCGCCGCGCGCCGGCGCGCGAATCGGTCGAGCCTGCGACGCGCTTCTGGCGAAAGAAGCGCGCTCGGCTCGAGCAGGAGATCGGCGGGAGTGAGCTCTCCCGCCGCCAGCAGAAGCGCGCGCGCGTCGCGTCGCGGTTCTTCGACGCCGCTCCGCTCGAGCAGCGCGGCGACGCGACCGAGCGCCTCGGCGCGCGTCTCCTCGGGCGCGAGCAAGGCTCCATCCATCAGACGGTCTTGCAGACGGTCTCAGCCAGCAGGGCCGTCACGCGCTTCGCGAAGGCGCCGGCGTCGAGCGGCGCTTCGCCGTCGGCGATGCGCGCCGTGTCGAACAACAGCCAGAAGCCGTCCTCGGCGCTCGTTCTGTCGGTCTTGGCCTTGCTCGCCAGCGCGACGACGACGTCGTGAACGGGATTGATCTCCAGCACCGGCTTGCCGAGAAGTCCCTTGCCGCTGTCGGCGAGCATGCGCGCGAGCTGCAGATCGAAGCCGTGATCCGGAGCGACGAGGCACGCGGCGCTCTCGCGCAGACGAGTCGACACGCGCACATCGTCGACATGCTCGCCGAGCGTCTCCTTCATCATCGCGGTGAGCAGCGCGACCTCGGAAGAGGCCTCGGCGGGCGGCGGCTCGGCGGCGCCTTCCGGCGTCGGAATGGCGTCGATGTCGGCCTTACCCTGCGTCGCCGATTTGAACGGCTTGCCGTCGAAGCCGAGCGCGCTCGTCACCCAGAAGGAATCCACCGCGTCGTCGAGCAGCAGCACGTCGACGCCCTTGGCGCGAAAGGCTTCGAGCTGCGGGCTCGCGGCGAGGCGCTTCTTGTCGTCGCCGGCGATATAATAGATCGCCGTCTGATTGGGCTTCAGACCTGCGACATAGTCCTTCAGCGTCAGCCCGCCGTCCGGATGCAGCAGGCTGGAGAAGCGCGCGAGAGCAAAAATCTCGTCGCGGCGCTGCGGGTCGTCGTGCAGGCCCTCCTTGATCACCGCGCCGAAATTCTTCCATACGGCGGCGAATGTCTCCGCGTCATTGGCGGCGAGATCGCCGAGCTCCTTGACGATGCGCGAGGCGATCGCCTTGCGCATGGCGCCGAGCAGCGGATTGTTCTGCACCATCTCGCGTGAGACGTTGAGCGGCAGATCGGCGCTGTCGACGACGAGGCGCACGAAGCGCAGCCAGGGCGGCAGGAGATCGATCTCGCGCGAGATCAGCACACGGCGCACATAGAGCTTGGTGCGGCTCTTGCGCGCGGGATCGAAGAGATCATAAGGCCGCGAGCCGGGAACGAAGGCGAGCACCGTATATTCGGTGCGCCCTTCCGCGCGCCAATGAACGGTCAGCGCCGGCGCGTCGAACTGGCCCGAGAGCTGCTGATAGAAATCCTCATAGTCCTTCTCGGCGATCTCGGACTTCGATCGCGTCCACAGCGCCGTTCCATCCGTCAGACGGCGCGGCTCGCCGCCGGGCGCGTCGACGAGATCGATCGGAATCGCGATCGCGCCCGAATGCTCGCGCAAAATCGCCTCGATGCGCGCCGGCTCGAGGAACTCGTCCGACTCCGCGTTGAGATGCAAGGTCACGCGCGTTCCAGGATCGGGCGCCGCGTCCGGCGAAAGCGGCGCGATCTGAAACGAGCCCTTGCCTTCCGATGTCCAGAGGAAAGCCTCGTCCGAGCCGGCGCGCCGCGTCGCCACCTCGATTTTGTCGGCGACCATGAAGGCGGAATAGAAGCCGATGCCGAAACGGCCGATCAGCGAAGCGCTCTTCTCGTCGCCCTTCTTCTCGAGATCGTCGAGAAAAGCGCGCGTTCCCGAGCTGGCGATGGTGCCGAGCGCCGCGACGAGATCCTCGCGCGACATGCCGACGCCATTGTCCGCGACGGTGAGCCGGCGCGCGTCCTTGTCGATGGCGATGGTGACGAGCGGCGCGGCGGCCTTCGCGGCCAGCGTCTCGTTGGAGAGCGCGTCATGGCGCAGCTTCTCGATGGCGTCGGCGGCGTTGGATACGAGCTCGCGCAGAAATATATCGCGCTCGGAATAGACCGAATGGGTCATGAGCTCGAGCAGGCGCGCGACATCGGCCTGGAAGCCGTAATCGCTCTGCGAAGCGTCGATCGTTGTGGTCTGGTCGTGATCGCTCACGGGGCTGATCTCCAATCCTCGTGCTCGCGTCCGCCGGCGCCGCCGAGCGGCGCAGGGCGCGCAAACGTCTTCATGGTCTGCAATCTGCGTCCCGCCCGGCGGATGGCCGCGAGCGGAGCGCGAGGATGATATCGGCGATCGATGCGCGACTTGCAAGGCGGCGGGAAGCCGGCGCAAAACAAGACGGGCCGGCGCGAGCGTCGCTCGGCCGGCCCGTCCATCGCCACGAACTCATACTGCTCGACACGCACCCTTCCGGGGGGCTGGGGGGCTGACGAATTCCGGAAGACCGCGTTCCGAGCCTGTCGAGGCAATGATCGGAATATTGGTCACGTCCTTTGGCGCGCAAGGGGCTCGATGGGGGCGAAAATGTGAATTCGTCGCTCCGGCCGAGCCGGGCCGTCGCGCCATCGTCATAAATGCGCTTGCTCTCGCCGCGCGCCCGCGCAATCATGGCCGGCGAGCGAGGGATCGGCATGAACGAGACGGAGACGACGGATCCGAGCGGGCGGCGCGGCTCGCTCTCCCTGGTGGCGGGCCGCGCGACCAATTCGGACAGGACCCCCTCTTCCCGGCGGGAGCCGACGGCCGTCGTCTCCTTCGATCGGCGGGAGCTGCGCGTTCTCCTCGATTTCTATGGCGCCAAAGTCGCGACGGGAGAATGGCGCGATTACGCCATTGATTTCTCGCCGGCCAAGGCCGTGTTCTCGATCTTCCGCCGCACCAGCGAGGCGCCGCTCTATCGCATCGAGAAAGACCCCGAGCTGGGCCGCCGCCAAGGCGCCTTCAGCGTCGTCGCCGCGAGCGGACTGGTGATGCGCCGCGGGCACGATCTCGCGCGCGTTTTGACCGTGCTGCAGAAAAAGCTGGAATTGGTGCGGGACTGACGGAAAGCGCTTCGAGATTCTCGTTGCTTTTTTTCAACCCTTGCGCCGCTCGCGGCGCAGCCGCTCCCAATAGTCCAATCGCTTGCCGATCTCACGCTCGAAGCCGCGCTCGACCGGCCGGTAGAAGCTCTGGCGGCCGAGCTTCTCGGGCCAATAATCCTGGCCGGAAAACGCTTCTGGCTCGTCGTGGTCATAGGCGTAGCCCTCGCCATAGCCTTCTCTTTTCATCAATTTGGTCGGCGCATTGAGAATGACCTTCGGCGGCGTCAGCGAGCCGGCCTCTGCGGCGATGCGCCGCGCCGCCTTATAGGCCACATAGCCGGCGTTGGATTTGGGCGCGGTGGCCACATAGATCACCGCCTGCGCGAGCGCCAGCTCGCCTTCTGGGCTGCCGAGAAAATCATAGGCGTCCTTGGCGGCGTTGGCGACCACCAGCGCCTGGGGATCGGCGAGGCCGATATCCTCCACCGCCATGCGCACGATGCGCCGCGCCAGAAACAGCGGGTCCTCGCCGGCGTCGAGCATTCGCGCGAAATAATAGAGCGCCGCGTCCGGATCCGAGCCGCGCACGCATTTGTGCAGCGCGCTGATGAGATTGTAATGCCCCTCCTGCGCCTTGTCATAGATGGGCGCGCGCCGCTGCACGACCGCTGCGAGCCGCGCGCGGTCGAAGATTTCGTCCGCCCCCGCCGCGCGCCAAATGTCCTCGGCGAGCGTCAGCGCCGCGCGCCCGTCGCCATCGGCCATTGCGATCAGCGCCGCGCGCGCATCGGCGTCGAGCGGCAATGGCCGGCCCTCTGTCTGCTCGGCCCGCACCAGCAGCTTCTCGATCGCCGCCGCGTCGAGCCGCTCGAACGACAGCACGCGGGCGCGAGAGAGAAGCGCCGCATTGAGCTCGAAGGACGGATTCTCCGTCGTCGCGCCGATCAGCGTGACGGAGCCGTCCTCCATCACCGGCAGGAAGGAATCCTGCTGGGCGCGGTTGAAGCGGTGGATCTCGTCGACGAACAGCAGCGTCCCCTGCCCCGCGACGCGGCGCGCGCGCGCCGCCTCGAAGGTTTTCTTCAAATCGGCGACGCCGGTGAAGATGGCCGAGATCTGGACGAAGGCGAGATTGGTCTCATGCGCGAGCAGCCGCGCGACCGTCGTCTTGCCGGTGCCGGGCGGCCCCCAGAAGATCAGCGAGCCGATCGAGCCCGAGCGAATCATTCGCGTCAGCGCCCCGTCGGGGCCGAGCAGGCGATCCTGTCCGGCGACCTCGTCGAGGCGCTGCGGCCGCAGCCGGTCGGCGAGCGGGTGGGGCGTGTCGCGATCGAGCGCGGCGGCGGAGAAGAGGTCGGTCATGCGGCTATTATAGGCCTTCCGGCAAAAGACGCTCCCGCCTTCGCGGGCGACGGCGATCTCGCGCGTCGTCTCGCCTGTTGCGGAACCTTAACCGTCGTAAACCCGGGTTAACCCGAGATTAACCTTTCGCGGAGTAATAGGAATTGTTAAATTTCGACGATCCTCCCTTGTGTTGCGTGGCGTCCCCGGCGGCGTAGGAGCCCAACTTTCAACACAGGTCAACTCGCATGCGCACTATCGCATTCGTCACGCAAAAGGGCGGAGCCGGAAAGAGCACGCTCGCAAGCAGCATCGCCGTCGCCGCCCGTCGGGCGGGAGAGCGCGTTTTCATTATTGATTTGGATCCGCTTCAATCTCTGGTCAAATGGTCGCAGGCTCGCGAGGCCACGGATGTGCCGGTCGAGCACGTGCCCTGCGCCAAGCTCGGCAAGGCGCTCGCCGCTCTCGAGAAAAAGGGCGTCACGCTCGTCGTCATCGACGCGCCCGGCGCCGACACCGAAAACTCCGACGCCGCGATTCGCGCCGCCGACCTCTGCATCATTCCGGCGCGCCCCAATGTCTTCGATCTCTGGGCGAGCGAGCTCACCCGCGCGAGCATCAAGGACAAGAAGAAGGATTACGCCTTTCTGCTCAATCAATGCCCGCCGGCGCAGCAGAACATACGCGTCGAGCAAGGCGTCGCGACGCTGCAGACGATGGGCGCGCTGCTGACGCCGCTCGTCTCCGCGCGCGTCGACTATCAAGAGGCGGCGCGCCTCGGCCTCGGCGTCAGCGAGCTACATCCCGACGGCGTGGCGGCGCAGGAGATGCGCGACCTCTGGGCTTCGATCAAGAAGCGATTGAAGAAGGGCGCCGCTGCTCCGGCCAAGCCGATCAAGCCGGAGCCGGCCAAGGCCGAATCCGTCAAGGCCGAGTCTGTCGAGGCAGAGCCCGAGGCGAAAGCGAAAGCCGAGTCCAAGATCGAGAAGGCGAAGGTCGAGGCCAAGTCAAAGGCCGAGCCCAAGCCGGCCAAGGTCGTCGCCAAGGTCGAGACGAAGCCCGAGGCGGCGAAGGAACCTGCGGCCGTGGCGGAGAAGCCCGCCGCCAAGGCGCCGGCCAAGCCGGCCGTGAAAAAGGCGGCGTAAGAGTTCAGCCGAGCCGCGCGACCCGCGCGGTTCGGCCGATCGTCAGGCGATCTCGACGATGGTCGCGCTGTGGCTCCCGACCTCGGCGCTCTCGCCGACGCCTTTGCCCATCAGCGCCTCGGCCAGAGGCGCGACATAGGGAATGAGGCCCTTCGACGGATCGGCCTCGTCCTCTCCGACCAGACGATAGCTCCGCCGCTTGCCGGTCTCGTCCTCGACGACGACGCGATGACCGAAGCGCACCTGCCCCACATCGGCGATCTTGTGAATTAGCTCGGCGCTGGCGCGGCGCGCGCTCCAATAGCGCAGATCGCGCGTCACGCGCGCGAGCGCATGCTTATCGTCACCCTGCTGCGCGGCGTCGAGTTCGGCCTGCAGGCGCGTAAGCTCGGCCTCGATCTGCGCGAGCCCCTCGGGCGTGACCAGATTGCGATGCGGGCTGATCGGACGATCCGGCAGCTCCTCGCGAAGCTCGTCGTCGTCCTGTTCTTTCGTGAAAGCTCCGCTCATATTTCCCCCGTGAATGCGGTCTTCCGTGCGGACGAGCGTCGGCGCGCCGACGCCTTTCCGCCCGGCGCCTCTTTTCTCAGCCGATCTCGATCACCAGCCGGCCGCGAATCTTTCCTGCGACGATCGATCGCGCCCGCTCCAGCGCCTCGTCGAAGGGCGCCGTCTCGGTCATGGCTGCGAGCGTCCCCTTGTCGAGATCGCGCGCGAGCCGCTCCCACGCTCGGCGGCGCAAGGATATGCACGGCCGCACGCTCTCGACGCCCAGCAGCGACACGCCGCGCAGGATGAAGGGCGCGACGGTCGCCGGCAGCTCCATGCCCTGCGCATTGCCGCAGGCCGCCACCGCGCCGTCCCACATCGTGCGGGCCAGGACATTGGCGAGCGTGACCGAGCCGACCGTGTCGACGCCCGCAGCGAACTGCTGCGTCTGCAGCGGCTTGCCCGGCGCGGACAATTCGGCGCGATCGATGATCTCGGCGGCCCCCAGTGATTTCAGATAGGCGTTCTCCTCCGAACGTCCAGTCGAGGCGATCACATGCCAGCCGAGCCGCGCCAGCAGCGCCACCGCGACAGAGCCGACGCCGCCGGCCGCGCCCGTCACGACGACCGGCCCCCGCCCCGGCTCCAGCCCATGGCGCTCCAGCGCCAGCACGCAGAGCATGGACGTGTAGCCAGCGCTGCCGATCGCCATCGCCTGCGCCGCCGTCAGCCCCTCCGGCACAGGAACCAGCCAGTCGCCGCTGACGCGCGCGCGCTCGGCAAAGCCGCCGAAATGAACCTCGCCCAGGCCGCAGCCGCCGGCGATCACCGCATCGCCCACACGGAAATCGGGATGGGCCGAGCGCGTGACCAAGCCGGCGAAATCGACGCCCGGGATCATCGGAAAGCGGCGCACCACCGGCGCCTTGCCGGTGACGGCGAGCCCGTCCTTGTAATTGACCGTGCTGTGAGTGACGGCGACGTCGACATCGCCGTCCATCAGATCGGCGTCGCCCAGCTCGGCATAATCGGCGCGATAGCCGGACTCGTCCTTGTCGATGCGAATGGCCCGGAAAGCGCTTGCCATTGTCGGCTCCCAGCATACGTGTAGAACAGTCGAGACAGGGTCGATCGACGCTGAAGCGACAGCATCGCTGTCATCTTTTCGCGATTATTTCTACAAATTAAATAAATGCAATGTTTCCGGAACACGGATTACCAAACATTAAGTTGATTTTCGACGTCGGCGGACGAAATTTAGTAGGCGTCTCCTCAACATCCGGTGACAACCATGAAAAAGCATCTTCTCGTTACGGCCACGGCGCTGGCGCTGGCCTTCCCGGTCCTTTCCTCCGCCGCCTTTGCCGAGCCCGATCGCCATCACGAGATGTCGACCGAGGATCATGCGGCCTTTATCGACGCCAAGGTCGCGGCGCTGAAGGCCGGGCTGAAGCTGACCCCCGCACAGGAAAAGAACTGGCCCGCCGTCGAGACCGCGCTGCGCGACATCGGCAAGGCGCGCCAGGCGCGTTTCGCCGAGGCGAAGGAAAAGTTCAAGGACATGCAGGAGCATCGCAGCGTGATCGACGGCCTGCGCTTCCGCTCGAAGGCGCTCGCCGCCCGCTCGGCCGAAGCGGAAAAGCTCGCCGACGCGGCCAAGCCGCTCTACGACAGCCTGGACGATGGGCAGAAGCGCCGCTTCGGCCTGTTGCTCCGCACGATCGCGCACGGCCACATGCACCACTGGGGCCATCACGATCACGACCAGCGCGAGGACGCCGAATCCCGCTGACGTCTCCGAAAAAGTGCGTCCCTTCTCCCGCGAGCGGGAGAAGGGACGCACGTCAGTATGCGCGCTGCACGCAGAAATCGACGACCTCGAGCAGCGCGGATTTCCACGGTGAGACCGGGAAGATCTCCAGCGCGTCTCGCGCTATGGCGCCGTAGTGGCTGGCGCGCTCGACCGTGTCCTTCAACGCGTCGTGCTTCTTCATCAGGGCGCAGGCGGTCTCGACGTCGCCCTCGGCGATCTCGCCCTTCTCCAACGTGCGCCGCCAGAACTCCCGCTCCTTCTCGCTGCCGCGCCGGAAGGCGAGCACCACGGGCAGAGTGATCTTGCCCTCGCGGAAATCATCGCCGACATTCTTGCCGAGCTTGGCCGACTGGCCGCCGTAATCGAGCGCGTCGTCGATGAGCTGGAAGGCGATGCCGAGATTCATGCCGTAAGAGCGGCAGGCCGCCTCGTCCGCCTTGGAGCGGCCGGAGAGCATGGGGCCGACCTCCGCCGCCGCGGCGAACAGCTCCGCCGTCTTGGAGCGGATCACCGCCATATAGGCGTCCTCGGTGGTCTGCGTGTCCTTGGCGGAATTGAGCTGCAGGATCTCGCCCTCGGCGATCACCGCCGCCGCCTGCGAGACGACGGAGAGGCAGGGCAGCACGCCGGGCTCCACCATCATCTTGAAGGCGTGGCCGAGCAGGAAATCGCCGACCAGCACGCAGGTCTCATTGCCCCACAGCATGCGCGCGGCGATCTTGCCGCGGCGCATGTCGCTCTCGTCGACGACATCATCATGCAGCAATGTGGCCGTATGCATGAATTCGATGCCGGCGGCGAATTTGATGTGGCCGTCGCCGCGATAGCCGCACATGCCGGCGGTGGCCAGCACCAGCATCGGCCGCAGCCTCTTGCCGCCGGCCGAGATGAGGTGGTTGGCGACCTCCGGAATGGTCGTGACATCCGACCCGGTTCGCTGCAGGATCAACTGATTGACGCGCTGCAGATCGGGGCCGATGAGCGCGAGCAGATTGTCGAGGCCGGCGGCTTTCTCTTCTCTTTCTTCCAGCGGAATGACGATACCCACGTAGCCCCCTCGCCTGCTCTCTTGCGAATGCGGTGGGAACTTAAGACCTTGGAGGGCGGGCGGCAAGCTTAGGATGCGGACGTAGGCTGCGGACGCGGCGGCGATGCGACGCAGCTCGGCGGCCATCGCGAGAAGGTCGAGCGTCCTATGCCCCCGATCGTCGCATCTTCGTTTCAATTCGAAACAACTTCCCTGTTCGAAGGAGGCGTTTCATGTCTGAAGACTCGCCGTTCCGCATGCTCGAGAAGGTGGTGGGGATGGACGACGCGACATGGGCGCGGCACGCCAATCCCTGGAGCGGCTGGTCGCGCGTCGCGATTCTGCCCCTCTTCGCCCTCGCCGCCTGGAGCCGGATCTGGATCGGCTGGTGGGCGCTCGCGCCGATCGGAGCGCTGCTGATCTGGGCGTGGCTGAATCCGCGTGTGTTTCCGCCGCCCGAATCGACGGAGAATTGGATGTCGAAAGCCGTGCTGGGCGAGCGAATCTGGCTCTCGCGCGGCGACGACCCGAGGATCGCGCATCATCGGCCGGTCGTCAGGATGCTGGCGCTGGCGGCGTCGGTCGGCGCCGTCTTGCTCCTCATGGGCGTGGCGCTGCCGAACCTGCCGATGACGGCGGCCGGCCTCGCCATCGCCATGCTGTCGAAATTGTGGTTCGCCGACCGGATGGTCTGGATCCGCGCGGATATCGGCCGCGACGAGGATCTGCGCCGAGACGAAGGACCGCTCTCAGCAGCCGTTCATTCGCTCGAGACGCCGGATTCGCTGAACCTGACGGCTGTCCGCGCCGCTCAGCCGGCCATAGGGCGGATAACAGCCCTCGCCGAAGGTCGCGCGGCCGCGGTCGGTGCTGAAGCAATGACCGGCGCGCGCGTAGATCGCATTGCGCTGGCGCCAGAGCTGCTCGCAGGAGAATCCTCTCGCCGGCTGCGCGCCCGCCGGCAAGGGCGCGCCGACGCTGGAAACGGTCGACAAAACGGCGATTGCGGCGACGCGGCCGATCAAGCTTCTGGTCGATTTCATTCGCAGTCTCTCCCGCTCGCGCGTCGCCGACCGCTGGATGCTTGTCGGGCCGATGGCGCTGTGACATTTTCGCAGGCGATGAACGTCCACCGAGCGACGAACGTTCCGCCGAGCTCGGAGCAGCGGGCGCCGAGGGGCGAGAGCTTCCTCGCGGGCCGCCTGCGCCTGCGGCAGACGCCGCGCGGCCATCGGGCGGGAACCGACGCCGTGCTTCTCGCGGCGGCCGCGACGCCCGAGCGCCGCGGCCTCGTGATCGACGCGGGCGCGGGAACGGGAGCCGTCGGCCTCGCCGCTGCGCTGCGCGCGCCCATCGCGCGGGTCTCCCTGATCGAGATCGATGCGGAGGCCGCAGCGCTCGCGCGCGAAAATATCGCCGCGAACGAGCTGACGGAGCGCGTGCGTCTCCACGAGGCCGATCTCGTCTCCGCCGCCTCGCGCCGCGCGGCGGGACTGTTGGAAGAGGCCGCCGACCTCGTCCTCACCAATCCGCCTTTTCTCGATCCCGCCCGCTCGCGCGTCTCGCCCGATCCACGCCGGGCGCTGGCCCATGTCGCCGCGGGCGGGCTCGAGCCCTGGCTGCGCGCCTGTCTCGCGCTGCTGCGTCCCGGCGGCGAGCTGGCGCTGATCCATCGCGCCGACGCGCTGGCGGACTGCCTCGCGAGCCTCGGCGCGCGGGTCGGAGCCCTGCGCATCCTGCCGGTCGCGGCGCGGGCGGGCGAGCCGGCCACGCGCATTCTCCTGCGCGGCGTGAAGGGATCCAAGGCGCCGCTCGCGCTACTGGCGCCGCTCGTGCTGCACGAGGCGGACGGGGCCTTCACGCGAGACGCCGAGGCGCTGGCGCGGGGCGAGGACGCCCTGCCCTGGTGAGACTCAAAAAGCGGTGGGAACGCGGCTCGAGCCGAGCTAGATTTTTCGTCCGACCGGGAGACGAATCGATGACCGCGCTACGCGCCGCCGCGCTGATCGGCCTTGCCTGCCTCTTCGCCCCTTGCGCACCCCTCGCGCAGGAAGATTCGGAGAACTCCGACCTGCCGCCCTATTCCAGCTTTCGCCAATCGCTCCTCTCGGACGGCTGGACGCCGGACGCCAATTTCGGCCTCAGGGTCGCATCGGGCAAGCCGCTCTATCGCTTTCCGGAAGTGCTGTGCGGCCCGAAGATCTGCCACGCGCGCTGGCTGGCGCGCGGCGGCCGCGAGAAGATCGTCACGCTGCTGCGCGGCGGCCTCACCGACGAATATCGCGTCGCGCCTTGAATGCTTCCGACTCTCGACGCGCTCTCCTTCTCCCGCCATCGCGGGAGAAGGGAGCGCCTCACGCCGCGAGGTCGGCGACCACGGCGTCGAGCACCGGAAAGCCCTCGGAGCTGACGCGCAGGCGATTGTCGCGGGTGAGCTCCACGAGACCGTCGCCGACCAGCTCGGCGACGCGCGATTGCGACAGCTTCTTGCCCGTGAGCGCGAAAAAACGGCCGGGATCGATCCCCTCGCGCAGGCGCAGGCCCATCAGCAGGAACTCGTCGCCCTCCTGCTCGGCGGAGAGCAGCTCGTCCTCGACGAGCCCATGCCCCTCCGACTCGACCACGGTCAGCCACATTTCCGGATGGCGCTCGGTCGCCTGGGCCCGGCGGCCGCGCGGCGTGATCAGCCGCCCATGCGCGCCCGGGCCGACGCCGGCATATTCGCCATAGCGCCAATAGACGAGATTGTGCCGGCACTCGGCGCCCGGCCGCGCATGATTGGAGACCTCATAGGCCGGAAGGCCGGCGCGCGCCGTCATCTCCTGCGTCACGTCCCAGAGCGCGCGCTGCGCGTCATTGTCGGGAAGGTCGAGCTTGCCGGCCTCGTACATGCGTTCAAACACGGTCTCGGGCTCGATCGTCAGCTGATAGAGCGAGACATGCTCGGTGACGCGGGCGAGCGCCAGCTCCAGCTCCTTGCGCCAGGCGGCGGGCGTCTGCTGCGGCCGCGCGTAGATGAGATCGAAGGAGGTGCGCTCGAACACCTTATTGGCGACGTCGAGCGCCGCCAGCGCCTCGGCCACCGTATGCTGGCGTCCGAGCGAGCGCAGCTCGATGTCGTTGAGCGCCTGCACGCCGAGCGAAACGCGATTGACGCCGGCCGCCTTGAAGCTGCGGAAGCGCGAGGCCTCGACGCTGGTGGGATTGGCCTCGAGCGTGACCTCGACGTCCGGAGCCAGAGGCCAGCAATCGGCGATCGCGCGCAGAATCGCCTCGACGGTCGAAGCGGACATGAGCGAGGGCGTGCCGCCGCCGAAGAATACGGAGCGCGTCTCGCGTCCCGGCGCGAGCGCGGCCCTATGGCGGATCTCCGTGCGAAAGGCGTCGACGAAGCGATCTTCGTCGACCTCGCCCTTGCGGACGTGACTGTTGAAGTCGCAATAGGGGCACTTCGACAGGCAGAACGGCCAATGCACATAAACGCCGAACCCCGGGTCGAACGCGTTTCGAATCGTCGCAGCCATAGAGCCCTTATGCCACGAAGGGCCGAGAAGGTCACGCTGCGCGAAGGAGGAAACAGCCGGCAAATCGAGGCAAGGGCGCCGCCCGAGCGGACCGGCCCCGTCAGCGGCTCGCGCCTCGGCGCGAAGATCGCCGATCGGAGTTGTCCCGGCGATGGCTGCGCCATGAGACGAACCGGCTCCGTCTCACTCCGCCAGCGGCAAGGTGAAGCGAAGCGCCGTTCCGCCTCCCTCACTGAGCTCCGCCCAGATCTTCCCGTAATGCGCCTCGATGATCGAGCGCGACAGCGCCAGGCCGACGCCGAGGCCGACCGCTTTGCTCGTCTTGAACGGCTCGAACAGACGCGCTCGCGCCGCCTCCGAGAGTCCCGGGCCGGTGTCGGCGATGTCCACGCGGATCATGCCGCCCTCGATCGCCGCAGTCGATATCACGAGCCGGCGGACGTCCGCCCCCTGCAGCGCCTCTATCGCATTGCGGATGAGGTTCACCATCACCTGCTTCAGCTGAACCGCGTCGCCGACGATACGGTCGCATCCGGCGTCGAGCTCGAGAGCCCCAATCACCCCGGCGTGGGCGGCGGTCGCCGCGGTCAACCGCCAGGCGCTCTCGATGAGCGCGTGGAGACGCTCGCATGTCTTGTTGGGCTCACGGCGCGCGATGAACTCGCGCGTGTGGCGGATGATGTCGCCGGCGCGCAGGACCTGCTCGCAGGCTTTGGCCAGCGCCGCCTCGGCTTCGTTCGAATCCGGACCGCCCTGCTTGGCGAGGATGCGTTTGGCGGCTTTCAGATAAGCGACGGTCGCCGTCAGCGGCTGGTTGAGCTCATGCGCCAGCGTCGTGGCCATGCCTCCCATCGCGAGCAGCCGGTCGCTGTGCAGCTGCCTCACGCGCGCCTCGATCTGACGGCGTTCGGTCAGGTCATGCAGGCAGATCACGAACAGCCGGCTCGGGTGATCGACCCTGATCTCGCTGATGGCGCATTCGACCGGAACGGCCGAGCCATCCCTGTGGCGCCAATGCAGCTCGCGCCGCCGTCCGAAATAGCCGCGATCGACGATCGCGAGATAATCGGTCCGATTGCGCTCGCGCGAGCCGCGGCCGCGCCCGAGCAGCAGGGCGACGCTCTCGCCGAGCAGCTCGTCCAGCCGATAGCCGAACATCGCCGCGGCGGCCGGATTGGCCAAGGTCACCTCGCCGCGCTCGTCGACGGTGATGATTCCATCGGTGGCGCTCTCGATGGTGGCGCGCAGCCGAATCTCGCTCTGGCGGAGCGCTCGCTCGGCGCGGCGGCGGCCGTAGCTCTCGACCGCTCCCCACCGGTCCCCCTGCCGCAGCAGGGCGAATTGGTGATTGGCCATCACCTCGCAGGTCCTCGCCCGGTCGCCGTGCGCGAGCGAATAAGTGCAGAGCGCGATCATGCGCGAGGAGCCGATGATCGGATCGACGTGTTTTTCATAATGGACGAAATCGTCCCATTCCTCCGCCTGCAGCCAAGAAGTGTCGCCGGAGACGCGCATGCCGTCGAAGCCGCGCGCCAGCGCGGCTTCATACCGGCTGTTCCAGCCGCGGCAGACGCGGCCCGCGTCGAAACTGCTGGTGATCTTGTACCAGTCGCGAAAATCGAGAATTTCCAATTGGCCCCGGTCGAGAAAGCTCTGCAGATTCGGAACGGCCGCCCGCAGCGCGACCATCGCTTGCGTCTTGCCGATCGTCTCGGAGGTGATCCACATGCAAAACTCGTTCGACGCCAAGCCTGCGGCGAAATAAGGAACGAGAATCTCCAGCAGCTCGCTGTCGCTGTCGTAGAACTGGCAGAAATGCGCACCCCAGGGCACGTCTCCCAAGCCCTTGACGCCGGAGGGCCGCAACTGGTCTCGATTGGCGCCCGTCAACGTGACCGTCGCCTTCAGTGCGCTGACATGCTGATTCATCGTTTTGGAATCTCGTGTGTTTCTTTCACTATATCACGAGTCGCCGCAAATTCTGTGGGCCGACGCTAAGTAGTTTCCCCAATAGATGAGCGAAGGCTGCGCTCGAGCTGGCCTTGAAACCAGCGTTTTCGGCCTTAACTGCCCGCTCGAGCCGGCATGTCGGCTCCCTCTTTCGCAGCGCGCCTGCGCCGTTGCTCACGCCCGACGACCGCAGAGGCATGATCGATCTCATCGTCCATTACGGCGTCTTTGCGGCGACCGCCTTTCTCCTCGGCGCGCTCGTCGCCTTCGGCAGCCGGCCGCGGACAGCGGACGCGACGGGCTTTCTGCGCCGCGGCGATCACACCATCGCTCTGTCGGCGCTGCTCGCCGTCGCCGTCGCGCAAGTGACGCTCGGCCGCATGTCGCTCTATTTCGACGGCGCTCTGCTGCTCGTCGCCGCCTTTGCGACGGGATTCGGCGCGACCGCGGCCGTCTGGGGACCGATCGCCCGTGACCGTCTCGCTTGGCGCATCGGCGCCGCCGCGCTCGCTCTCACCTGCGCCGTTGCGAATATGGAGGCGGCGCGCAACCTCGAAGCCGCACTGCGCCACAAGCTCGGATCGCTGCTCGCCCGCGCGGGCGACGATGCGCTGAACTTCGAAGTCAGCGGCCGCGATGTGTTTCTGCCCGGCGAAACGCCCGGCGGCGGCGCGGCCGCGGCGCGCCTGCGGCAGGCCGTCGGCGTGCGCTCGGTCTGGACGGTCGACGCGCTGTCGCCGCCCGCCGCGGCGCTGCGCGATCGCGCTCTCGCCGCGGAAGCGGCGCGGGCGGCGGAGGCCAAGGCCGCGCTCGCCAAATGGGAGACCGAATGGGAGAAGAAGCGGCGGGCCGCGCTCGCCGCTTCCTCCTCGGGCGCCGCTCCGCTGGAGCGCCGCAGCGCCGCCGATTCTCACGCCGGGACAAAGGCCGGAGCGCGACCCGCGGCGCCGCCCGGACCGATCGTCTGGAATCCGCCCCTCGATCCGACCCTGCCGCCCGTCGCGCGCAAGGAGCCCCCGCCCGCCGAGCCGCCCTCCTGCAAAGCCGCGCTCGCCACGCTCGCCGCCGCGCAGCCGATTCGTTTCGCCGCGGCCAGCGCCGCCCTGCGCGCCGATTCGCAGCAGGCGCTCGTTCGCCTCGCGGAGCTGCTGAAGCAATGCCCGCAGGCGGTTCTCGAGATCAGAGGCTATGCGGATTCGCTCGGAAAGGCCGCGAAGAACCGACGGCTGTCATTGCGGCGCGCGCGCACGGTCGCCGACTATCTCGGGCGCGTCGGCGTCGGCCGCGAACGCCTCGTCGGCGCAATCGTCGACGAGAAGCGGACGACCGACGGCGGGACGCCGCGCGCGGAGACCCGCGTCGAAATCGAGGTGCGGTGAGAGCCGGGGCTGAAGAAGCGAGCCTGAAGGCTCGCGGTCCAGGACACGCTCGGACCGCGAGTCTTCAGGCTCGCATTCGGCGTTGCTTCGTATCTAGGCGAGACACGCCAGCGCCAGCGCCTGAAAGGCGCGCGCGCGGTGCGAGAGCGCGCGCGAGCCGTCGCCGGGCAAAGCATGCTTTTCCGCCGACATCATCTCGCCGAACGTGCGGTCCAGGCCGTCCGGCAGGAAGATCGGATCATAGCCGAAACCTTTCTCCCCGCGTGGCGGAAACACGAGGACGCCGTCGACCCGTCCCTCGAACTCCTCGACATGCCCGTCCGGCCAGACGATCGCCAGAGCGCAGATGAAATGCGCCGCGAACGGCGGCTGCGCGCCGCGCTCGCGAAGCTCGCGCTCGACCCTGCGGATGGCGGCGGAAAAATCCCGGTCCTCGCCGCCCCAGCGCGCCGAATAGACGCCTGGCGCGCCCTCCAGCGCATCGACGCAGAGACCCGAATCATCGGCGAAAGCCGGCAAGCCCGTCACGGCGCAGGAGGCGCGCGCCTTGAGCAGCGCATTGCCGGCAAAGCTCCCTTCCGTCTCCGCCGGCTCGGCGACGCCGAGCTCTCCCGCCGAGATCGCGTCGATCCCATGCGGAGCCAGCAATTGGCGAAGCTCCCACAATTTGCCGGGATTATGCGTCGCGATGACGAGACGGCCCTCGATCTTGCGCGTCACGCGAGCGCCGCCTTCTGCAGCGAGATCAGTTGCTCGACGCCGGCGCGCGCCAGCGCCAGCATGGCGGAGAGATCGGTCTCGGAGAAGACCGCCGCCTCCGCCGTCGCCTGCACCTCGACGAGTCCGCCGGCGCCGGTGATGACGAAATTGGCGTCGGTCTTCGCGGTCGAATCCTCGTCATAGTCGAGATCGATCACAGGTCCGCCGTCGCCGACGCCGCAGGAGACGGCGGCGACATGGTCGCGCAACGGATTCTCCTTGATGATCGAGCGCGAGCGCATCCATTGGAAGCAATCATGCAGCGCGAGCCAGGCGCCCGAGATCGCCGCGGTGCGCGTGCCGCCGTCGGCCTGCAGAACGTCGCAGTCGACGACGACCTGCCGCTCGCCGAGCGCCGGCAGATGGGTGACCGCGCGCAGCGAGCGGCCGATGAGACGCTGAATCTCCTGCGTGCGCCCGGACGGCTTGCCGGAGCTCGACTCGCGCCGCGTGCGCGTATGGGTCGCGCGCGGCAGCATCGCATATTCCGCCGTCACCCAGCCGCGGCCCTGGCCGCGCAGCCATGGCGGCGGCTTGTCCTCGAGCGTGGCCGCGCACAGAACATGCGTATTGCCGAATTTGACGAGGCACGAACCCTCGGCATAGCGGGCGACGCCTCTCTCGAAGCTGACGGGACGCATTTCATCGGGCGCGCGTTTGCTCGGACGCATGGAGACTCCGAAATAGACGTCTCCGGCCGAGACGAACCCCCGTTCGCTCCGCGGGCCGGTCGACACGGGGATCGCGAATGACGGCTTGTATCCTGGTTCGCCCGAGAGTGGAAGCCGTGGTCGTCGTCGCGAGCGCGGCGATCCGGCGGAACAGCGAGCAGCGAGTAGAATTCACTCTATTCGCTACTCGCTACTCGCTACTCGCTGTTCGCTATTGAATGACGAGATCGGCCTGCAGCGCGCCCGCGGTCTTGATCGCCTGCAGAATGGAGATGATGCCGGTCGGCTTCAGCCCGATCTGGTTGAGCCCGCGCACCAAGGTCTTCAGCGTCGTGCCCTCGAGCGTTCCGACCTGGCCGACCTGCTCGGTCGCGGTGATGCGCGTCTGCGTGGTCACGGTCGTCCGACCATTGGAGAAGGGCGCCGGCTGCGAGACCTCCGGCGTCTCGTTGATGCGCACGGTGAGCCCACCCTGCGTCACCGCGACGGGAAGAATCTGCACATCCTGGCCGATCACCACCGTACCGGTGCGCTCGTCGATGACGACGCGCGCCGGCGTCGTCGGATCGACGCGCAATTCGCCGATCTCGGCGAGCAGGCGCGTCGCGCCCATGTTCGGCGCGCCGCTCACGGCGACGCTGCGATTGTCGCGCTCGCGCGCGAGACGCTGGCCGTAGCGCTCCCGCGTGAAGCGGTTGATCGCGTCGGTGATGCGCACGGCCGTCTGGAAATCGGGATTGCGCAGCTCGAGCACCAGGGCGCCATTGTCGCCCGTAGGCCGCGGCGGCTCGCGCTCGATCGACGCGCCATTGGGAATGCGCCCGACGGTCGCGACGCCATGCGTCAGCGACTCGTTCTGTCCCGCCACCGCAAAGCCCGACACCGCGATCGGCCCCTGCGCGATCGCATAGACATTGCCGTCGACGCCGGTGAGCGTCGTGAGGATCAAGGTTCCGCCCATCAGCGAGGTCGCGTCGCCCATCGCCGAGACGGTGACGTCGATCGTCGAGCCCCAGCCGACGAAGGGCGGCAGCGACGCCGTCACCATCACCGCCGCGAGATTGCGCGTGCGCAGCGCGCTGTTGCGCACATTGACGCCCATGCGGTCGAGCATGGACGACACCGATTGCTCGGTGAAAGCCGCGTTGCGCAGCGTGTCGCCGGTTCCCTGCAGGCCGACGACGAGGCCATAGCCGACGAGCTGATATTCCCTCAGCCCGCGCACCGAGGCGATGTCCTTGATGCGGACCGAGCCGAGCGCCGGCGCGCAGGCGAGGAGGAGCAGGACGACGACCGCGAGCCGACGCATCATCCCTCGCTCACCCGCACCGATCCGTCGGACTGCACGCGGCCGGTGACGACGAGGCCGCTGTCCTGATTGCGCACGCGAATGAGATCGCCGACCCCGCCCGGCTGCAGCGCCGCGCCATAGGTGACGATCACCAGCCCCGCTTCCTCGAACACGATCTTCACCTGCGCATTGACCACGATGACCCTCGGCGAATCGACGGCGAAGGTCGGGACCGGCCGATCCGGCAGCAGCGTGCGCCGCGCGACCTTGCCGATGAGCGCGCTCTTCGAATCGACGACCGCGCCATCGCCGCCGCCGCGGAAGGAACGCTCCGCGATCATCGACTCGCGGATCACCTCTCCCGGATAGATCACCGCGACCGGCGTCGGCAGCAGACGCTCCTGCGCCAACGCCGCGGCCGAACCGGCGAGGCTCCCCGCGACGAGGACGATCGCGAGCGCGCGCATCACCTGATGCCCTTGGAGATGGTGCCCGCCATCTCGTCGACCGCCTGGATGACCTTGGAATTGAGCTCGAAAGCGCGCTGCGCGGCGATAAGATTGACGAGCTCCTTGACCGAATCGACATTGGAGCTCTCGAGATATTTCTGGCTGACGACGCCATAGCCCGGATCGCCCGGCACGCCGACGACGGGCGCGCCCGACGCCAGCGTCTGACGGAACAGATTGCCGCCGAGCGCCTCGAGGCCCGCCTCATTGGCGAAATTGGCGATGGTCAATTGCCCGAGCTGCTGCGGCTGCGTCTGTCCGCCGATGGTCGCCGAGACCACGCCCGACTGGTTGATCGAGATGCTGACCGCATTGTTCGGAATCACGATCGCCGGCGTCACCAGATAGCCGTCGCCGGTTACCAATTGCCCGTTGGCGTTGGTGCTGAACGAGCCAGAGCGCGTGTAGAGCGTCTCGCTGTCCGGCCCGGTGATCTGAAACCAGCCGCGCCCGTTGAGCGCGAGATCGAGCTCATTGCCGGTCTGCGTGAGCGGGCCCTGCGTCTGCAGGCTGCGAATGGCGGCGAGACGCACGCCGAGGCCGGTCTGCGAGCCCTCGGGAACGGTGGCGTCGCGGCCGCGGTTGGAGACGCCTTGCAGGCGGTCCGCCTGATAGAGGAGATCGGTGAACTCCGCGCGCGAGCGCTTGAACGCCGTCGTGTTGATGTTGGCGATGTTGTTGGAGATGACTTCGATATTCTGCTGCTGGGCGTTCATGCCCGTCGCGGCGATCGCAAGCGCCCTCATGATCTCTCTCGTCCTTCTCAGATCGTCATTCGGCTGATTTCCTGATAGGCGCCGACCGCCTTGTCGCGCACGGCGATGGCGGTCTGCAAGGTGCGCTCGGCGGCCATCACCTGATCGACGACCTGCTGCACCGAGGCCTTGCCCTGCACCGAGGCGATCGACGTCGCCTCGCTGGATTTGAGCGTGTCGACGACATCCGTCGTCAGCTGCCCCAGCACTTCGGAGAAGGACGGGCCTTCGACCTTGGGAGCGACCGTGGCCTTGCCCGTGACGCCCTGGAGCGCCGAGACGCCGATATCGGCCGCGACGGAGGAGACGATGCCGGGAACGAGCGGAATCATTGGCTTCCCTTCAGCAGATCGATGGTCATCGAGAACAGCTCGCGCGTCTGCTTCATCACCTGCAGATTGGCCTCGTAAGATCGATTGGCCTCGCGCATATCCGCGACTTCGGTCAGCAGATTGACGTTGGGATATTTCACATTGCCGTCGGCGTCGGCGGCGGGATTGCCCGGATCGTGCTCGATGCGGAAGGGCGCGCGGTCGACGCCGACGGAGCCGAGCTGGACCAGCGACGCGCCGGAGGCGCGATCGATCTCGCTCTGAAAGCTGACCGTCTTGCGCGAATAGGGATTGGCGCCGGCGGTCTTGGCGACCGACTGCGCATTGGCCATGTTTTCGGCGACGACGCGCAAGCGCGCCGATTGCGCTGCGAGGCCGGAGCCGGCGATCTTCATCGAGGCCTGGAGCGGATCCATCTCGCTATCCCTTCAATGTCGCCATCCACATTCCGTGGAAGGCCTTCAGAATGGCGGTGTCGACCGAGAAGGCCCCGCGGATCTCACCACCCTTGATCATCTCCTGTTCGAGGCTGACCGAATTGCCGGACACCGTGGTCTCCCAGGCGGTTCGCTCCTGCGGATCGCCGGATCTGGGATCGAAGGCGGCGTTCTGCAGGTGGAGGCTGTTCGTCTCGGCGAGCTGCATCGCGCTCTGGTCCAGCGCCTTGGAGAAGGGCGCGAGATCGACGGCGCGATAGCCGGGAGTATTGGCGTTGGCGATATTCTGCGCGACGAGCGCCTGGCGCGCCGTGAGATAGGCGCGTTGGCGATCGACGAGATCGAAGAGATAGACGGGCTCGACCATGGAACCTCACATGATCCTGTCGCGTCTGTCCTACGGGCGGCGTCTTGTGTCAGGCTGGAGCGCGCCGCGCGTCAACGCGAGGCGGAGCCGCGAGCGGTCAGGAAGTGAATGAGCTCGGCGACGGGGCGGTAGAATTCCGAGGGAATCATCTGATCGACCTCGACCTGATTATACATCGCGCGTGCGAGCTCGGGACGCTCCAGCACGGGCACGCCATGCTCCTCGGCGATTTCCCTGATCTTGAGCGCAATGAGGTCCTTGCCCTTGGCGACGACGAGCGGCGCGCCGCCTTCGGAGCGCGAGTAGCGCAGCGCGATCGCATAGTGAGTCGGGTTGGCGATCACGAGCGTCGCGCGCGGCACCTGCGCCATCATGCGCTTGCGCGAACGCTCGAGCGCCAGCGAGCGCAGGCGCGCCTTCACGAAGGGATCGCCTTCCGACTGCTTCATCTCCTCCTTCAGCTCCTGCCGGCTCATGCGCATGTCGCGCCGCCATTTGAATTTCGTCCAGGCGAGATCGGCGAGCGCGATCAGCACCACCGGGATGCAGACGACGCTGGTCAGGCGAATCGTCAGCTTCAGCAGCAGCGACGGAAGCTGCGCCGGCTCCATTCGCATCGCGTCGAAGATGAGGTCCCGGTCGACCGTCAGCGAGAACACGACGCCGCCGCCGATGACGGCGATCTTGACGATCGCCTTCAGCAGCTCGACCAATCCGGGAAGGCCGAAGATGCGCTTCAGCCCTTGCTGCGGCGAGATGCGCGAGGCGTCGAGCTCGATGCGCTTGAACACGACGCGCGGCGCGCCCTGCACAGCCGCGGCGAGCAGGCCTGCGACCATGAATATGGCCAATGTCGGCGCGAGAAAGCGGCCGACCTCCTCGGCGACCGCGCGCGACTGCATGAAGGCGTCGGCGCCGTTGGCGAGCGAGAATTGGCCGACATTGGCCAGCATCAGCTGCATCGCCAGGACGAGGCGCGGGCCGACCGTCTGGAAGACGAAGCTGACGCAGAGCAGAAAGGCGAGGAACATGGAGGCGACGGCCACGTCGCGCGAGACCGGGGTCTTGCCTTGCTCCAGCGCGTCGAGGATCTTTTTCTCGGTCGCTTCTTCTGTTCGGGACTCGTCATCTTCCGAGTCGCTCATGGCGCCGCCGCGCTCACTCCGGCTCGCCCTCCGCCGGGCTCGAGAGATCGATCTTGCCCTGCTCGGCGAGCTTCAGCACCGTGTCGGCGATGAGGCGGCGCGCCTCGAGAATGTCGCGGCGCGGCGGCGAGGCGCCGGTGGAGAGCTCGCTCTCCACCATGCGGCGCATGCGCGAGGAGAGGGCCGCGAGGATGAAGTCGCGAATGTCCACATCGGCTCCCCGCAGAGCCAGCACGACCCGATCGGACGGCACGGTGTCGAACAGGATCATGCGGGCGCGGACATTGAGTCGCGTCACATCCTCGAAGGTGAACAGCATGCTCTTCAGCGCCTCGGCGTCGCGCGGCCGCCGCTCCGAGAGGCTGCGCAGCGCGCCCTCCGCCTGATCGCGCTCCATCTTGTTGATGATCGACGCGAGCTTCGCATTCTTGGCGGCGGAGGCGGTGAGCTCGGAGTTCTGCAAGAGCTCCGCCTGCAGCACCGTCTCCAGCAGGCGCAGCATTTCGTCCGCGACAGTGCGCGTCGCCAGCATGCGGCGCACGACCTCGTCGCGAAACGCCTGCGGCAGCGCGCCGAGCGTCTTGGCCGCGCGCGCGGGATCGACGCGCGAGAGCATCAAGGCCGCGGTCTGCGGATGCTCCTTGCCGACATACTCCGTGAACGCGCCCTCGGGCGCCGAGCCGACGCGCTCCCACACGAGCCCGTTGGGGCTGCCGCGGACCTCGGACATGATCTCCGCGACCTGCTCGGGCGACACGACGCCGGTGATGAGCTGCTCCGCTTCGCCCGCGGTGCCGCGCAGATCGCCGCCGCCATTGGCGAGCTCATTCATGAACTCGTCGATCAGCGGCTCGATCGCGCTCGCCGGCACCGAGCCGAGCCCGGCGGCGAATTTGGTGATCTGCCGCAGCTCGTTCTGATCGAAATGCTTCAGCACGCGCTGCGCGACGAATTTGTCGACGGACAGCAGCAGCGCGGCCACCTTTTCCGGACCGTTGAGCACGCGTGTCGGCTCTGTGATCATTGCGCTCGTCATCGCCGCCCTTCGCCGCCGTCACATGCGCCTTTCGGCGTTCCGCGGCTCGATGATCTCGGTCAACGACACGCCGAAACGCGTGTTGTCGTCCTCCACCACGACCACCTCGCCGCGCGCGATCAAACGCCCGTTGACGACGACGTCGACCGGCTCGCCGATCTTCTGATCGAGCGGAACCACCGCGCCGCGCCCGAGCTTCATCAGATTCGACACCGGCATGGTCACCGAGCCGACGATGACCTGCATGACGACCGGAATGCGCAGGATCGATTCGAGCTTGCGCGAATCCATCTCCGGCGCGTCGCGCGGCTCCTCGCGCGGGCTCTCGGCGCCCATGCGCGGGCCGCCGCCGCCGATCAGTCGTTCGAGTTCCTCGCTCTTTGAGCCTTCCATGCTCGATTTCTCCCAGATGGCCGCGCCATCGAGACGGGCTTCGGCGCGATCATGCGCCGAGCATGTCGTCGATGAATTCCTGCTCCTTGTCGACGAATTCCGCGATGCGGATGGTGTAGGCGCCGTCCTTCTGCCCGATCTCGCACCAGAACAGCGTCTGCCCCTCGCATTCGAGCGCGATGAGGCCGGTCGGCGTCACCGGCAGCTCGACGATCTGGCCGACCTCGAAGCGCGCGACATCGCCGAGCGTCAGGTCGCGCCGCTCCATCACCGCGGCGAGCGACAGCTCGGTCTGCGTGACGCGCGCCTTCATTCGCTGCGCCCACAGCGGATCGACCGATTGAATGGTCGCGGCAGGATCGGCGGAGAGCGCCTCGCGCAGCGGTTCGAGAACGCCCTGCGGAATCGCCACGATCGACTGACTGTCGCAGCCCAAGGCCGAGAGCCGCAAGCGGCAGATCAACATCGAGCCGCCGCGGCGCGCGGCGCCCGCGGGCTCGGGCTTCGCCTCGATAGGATCGAGCCCCGGCGCGGCGCCGGCGACCGTCAGCAAGGAGGCTTGCAATGTCTTGGCGAGACGGTCGAGAACGAGTCGGCCGAGCCGCGTCTCGACGCCAGTGAGCGCGCGCTCCTCGTCGTAGAAAGGCTCGGAGCCGTCCGCGCCGAACAATCCCTCGACCATGGCGAAGACGAATTTTCGCTCGGCGCCGATGGCGACGCGCGCGTCGGGCTCGGCGCCGCCGTAGGTCGCGGTCAGCGCATAGGCCTCGAGCGCGATCTGCGCGTCGGCCGCGCGCGCGCTCACGAGACTCTCCACCGCGACCTGCGGCGACGGAAGGCCGAGCCTGCGCAGCGCCTGCTCGAAAGCGGAAGCCGTCTCGTCCAGCGCGACGCGCAGCATCGGCAGGCGATCCGGCGACAGGCCGCCGCCGGCGAGCAGCCGCTCCCTGATCGCGAGCCCCGGCGACTCTTGCGCGTCGTCGCGCTTTTTCTTCGGCGCGGCGGGCGCGAGGCGCTTGCCCTTGGACGCGCGCGCCGACGCGTCGACGACTTCGCCCGCAGTCATGTCACGCAGCCTCCGCCGCGCCGCCCGACAGCGTCTCGTTCTCGACTTCGTCGATGGTCGGACGCTCGTAGGAGGGGATCGACTTGCGGCCGTGCTCCACCGCCACCTGCGGCATCGCGCCGTTCATGAAGGCGAGCAGCGTCTGCTTGATGATGACATAGAGGTGGCACTCCTTGGTGCGCGCCACCTTGATCTTGAAGGCGAGCGGCGTGATGACGCCGTAGGAGACGAAGATCCCCGCAAAAGTGCCGACCATCGCGGCGCCGATGAGCCCGCCCAGCAGCTCCGGCGACTGATCGAGCGCGCCCATCGCCTTGATGACGCCGAGCACCGCCGCGACGATGCCGAGCGCCGGCAGGCCGTCGCCGACCGTGGTCAGCGCGTGATAGGGCTTCAGCCGATCATAGCGAATCGCCGAGATCTCCTCGTCCATCAGCGCCTCGATCTCGAAGGTGCGGACATTGCCGATGATGAACAGGCGGCAATAGTCGCAGATGAACGCGGTCATGTCCTTGTTCTCGAGCACCTTCGGAAAGGCGGTGAAGATCTTCGACTCGGCCGGATTGTCGACATGCGCCTCGACCTCGTTGCGCGGCTTGCTGCGCAATTCGCGCATCAATGCGTGCAGCAGGCCGAGCACGTCGAGATAGTCGCGATGCTTGGGACCCTTGCCCATGATCGCCTGAGCGATCGCCTTGCCGGAGTCCATGATCACCTTGGTCGGATTGGCGATGACGAACGTGCCCAGCGACGAGCCCATGATGATCACGAACTCCCACGGCTGCCACAGCACCACGAGATGTCCGCCGAGGGCGGCGAAGCCGCCGAACATGCACCCCATCGTAATGATCAGGCCGACGAAAAATCCCATGACGACGGTCTCTCCCGATGGAAGTCTACAGTATTAAAATTAGGTATATTCGCTTGCGCGAGGCTGACATCGGCCTATCAGCCTCACGCAAGCCGGCCCCTGCAGCATTGCGGATGCGGCGTGCGCCGCGGCCTCGCCACGACGGACTGCTCAAATCATGCAATCGGCTTTCTATGTCTCGCTCTCCGCGCAACTGTCGATCGACAAGCGCATGGAGACGATCGCCAACAACATCGCCAACGCCACCACTGCCGGATATCGCGCCAATGGCGTCAGCTTCGAATCCGTCGTGGCGAAGACGGGCGCGGAGCCCGTCGCCTATGCCTCGGCGGGCCGCGACTTCATCTCGCGCACGGCGGGCGACATGCAGCGAACAGGCGATCCCTTCGACGTCGCCGTCGTCGGCAAAGCCTTTTTCGCCATCCGCACGCCGGACGGCGTCGCCTACACGCGCGACGGCCGCATGAAGATGACCGAGACCGGCGACCTGCAGACGGTCGGCGGCTACCCGATTCTCGATGCGGGAAACTCGCCGGTCGTGCTCGACCCCACCGGCGGGCCGCCGATGATCTCGCGCGACGGCATGATCAATCAGAACGGCCGGCAGATCGGCGCGCTCGGCCTGTTCATGATCGACAATGACGCCAAGCTGACGCGCGGACCGGGCGCCAGCGTCATCCCCGACAAGCCGGCGACGGCGGCGCTCGACTTCGTGCGCAACGGCGTCGAGCAGGGGGTCGTCGAAGCGGCCAATGTCAATCCGGTTCGCGAGATGGTCAAGCTCATCGCCGCCTCGCGCGCGTTCGACAGCGTCAGCTCGATGAACGATCTGCTCGACGGCTCGCAGCGCGACGCGATCCGCACGCTGGGCGGCGGCTGATGTCGCGTCTGCAGCGTCTGCGCGAGGCGGTCGAGCGCCATCAGCGGCGCAAGGATCACGCGCGCGTTTCCGGACTCGTCACCGAAGTCGCCGCGTCCCATTGCCGCGTCTTCGGCCTGTCGGATTTCGTCGAGCTCGGCGAATGCGTTCGCTTCGGCTCGCCGCGGGACGAGCGCCTCGGCCAGGTGGTGAAGGTCGGCAAGGACGGCGCGATCGTCAAATCCTTCGACGACCGCGCGCGCGTCGGGCTCAACACGCCGGCCTTTCGCGCCGGGCCGATCGAGGTCGCGCCCCATCCGGACTGGGTCGGGCGCGTGCTCGACGCCTTCGCGCGGCCCGTCGACGATCGCGGGCCCTTGGCCGAAGGAGACCTCGCTCTGCAGGTCGACACGAGCGCGCCGCCGGCGATGCGGCGCGCGCGCGTGACGACGCCGGTGCGCACCGGCGTCAAGGCGGTCGACTGCTTCACGCCGATCTGCGCCGGCCAGCGCATCGGCGTGTTCGCCGGCTCGGGCGTCGGCAAATCCACTCTGCTCGGCATGCTGGCGCGCGCCCCCGGCTTCGATCTCGCGATCATCTGCCTCGTCGGCGAACGCGGCCGCGAGGTGCGCGAATTCCTCGAGGAGGCGATGTCGGCGACGCATGCGCGCGACTCCATCACCATCGTCGCGACGGGCGACGAGAGCCCGATGATGCGCCGGCTCGCGCCGCTCACCGCGACGACGATCGCCGAATATTTTCGCGACATCGGCCGCAATGTGCTGCTCATCGTCGATTCGGTGACGCGCTTCGCCCATGCCTCGCGCGAGGTGGCGCTCGCCGCCGGCGAGCCGCCGGTGGCGCATGGCTACACGCCGAGCGTCTTCGCCGATATTCCGCGCCTGCTCGAGCGCGCCGGGCCCGGCGAGGAAGGCAAGGGCACGATCACCGGCGTTTTTTCCGTTCTCGTCGACGGCGACAATCACAATGATCCCATCGCCGATTGCGTGCGCGGCACGCTCGACGGACATATCGTGCTCGACCGCGCCATCGCCGAGCAGGGACGCTATCCGGCGATCGACATCAAGACCTCGATCTCGCGTCTCGCTCATCACGCCTGGCGGCCGGAGCAGCGGCACCTCGTGCAGAAATTGCGCGCGCTGGTGTCGCGCTTCGAGGACACGCGCGACCTGCGCATGCTCGGCGGCTATCAGAAGGGGAGCGACCCGGAGCTCGACCAGGCGGTGCAGCTCGTGCCCAAGCTCTACGAGGCCGTCTGCCAGTCGCCGCAATCGCCGCCGAGCATGGATCCGTTCCGCGAGGTCGCGGATCGTCTGCAGCAGGCCGGCGCGCAGGGCTGACGCGTCCCGCGCATGAACCAATCTTTCATTCCTTCACGGGCATGATTCTCGCCGTCACAGAGGCGGATGAGGCCCATGAACGATTTCGCGACGATTTTGACGCGGCTCGAGGAAGCGTCCTGCTCGACCGAGCGCAAGAGCGACGACTCGCTCGCCTCTCTGATCGAGCTTTTCGCGCGCATCGATACGGCTGCGGCGAAGGCGTCGGAGGATGAGCGCGCTTCGTTCGCCTCGCGCGTCTATGGCGTCTCGTCCGATGCGGCGGACCCGCGCAGTCGCGACGAGCACAGCCAGAAAATCCCCGACCGGGAGGAGTTTTTCGCCGATCTGCGCCGCGCGGAAGGCTCGCTCGCCGAATTGCGCGCGCTGCGGCGGCGCGTCGCCTGGCTCTGTCATCCGGATCGCCGCGAGAAGTCCGGCGCCCGCCAGGCGGAACGCCTGCTCGCCGAATTCAACGCGCAGATCGACGCCGCCGTCGCCCGTGCGCCGGGGCAAAAGAGCTTGCGTCGCGCCAGCGCGCCGCGACGATAAGGCGCGTCCATCTCTCGCGCAGCGACGCGAAGCGCGTGTCCGACTCTGCGCTCAATTGCCGGCGACGATCCCGCTCGGCGTCACCAGCACCCATTTGTCGCCGCGACGCTCGAAGGCGGTGATGCGTCCGAGCCCGGCGACGACATCGCCCGGCGACACACGCACGATCGCGCTCGGCGTCTCGAGCAGCGCCGCGCCGGCGCGCACCTCGAGCAGGCGAAAGCCTGGAATGGTCGGCTCTCTGGTTTCGCCGATCGAGCCGACCGGCGAATAGTCGACTTTCGGCTGCGACTGCGCCACCTGCATCTGCGCGCGCTGCGCCGCGAGAGTCGCGGGCCGGCTGTAGATCGCTAAATGCTCGATGCCGGCGAACTGGGGGCGCCGCTCGGTGTCGGAAATCATATAGCCGGCGAAGCCGGTCGAGGCGACGGCGAGGCCGACGCCGAGCGAGCGCACGATGTTTTCTCCGACATTATGCGCGCGCGGTCGCGGCGTGGCGCGGCGCTCGGCGAAAAGCCCCGGCGCGGGCGCCGGCCCGGACGGCGCGCGTCGCGCGGCGTCGGTTCGCGAAGTCGTCCCTTTGCGCATGCGATCATCTCCGAATCGGTCGACCATCGATTGGATAGCGCAAATCGCAGGCGAGGTGAATCGGCGCGGAAAATCATGACAAGCTTCGGGAAACGTCTGAAAGATAGCAATGTGCGCGTTAGGCGTCTCACTGGTCGGGACAGCCCAGAGGGTGAATTTTGATGCGTATCGACGATGCGTCGGTCCAACGCAACGCTCTGCCGATCGGCATGGCGAAATTGACGCGGCTCGCCTTCGCCGGCGTCGATCTCGGCCGCATCGCCGGACAGCTGCGCGGAATGTTCGAGCGCGATCCCGCTCATGCGGGCGCGCTGATGGATCTCTCGGTCATCGACCAGCTCAACGGCGATCTCTCGATCGGCCTCGAGCGCCAGGCGCTGGCGCTGCGCCAGCAGCGCGTCTTTCACAGCACGTGCTGCGGCGCCAAGCCGCGCCTGCGCGTGCTCGCTTTCGTCGCCGCCGCGGACATCGGCGCCAACACGCCGCTCGAATTCCTGCTCGAAGGCTCCGACATCGCGCTCACCATGGCCTATGCGATGCCGGGGCGCCCGCTGCCGCGCGAATTGCCAGATCACGACCTCGCCTTCGTCGCCATCGCCGCGACGCCGACCAATCGGCGCCTTCTCGCCGATCTCGAGGAGCGCCTCGCATATTGGCCGGCGCCCGTGGTCAATCTTCCCGCGCGCGTGTCGATGCTGGAGCCGGACGACCTCGGCGATCATCTTTGCGACGTCGAGGGACTGCGCACGCCAGTGTTCGAGCGGCGGCGACGCGACGAGCTCGCCGCCGCGGCGCAGACGCGCGCCCTTCCCTTCCCGCTGATCGTCAAGCCGCAGGAGCCGGCGAATTGGGACTCGGAAAAGATCGACGGGCCGGTCGCGCTCGCCTCGCTGCTGGCGCGCCGCTGCGACGCGGCGTTCCATATCGCGCCCTTCATCGATTGCCGTGGGGCCGACGGGCTCTACCGCAAGATCAGGGTGATCTTCGTCGACCGCCGCGCTTACGCCTGCCATCTCGCCGTCTCCGACGGCTGGAACGCCTCGCATATCGATGCCCGAATGCAGTCCGACCCGTTCGGACGCTCGGAGGAGGAACGCTTCTTCGCGACCTTCGACACGGATTTCGCGGCGCGCCACGCGAAAACCTTCGACGCTCTGGTCGAGCGCGTCGGCCTCACTTATTTCGGCGTCGATTGCGCGGAGACGTCGTCGGGCGAGCTCGTCGTGTTCAAGGCCGATCACACTCTGCTGGTCCACGACATGGATCCGGTCGACGTCTTTCCCTACAAGCCGTCGCAGATGCGCAAGCTGTTCGACGCCTTCTCGGCCTATCTCTATCGCGCCGCAGGCCATGCGCGCCTCGGGGGACGACGCAGGACCTGAGGAAAGGCCCGGCGCCGCGCCGCCTCTCGAGAGCGAGCCGTCAGGCTCGCTCAAATCGGCTGAATCACGCCGCTATCGCGCCACCAAATGCCCGCGCGGACGGCAGAAATCGTGCGCGGCCTCGGTCCATGAGCCGAAGCCGCTCGCCACCATATTGGCGATCACCGCGCACACATAGGTCTTTTGCGCGGGCGCGTTGCCGGGTCCGGCGTGATAGCGCGCCACGGCCGCCGTCCAGCTGCCTTCGCTCGCGCGCAGCGCCTTCAGGAACTTCGCCGCATAGCCGACATTGAGCCGCGGATCGAACATCGCCTCCACCGACGCGAACTTCGCGCCGTGAAAGTGATGATTGACCTGCATGCAGCCGATGTCGATCAGCGCCGCGCCCGCGCGCCGCGCCGCCGCGAAGCGCTCCAGCGCCTCGCGCAGATCGGCGCTGAACACCGGGCGTCCTTGCACATTCATCGCATAGGCGTTGAGCGCGCCCCTCTGGCCGGTCTCGGTCAGCGCCACAGCGTAGAGCACGGCGAGCGGCACCGCATGCTCATTGGCGGCCTGGATCATCTCCCGCTCGCAAATGTTCCGCGGCGGCGCGCCGGCGGCGCGGGCGTCACAGATAGACGCCGCCGCGACCATCGACAGGACGCCGAGCCGCCGTCTCCGGCGCGCCATCGTCCCGCGCGGTCTCGCGCCGCCGTCCGCCCGCGCCCTGTCCATCGCCCGTTCCTTCTTCCGAGATCGTCCGCTCTCGCGGCTCGCTCTCCGCGCCATTGGACGCTGTAGAGAAGCCCTGCCCTCCCGCCTGCGTCCCGTCGGTCGCGGCGGCGGACATCTGAATCGTGCAGCCGTCGATCGCGCATCCGACCGACCGCATCGCCTCGACCAAGGCGTCGCGAGCGGATTCGAGGTCGCGCAGCGCCTCCGGCGAGCGAACGCTGATCTTCATATCGACGCCCGAATGCGCGAGCTTCATCTTCACGACGACCACGCCGAGCGATTCCGGCGCGAGCTCGATGGTCATCGTCTTGGCCGCGAGAGACGTCTTGGCGCCGAGAGACGTCTTGGCGCTGAGGGAGCTGGCGCGCGGCGCGGCGTCCGAGGAGCCGGATGCCCCGCCCGGGCCGCGGCCCGGCGCGAGGCCGAGCAAGCTGCGCGCCTGCGGGGCGAGCATCGCCGCCATCGCCGGAGCGGGATTTGCCGTGGGAGCGGAAAGATCGACACGCCCGAGCGGCGCGGCGACAACCTCCTCCTCCGCCGCAGCCGGCGCGGTGGTCTCGCCGGCCGCCGGGGTCGCGACGGCGCGCGACGCCGCGACCGCCGCCGGATGCGTCTCGCTGCGAGCGGCGTGCGGCTCGTCATGTGGCGAAGGCCGCTCCATGGGCGGCGACGGCGGCTCGACGGCGGACGCAGTCGCGGCGAAATCCTTTCCGAAGCTCTCGACCGCAGCGGTCGGCGCCGCCGTCGGCGCGGCGATCGCTCCGTCGCCCGTTCGCGCATCGGCCGTCGCACGCGAGCCGTCGCCGGCGATGAGCGACGGAAGCGCGGACGCGATGTCGAACGGCGACCTCACGGCGTCGGCGGTCGCTGCTGAGGCGCGCGAGGTCGGGCGGGCGACATCCTCCCGGGCCGGCGCGCGCGCGGCGACCGGCGAGGCGAAACGCCCGGCGGGGATCGAGCGCAGCAGGGCGAGAAGCCCGTCATCGCGGACCGCCTCCGGCGCGGCCGCCGCGCTCACAGTCGCGGCGGATGGCGCGGCAGGCGCGCGATTCTCCCCTGCGACGGCTGCGGTTTTCGGAGCGGAAGCTGTCTTCGGCTCGGCGCGCGGGAACGATTCCGCGTGTTCGCCCTCGCGCGAAACCGCGGCTTCGCTCGGCGGCGCGGGCCGGGACGCGGCGGCCGTCGGTTCGGGCCGCTCCGCCGGAGCGGCGGCAGCGAGGGCGGGCTGCGGATGCGGCGCGTTCGCGACATCCGACGACGCCTGCCGCGCGTCGGTGACGTGAGGGGGCCTCGGCTCGGGACGCGCGGCGACGGCGCTCGTCGGCGGCGCGTCTGACGCAACGGCTCGCGCCGGAGCATCGACCTTTGCCTCCGCCGTCCGGAGCGTCGACGACTCGTCCTCTCGCGGGCGCGGAGTCGGCGGCGGGGCGGCGGGAGCCGAGGGCGCGGCGGGTCGCTCGGAAGCGGCGCGAGGCGCGATCCTCGGCTCCTCCGCCGCGGGACTCGAGGCCGCCTTCGAGGAAGCGACGAGCGCCCCGGAGGCCGCGGAAGACGAGCGCAACTCGGCGACGACGGGGGCGACGCTCTTTTGCGAAAGCGGGAGGTCGACCGCAGGCGCACGCTCGGTCGTCGGGGGCGCGCTCTCTCGCGGAGCGGACGTCGCGGTCTCGCCGGCCGGCGCCGAAGGCGCGGCGGCCCGGTCGGCAGCCGCCCGCGGCGGGATCGGCGGCTCGGCCGCTGGATGCGAGATCGCCTTGGATGAATCGAGGAGGGCCGCAGCCGCCGCGAACGATGCGCGCGATCCGGCGGCAGGGCTCGACGACGCGGAGTCGACGACAGAAGCGGCTGCTCCGGTCGCCGGGGACGCGCTCGGTTTTGGAGCGGACGTCACGGTCTCGGCGGCGGGAGCCGCCGGCGCGGCGGCCCGATCCGAAGCCGCGCGCGGCGCGATCGCCGGCTCCGCCGCAGGACTCGCGATCGTCTTCGACCTATCGGCGGAAACCCCGGACGCGGCAGGGGCGGACAAGGCCTCGTTCCGCGCGGAAACCTGCGTCTCTCCCTTCGGCAAAGGCGCGGCGTCAACCAAAGGCGAGCGCTCCGGCGCGGACTGCGCGCTCGGTCTCGGAGTGGAAGCTGCGGTCTCGCCCGCCGCGCTCCCGACGCGGGGCGGCGCCGGGCTCTGCGCGATATGGCGCATCTCGTCAGTGGACGAGGACGGCGCCTCCTGCGCCAGCGCGCCCGTCACTCTCGGGCCCGCCGAGACAGCGAGAGGATCGCGGCCGGCGGCGTCCGACGAATGTGCTCGGCCGGCCCCACCAGACGGCGGCGCCGCGACCGGCGGCCCATCCTTCGGCTCGGCGCCGCGCGTCGCATCCGCCCGCAGGGAAGCGGGAGCAGGATGAGACGGCTCCTCGCTCCTCGGCGCGGCTTCGTCCGCCGAGGCCGGCGTCGATGTCGAAACGGTGGAAGCGCGCGACGACGCGGCGAGCGCCGGCTCGGCAACTTTCGTCGATTCGGGCGCCGCCGGCGCTCGCACGCCCGACGCGCTGTCGGCGCGGACGTCGATCGTCTCGGCGCCTCGGAAAACGGAATCGGCGACGCGCGGCGATTCGCTCTGAGCGGGCGCCGGCGCTGAGCGGGCGGCGGTCAGCGTCGGATCGGTCCTAGCGGTCGGCTCCGCGAGTGGCCGAGAGGGCTGACGTTCCGTGACGGGAGCTCCGCCAGGCGCCGGGCGGAGCGACGGCGCTTCGACGGCGGCCGGGCTCCGCGTAACGGCGCCCACAGGCTCAGCGGTCTGTGAGCGCTGGGAGATGACGACGCTTTCCGGCGCGGGGGCCCCGCGCGGAGCATCGAGCGGGCGCGGATCGAGCCGCGGCGCAGGCGCGCTCTCGGCCGCCGACTGACCGCGCGAGGCCGCCGATGGGTTCGAGGCGGCCGGCGGAGCGCGGAGCGTCGTGGAAGAGCGCGCGGACGACGATTGCGACGCCTCGCGTTCGACGACAACGGCCGCCCTCTCCGCGGTTGCCGGGATCATGGCGTCGCCGGAAGAGCGCCCCTCCTCCGAAGAAGGAGGAAGAGGAGAAAGGCGCATGGAAGGCGCCCCTTCATCGACGACGACGCTGGCCTCGCCTGCGTGGTCCGCGGGAACGGAAACTGGAGTTGCGACCTCATCCATGGATCTTGCGCGGACCGCCTCGGTCACGGGCGCGGACCGATGAATCACCGGCGCGGCGGTCGGCTCGATCGAGGCCGTCCTGCGCCCCCCATCTGTGGGAGGACTGCGAAGCGCCGACGACCGCGCTTCTTCGACGACGATGCGCGTTGCGCTCTCGTCCTCCGCGGGAGAAAGCGAAGGTTCGGGCGTCGGAAGCACGAATATTTCGGCGCGAGGCGCCGGCGTCTCGGCCCGGGCGCCTTCGACTGCGTCTCCCGAGACGCGGCTGCCCAGGGCCGCCGCGGCCGTGGGCGGCACGAAAGCGCTCTCGGCCCGCGTATGAGGCTCGTTCGAATCGGTTCTCGTCGGCGGCGAGACGGCGGTAGAAATCGCCGGCGAGGCGGTCGGCGCGACCGAACCCTCCGCTGGCGACATTCCGAGTCGCGCCTGTTCCGGCGCGGCCTCGACAGAAACGACGCTTCGGAGCGGATAGGACGCCGCGGAGCTCGGCGGGCGAGCGTCTGCGCCATTCGGATCGCGAACCGGAGCGTCGCCAGCAGGCGAAGCGGCGGCGCCCTCGGCAGTCGCAGAATCGCCGACCGCAATTTCGGCCTGGGGCGTCGCCGGCGCCGCGCGCGAGACCGACTCGCTGGCATCGATCGGGCCAGCGTGGTGTTGCGCGACAGGCGGGTTCGGAGTCGCAGCCGCGCGCGGGGCGGCGTTGTGCGAAACATACGCCGCCTCCACAGCCCGCGTTGCGGCCACAGGGGTTTGGTCGCGCGTGGGGGCGGCCTCGGCGGTCGCCGTCGAGGTAGGGATAAAAGAAACGGCGCGCGCCGCTTCGGGCGGACCCGCCTCCGCTTCGGCCGCCGGCTCTACCGCCGATGGCTGCGGAGCGCGTTGCGTCGAGGCCGGCGTCGCCGTCGCCGATTCTGCGTCCACCGCCGGCGCGTCGCTCACGGCGGGAAGAGGCTCCGAGACCGCTGACGGCGCGATACTCGTGGGCGTCGCCGCGCTCGACGAGGCGACGGACGGCGGCGCATAAGCCGGCTCTGCCGACGGCGAAAGCTTTTGTGTTTCCGCGCGACCGGCGGAGGGCTCGAGCGCTGCGCCTCGCGTGAGGTCGGGCGCAGCGGAAATCACTGTCGTGCGCTGGGGCTGCGACGGCTCGGCGACGGCGGCGGCGAGGGACGCGGGCGCCACGTCCACGCGCGAGCTCGTGAAGAGCGCCTCCATCCGACTCGGCTCGGAGCCTTGGACCATCTTCACGCCACGAACGGGCGACGCCGATGGGGCGGAGGCGTCAGCCGCATCTGTCGATAGCGGGGCGCGGCTCGTCGCGCCCGCATCGCCCAGCCGCGGCGTCTCGGCGCGAGCCGGAGCTGTCCCCGACGTCTCCGCATCCGTCTTCGGCGGCGCCGAGGCGGGCGCTACGGTTCCGGTCTTGGACGGCGCGTTCGACGCGATGGTCGCAGCAGGGTGTTCGCTCCCCGACGCCGGGTCCGAAGATTGGCTCGGCGCAGTTTCGACGGGAGCTTCGGTCGGCGCCATCGACGCGGTCCCGCCCTCGTCGCGAGAGCGCTGGTCGGTCTGGAGCGCAATTGACGCTGCGCCGGTCTCCGCCGCGATGGACCGCACGGAAGACGGGCGCGCAATCGCCGCTCGGCTCGCCGCCGACGAAACGTGAACCGCGGACGATCGCGAGGCGTCGCGACTCTCCTGCGGAGCAGCGCTAGCGGGCGCCGCCGCGCCCGCGTGATCGGCGCGCGCCTCTGGCGCAGACGCGGCGGCGACGGGGGCGGACACGGTCGCAGACTTTGCTGCGAACGCGGCCGGCCGCGCCGATGCGTCGTCAGTCGACGAGCGTGAGGGATCGCGCCGCTCCTCGGGAGCAGCGCCGACGATAGCCGCCGCGTCCCCGCGAGCGACGCGCGGATCTGAAGCAGGCGAAGCGGCGACGGCGCCTGACACGATCGGAGACGGAGACGGCGCTGCGAACGCAGCCGGCCGCGCCGATGCGTCGACAGTCGGCGAGCGCGATGCGTCTCGCTTCTCTCGGGGAGCAGCGCTGGCGGGCGCCGCCGCAGCGACCCCGTGAGCGGCGCGCGGCGCATCTGACGCAGGCGCCGCGGCTACGGGGGTGGACGCGATCGAAGCAGGCGCGGACAACGCAACCGCCCGCGCCGGCTCCGCCGTGCGTCGGCTCGCGTCGGCGCCGTCGGACGCAGCCTCCCGCTCGGGCGCGGGCGCCGACGCCGGCAATGCGGCCGGCCCGAGGACCAGCTCGCGACGCGGCTCGTAAGGCAGGCTCGGGGCGCCTTGCGCCGGCGGCGTATCCGGGCGGTCCGCCGCTTTCGTCGAATCGGATGCGCCCTCCTCCGCCTCGCTGTCGCCCCAGGCGTCGGCGGCCGCATTTTGCGTTTCGCCCGTGCGCGCCGCGCCGTCCACCTCCGAGAGAACGGCGGCGAATGCGGACGCGCCCGCCGCGCCCTCCTCCAAGTGTCCGCGAGACGACGCGGACTCGCGAGGGCGCGCGAGCTGTTCGGCTGCGACGCTCGACAGCAGCGAAGCGAGATTCATCTTTCCACCGCCTTTTGCAGCACGATTTCCGAGTCCGCGAGCGCTTGCCGCGCCGCCCTTTCGGCCGGCGTTTCGGCGCGCGCGGACATGGCCGCTCCCTCGGCCGCTCCCTCGGCGGCGTCGGGCTCGCGCCGCAATCTCTCCATCGCCCCGGAGACGATCGCCTGCAGCTCCTTGTCGCGCGGCGCGAGAGACTTGGCGTCGAGCTCGGCGAATTCGACCGCCGCGGCGTCGAAGTCGCCGCCGAGCGCGGTCAAGGCCGCGCGATGCAGCGCGACGCGCGCCTTGGCCTGGCGCGTGTCGGCGAGCGGAGCGGCGCGATCGGTCTCGAGCGCCGCGAGCCCGGGACGTCCGCGCAGAATCGCCGCCTGAGCGATCGCCATATGGAGATCGAAGCGCGTCTCGGCCGGCTGAGCGTCGAACAGCTCCAGAAATTCGCCGAGCTGCTGCTCGGAGACGCTCGTCGCGACGCGCGTCGTCGCCGCGCGCGCCTCGCCCCAGAAATTGCGCGCGAAGGGCGAGCGCGGATATTGCGCCACATAGCGGCGCGCGAGCAGCAGGAATTTGTCGGCGTCCTGCAGCGGATCGACGACCGCGATCTCGCGCCGCAGCGCCGCCTCCTCGACCAGCGAGCTCGGCACGAGCAGACGCGCGAGATCGAGCAGCTCGCGCGCTCGCGCATTGTCGGAGCCGATCATCAGTCCGCCGCGCACGAGAGCGACATGGCCGCCGAGCGTCGCCGGCTGCGCCTTCGGATCGACCTGCGCGAACAGCTGCGTCGCCTCGCGGCTGCGCCCTTCCGCATAGGCGAGGCTGGCCTCGAGGAGAGGCCGGTCCGAGTCCGAGAACAGATGCGCGTCGAACAGCTTGCGAATGCTGCGCGGCGATCCCCCACAGAGGAGAAAGGTCGCCGCGGCGCGAGCGTTCGCCCGCTCCTTCCAGGAATCGGCCTCCGCCGTCGCGATCGCCGATTGGATCTGCTCGACCTGCGCAGGGATGGCGGCGCGCGCAGGCGCCGCGCCGCGCGCCAGAGCGTCCTGGAGGCTGGTGAGCTTGCGCACCAGCTCGACCAGCCCGTCCGATTGCGCGGCGGCGGCGCTCCACATCGACAGCGCCGCGGCCACGACGAGAGAAAGCGATACGCGCATCACGGGCCGCCCTTTCGCACCAGGATTTCGATGCGGCGGTTGACGGCGGAGAGCGGCTCCTTCGGCTCTTTCAGATTGCGGTCGGCGTAGCCGGCGATCTTGACGACGCGCTTCTCGGAGAGGCCGCCGCGCAGGAGCATGTAATAGGCCATATTGGCGCGGTCCGCCGAGAGCCGCCAATTGTCGTAGACCTTGGATTTGTAGGAGCGTCCGTCGGTATGGCCGCGCAGCTCGACCTGGCCGGGCTGCTTGGAGAGCACGGAGCCGATCTGGCCGATGATGCGCACGAGCTGCGGCTTCGGCTTGACCGAGCCGATCGCGAACATGGAAAAATTCGCCTCGTCGGTGAGGCTGATCAGCAAGCCTTCGGATGTCTGCGCCACCTCGACATGCGGCCCCGGCTGCGCGCTCGCGCTTTCCGCCTTCACGATCTTTTCGATCGCGGCGCGCGCCGCCTCGACTTGCGCCGCCTCGGCCCGCGCCTTTTCCTCCGCCGCCGCGGCCGCAGCGGCGGCGGCGGCCGACGCGGCTTGGCGCTGCTGGCGCGTCGCGGATTTGGCGTTAGTCGGCGGCGTCGTGGCCGCTGGCTTGGCGCGCTCCTCGGCCGGCTCCGCCTCGCTCGCCTTGTCGGGCGAGCCGCTCTCCTCGAGGCGCTGCTCGACATAGCCGACGCCGCGCATGCTGCGGTCGAAGGGATCGCCGAAGGTCGGCGGCGCCTGGCCCGGCTTGCCGGACGCATCCGTCGAATTCGCGGCCGCCGGGCCAGCGATCTCGTCGAGCGTCGACATCGGATCGTAGAGCAGCGCCGCTTCGCGCAGCGGCTCGTCCTTCTCGCTCGCAGCCGCGGGCCCGGCGTGCTGCCGCTCCTGGACGTTCGACTCTTTCGTGCTCTTGCCCTGCCCTCCGTCCTTCGGATCGCGCAGCCCCTTGTGCGCGGGATTGGAGTCGACGAGCTGGACGGGGTTGAAATATTGCACGATCGCCGCCTTGGTCTCCTTCGAGGTGGAGTTGATGATCCACATGACCAGGAAGAAGGCCATCATCGCCGTCATGAAGTCGGCGAAGGCGATCTTCCACGCGCCGCCGTGATGGCCCTCCTCGTCATTCCCGTGGCGCTTGCGGATGAAGATGATTTCGCTTTCCTCTTCGTCGCTCATTGGGCGCCGCCCTCGTCACGGAGCTCCCGCATCCATTCTCCGAGTGTCGTTTCGATCGTCGTCGCCTCTATGCGCGCGCGCAGATCGACGCCGCCCACATCCTCGATGCGAGTCGCGACGCCCTCGCTGCTCAGTTTCTCGCAGAGCGCGTCCAGGAGGTCGGTCGGTCCGCCGAGGCGCACGACCGGATGATCCCGATCCGCGATTATCACCCGCAGCCGGTCGACCAGCGCGTCCAACATGCGGTCGCGCACCTCGCCCGTCACGAAGGGCTCGAGAACGCGCCCGACATCCTCGCCGACCTGCGTGACGAATCCATCGAGCGCCGAGCGGAATTGCTCGCCGAGCCGCTCGCCCTCCTCGCGCGCCCAGCGACGCCGCTCGGTTTCGAGCCGCAGCAGCGACGCCGCCCGCTCGCGCGCGATCAACGCCTCATATTCCTCTTTGGCGGCCGCGCGGCCTTCCTCGACGAGCTCGGCGCGCAGCTCGTCGGCGAGCTCGATCCGCGGCTCCTCCGGGACGCGCTCCTCCTCGACGAGAGGCTCTGCGATCGGCTCCGGCGGCTCCGGCGGCGCGAGGATCGGCGACTCGTCGAACCGCATCAGAAAATCGGCGACCGAGCGCGCCATCACACGCTCCCTCCGACGTACATCCATTGCTTCAAGATCGCCGCGGCCTGCATCTCATCGGCTTCGATGAGCTGCTCGAGCTTCTTTTGCTGATTGAACTTTTCACGCCCGCCGATATCCTCGATGAGTCCGGCGTCGATCGATCCCATGAACTGCGGCGCCTCCATCATCGGCGCGAAAGGCAATTCGATGCTCGGCTCGGCGCCGAGCAGCGCCGGCGCCGCGTCCTCGGCCATAGCCAGGGCCGGCGGCGGCGCTTCGGCGAGCAATGCGCGCGAGGCCGGACGCAGGCCGAAGAGAACGAGCAGCACGGTGACGACGATGAGCGCGCCGGCGTTGATCATCGATCCGAGCTGATGGGTGATCGCCTCGCTCCATCCCGCGGGCTCCACCGGAGACAGGTCGTTTTCGTTGATCGCGAAATCGACGGCGGAGACTTTGACGCTGTCGCCGCGGTCCTTGCGCACGCCCGCCGCGGAGGCGACGAGCTGCTCGATCTCCTTCAGCTGCCGCTCGACCGCCTCCGGCTTCGGCGCATCCTTGCCGGCCCCGCCGAGGCTCGCGCGATTGACGAGCACCGCGATCGACAGATTTTCGACCGTGTAGCCGCCGCTGACCGTCGTGACCGTCTTCGACGACAATTCGAAATTGGTCAGCTCCTCGCTCTTCTTGTTCTCGTCGTTCGATTGCTTGCCCTCGCCCGACTGCGGCTTGTCCTGGGGCACGTTGCGGTCGACGCCGGCGGCCTGGCTGGTGCTGTTGTTCTGGGAGGTGGAGTTCTCCTTCACCACCCGCACCGAGCGCTCGACGCGCGATTCGGGATCGAACACCGTCTCATTGGTCTGCCTGCGGTCCGTGTTGATGCGGGCGCGCACGCTGACCTGGAAGTTCGCGAGGCGCAGATAAGGGGTGAGCGTACGGCGAATATTGTCCTGAATGTCCTTGGAGACGGTCTTCTCGAGCGTCAGCGTCTTGGCCGGCACGGCGTCGTTCTCGTCGCCTTCCGAGGCCGTGAGCAGCATTCCGTCGGTGTTGAGCACGGTGACCTGCTCGACCGTCATGCCGGGAATGGAGGCGGCGACGAGATGGCGGATCGCCTGCGCCGCTTTCGAATCGTCGGGGCTCTCGGTGCGAATCACGACGGAGGCGGAGGGCGGCTGGCGCGCGCGGCGGAACGAGCCTTCGTCGGGCAGCACGATATGCACGCGCGCGGCCTTGACGCCGCGGATGAGCTGAATGGTGCGCGCGAGCTCGCCTTCGAGCGCGCGCACGCGCGTCACCTCCTGCATGAAGGAGGTGAGGCCGAGCGAGCCGACCTTGTCGAACAGCTCATAGCCGGCGTTGGCGCTCTGCGGCAGGCCGCGCTCGGCGAGCAGCATGCGCGCCTGCGCCGTCTGGCCATAGCGGACGAGGACGGCGTTGCCTTCCGGATTGATGTCGAAGGCGACGCCGGAGGATTTGAGCACGGCGCCGATGCGGCTCACGTCCTCGCGGTCGAGGCCGGCGTAGAGCACCTCGAAGTCGGGCCGCGAGACGTAATAGGCTCCGAGCCCGGTGATCGCCAGAACGAGAACGAATATCAGACCGAGGGCGGAAAGCTTTCTGGGCCCGAGCGCGAGCAGATTGTCGCGGAGCTGATTGAGGCGGTCCATGAGCGCGATTCATCGGGTCGGAGCAGAGCGGAGCCCGAATTTTGCGCTTTAGGCTTGCGCGAGCCTCGCCGTGGCGAGTCTCCGCAGAAAAAGCGCGACAGGCCGCGCCGAGCGGCGCGGCCTGTGCGGCCGAGAAACGGCGTCTTCCGAAAATTACTGGAACAGCTTGAGGATCATCTGGCTGTTCTGGTTGGCGATCGACAGCGACTGCACGCCGAGCTGCTGCTGCGTCTGCAGCGCCTGCAGGCGCGTCGAGGCCTCGTTCATATCCGCGTCGACGAGCGAGCTGACGCCATTGGTCAGCGCCTCGTTGAGCGTCTTCATGAAGGTGGCCTGTCCGTTGACGCTCGTCTGCACCGCGCCGATCTGCGCGGCGTATTGGGTGAGGTCGGCGATCGCCTTGTCGGCGTTGGACAGCGTATCGGCGATGCTGGTGGCGCTGGAGACGCTGTTCACGTCCAGAGCGGTGAAGTCGGTCGCCGCGCTCGCGCCGGTCGCCTGCTCGGTCTCGAGAATGCCGGAGCCGGCCGCGACAGCGGGCGAAGCGCCGCCGCCGCCGATCAGCGCGATCGCGGTGAGGTCGATCGTGTTGAGAGACGAGGCGACCGTGCCCTTGCCATCCGAATAGGAGGCGATGAAGTTGAAGGCGCTCGCCGAACCGTCGACCAGATTGAGCCCGTTGAAATTGGCCGAGGCGACGATGCTGGAGAGCTGGCTGCTGAGGCCTTCGAGGGTGGTGCCGATCTTGGCGGTGTCGGCGCCGGGCTGCGCCGCCTGCGCGACCTGCGACTTGATGTTGTTGATCACCGAGATCGCATTGGTGATCGCCGTCGACGCGATGTTCAGCACCGAGGAGCTGACGTTCAGCGAATCGCTGATCGTCGACAGCACGCCCTGATCCGACTTCATCGTCTGGGCGATGCCCCAGGTCGACGCATTATCCGCGGCGCTGGAGATCTTGAGGCCGGTCGAGATTTCCTTCTGCGTCGACGCGAGCGACGACTGCGTCGAGCGCAACGACTGGAGCGCGGTGATGGCGGAGGAGTTGGTCAGAATACTGGACATGACTCATCGATCCCTGGATGGGGTGGAACCTCTGATAAACGGGCATCCCGGATTTTCACCGGCTCGACGGAAGCGGCATCATGCCTTGGGCGGCTCGCCCTATCCGAAACGACGCGCTCGGAGCGCCGGCGCATCGAATGCTCGACCGGACCGCGACAGGAGCAGCGTTGACGTCACAGTTAACGGGATAACCTTAACGAAGGGCTAATGCTTGACTCTATCGGCCGAAGCTCCGGCGCCGTCTATCGAATTCGGCTGCGCCGCCCCTGCGGCGGCAGGGTCCGGCGACGCTATTGCGAAAAAGAGGCGCGAACTCTAGTGTCGCCCCAAACGACGAGCCGGCGCCCGCCCGAGACGGAAGACGCGGGAGAATATTTTCGTCCGCCGGGCGGGGAGACGACCAGGGGAAACACGCAGGAAATGAACAAGAACAACAAGGTGATCACCGCCGACGAGGCCATCGCGCTGATCAGCGAGAACGACGTTCTGACGACGACCGGCTTCGTCCAGAGCTGCATTCCCGAGGCGCTGCACGCCGCGCTGGAGAAGCGCTTCGTCGAGACCGGCGGGCCGAAGGGCCTCACGCTGATCATGACCGCCGGCGCCGGCGACAGCAAAGGGCTCGGCACCGGCCGCCTGCATCACGAGGGATTGCTGCGCCGCGTCATCGCCGGCAATTTCGGCCGCATGCCCAAGGTCGCCCAGGCCGCGCAGGAGAACAAGATCCTCGGCTACAACCTGCCGCAGGGCGTGATCTCCCAGCTCTACCGCGCCTGCGCCGCCGGCCAGCCCGGCCTCTTCTCCAAGGTCGGCCTCTACACTTACGTCGATCCGCGCTTCGGCGGCGGCCGCGTCAATGAGGTCACCACCGAGGACATCGTCAAGCATGTGGTGATCGAGGGCGAGGAGTGGCTGTTCTATACCGCCACCAAGGTCGACGTCGCCTTCATTCGCGGCACCAGCGCCGACCCCTCCGGCAATATCGGCATGGAGAAGGAGTCGCTGACGCTCGACGTGCTCGCCCAGGCCATGGCGGCGCACAATAATGGCGGCATCGTCATCGCCCAGGTCGAGCGCATCGTCGACTCCGGCTCCATCCGCCCCAAGGACGTGAAGGTGCCGGGCATTCTGGTCGACTGCGTCGTCGTCGCCGATCCGCCCGAGATGCATCGGATGAATTACGGCGTGATCTATAATCCGGCGCTCGCCGGCGAGATCCGCGTGCCGGTCGAGAGCATGGCCAAAATGCCGCTCGACGCGCGCAAGATCATCGCCCGCCGCGCCGCCTTCGAGCTGCCGCCCAACGGGGTCGTCAATCTCGGCGTCGGCGCGCCCGAGGGCATCGCCGCCGTGGCCAATGAGGAGAAGCTCACGCCCTTCATCACCCTCACCACCGAGGCCGGGGCGATCGGCGGCGTGCTGGCGTCCGGCTCCTCCTTCGGCTCGGCCACCAACGCCGATTCCATTATCGACCAGAACACGCAATTCGACTTCTACGACGGCGGCGGCCTCGACATGACCTGCCTCGGCATGGCCGAATGCGACGAGCAGGGCAATGTGAACACCAGCCGCTTCGGCGGACGCCTCAACGGCTGCGGCGGCTTCATCAACATCAGCCAGAACGCCCGCAGCGTCGTCTTCGCCGGCACCTTCACCGCGGGCGGACTCGATGTCGCCATCGAGAACGGCGAGGTGAAGATTCTGAAGGAAGGCCGCGCGCGCAAGTTCTTGAAATTCGTCGAGCAGGTGACCTTCAGCGGCAAATATGCGCAAAAGCGCGAGCAGCCGGTGATCTATGTCACCGAGCGCTGCGTGTTCCAGCTGAAGAAGGACGGGCTCGAGCTGATCGAGGTGGCGCCGGGGATCGATATCGAGCGGGACATTCTCCCGCACATGGATTTCAAGCCCATCGTCAAGCATCCGGTCACGATGGACAAGCGCATCTTCATCGACGAGCCCATGGGGCTCATCTCCGATCTGCTCAATCTCGATCTGCAGGACCGCGTCAGCTATGACGCCGACCGCAATATCCAGTTCCTCAATCTCGAGGGCTGGAGCGCCCGCTCCAAGCGCGACATCGACGATCTGCGCAGCATGCTGATCGACGCCTGCCAGAAGATCGGCAAGCGCGTCAACCAGGTCGTCAATCTCGACAATTTCCGCATCAGCGAGCATCTCTACGATTATTACGCGGAGATGATCCAATACATGCTGGAGAACTATTATCTGACGACGACGCGCTACACGACCAGCGCCTTCCTGCGGCTGAAGCTCAAAGAGGCGCTGAGCAAGCGCGGCATCGCCCCGCATGTGTTCGAGCGCAAGGAGGACGCGCACACCTTCCTCGAGGTGATCGGGCAAGACTGATCTCTCGTTCGGCGAAGCGAAGCAATCCTGCCGCCGTGGAGGGCGCGCCGGATCGCTTCGTTAGCCACGCTCCTCGCAATGCCGGCGAAGGAGCGGGTCGTCGCTCTCGATTCCGGCGCGCGATGCGCTACAATCCGAAAATGTCCCGCCCCAGCGCCAGCTACGCGATCACGCCGCAGATTCTCTTGCGCGCCTATTCCATCGGCCTGTTCCCGATGGCCGAGAGCGCGGAGGAGGAGCAGCTGTTCTGGGTCGACCCGCAGGAACGCGCGATTTTTCCGCTCGACGCGTTCAAGGTCTCGCGCTCCCTCGCCAAGACGATCCGCCAGGACCGATTCGAGGTCCATATCGACCGGGATTTCGACGCCGTCATCGACGCCTGCGCGGCCTCCGCGCCGAAGCGGGAAAACACCTGGATCAATTCCGAAATCCGGCGCCTCTATCGGGAGCTGTTCGATCTCGGCTTCGTTCATACGGTCGAGTGCTGGCGGGCGGGCGCTCTCGTCGGCGGCCTCTACGGCGTCGCCCTGCGCGCCGCCTTCTTCGGCGAGAGCATGTTTCACCGCGAGACCGACGCGTCGAAGGTGGCGCTCTCACATCTCGTCGCGCGGCTGCGCAGCGCCGGCTTCTGCTTGCTCGACACGCAGTTCATGACCACGCATCTCGCCTCGCTCGGCGCGGTCGAGATCAGCCGCGACGCCTATCACGACCGGCTCGAGCGCGCGCTCGCGCTTTCGCCCCGGGCCGACGCCTGGCGCGACGATGTCCGGCTTTCGGGACAGGAGATCGTCGAAATGTTGAGCGAGGGCGCGATCAGAAGGGAAACAGCGGAGACGGCGCGCTAGGACGCGGCGCTTCCCCGCCCGGCTGGCTCCTGGACTTCTTCTTCGATTTCTTCTTCTCGGGCTCGGGCGGCGGCGCGACGGCGTCCTCGAAGGGCGCTTCCGGCGCGACGGAGTCGCGCGGGCCGATCGGCGCCGCTTCGATCGGAGTCGGCGCGACCGGCTCCACCTTGCGCGAGCGCGTGCGCTTCTTCTCGGCCGGAGCCGGAGCGGCCGCGCCGGCCTGAGCGGCGGCGTCCGCCGGCTGCGGCGCCTGAACGGTTTCCTTGCCGCCTCTGCAGTCGGTCAGCCACACGTCATAGACGGGATGCTCGACGCCGTGCAGGCCCGGGCTCGCCGCGAACATCCAGCCGGAGAAGACGCGCTTGGCCTCGTTCTTGACCGGGTCCTGGTCGTCGACCTCGACGAAGCCCGTCGTCTGCGGTGCCTCGGTCTGCGGCCGCGTGTTGCAGACGCGCGGCGTGATCTGCAGCGAGCCGAACTGCACCGTCTCGTCGATCGCCACGTCGAAATTGATGATGCGGCCGGTGGTCTTGTCGAGGCCGGCGAAGACCGCGGTCGGATGCCGGATCGGATCGGCGGCCGCGCCGGCGCAGAGGGCGAGGACCGCCGCCCCGCCGAGCGGAAGGCGGCGCGGGATCGCGCGAAGGCGGGAGCGGAACGTCATGAGCGGATTGCGGCTTCCGGTCTCGGACTCGGGACGAAGCGCCCGAGCTGCATGCGCCCGAAAACGAGCAGAGAAGCGTGGCGGATCGATGGTCGGGCGCGAGACGCGCCTCAGCCCTCCGGCGTCCAGGCCTGATAATCGCCGCCGGCCGGCGCGCGCCGGCCCGTGGAAAGGATCGATCCCGGCGGCCGATAGGCGGCGGGCGTGCCGGTCAGATTGGGCATATGCGGCAGTTCCCACTCCTTCGGAGCGTAGCGCTCCTCGGTGGGCGGCGTGTCGACGGTGTGATGGAGCCAGCCGTACCAGCCGGGCGGCGTCGCCGAGCCCTCGGCATAGCCCTTGTAGATCACCCAGCGGCGCTCGATGCCGAGCGCCTTGTCCTTCTTGCCGCCCCGGCGCCGGTAATAGACATTGCCGAATTCATCCGAGCCGACGCGCTCGCCATAGAGCAGCGTCCACAGGCCCGTGCTGAGCGTCGCCCGATTCCACCAGGTGAAGAAGCGAATAATGTAGGACATGTCGCGAGCGTCCTCGAGATTGCGTGGCTCCTTATTGCGTTACTCGCGCGCGATGTCCAGTCGAGAGGACCGCGGACCGACGCTTCCGCACCCCTTCGGGCTTGGCCGAAGCCGCATTTGCGCATAAACCGCTTTTGAAAGAGAGGCGCGTGTCGCCTGACGCGGGCCGCTCCGAGGAGCCGCGAGGAGCAAAGAATCCATGTCCGAGGCGCCGTTCGGCCTCAGCCTCGATCCCGATGGCGAGGGATTCGTCCTCAGCCGCACCGGCGACGACGGCGTGACGGCCAGGATTCCCCTCACCGCCGCCGATATTCTCTCGCTCACGCGCTCGGCGCTGGCGCTGCGCGAGCAGAGCCTCGCGGCGCGCCAGGCGGCGAGCGGCGACGTCGAGGCCGTGCTGGCCTCCCCGGTCCGCGAGGCGACCCTCGCCCGCGAGATGCTGGGCGGCCATGTGCTGCTCACGCTGACATCGCCCGAGGGCGACCGCGCGAGCTTCGCTCTGCCCCTCGCCCTCGCCGCCGAATTGTCGGCGCAGCTGACGGAGCTGGTCGAGGCGCCGCCTCCCGCCTCTATATCGCGTCAATAGACGGCGCCGTCCGACGCAGGGGAACCGGGTGAAGGACGATATCCCTAACCCCTCGTCCCGAGGAGCCTGCGAAGCGGGCGTCTCGAAGGACGGCGACGGGGAGAAATCTTTGATTGCGCTCCACGGCCATCCTTCGAGACGCCGCCTGCGGCGGCTCCTCAAGACGAGGGCTGGGGATTTTATCCTTCACCCCATCGCCCTGCGGTCCGACGCGGCGTCCCGCAGCAGGGCCGGCGGGTCGAGCTCCTCCGGCGTCGCGCAGAGGCCCGCCGTCTGGAACGCGCGCCCGAGCCAGGGCGACGCGCTCGCCACAGCGAAAGGGATGGCGGCCACATAGCCGATGGTGAGCGGCAGCGATGCGAGGAGCAGCGCCGGCGAAGCCTCCGCCGCGAGCATGAGCACCGGGACGCCGAACAGGAGCTGCGGCCACAGCTCGCGCGCCGCGCCGCGCCAGGACAGGCGATGGGCGTCGCGCTTCTGCCCGCGCCATTCGCGGCCGGAGCGATCGTCGAGCTTCAGCAGGCAGCCGGCGACCGCCAATGTGGTGGCCGCGCCGATGACGAAGGACGCGCAAATCTCGAGCGAAGCGCCGACGCAAAACCGCAGGCGCCCGCCATAGCGCCGCAGCCCTCCCGGCGCCAGCGCCGCATCCGCATAGCCGGCGAGCTTGGGCGAAAGATGCAGGAGAAGAAACGCCATATAGAAATCGCCGGCGGAGTCGATGGGGAAATCCGCCATGTCCTCGACATGCGGCAGCACCGCGGAAAGGGCGATGATCGCCGTCCAGGCGGGCGCGCCGATGAACATGCTGATGGCCCACACGAGATGAAACCGGCTCATCGGCAGCAGCCCGGGGAGGGTCAGCAGCTCGACATATTGCATGTTGCCGCGGCACCAGCGCAGCTCGCGGCGCATGAACTCCGGCAGGGTCGGCGGATTCTCCTCGAAGCTGCCGGTCTCCGCCGGCAGCAGCCGCACCTCGTAGCCGGCGCGGCGCATCAGCGCCGCCTCGATCTGATCATGCGAGAGAATATGCCCGCCGCCGCGCAGCTTCGGCAGCCGGCAATGCTGCTCGAAGGGCGCGACGCGCACCAGCGCATTATGGCCCCAGAAGGGTCCGCAATCGCCCGCCCACCAGGCCGCCCCCATGGAATAGGCGCGCATTCCGGCCCGCATGCCGAATTGGAACATGCGGGCGAAGGCGGAGCGCGACGGCGCGCCGACGACGAGGCTCTGAATGACGCCGATCTTCGGATCGGCCTCGCCGATGCGCGCGAGGCTCAGGATCGTCTCGCCGTCCATGAGGCTGTCGGCGTCGAGCGGAATCATGAATTCGTAGCCATCGCCCCAGCGCCGGCAGAAATCGGCGATATTGCCGGCCTTGTAGCCGCGGTTCGCGGCGCGGCGGCGATAATGGAGACGGCCGCTCCGCGTCCCTTCTGTCTCCCGCCAGGCGTCGAACAGCGCGTCTTCCCGCGCTGCGATGTCGGGATCGCTGGTGTCGCTCAGGACGAACCAGTCGAATGCGGCGCCCTCGCCCGTCGCGTCGACGCTCCTCTTCACCGCCTCGACGCGCGCGAAGGCGCGTTCGGCGTCCTCGTTGCGGATGGTGAGCAGCACCGCCGTGCGCGAAGCCAGCGGCCGCCCCGAATGGCCGGCCTCTGCGAAAGGAGCGACGGCGGCGAGCGCGTCGCCGCGAACATGCAGCAGCCAGAAGCCCAGAGCGGCATTGACCGCGCCGAGCACGGTCCACGGCGAGGCGAGGGCGAAGCAGAGGAGAATCAGCAGGCCGATCGGGCTCCAGCCGTCATGGCCGAGGATCGCCGCGAGCCAATGGACGAGCGCGCCCCACAGGGCAAAGCAGAAGAGCGCGGCGAGCGCGCGTCGAAACAGCATGCGCGCGCCCGCGGGCGGCCGCAACTCCGCGCCTTTCATGAGGCGAACGCCCCTGTCACATGCCCGGAACGACCGGCTCGCCCGCCTTCTGCCAGCCGAGAATGCCGCCGCCGAAATGCGTGTTCACATCGCGGCGGCCGAAGAGGCGCGCCTGCTCCATCGCGCTCACCGAACGCTTGCCGGAGCGGCAATAGACCACGACCTTCTGGTTCTCCGCCGGCCGCGGAATCTGCGTCGGATCGAACCGCGAGAGCGGATTGAACAAGGCGCCGTCGATATGGCCGGAGGCGTATTCGTCGGCCTCGCGCACATCGATGAGAATGATCGAGCCGTCGGCGATGCCGCTCTTCAAATCGTCGAGGCTGATGTCGTTGAACGGGTCGGCCATGATGCGCGTCCTGAGTTGGCTCGTGCTGGGATTGCTCGCGTCGAGAAGGGTGAACCGGGCGCTCCCTCGCCCCGCCGCCGGACGAGCTCAGGCTTGAAGCCGGCCGCAGGCGCGTTAGGTGGAGGCGCCTCGGGGGCGTTCGTCCGCCATTTGACACGGGAGGTCCGGAATGTCCAGGAACGCTATCGACAAGAACGCTATCGACAGGAGCGCATCGGGAAAGCTGCCGCTCGCGGCGGCCCTCGCGCTCGTCCTCTCGGCCGCGCCGGCGATGGCCGAAGTCATCATGTTCAAGGGCGATCTCACCGGCGGCGCCGAAACTCCCCCGAGCGGCAGCAAGGCCACGGGAGAGATCGAGGTCAAGCTCGATCCGGCTTCGAAGAAGATCACCTGGAAAGGCCATTACAAAGGCCTGCGGAGCGAGGAGACGCAGGCGCATTTCCACGGGCCCGCAGGCCCCGGCCAGAACGCGCCTCCCGTGCTGCCAGTCGACGCCACGGGCGGCAAGTTCGAGGGTCAGGCGACGCTCGACGCCCAGCAGGTCAAGCAGCTCGAGAGCGGCAAGTGGTATTTCAACGTCCACACCGACAAGCATCCCGAAGGCGCGCTGCGTGGGCAATTGACACGGGTGAGGTGAACGCGACGAACGGCGGGCCCGAGCGATAAGGACCCTCCGGAGCCGAGCGGGCAGCCCGGCTCAAATGCCGGCGCGGCCGAAGGATTTGGGCCGCTCCGGCGCGGCCGGGCGGGGCTCCTTGCGCTCGGCCGCCTTTGGCAAGGAGCCGGTCGGCGTCGGATCGATCTGCGCGCGCTCGATCCGCGAGAGGCGCGCCTCCATCCGGTCGAGACGCGCCCCGCCGACATCCCGCGCCGATTCGAGAGCGCGCAGCCGCTCGCCGGGACGCATCGCCTCGCGTTCGTGGCGCAGCGATTCGAGCTGAGCGCGGACCGAACGGACGTCATCCAGCAATTGCGCGATCTCGCGCCGCCGGCGCAGATCGACCGACGCGACTTCCGGCTTCCAGGCGAGCGCCTTGGACAGAGTTTCCGCGTCTATGCTCTGACCCGCCTCCAGCCCATCCTTGACTCCCGTGTGCGAGCCGAGCACGAAGCCCGCCGCGGCGCCGACAGCGATCGACGCGAGGACGAAGCCCGCCCGCCTCAGGCCTTGCGGCGAGAAAACCCCGAACGGCTTTGCGGCGAAGATCGGCATGGGCGCCTCTGCGGCGACGCGACGAGCTGTCGATGTCGCGCCACTCTCCGCCCGCTGTGGTTAATGGCCCGTTAAGCCGAAAGCTTCGCCGCTTTCAGGGTCCGCCTGCGACGAAGCTCCGCGGGGGGCCTGAGCGCGACGGCGCTCGACAGACGCGCGGAAATTGTCTATCTGAGCCACAACTAGAAGAAAGATAGGGTACATTCCATGTGCTGGAGTGGGGAAGCGTCGACGGTGCTGGCGACGGTGGGCGTCGGCGGAGCGATCTATAGCGCGATCAAGAAAGAGCCTTTGGCGCTCTGGGGCTGCCTCCTCTATTTCTCCAGCATGGAGGCGTTGCAGGCGGTCAGCTATTCGGTGCTCGACCAGTGCGATTCGCCGCTCAATCAAATGATGACCTTGTTCGGCTATCTGCACATTACATTCCAGCCCTTCTTCATCAACGCCGTGGCGCTCTACTTCATGCCCAAGGAGGCGGCCAGGCGCGTCGCGCCGATCGTGTTCGCCGCCTGCTTCGTCGGCGCCGTCTCCATGCTGGTGCAGCTCTATCCGTTCCAATGGGCCGGGCATTGCCAGCCGGGACGCCCGCTCTGCGGCGAGTTCCTGTGCACGGTGCGCGGCGAATGGCATCTCGCCTGGCTGGTGCCGACCAACGGCATCGGCAACAGCATGGCCGACAACGCCTATCTCGGCCGCGGCTATCTCGCCTATCCGCTGCTCGCCTTCCTGACGCCGGCGCTGATCGGCAGCTGGCGCTTCACCCTGTTTTCTTATGTGGCGGGCCCCTTCGCCGCGAGCCTCACCACCTCCAACATCAATGAATGGCCGGCGGTGTGGTGCCTGTTCAGCATCGGCCTCGTGCTGGCGATCATGAAGACGCCGCTGCGCCGCCACCTGCATGTCGGCGAGCCCTGGTGGCGCCGTCTCGCCGCCTGGCGCGCCGCGCGCGCCGCCGCGACCGTCCCCGCCGCCGAGCCGGCCCCTGCGCCGGAGGAGGCGAGCCGGGTCCCGGCCCGGCGTCTGGAAGCCGCGGTCGACTGAGCGATCAGATGACGCTCTGGCCTTCTTTCTTTTGAGCAAATTCTGATCGATCGAACGATTCCTTTCGATCGGAAAGCGCTCTAGTGGCGTGATTCAGCCGATTTGACAGGGGTGAAAGGGCGAGCCCGAAGGCTCACGGACCAAGCGCGGCCCCTGGACCGCGAGCCTTCGGGCTCGCTCTCGAAGCCCATCGACATCGATGACGCAGACCACTAGGGCTCGGCTGTCGGAGCGGCTAGGATCGCGCGGCTTCGAATCGAGCAGGACTCCATGGCGCAAGCTTCGATCACCAAGGGCGCGGGCGCCGAGCCCGCCCTCACTATTCCCCAGCGGATCATTCTCGCGGAAGGCTGGACGCGGAGGGCGATCGCCTGTCTCGCCGGCGCCTGTGGAGCGCTCGCCCTCGCGCCGATCGATTTCGCGCCGGCGATGGTCGTCCCGATGTGCGTCGCCGTCTGGCTGCTGGACGGGGCGGCGACGAGCGGCGCGGGCGCCTTGTCCTTTGCCCGCGGCTCGATGGCGTCGGCGGCGGGAGCGGGCTGGTGGCTCGGCTTCGGCTATTTCCTCGCCGGCCTCTGGTGGCTCGGCTCGGCCCTGCTGGTGCAGGCCGATCAATTCGCCTGGGCGCTGCCGCTCGCCGTCGTCGGCGTGCCGGCCGGCCTCGCCTGTTTCACGGCGCTCGGCTTCGCCCTCGCCCGGCTGCTGTGGTCGCCGGGCTCGCTGCGCGTCTTCGCGCTGGCGGCGGGGCTTTCCGCCTCCGAATGGCTGCGCGGCCACATGATGACCGGCTTTCCCTGGAATGATTTCGGCATGGCGCTGGCGGGCGTCCCCGCGCTCGACCAGACCGCCTCGCTCGTCGGCCTGCATGGACTCGACATCCTCGCCATGATCGTGTTCGCCGCGCCCGCCACCCTCGCCGATGGCGGACGCAGACGCCTGACGCCGGCAATCGTCGCGGCGCTGATCCTGCTCGCCGCCATGGGCGCCTATGGGGCGCTGCGCCTCGCGCGGAGCGAGGGCGGCTTCGTCGAGGGCGTGCGCCTGCGGCTGATGCAGCCGGCGCTGCCGCAGGACGCCAAATTCAAGCCGGAGAACGGCGCGGAGATCCTGCGCCGCTATCTCGAGCTTACCGACAGGGCCATCGCCCCGGGCCATTCCGGCGTCGCCGACGTGACGCATGTGATCTGGCCGGAATCGGCCTTTCCCTTCATCCTCTCGCGCGAGCCGCAGGCGATGGCGCGCATCGCCGCGACCATGGGCGAGGCGACGCTGCTGACCGGCGCCGCGCGGGTCGAGGACGCGCGGGTCGAGGACGCGCCGGGCGGGAAGCGCCGGACCAAGATCTACAACGCCATCCTCGCCCTGCAGCGCGGCCGCATCGTCGCCGCCTATGACAAAATTCATCTCGTGCCCTTCGGCGAATATCTGCCGCTCGTCGGCCTCCTCGGCCCGCTCGGCGCCACCCATCTCGTGCCGGGAATATGGGACGCCGGCGCGGGCCCGCGGCGCCTGCGCGCGCCCGGCCTGCCGCTCGCCGCGCCGCTCGTCTGCTATGAGGCGATCTTCCCCGGCGAGACGGTCGAGCCCGACGGGCCGGAGCGGCCGCAATGGCTGCTCAACCTCACCAATGACGGCTGGTTCGGCGCCACCAGCGGGCCCTATCAGCATTTCGCCCAGGCGCGCCTGCGCGCGATCGAGGAGGGCCTGCCGCTGGCGCGCGTGGCCAACACCGGGATCTCCGCCATCGTCGACCCCTATGGGCGAATTCTCGAGCGTCTGCCACTCGGAGTCGAAGCCGTCGTCGACGGCCGGCTGCCGAAGCCGGCGACCCCCCCGCCCTTTGCCCTCCATCCTTTTCTCTGGACTTCAACACTTTGGTTCTTCACAATAATTTTTGCAGCTCTCGGGCGGTTTCGCGGCTTTGCGGGTTTGACTTGACAGCTGGAGCGGGTGCTTAATGCGGTCCTGCGGCTGTGGCGCGCGGGCGTGACCGGCTGTCGTATGGCAATTCGATTCCGTCCGGCCCCGGCTCGACGGCATTGGGCATGAGGAGATCAAACGCAGTGAAGAAGGCGCCCGATCCGATAGACCGGCATGTCGGAAGCCGCGTGCGCATGCAGCGCGTCTTGATGAAAATGAGTCAGGAGAAGCTCGGCGAAGCGCTCGGATTGACGTTTCAACAGGTGCAGAAATACGAAAAGGGCACCAATCGCATCGGCGCCAGCCGGCTGCAGCAGATTTCGAAGACGCTGAACGTCCCGCCCTCGTTTTTCTTCGAAGGCGCCCCGACGGTCGACGCCACAGGCGACGGCTTCGCCGAGGAATCCTCGTCGCAATATGTCGTCGAGTTCCTCTCCACGGCCGAGGGACTCCATCTCAACCGCGCCTTCGCCCGCATCAAGGACCCCAAGGTCCGCAAGCGGGTGATCGACCTCATCACCACTCTCGCCGACCAGACCGACGACGGCGCTCCCGCGCGGGGCGAAGACTCCCCGAAATAGCCCATCCGGGTGTAAGCGGCGCTCCCATCCGCCAAATGGGCGCCTTGACGAGCGCGCCGCCGCCTGTACTGATCTACCAGACCGCGATGGCCCGAGGCGCGATGTCCGAGGATGGCGCCACGCGCAGACGGAGATGAACGTGACGCGACAAAACTACCTTTTCACGAGCGAGTCGGTTTCAGAGGGTCATCCCGATAAGGTTTGCGACCGCATTTCCGACGAGATCGTCGATCTGTTCTTTCGCGAGGGCGCGAAATTCGGCGTCGATCCTTACCTGATCCGCGTCGCGGCCGAGACGCTCTCCACCACCAACCGCGTCGTGATCGCGGGCGAGGTGCGCGGCCCGGCCATCCCCAAGGAGCAGATCGTCGACGCGGCCCGCAAGGCCATTCACGCGATCGGCTATGAGCAGGACGGCTTCCACTGGCAGCGCGCCGACGTCGAGGTGCTGCTGCACGCCCAATCGGCCGACATCGCCCAGGGCGTCGACGCCGCCGGCAATAAGGACGAGGGCGCGGGCGACCAGGGCATCATGTTCGGCTACGCCGTGCGCGAGACGCCGGACCTCATGCCGGCGCCGCTCTATTACGCCCATAAGATCCTCGAGAAGCTGGCCCATGCGCGCCATTCCGGCAAGGAGAAGGGCCTCGGCCCGGACGCCAAGAGCCAGGTGACGCTGCGTTACGAGAACGGCAAGCCGGTCGAGGCGACGCAGATCGTGCTGTCGCATCAGCATGTCGACGAGAGCCTGACGCCCCAGGACATCCGCCGAATCGCCGAGCCCTATATCCTCGAGGCGCTGCCTTCGGGCTGGGTGACGCGGGAGACGGTCTGGCACGTCAACCCGACCGGCAAGTTCCATATCGGCGGTCCGGACGGCGACGCCGGCCTCACCGGCCGCAAGATCATCGTCGACACCTACGGCGGGGCGGCGCCGCATGGCGGCGGCGCCTTCTCGGGCAAGGATCCGACCAAGGTCGACCGTTCCGCGGCCTATGCGGCCCGCTATCTGGCCAAGAACATCGTCGCCGCCGGCCTCGCCGACCGCGCGACCCTGCAGCTGTCCTACGCGATCGGCGTCGCCGAGCCGCTGTCGATCTATGTCGATCTGCACGGCACGGGACAGGTCCCGGAGGACAAGCTCGAAGCGGTGCTGCCGCAGATCATGCGCCTGTCGCCGCGCGGCATCAGGGAGCATCTCCAGCTCAATCGGCCGATCTACGCCCGCACCTCCGCCTATGGCCACTTCGGCCGCACGCCGGATGCGGACGGCGGCTTCTCATGGGAAAAGACCGACCTCGCCGACGCGCTGAAGGCGCATTTCTCCTGAGCGGAGAGCCGAGGGCGCAACAGAACGAGGAGCCGGCGGCGGGCGAGGAGTTCGGGCCGCGCCGGCTCTACGGCCGCAGCAAAGGCAAGTCGCTGCGGCCCGGCCAGGCCCGCCTTCTCGACGAGCTCCTGCCGAAGCTGCTGCTCGATCTCGCAGCGCCGGTGGACGCGCGCGTGCTGTTCGCCGCTCCCGTGCGCGAGACGCGGCTCGAGATCGGCTTCGGCGGCGGCGAGCATCTGATCGCGACGGCCGCGCGGAACAGGGACGTCGGCTTCATCGGCTGCGAGCCTTTCGTCAATGGCATGGCCCGGCTGCTGGCGCGCATCGCGGCGCAAGGGCTCGGCAATATTCGCCTCCACCAGGGCGATGCGATCGACGTCGTCGACTGGCTGCCCGACGCCTGCCTCGCGCGCGTCTATCTCTTCTACCCCGATCCTTGGCCGAAGCGACGGCACCGCAAGCGTCGCCTGGTCTCGCCGGAAAATCTCGCCAAGCTCGCCCGCGTCATGACGCCGGGCGCGCAATTGCGCTTTGCGACCGACATAGACGATTATGCGGGCTGGACGCTGGCGCGCCTTCGCGCCTCGCCCGATTTCGAATGGCGCGCCGCGACGGCGCAGGACTGGCTCGCGCCCTGGGACGGTTGGACGCAGACGAAATACGAGGCGAAAGCGATGGCGGCCGGCCGCAAACCGGTCTATCTGACGTTCCCGAGATGTTGAGGACGCGGGTCTTGGCGGGAGATGCGCTAAAATGGCGACGGAAACATTCGCAGCGGGCGGCGCGCAGGAGACCACCACGGAAGGGTTTCGCGCCGATGTGATGGAGCCCTCGCTCCGCCAGCCGGTGCTGGTCGACTTCTGGGCCCCCTGGTGCGGCCCTTGCAAGCAGCTCGCGCCGACGCTGGAACGCGTGGTCAAGGCGGCCGGCGGCAGAGTGAAACTCGTCAAAATGAACATCGACGACCATCCGGAGATCGCCGGCCAGCTCGGAATCAAGTCGATCCCGGCGGTCGTCGCCTTCGTGCGCGGCCGGCCGGCCGACGGATTTGTCGGCGCCTTGCCCGAGAATCAGCTGCGCGGCTTCATCGAGCGGCTCGTCGGGCCGCTTCAGGACGAGGGCGAAGACGCCTTTCTCGCCGCCGAAACGCTGATCGGCGAGGGCGATTTCGCGGGAGCCGAGGCCATTCTGACCGAGCTCGTCTCGCGCGATCCGCCTCTCGTCAAGGCCGCGGCGGAGCTCGCTCGGCTCCTCGTCGAGCAGGACCGTCTCGCAGAGGCACAGGCGCTGCTCGAAGGGCTTCCCGCGGATCTGCTCGCCGACGCCAATGTCGCGGCCGCGGCGGCGGCGCTCGAGAATGCGCTGCGCGCCTCCGAACTCGACGAGGTCGACGAATTGCGCCGGCGCATCGCCTTCGATCCGGACGATCTGCAGGCGCGCTTCGACCTCGCTCTGGCGCTCAACGCCAAGGGCAAGCGCGACGAAGCGGCGACGGCGCTCCTTGACATCATCCGCAAGGACCGTAGTTGGAGCGACGATGGGGCGCGCAAGCAGCTCATACAATTTTTCGACGCCTGGGGTCCGCTCGACAAGGCGACCATCGGCGCCAGGCGACGCCTGTCGTCGCTGTTGTTCTCCTGACGACCTGAAGGAGTGGCGTCGAACGCTGCGCGGCCGAAATGAGCGTCAACCGTCCCTATAGAGATGCGAGCGCATTGCCGGACATCCTTCCGGTGTTTCCGCTGACGCGCGCGCTGCTGCTGCCGCGCGGCGAGCTGCCGCTCAATATTTTCGAGCCGCGCTATCTCGCCATGGTCGACGACGCCATCGCCTCGCAGCGCATCATCGGCATGATCCAGCCCCTGCCCGGTCACGACGAGCATGACGCCGCGCCCGCTCTGCACCGGATCGGCTGCGCCGGACGCATCACGCGCTTCCTCGAGACGGGCGACGGCCGCTATTTGATCTCGCTCACGGGGATCTCCCGATTCGACATCGTCGAGGAGCTGCCGGCGACGCTCGCCTATCGCAATTGCCGCGTCAGCTACGAGCGTTTTCTCCTCGATCTCGAGCCGGGCGCAGGCGAGAACGACGTGGATCGCTCCGGTATGATCCGCATGTTGCGCGAATTCGCCGATGGGTCCAAGCTCGAAGTCGACTGGACGAGCATCGACGCGGCGCCCAATGAGGCGTTGGTCAATGCGCTGGCGATGATGAGCCCGTTCGGCGCCGATGAGAAGCAGGCGCTGCTCGAGGCGATCGACCTCAAATCTCGCGCCGAGATGCTGGTCGCTCTGGCCGAGCTCGACCTCGCGCAGAACAGCGACGAGCCGCCCCACTTCCACTGAGGGGCCGCGCGCGAGAGCGCTTCGCCGCAGCAGGAGAGCAATCGCTATGACCGACGACGCAGACAAGCAAGGCGAGCCCGCCGAGGAGGCGCCCGCGCCGGAGGCGACGAAGGTCGATCCCCGCCTGCTCGAAATTCTCGTCTGCCCCTTGACCAAGTCGACGCTCGAATATGACGCGGCGCGGCAGGAGCTGATCTCGCGCCCGGCGCGCCTCGCCTATCCGATCCGCGACGGCATCCCCATCATGCTGCCGGAAGAAGCGCGGCGGATCGATTGAGCGCCGCCGCGCCCGATGAGCCGCGCGCGCCGAGCGCGCTGCTCCAGGTCCTCGATCTCGAGGAGATCGGCGAGGATCGTTTCCGCGGCCGCAGCCCTTGGGCGACGGGGCGCGTCTATGGCGGTCAGGCGGTGGGACAGGCGCTCGTCGCGGCGCAGCGCACGACCCCGCGCGAGCGTCTCGCGCATTCGCTGCATGCCTATTTCATTCTCGCCGGCGACGCCGCCGCGCCGATCGACTACACGGTCGAGCGCGTGCGCGACGGGGCGAGCTTCACGACGCGGCGCGTCGTCGCGACCCAGAAGGAGCGCGCCATCTTCTCGCTGGAGGCGTCGTTCCAGATCGTCGAGCCGGGTCTCGAGCATGCCTTTCCGGCGCCGGCGGCGCCGCCGCCCGAGAGCCTGCCGACGACGAGCGCGCTGGCCGAGCGCTTCGCATCCTTCCTGCCGCCCATGGCCGCGGAGTGCATCGCGCGGACGGCGGCCGTCGACATTCGTTTCGCCGATGCGAACGCCTATTTTTCGAACACACCGCAAGCGCCTGCACAACAATTCATCTGGTTCCGCGTGGTGGGCGCGCTGCCGGACGACGACGCCACGCATCGCAGCGTGCTCGCCTATCTGTCGGACATGACGCTGCTCAATGCGGCGCTGGTCGTTCACGGCCGCTCGATCTTCGAGCGCGATCTGCAGGTGGCGAGCCTCGATCACGCCGTCTGGTTCCATCGCCCGTTCCGCGCCGACGAATGGCTGCTCTATGCGCAGGACAGTCCGACCTCGGCCGGCGCGCGCGCGCTGACGCGCGGCCTCGTCTACGCGCAGGATGGCCGACTCGTCGCGTCGGTCGCGCAGGAAGGGCTTATTCGAGAGCGTCCGGCGCGGAGCTGAGCCCCGATGTGCTTATCGGCTGGGCGCCGGCTGCACGATTCCGGGCGCCCATCCGGCGTCGTCGCATCATTTGCCGCCGACATCGAGGCCACGCCATTGCGTGGAGACGGAACCGAGCGCGCGACCCCGCGCAGTTTCGCCGCCATAGCCCTGCGACGCGCCGCCACGGGCGCAGCTTCTCCTCTCTGGCACGCCATTTGAAGGCCGGGGCCGTGAGCACGACGGTGCTCGTTCAGGCCATCGCCCGCGTAGACGCCGTCGTCCTCGACGCTCCGTCACTCGCCATGAAGGTCAAAAAACATAGGATAGGCAGATGAAAATCGTGACAGCGATCATCAAGCCCTTCAAGCTCGATGAGGTCCGCGACGCGTTGACGAATATCGGCGTGCACGGCCTCACCGTGACGGAAGTCAAGGGATATGGACGGCAAAAGGGACACACCGAGATCTACCGCGGCGCCGAATACGCCGTGAGCTTTCTGCCGAAGCTGAAAATCGAGGTGGCGGTGACCTCGGAGCTCGTCGCCAAGGCGATCGAGGCGATCACGACGGCGGCTCACACCGGACAGATCGGCGACGGCAAGATTTTCGTCCTTCCGCTCGAGCAGACGATCCGCATCCGCACCGGCGAGCGCGACGCCGACGCGCTCTGACATTCTCACGAAAAATCACCAGGAGTTCCCAATGAGACTTCGTCTGCCTCGAAGCCTGTCCGCGGCTTCGACACTCATCGGCCTCGCGATCGTCGCCGCCGAGCCCGCCTTCGCAGGCGACGCTCCCACTCCCAAGCCCGGCGACACCGCTTGGATGCTGGTCTCTTCCCTGCTCGTGCTGATGATGTCGATTCCCGGCCTCGCGCTGTTCTATGGCGGCCTCGTGCGCTCGAAGAACGCGCTGTCGGTGCTGACGCAGACCTTCGCCATCGTCTCGCTCGTCGGCGTGCTGTGGACGTTCTACGGCTATTCGCTGGCCTTCGGCGACGGCGGCTCGCTGAATAACTACATCGGCGGAATCAACAAGCTGTTCCTCAAGGGCGTCGACGCCTCGTCCAACGTGCCGACCTTCACGCCCGGCGTCGTGATTCCGGAATACGCCTATTTCGTGTTCCAGATGACCTTCGCCATGATCACGCCGGCGCTGATCATCGGCGCCTTCGCCGAGCGCATCAAATTCTCGGCGGCCTTCGTCTTCGTCCTCCTCTGGGTGACCATCATCTACTTCCCGATCGCGCATTGGGTGTGGGGCGTCGCCGATCCGAACGCGCTGGTCGACGCGGCCACCAAGCTCGCCGGCGCCGGAACGGAAGAGGCGAAGGCGGCCGCGCAGGGCGATATCGACGCCATCATGGCTTCGGTCGGCTGGATCGCCGGCGGCCTCGCGCCCTGGATGCACGGCACGGGCGCGCTGGACTTCGCCGGCGGCACCGTCGTCCACATCAACGCCGGCATCGCCGGCTTCGTCGGCGCGTTGATCATCGGCAAGCGCATCGGCTATGGCAAGGAGGCCCTGCCGCCCCACTCGCTGACGCTGTCCATGGTCGGCGCCTCGCTGCTGTGGGTCGGCTGGTTCGGCTTCAACGCCGGCTCCAACCTCGAGGCCAATGGCACGACGGCGCTCGCCTTCGTCAACACCATGGTGGCGACCGCCGCGGCGGGCCTCTCCTGGCTGCTGACCGAATGGGCGCTCAAGGGCAAGCCCTCGCTGCTCGGCCTCATCTCGGGCGCGGTCGCCGGTCTCGTCGCGGTGACGCCGGCCTCCGGCTTCGCCGGCCCGATCGGCTCGATCGTGCTCGGCCTGATCGTCTCGCCGATCAGCCTGTTCTTCGTCTCCAAGGTGAAGAACTTCTTCGGCTATGACGACTCGCTCGACGTGTTCGGCGTGCACGCCATCGGCGGCATCACCGGCGCTCTGGCCACCGGCATTCTGGTGAGCCCCGACCTCGGCGGCACAGGCGTCGTCGACTACACCAACATCGGCGAGAATTTCGCCGGCAAATACGACATGGCCCAGCAGATGATCTCGCAGGCGACCGCCGTCGGCGCGACGATCCTCTACTCGGGCGTCGGCTCGGCGATCCTCTTCAAGCTCGTCGACGTGATCATCGGTCTGCGCGTCGCCCCGGATCAGGAGCGCGAAGGGCTCGACATCGCCGAACACGGCGAGCGCGCCTACAACTACTGATCCAAAGCCGCCCACCCGCGCAAGACCGCGAACGGCGCCCACGGGCGCCGTTCTTCTTTTGGGGCATTGTTCGACGAAGCGAGCCCCGCTCGACGGCAATTGGCGCTCGCACGCCGGCCGGGGCGCGAAGAGCGAGCCTCTCAGGCTCGCGGTCCAGAGGCCGGGGTTGGACCGCGAGCCTGAGAGGCTCGCTCTTTGATCGCCTCCCTCGTCAGCCCGCCTGCTCGAGGCTCTCCGACACGCGCTGCTCGAGCAAGGCCGGACGCAGCAGCACCAGCCCGCCCCTGACCTTCTCGGCGAGGCCCTCCTGCACCATCGCCTGCACCTCGCGATTGACCTGCTCGCGGCGGCAGCCGATGCGGGCGGCGAGATCGTGCTGCAGCGGCGGCGGCGAAATGATCGACTGGCCGTCGAAGCCCTTGCGCGGCGCGGCGAGGCGCAGCAGCTCCGCATAGAGCCGGTGCTTCAGATCGAGCACCGAGCGCTCGAAGATGCGCGCATTGAGATCGCGCACGCGCTTGGTGAGGAGGCGCAGCAGCCGCTCGCACACCGCCGGCTGCGAGAAGACGACGGTCTTGAACACGGACGCCGACATGATGCAGAGTTCCGCGCGCGTCAGCGCCGACACATTGGCCGAGCGCACGGCGCCGTCGACCGCCGCCATCTCGCCGAAGAACTGGCCCGCCCGCAGGTCGGTCAAAATGACCTCCTTGCCCGCCGGGGTGCGGATCAGCACGCGCAGCTCGCCCGAGACGATGAAATAGACGTCGTTGGAAGGATCGTCATAGTCGACGACGAGCTCGCGCTCGTCATAGCGCCGAAACACGCATCGGCGCGCGACGCGCTCGGCCTCCTCGGCGTCGAGTCCTTCAAAAAACGGGATACGCTGCAATGAGCTCAAGGCGGTTCGCCCCTTCCTGCCGTCGAATGGGCAAAGAAGGATCGCGCCTCTCTCCGCCAGAGAGGCGAGACATCCCCCATCATGTCCTTGCCCCGGGCGATATTGGCAAGGATTTTCCGTCACGTCGAGCGCGTCACGGCTGATGGACGTAACGGCCCGGCGCCGGATAGAGCGGCGGATAGCCGTGCGCCCCCATCGGCGGCGGCGCGACGCGCTGCGCGCTGCTGCGGGCGGCGAGCCAGGCGGCCCATTCCGGCCACCAGGAGCCCTCGACGCGATGCGCGCGGGCGAGCCATTTTTCCGGTCCGACATAGAGGTCCCCGGCCCGGCGCAGGCCGATATGATAATAGCGGCCACGATGGCCGGGCTCCGAGACGACGCCGGCGTTGTGGCCGCCAATGGTCAGCACGAAGGTCAGCTCGCAATCTGTGAACAGGCTCGCCTTATAGACCGAGCGCCAGGGCGCGATATGATCGCTCTCGGTTCCGACGACGAACATGGGCGCGGAAATATCCTTCAGCGCGACGACCTCCCCCTCCACCGCATAGCGTCCCGCCGTCAGCCGGTTCTCGAGGAACAGCCCGCGCAGATATTGCGCATGCATCGCATAGGGCATGCGGGTCTGATCGGCGCTCCAGGCCATGAGGTCGTTGGGCGTCCGGCGCTCGCCGAGCAGATAGTCCTGCACCGCCTTGCCCCAGACGAGCTCGTTCGAGCGCAGAGCCGCGAAGGCGCCCGCCATCTGGCGCGTGTCGAGCACGCCCTGGTCCCACATCATATCCTCGAGAAAGGCGACCTGCGCCGCGTCGACGAACAGCATCAGCTCGCCCGGCTCGCTGAAATCCGTCTGCGCCGCAAGCAGGGTGATCGAGGCCAAGCGCCCGTCGCCGTCGCGCGCCATGGCGGCGGCGGCGATGGCGAGCAGCGTGCCGCCGAGGCAATAGCCGCAGGCGTGGAGCTTACGCCCGGGCAGCACGGCGCCGATGGCCGAGAGCGCCGCCAGCACGCCGGCGACGCGATAATCGTCGAAGGCGACGTCGCGGTCCTCGGGACCGGGATTGCGCCAGGAGATCATGAAGACGGTGAAGCCCTGCGCGACGAGATAGCGCGCGAGCGAGTTCTGCGGCCGCAGGTCCAGCACGTAATATTTCATGATCCAGGCCGGGACGATCAGGATCGGCTCGGCGTGGACGGTTTCCGTCGACGGCCCATATTGGATGAGCTCGATCAGCTCATTGCGGAAGATCACCTCGCCCGGCGTCGACGCCACGTCGACGCCGGTCTCGAAACCGCCATGGCCGTTCGGCGCGTGCGCGAGCGCGCGCATCGCATCCTCGAAGAAATTTTCGGCGCCGCGGATGAGATTGGCGCCGCCCTGCTCCTGCGTGCGCTCGATCACGGTCGGATTGAGCCAGGCGATATTAGAGGGCGAGAACGCGCCGAGCCATTGCTCGGCCATGAAGCCGACGCGGGCGGCGTCCCTCGGCGTCATGCCGCGCGTCTCGCGCGTCGCGCGGCGCCACCAGCTCTCGGCCGCGAGGAAGCTCTGTTTCCATAGCGAGAAGGGCGGCGCCTCCCAGCCCGGATCGGAAAAGCGCCGATCATGCGGCTCGGGCGCGAAGGGCCCCGCCGCGGTCTCGCCCGCGAGCGCATGCGCCGAAAAATGCGCGAGCGCGGCGGCGCTCTGCGCGGCGGCCAGCCCCAATTCGATCTGCCGCCCCGGCGCGAGAGAGAGGTGAGTCGCCCAGTCCAGCCAGGCCGACATTTGCGCGAGCGGCGAAACGCCTTGAGTGAAGCGCGCCGCAATGGCGCGGGCGGCGCGGTCGAGCGTGTCGAAGGAGGGGACGTCGCCCACCACGTAGGAGGTTCGGCGCGGCGGCTCCTCGACGGGCGCGGCCGGAGCGGAGGGCGGAGCCTGCGCGATCGGGGGCTTTTCCTCGCGGCGGCCGGCTCGACCGGCGAAAGTGACGACGACCATGTGAAAATCCCTCGGCTGGAGACTCGCCGCGCCTTCGCGCTCGCGCGCGATGTCGCCGCTCGAACGCTACAGGAGCATGACCGGGTGTAAATACGCAGATTCGCCACAGGGCCGCGATCTGCGGGCGGAGGGCGCGAAGCTTCGGGCGCCCAAAACGGGTGATTTGCTTTTCGTGTGGTTTTTTTCTGCAAAGTAAAACCATCGTCGTTTTCTCCAATTGCGCGATGATCTCGCAGGAATTTCGCATGTTGCGGGCCCGCCGCCCGGAGGAGTATCGACAGGCCTCTGAGAATATTGCCGAATCGAAGCGATGAAAGGCGAAGTATGACCAATTCGACGGCGGAGCTCGAAGCGCTCCTCATGCAGCGGTCGCTGACCGACGCGGGACTTCTCGCGGCGGCCGAGGCGGCGGCCGATTTCCGCATCCTGCCGGACGCCACGGTAATCAAGATCGGCGGACAGAGCGTCATCGACCGCGGCCGCGCCGCGGTCTATCCGCTGGTCGACGAGATCGTCGCCGCCCGCAAGACGCATAAGATGCTGATCGGCACCGGCGCCGGCACGCGGGCGCGGCACCTCTATTCGATCGCCGCCGGGCTCGGCCTGCCGGCCGGCGTGCTCTCGCAGCTCGGCGCCTCGGTCGCCGATCAGAACGCCGCCATGCTCGGCCAGCTCCTCGCCAAGCATGGAATCTCCGCGGTGGACGGCGCCGGGTTGTCGGCCGTTCCGCTCTATCTCGCCGAGGTCAACGCCGTCGTCTTCAGCGGCATGCCGCCCTACACCCTTTGGATGCGCCCCGCGGCCGAAGGCGTCATCCCGCCCTATCGCACCGACGCCGGCTGCTTCCTGCTCGCCGAGCAATTCGGCTGCAAGGCGATGATCTTCGTGAAGGACGAGCAGGGCCTCTTCACCGCCAATCCGAAGACGGCGAAGGACGCGAAATTCATCCCGAAGATTTCGGTCGACGAGATGAAGGCGAAGGGCCTGCACGACTCCATTCTCGAGTTCCCGCTGCTCGATCTCCTGAAGTCGGCGCGCCATGTGCGCGAGGCGCAGGTCGTGAACGGCCTCGTCCCCGGCAATCTCACCCGCGCGCTCGCCGGCGAGCATGTCGGGACCATCATCACCGCGAGCTGAACACCATGACCGATACTGCCGACACCATCAAGCACGTCGCCTCGCCGCTCGCGCGCCAGACCCTGCTCGACGGCGATCTGACCCGCCCCGTCGCCGGGCGGCGCCCGATCCGCCTCCTGCCCTGGCTGCAGGTGGTGAAGATCGGCGGACGCTCCATCATGGATCGCGGCGCCGAGGCGATCCTTCCGATCGTCGACGAGATCCGCAAGCTCCTGCCGGAGCACCGGCTGCTCATCCTGACCGGCGCGGGCATTCGCGCGCGCCATCTCTATGGCGTGGGGCTCGACCTCGGCCTGCCGGTCGGCTCGCTCGCCCCGCTCGCCGCCAGCGAGGCCGGCCAGAACGGCCATATCCTCGCCTCTCTGCTCGCGCCGGAGGGCGTCTCCTATGTCGAGCATCCGACGATCGCGAAACAGCTGGCCATCCATCTGTCCGCGGCGCGGGCGGTGGTGGGCAGCGCGTTTCCGCCCTATCACCATCATGAGTTTCCGACCTCGCGCATTCCGCCGCATCGGGCCGACACGGGCGCCTTCCTGCTCGCCGACGCCTTCGGCGCGGCGGGGCTGACGATCGTGGAGGACGTCGACGGCGTCTACACGACCGACCCCAAAGGGCCGGAGGGCAAAGACGCGAAGCTCCTCGCCGAGACGAGCGCCGCCGAGCTCGCCGAGCAGAGCGCCTCCCTGCCGTTCGACCGCGCGCTGCTCGAGGTGATGGCGACCGCGCGCCACATCGAGCGCGTGCAGGTGGTGAACGGCCTCGCGCCCGGACGGCTCACCGCCGCTCTGCGCGGCGAGCATGTGGGCACGATCGTCCATACGGGGTCGAAGGCAAGGTAGGCGGAATCCTTGAGGGGGCGTCGACAGACGCCCCCGAAACGGCCGCTCGGCGGGGAACGCGCCGCCGCGACGGCGCCTCGAGAATCGGTCGAGGCGGCAGGCTCGCTACACCGGCTTCATATTGCACAATAGAAATTTGACGATTTCCGATTTATGCGTGGTCAGCGCCGCGTGATCCTCGTCGGAGAGCTCGGCGGTGCGCGAGGCGCGGACGAAGGCGTCACAATAGACCCCGAGAACCACTCCCTTGCTCGCGAGATTTTCCATGAAAGTTTCGACGTCGAACGCAGCGACAGCCGTTTTTCTTCTGGCTTGAATGGCCCTCATCCTATGCTCCTGCCCAAATATGTCCGACCCGAAAAACGCACTGCCAATATTGAAATTCTAACCGAATCCGCCGGAACGGGAAAGCATGAAAACATCGGCGCTTTCCGCGGCGCGGCGACGCCAGAGCCGTGATATCGATCATTTTCACGCTCTCGATCAGCGGAGACGCCGCTCGTGACCCGATTATTTTCCGGAGGCTGTCACTGCGGCTGGCTCGGCGTGCGCTTGCGCACGACGCTCGCGCCGAGCGAGCTCATTCCCCGCCGTGACTCCTGCGGCTTCTGCCTGCGCCACGCCGCCCGCGTCGTGTCCGATCCGAGCGGACTGTTGGAGATCGTCGCCCCGCGCGAGGCGACGCCCTATCGTTTCGCGATGGGGATCACCGATTTCCATGTCTGCCCCCGCTGCGGATGCTATGTCGCGGCGAGCTGGGCCGATGGCGGCGCCCTCTTCGGCGTCGTCAACGTCAACGCGCTCGACGCGCGCGACGCCTTTTCCGCTGCGCCCGTCCTCACGGATTTCGACTCGGAGACGCGCGCCGAGCGCGAGGCGCGCCGCCGGCTCGGCTGGACGCCGGCGCGGATCGTGAGGTAGCGGACGCTTTCCCGACGGGTCCCCGAGGATAGGCGCGCGATCCCGATAATGGTTCGGGTCGCGCGCGTCAGGGCGCGAGCGGAAACGGCCTCTGCATGGGTGAAGAGCTGTTCAGCCGCGCGGAAACATCGCCGCTGAGCCCGATGTCGTATGGATCGACGGCGAGAATCTTCGAGGATCGAGCGTCGAGCTGTGCGAAGTCCACCCAGAACACGGCCGGACTGTTGACGGGCATGACATAATAGACCTTGTGGGTGAGGTCCACGACCGTGCTCCATCGGGTCGGCCAAGTGTCCGTTGATTCGCCGCCGGACGTGTCGAGCGCCCCGAATGGCACGGCGACATTGCGGGCGACCCCGGCGAGATGGCTCACCGCCTCATAGCGGTCCGCCGGCTTCGGCAGAGTCTTCAGGTAGGAGGAGGCGCGGACGAAACGGCTCATGGGGTCGATGTCGCCCGGCATCGTCAGCTTGCCGCCGAACGGAATGTAGCGCTTCAGATTGGCCAGCTGCTCGTCCAACGGCGGCTCGTTGGTCATCACGGTGACGTCCTTGCCGTGATGCACGACCAGCCTACCCTTTACGAACTCCAGCACGGCGCTGTCGCCGGAGGCGTCCTCGATGGCGAGATGCACTGGCCATTCGCGCCCGAGAGCCTTGGTCGAGACGACCCGGACCGTCTCGAGGCCGGCCAGGGCCTCGGTCACCGTGGCGTAGTTGTCCAGGACGTACTGCGCCCACAGGAGGTTTGCAACGCCGGGACGATCGTCGGCAGGCTCGTATTCGGCGCCATGCAGATAGAGGAGATGCGCGCTGAGCCCGGCCTCGTTCATGCCGTCGCCCGAGCCAGAATCGAAGGCGGTCAGCACCGCGCTCGCAAATTTCGAGGTCCACCGCGCCGCATTGCCCTCGGCGACTCCAAGGTGCGCAACGCCTCGCGGCAGATAGGCGAGGCGCGGCTTCTCGTCGATGTACAGGTCCCATGTCCGTGCGGCGACGATGGCCTGGTCGTTCGTGTTCCACAGGATCAGGCTGCACGCCTCCGCCGAAAATCCGAACGAAAGACATGCCATGGCGGCGGCCGCGCAACCGGCTGCGGCGGAAATGAGCTTTGCCCTCACCTTTGCACCTCTCAGCGAATGCTTGCCAGCGAATGCTTGCGACAGCATCGGCGCCAAATGCCTGCGAGAGCGTAAATTTTATCGCGCCCGGGGCAATTCGACGCCCGCGCCGGCGGAACTCCCGGCGCGCGGCGGATATGCGGTCCGCCGCTCCGCCGCCTGCGCGGTCTTGCTGCGACGCTCCCTATTTCATGTTAGACAGAACGCCTTATCGCCACGCCGGCCTTGAACCGGACGCTGCGGAGACGACCCATGTTCATCCTGACCGAAACCACCCCCAACCCTTCCACGCTGAAATTCCTGCCCGGCCGCCCCGTGCTCGCCGAGGGCGCGCGCGAGTTCCGCGACGCGGAGGCCGCCGCCGCCTCGCCGCTGGCCGGCGCGCTGCTCGCCATCAACGGCGTCGAGACCGTCATGTTCGGCCCGGATTTCGTCTCCGTCACCAAAGCGGACGCCGAATGGGCGCATCTGAAGCCGGCCGTGCTCGGCGCCATCATGGAGCATTTCACCTCCGGCGCGCCCATTGTTCTGGACGCCGCCGAGGCCGCCCCCGCCGAATTCTTCGACGCGGCCGACGCCGAAACCGTCGCGACCATCAAGGAGATGCTCGTCACCCGCGTGCGCCCGGCCGTGGCCAGGGACGGCGGCGACATCGCCTTCCGCGGCTTTCGCGACGGGATCGTCTATCTCGCCATGAAGGGCTCCTGCTCCGGCTGCCCCTCCTCCTCCGCCACGCTGAAGAACGGCGTCGAAAATCTGCTGCGTCATTACGTTCCGCAGGTGCGAAGCGTGGAGCAGGTGTGAGACCCGCGTTGATCGGCGCGCGAAAAGCGTCATAATCGGCAGCCGATGAAACTCCTCGCCATCGACACGGCGCTGCCCGCCGTCTCCGCCTGCGTGATCGATTCGGACATCGCCGCGCCGCTCTCCTGCGAGTCGGCGCCGATGGAGCGGGGCCATGCGGAAGCGCTGCTGCCGCTGCTCGAGCGCGTCGTCGCGGCGGGCGGCGGCTTCGCCTCGATCGAGCGCGTCGCCGTCACCGTCGGGCCCGGCTCCTTCACCGGCATTCGCATCGGCCTCGCCGCCGGCCAGGCGATCGCGCTGGCGCTGCGCGCGCCCATCGTCGGCGTCTCGACGCTGGCGGCGCTGGCGGCGCCGCATATTCTCGAGCCCTTCGACGGCGTCGTCGCCGCGGCGATCGATGCGCGCCACGGCCAGGTCTATGTGACCGCCTATGGCCCGGACGGACGGACGCTGCTGACGCCGCGCCGCGTCGGCGCGCATGAGGCGCTGCGCGCTCTCGGCGACGGGCCGCTGAAGCTGGTCGGCTCGGGCGCGCCGCTGCTCGCCGCCGAGGCGCGCGCCTCCGGCGTCGCCGCCGAGATCGCCGATGCGCGGGCGGCTCCGGATATCGCGCTGGTGGCGCGGCTCGGCCTCGCCGCCAACCCCGACACGGCCCCGGCGCGCCCGCTCTATCTGAAAGCTCCGGACGCCAAGCCCCAGGGCCGCGCGGCGGCCGAAGCCCCCGCCGGAGCGTGAGCCCGCCGGCGATGAGCTTGATCTCGACGCTCTTTCCGCAGCCGCGATTCGTCATCCGCCCGCTCGGCGCGGAGCACGCCGATGATTGCGCGCGTCTCCATGCGGCCTCCTTCGCCTTTCCCTGGTCGAAGATCGATTTCGAGAGCATGCTGACCGATCCGCATGTCCTCGCCGACGGCGCCTTCAACGAGAAGCTGCTGAAGGACGAGGTCGGCGGCATGGCGCTCTCCCGGCTGCTGCCGCCGGACGCCGAGATATTGACCTTCGCCGTCGATCCGAAACGGCGCGGCGCCGGCCTCGGGCGCGCGCTGCTGGCCGCGCATCTCACCAATCTCGAGCGCGGCGGGGCGCGGCTGATCTTCCTCGAGGTCGGCGAGGACAATGCGGCGGCGCTGAAAGTCTACGAACGCCTGGGCTTCAAGACGATCGGCCGGCGCGAGAATTATTACAAGCGCCCCTCCGGCGAGCGGCAGGCGGCCCTCACCATGCGCTGCGAGCTGTGACGCCGGAGCGGAGAGCTACCGCATGCACACATCTTGGAATGCACAGCATGGCCGGGCTTGTCCCGGCCATCCACGCCAAGCCACTGAGATATTTTTGGAAAGCGCCATCGCCGCGGCGTCGACGCCGCGCACGAATTTGCGAGAAACATCGGCGTTGCGGCGTGGATGGCCGGGACGAGCCCACGGCTGTCCGGTTCAAGATAGGCATAGTATTATCTCGTATTG
>NZ_JAINDZ010000017.1:85000-109967 GCF_019802345.1 Methylosinus sp. Sm6 | reverse complement strand
GCCGACGCCGAATAACAAGCCGGACCCACGCCAATACGAGATAATACTATGCCTATCTTGAACCGGACAGCCGTGGGACGAGCCCGGCCATGACGACATCCTGGAAATGAGCGACTCCCTCAGCCGTCCGGAGAGGGGCGCGCCCTCGCTCGCAGGATCGACGCGGCCGCAATGCGAATGTCGAACCGACATGCTTCGCGCGCGATTTTTTCAGAAAGGAACGGGACATGCTCGACAACGCTCCGCATGACGCTCGCGCGCGCCGCTCGCGCAAGGAGTGGCGCAAGCTGTGGCTCGACGTGCATCTCTACATCGGCCTCGTCGCCGGAGCGATGCTGGTGGTGATCGGCGTCACGGGCGGCATTCTCGTGTTCTGGCACGAGGTCGACGCCTGGCTCGATCCGCAATTGCGCATTGTCGCGGCGCGCGCCGGCGGCGCGGCCGCCTTCGCGCCGCTGGAGAGAATCGAGCGGGCGATGATCGCCGCGACGCCCGCGGAGGGAAAGATCACCCATGTCTGGCTGCCGCGCGACGAGCGCTCGAGCTATCTCTTCTATTACGACCTCGACGGCGAGACGCGCAGATTCGGAATCGACCCCTATGACGCGACGAAGACCGCTGATCGTCTCTACTATTCCAAGGTGAGCCCGTTCCGCCATGCGCTGATGGGCTTTCTCTTTCAGCTGCACTGGTCGCTGCTGCTCAGCGATCTCGCCGACGACGGGGGCGTCGTCGTCGGCGTCGCGGCGATCCTGCTGATGATCTCCACTCTCGCCGGCGTCTATCTCTGGTGGCCTGCGCCCGGCAAATGGATCGTCGCGCTCACCCTGAAGCGCGGCGCGCGCGCGGAGCGCCTCAATTATGATCTCCACAAGCTCGGCGGCGTCTATTCGGCCGCCGTGCTGCTCGCCGTGCTGATGTCGGGCGTCTACATGAATCTGCCGACGCCCTTCCTCTGGATCGTCGATCATGTCGCGCCCTTGACCGACGGCGGACGCCCCACGCGCGCATCCGAGCCGGCGGCGGGACGCTCGAGCATCGGCTTTCCGGCCGCCGTCGCCGCGGCGCATGCGCGCTCGCCGGAGGGGCATGTGGAGCGGGTCGATTTTCCGGGCGGCGAGCAGGGCGTGTTCACCGTCTATCAGGACGATGTGACCGGCGTCGGCCCCTTCATCCGCTCGCGCTCGCTGCTCGTCGATCGCTATTCGGCCGCGGTTCTGAGCATCGACGACGTCACGCAGGGCACGGCCGGCGACGCCTTTCTGCGCTGGCAATGGCCGCTCCATTCCGGCCGGGCGTTCGGCCTGACCGGGCGCCTCCTGGTGTTGGCGAGCGGCCTCCTCTGCGTGCTGCTCTTCGTCACCGGCGTCATTCGCTGGCTGCAGAAGCGACGCGCGCGGCGCGCGGCGCAGCGGCTATAGTGATTTCGACCAGTCGAGGAAAGCTTTTCTTGACTCGATTGTCGATGAATGCAAAGCTGAACCCTATGGCCGAGATGCTCCGATCGCTCCATTTCAAACGGCTCGCCGTTGCGCTTTATGCGCTGACGATCGTCGTTGGCGCCTTCGGCTTCGCATCTCATCGCGGCCATGGCGGAGCGGGCGTCAGCGTTTTCGCCGATCGCGCCGATTTCTGCCATGACGGCGATAAGGCCAAGGGAACGGCGCCGACGCCCTTCGTCGCCTGCTGCGACGCCTGCGTCTCCAGCGCCCCGCCGATTTTGCCGAGCATCATCACGCACATCGTTTATCGCTTCGAGATTTCGACTCGTTTTGAATTTGCCGCGCGGCTCGGCCGCGATCTCGACGACAGCCCCGATAATCTTCGCTCCCGGGCGCCGCCGGTCCTCGCCTGATACGCACCGTCGACGGCGCGCCGCATCGCGCGCCCGACATCCCCTGACGCATTCCCGCTCGCCTGCGCCTGTCTCTCTAGGCGCCACGTGCAGAGGAATCCGCAGGGCGCTCGTCTCGCGCATGTCTCCCTGACGCGAGACGGCTTGCGGAGGATTTCCGCGGGCTCTCGCCGGCTGCGATGGCGGACCCCGCGTCTCGAACGCCAAGAATCATGTTCGGCCCGCAGCGCCTCTCGGCGCATCCCCCAATGTGGTCCGGCCATGGGCGTCGAGACGCGGTTCGCAGCCGACGAGGCTCGCGGAATCCGTCGGCCGAGTTGAAAGGCAGGGTCGGACATCTTCCGACGCCAGCGCCAAAGAGCGATCGGACCCGCGCGCGTCGAACGCCGCATCCGCGTCCCATGGCGCTCCCTGAGATCGGCCGTCACTGGGCGGCGCTCCTTATCCCCTGGAGGAGCGCCGCCCTCGGACGGCGAGGAGATCAGTAGATCGCCCCTTCCCGCCGCGCCGGCGGCGCCATGAACTCCGGCCCTACGGGATCGACGATCGTCTCCGCGAGGATCGCATCGATCGCCTGCATCGCGGCTTCGTCCAGCCGCCAGCCCGAGAGCTCGGCGATCGGCGCCAGCTGCTCGGGGCGGCGCGCGCCCCATAGCGCAATATTGGTCCAGGCCTTGTCGAGCACGAAGCGCAGAGCGAGATGGATCACGCGCTTGCCATAGGTCTCCCGCGCGAATTGATCGAGCCGCGCCACCGCATCGAGATAATGCGCCAAGCGCGGTGCCCGGAACTTCGGATCGCGCAGGCGCAGATCATCGCCTTCGAAACGGGTCTCCTGAGTGATCGTTCCCGCCAGCAGGCCGCGGCACAGCGCGCCATAGCAGAGCGTGACGATGCGCTCGCGGCTGCAATAGGGCAGCACATCGGCCTCGATCCCGCGCTCGAACAAATTATAGGGAGGCTGCGCCGTCTGCAGCGGCGCGACGGCGCGGAAAGCGTCCATCTGCTCCGGCGACAAATTGCTGACGCCGATCGCGCGAATCTTTCCCGCGCGGCGCAGATCCTCCATCGCCGCCGCCGTCTCCTCGATCGGCGTCTTCGGATCCGGCCAATGGAGCTGATAGAGGTCGATCGCATCGGTGCGCAGCCGCCGCAGCGAGTCCTCGATCTCCGTCTCGATTCGCGCCCGCCCGGCGTTGCGGAACGGCTTGCCGTCGCTCCAGTCGAGCCCGACCTTGGTGGCGATGAGCGCGCGCTGGCGCCGTCCGCCCTCGGCGAGCGCCTTGCCGACGATCTCCTCGGCGCGGCCGAAGCCATAGACCGGCGCGGTGTCGATCAGCGTGACGCCGTGATCGAGCGCCGCATGAATGGTCGCGATGGCGGCGCGCTCGTCGCTGCCGCCCCACATCCAGCCGCCGATCGCCCAGGTGCCGAGCGCGACGCGCGAGGCCGGCAAGGGCAGCCCGTCGATCGATATGCTCTCCCCGGCCGATGCTGTTCCGCCCATGGCTCGCTTCCTCCGACACGGCCGCTCACCAGCGGATCGGCCGACGCCAAATCACATCGCGCGCGCGGCGACGACCTGCTCGATCGCCCCGAAGATCGACTGGCCGCGGCCGTCGCGCATCTCGATCCGCACCCGGTCGCCCGGCTTCAGAAACGGGGTGCGCGGCGCGCCGCCGCGCAGGGTCTCGACGACGCGCTGCTCGGCGATGCAGGAATAGCCGAGCCCGCCATCGGCGATCGGCCGACCCGGCCCGCCGTCCGCGGCGCGGTTCGACACCGTGCCGGAGCCGATGATCGTGCCCGCCGCGAGCGCGCGCGTCCGCGCCGCATGGGCGATCAGCGCGCCGAAATCGAAGGTCATGTCGCAGCCGGCGTCGGGGCGGCCGAGCGGCGCGTCATTGACGAAGGACAGCAGCGGCAGCGCCAGCTTGCCGCCGCGCCAGGCGGCGCCGAGCTCGTCCGGCGTCACCGCCACCGGCGAGAAGGCCGACGCCGGCTTCGACTGAAAGAAGCCGAAGCCCTTGGCGAGCTCGCTCGCCGTGAGCCCGCGCAAGGTCACGTCATTGACCAGCATCGCCAGCGCGACATGCGCCAGCGCCGCGCCGGCGCTCACCCCGAGCGGGACATCGTCGGTGACCACCGCGACCTCCGCCTCGAGATCGAGCCCGAACTTCTCGTCGAGAAAGGGAATGGCTTCGCACGGCGCGAGAAAGGCGTCGGAGCCGCCCTGATAGATCAGCGGATCGCTCCAGAAGGAGGGCGGCATCTCGGCGCCGCGCGCCTTGCGCACCAGAGCGACGTGATTGACATAGGCCGAGCCGTCCGCCCATTGAAACGCGCGCGGCAGCGGCGACAGACACTCGTGCTCGCGAAAACGAAAATCGGGAACGCGCCCGGCCTCCAGCGCCTCGGCGAGCTCGGCGAGGCGCTGGGCGGCCTGCGCCCAATCATCGAGCGCGGCCTGCAGAGTCGGCGCGACCGCCGCGGCCTCGACGGCGCGGGTCAAATCCTTCGAGACGACGACCAGCCGTCCATCGCGGCCGCCGCGGAGCGAAGCGAGCTTCATGCGGGCCTCATGATGGAAGAACTCATGCGACGCCCCTCATGGCGCGCCGTCGAAGCGCCGCGGCAGCCCTGACCAGCAATCGGCGTAATCGGTCTGCAGCGTCGGCAGAGTCGCGGCGTAATGGGTGAGATGCTGGGGCAGGCGCGTCTCCAGCATGAAGGCGAGCGTCCCCCCGAGCTTGGCCGGCACCAGCGTCTCCTCGCTCGCCCGCGCGAAAGCCTCGGCGTCCGGCCCATGCGGCAGCATGGCGCCGTGCAGCGACGCGCCGCCGGGCGCAAAGCCGCTCGGCTTGGCGTCATAGCGCCCATAGACGAGCCCCATGAACTCGCTCATCACATTGACGTGATACCAGGGCGGACGAAAGCTGTGCTCGGCGACGAGCCAGCGCTCGGGAAAGATCGCGAAATCGATGTCGCCGACGCCCGGCTCGCCCGAGGGCGAGGTGAGCACGCAGAAGATCGACGGGTCGGGATGGTCGAAGCGAATGGCGCCGACCGGCGAGAAGCGCGTGAGGTCATATTTGTAGGGCGCGAGATTGCCGCGCCAGGCGACGACGTCGAGCGGCGAATGATCGAGGCCGCAGGCGAAGAATTTGCCGCCCCATTTCACCGTGAGCCGGCAAGGCGTCTCCTCGTCCTCGAAGGCGGCGGCCGGCGCGAGAAAATCGCGCGCCTCGGCGAGGCCATTGGCGCCGATCGGCCCGCGATAGGGAAGCGTGAAAGGCGCGCCGTAATTCTCACACACATAGCCGCGCGCCGCGGCGCCGGCGAGCTCGGTGCGGAATTTCACGCCGCGCGGAATGACGCAGATCTCGCCCGGCGCCGCCTCGAGCCGGCCGAATTCGGTGACGAAGCGCAGCGCGCCCTCCTGCGGCAGGATCATGAGCTCGCCGTCGGCGTCGTAGAAATAATCGTCGATCATCGAGCGGGTCGCGAAATAGAACGCCGCCGACATGCCGCGGCGCGCGTCGACGTCGCCCGCCGTCGTCATGCTGCGCACGCCCTCGACGAAGCCGAGATCGCCGAGCGGCATGGGCGGCGGATCCCAGCGAAATTGCCCGATCGGCAGATCGCTCTCCTCGCGCGCCGGCGCGCTCCGCCACAAGGGAAGATCGACGCGCTCGAAACGGCCGAAATGGCGCACCGAGGGGCGAATGCGATAGAGCCAGGAGCGCAGATTGGCGCCGCGCGGCGCGGTGAAGGCGGAGCCGGAGATTTGCTCCGCATAGAGCTTGTAAGGGCATTGCTGCGGCGAGTTCTGGCCGACCGGCAGAGCGCCGGGCAGCGCCTCGCTGGCGAATTCATTGCCGAAGCCGGAAAGAGAGGCGGAGGAAAGATAGGCGGAGGTCATGGCGCGCGGCCCCGCAGCGGCGCGACCTCCACACTCCCCTGCAGGGGGAGGGTCGGCCGGCGAAGCCGGACGGGGTGGGGTCCACGCCCGAGACTCGGGGCGTCACCCCCTCCCGCCCGCCTGCGGCGGCCCACCTCCCCCCTCGAGGGGGAGGTGGGCCGCGCGTCTTGTCCACAGATGGCGGAGGCAGGGCGAGCGCCCCTCATCGCGCAGCTCCCGCCGTCAGCACGCCGCGCTTCACCTGATCGTCCTCGATCGATTGGAACAGCGCGCGAAAATTCCCCTCGCCGAAGCCTTCGTCGCCCTTGCGCTGGATGAACTCGAAGAAGATCGGACCGATCACCGTCTTGGAAAAAATCTGCAGCAGGAGCTCGGGCTGCGCGCCGCCGACGCCGTCGATCAGCAGTCCCAGCTCGCGCAATCTCTCCACCGGCTCGCCATGTCCGGGCAGGCGCTCGTCGATCCGATCGTAATAAGAGTCGGGCGGCGCCGGCATGAAGTCGAGCCCGCGCGCGCGCAGCGCGGCGACCGTGGCGTAGATGTCGTCGCAGGCGCAGGCGATGTGCTGAATCCCCTCGCCCTTGTAGGCCGCAAGATATTCCTCGATCTGGCTCTTGTCGTCGACGCTCTCGTTGATCGGGATTCGTATCTTTCCGCAAGGGCTGGTCATGGCGCGCGAATGCAGGCCGGTGAGCCTGCCCTCGATGTCGAAATAGCGAATCTGCCGGAAGTCGAAGAAGCGCTCGTACCATCCGGCCCATTCGTCCATATGGCCGCGATAGACATTATGCGTCAGATGATCGAGCGTCGTGAGGCCGACGCCGCGCGGGCGCGGGTCACGCTCGTCCGTCCAGCGGAAATCGACGTCCCAGATCGAGCCTTTGTCGCCATAGCGATCGACGAGATAGATCAGCGCGCCGCCGACGCCGACGATCGCCGGAATGTTCAGTTCCATGGGCCCGATCTTCGCCTGCGCCGGAGCCGCTCCCATATCGACGGCGCGGCCGAATGCGAAGGCCGCATCGGCCACGCGAAAGCCCATCGCGCAGGCCGAGGGTCCGTGCTCGCGCGCAAAACCGGCGGCGAAGCTGTCCGGCTCTGCGTTCAGCACATAATTCACATCGCCCTGGCGATAGAGCGTCACATTCTTCGAGCGATGACGGGCGACGGCGACGAAGCCCATCCGCTCGAACTGCGCCGCGAGCGCGACGGGATCGGGATGGGCGAATTCGACGAATTCGAAACCATCCGTTCCCATCGGATTGTCGGCGCCGGGCGAAGCTCGCGCCGTGGAAGCTCGCGCCGTGAGAGAAGGCTCCATTCGCGCCTCCTTGCAATTCGAATTCGCCTTTCGACATATTGCACCGCAGGCGATTTTGAAGGCCCGGCCTCGGGAGAATTCGCGCGATGAAGCTTTACGATTATTTTCGCTCCTCGGCCGCTTATCGCGTGCGCATCGCGCTGGCGTTGAAAGGGCTCGCAGTCGAGCGCCTGTTCGTGCATCTGGCGCGCGGCGAGCAGCGGCTTCCCGATTATCTCGCCAAAAATCCGCAAGGCCTCGCACCGGCGCTCGAGCTCGACGACGGAACCGTGCTCGCCCAATCGCTGGCGATCATCGAATATCTCGACACGCTCGCGCCGCAGCCGCGGCTCATTCCCATCGACCCTCTGCGCGCGGCCAGGGTGCGCGGCGTCGCTCTCGCCATCGCCTGCGACATTCATCCGCTGGGCAATCGCCGCGTGCTCGATTATCTGCGCGGGCGCCTCGGCCAGAGCGAGGAGGCGATCGATACATGGGTCCGCCATTGGGCGCTGAACGGCGGGCTCGAGGCGATCGAGCGTCTGGTGGACGGAGGCCCATTCTGCTTCGGCGCGGAGCCCACGCTCGCCGACGTCTGCCTCGTCCCGCAGCTGTTCGCGGCGCGCCGCTTCGCGACGCCGCTCGCCGGCCTGCCGAAGCTGCTGGCAATAGAAGCCCATTGCGCCGCCCACCCGGCCTTCGCCGCCGCGCATCCCGCGCGCCAGCCCGACGCGGAGTAAGGAAGGGCGCCGGGACGAGTCGCGCTATGGCCCTGCCATCCCGTGGCGGGAGGGCGGCCAGCGGAGGCCGTCAGCAGGAATACAGTCCGAAAAATCAGGCTGGCGTCGCGCTCTGCGGACGAGCGCTCCGATTCAGCGGTTCTGTTCTTCGAGAGGCCGCACATGGGACATTGACTCTCGCGAACGCCGCATCGATTCTGGCGTATCTCCTCCGAGCAGCGGGCGAGCGGGCCATGCGGCGATAGAGAGCCCGTTCACGCTTCGGCGCCCACCGACGCATCGAGGTCGACGAAGCGCCCTCGGCAAGAGGGGGGAGCGCCAGGAAAAGGGACGAGAGCATGACGAAGGCGGCGGGCGAAAACGGCGGTCCCGGTCAGGCGAGACAGGGGAAGCCGGACGCCGCTTCTGATTTGATCGCCTTTGCGGGCGCGCGCCGCTTCGCCACCGTGCTGGCCGATCCGCCCTGGCGGTTCACCAATCGCACCGGAAAGATGGCGCCCGAGCATCGCCGCTTGTCGCGTTACGGCACGATGACGATCGACGAGATCACGGCGTTGCCTGTCGCGGCGATCGTGAGGCCGACGGCGCATCTCTACCTCTGGGTTCCGAACGCCCTGCTGCCGGAGGGGATCAAAGTGCTCGCGGCCTGGGGGTTCGACTACAAGTCCAACATCGTCTGGCACAAGCTCCGCAAGGACGGAGGATCGGACGGTCGCGGCGTCGGCTTCTACTTTCGCAATGTCACCGAGCTGCTGCTGTTCGGAGTGAAGGGAAAGAACGCCAGAACGCTGGCCCCCGGCCGCACGCAGGTGAACTATATCGGGACGCGCAAGCGCGAGCATTCGCGCAAGCCCGACGAGCAATACAGGCTGATCGAGGATTGCAGCCCCGGCCCCTATCTCGAGATGTTCGCCCGCGGAACGAGACCGCATTGGTCCGCCTGGGGCAATGAGGCCGACGACGGCTATGCGCCGAGCTGGGACACCTACTCGCATAATTCCGCGTCGGAGCGGCGCATCGTCGACGCCGCCGAGTGATCCTCTCATCCGACCGAACAGATCCTTGCCACACCGCTGACGATATGCCGCGCTCCATGCTGGATAGGTTGATAGCCAAGGGCTTTCAGGTCGAGTTTCAGTCTCATGCGGCGGCGATCCTCTCCGTCGACTTTCCCCGCGCGGTCGACGAGCTCGAGGATGCGCTCGCCGCGGCCACCATACCGATCGAGGAGATCATCGCCGGGGGCGGCGGCGAGTCGAAAGGGACGCAACGGCTGCGAAAGGCGCTGGCGGCCAGAGGATGGGTGAAGACATGCTTCGTCGTGGAGAAGCGCATCAACGGGATCCAGAAAGAGAGTCAGTCGCGCGAGGTCGATCACGTGCGCAGCTTCGAAAACGGCGCGCGTATCGCGCTCGAGATCGAATGGAACAACAAGGATCCTTTCTATGATCGCGACCTCGAGAACTTCAAGCGCCTGCATGCCGACGGCGCCATATCGGTCGGCGTCATCGTGACGCGCGGCCGATCGCTTCACGAGAACATGCGAGAATTGGTGCGCCGCTTCATCGACGAGCGTCGAATTCACCGCCTGGATGATCTCCGGCAATGGGGCTATGATCCGACCGCCAAGCAGCGGAGCGCCATCGCCAAGCAGACGAGCCGCGCCAAGGATCCCCTGAGCTTCGCCGAGGCCTTCACCAATAAATTCGTCGCCGACAAGTTCGGCGAGGCGACCACGCATTGGCGCAAGCTCGAGGATCGCGTGCGCAGGGGCGTCGGCAATCCCTGTCCTCTCGTTCTCGTCGGTCTTCCGGATACGATCGTGACGTTCGATGAAGGACAGCGGGCGCTCGACGAGCTCGCGGCCAGCGAGGACGAATGACCGGCGCTTCGCGCGGGAGAAAGGAGCGCCCGTTCCTCACCTTCTCCCGCCCGCCGCCCGCAAGCGCGGGATGCAGCGCTCGAGATTGCCGCGCGCGGCGGCGTCCCACAGCGCCCGCGTCTCGGCGCGGCGGTAGATCGGCGCTCCCTCCCGCGCGAAGCGCTCCAGCAGATCGGCTTGATCGGATGCGAATTTCGTCTCCTCCACGCCGACCGACTCGCTGCGGATCTTGCGCGTATTATCGAGAAAATCCTCCCAGGGCGCCGCGAGCGGACTGAGGTCGAGATCGACGAAGAGATCGAGATCGCCCGCAAATCCCGGATAATGCTGCGTCGCCGCTCGCACATGGGCGTGATCCGCCGTCGCCGTCACCAGATCGGCGACCGCCTGCTCCTCGCCTGCGCGCAGCAGGCTATGGCGGCGAAACATCTCCACGCTGTCGCGCACATTCTGCGCGTCGCCGCGCGGGCGCCCGTCCGGCTCGCGCGCCCGATGGACAGCGTCGTGCCAGAAGATGGCGGCGGCGATGAGATCGGGGCGGGCGGCGAGACGCTCGAAACGCTCGAGCCCCTCCAGCAGAGCGTCGACGTGCTCCCAGGTGTGATAGGCGCGATGCGGCTGCCGATAGGCGGCGTCGAGCATGGCGTAGGCGTCCGGCCGATGCGCCTTCTCCACCCTTCGCCAGAATCTTTTGCGAATGGATTCGTTCATCGCCTCTTCCAAAAAACCTCTATTTGCGATTCGACGTCCAGGCCGGCGTCCAATCGTCGCCGGGCGCCGCCTGCTCGAGAGCGGCGAAACGCTCCAGCAGCACGCCATAGAGATCACGCCATTGCGGCTCGACGCGGGCGAGGAGCGCCGCCGCCCGCTCGCGCGCCTCGGCGAAAGCGCGGCGGAAATAGCTCGCCATCATCGCGTCATGCGCATCCCGCCAGTCCGCGAAGGCGGCGCTGTCCGCGGTCGAGGCGTCGCCCGCCAGCGCGAATATCTCGGTCGGCGCGCGGCGCCCGGCGACGATCGTCGTTCCGAGCGGAAGCCAGGCGAGATCCGGAGCGGCGCGGCGCACGGCGCCGGAGGCGAGGATGTCGGTGCGAAACGTCTTGCACAATCCTTCGAGGCGCGAGGCCAGATTCACGTCATCGCCCAGGATGGAGTAATCGAAGCGGCGCGTCGAGCCCATATTGCCCACACTGCACAGGCCGAGATTGACGCCGACGCCCATCGCCGCGGGCCGGTGCGTCCGCCCTTGCGCGGCGGCCCTTGCGGCGCGCTCGGCGTTGAGCCGCGCGAGAGCGGCGCGCATCTCGAGCACGGCAAGCGCCGCCTTGCGCGGATGGCCGGCGACATCGAGCGGCGCGTTCCAGAAGGCGACGATGGCGTCGCCGACATATTTGTCGATGGTCCCGTCGCTGTCGAGGATCGCATCGGTCATCGGCGTCAGATAATCATTCATGAACAGCGTGAGCTCCTGCGCGCTCATGCCTTCGGAAAGGCCGGAGAAATCACGCAGATCGGAGAACATCACAGTGAGCTCGCGGGTCTCGCCGCCGAGCGCCAGCCGCTCGGGATGCTCGACGAGCCGGTCGACGACGGCAGGCGCGACGAATTTGCCGAAGGCGTTGTGCACGCGCCGGCGCTGGAGCTGGTCGAAGCGCCACAGCGTCAGCGCGCCGACGGAATAGGCGAGCGCGGCGGCGAGGCTCGGAAAGGCCGGGTCGAACAGAAGGCCATGGCGCTCGAAGGCGAGAAAAGCGCCGCCGAAGATCGCGGCCACGGCGCCCGCCGCGACCGACGCCGAGACGAAGGGCGAGGCGACGAGCAGCGCCAGCGCGACCAGCGCATAGGCGAGCGCGGCGGCGACGAGCTCCAGCCCCGGCGCCCAGTCGGGCCGCGACAGCAGCGCCCCCGAGAGCAGCGATTCGAGCAGCTGCGCGTGAATGTCGACGCCCGCCGACGCCGGCTCCAGCGGCGTCGCCCGAATGTCGCCAGCGCCGACGGCGACGACGCCGATGAGAATGATGCGCCCGTCGATCGCCGCGCGCGGCGCGCGCCCCGTCAGCACATCCGCGGCCGAGACCCGCCGCTGCGGCGCAGCCGCGGCGTAGCGGGGGCGAATGTCCCCGGAGGCGCCGGTGGCGATCTCGATCTCGCCCACCTTCACCGCATTCACTCCGGTGCGCCGGCCGAACGCCGCCTCGCCGCTGGCGTTGGAGGAGCGGATCACGATGGTGGAGGCGCCCTGCGCGACGCGCAGCGCCTCCAGCGCCAGCGACGGGACGACGCCCGACGGCCCGCCGGCGACGAGCGGCACGCGCCGCACCGTCTGGTCGCGGTCCGGCTGCCAATTGGTCGCGCCGAGGCCGCGCGCCGCCTCGGCCAGCTCCGGGAGCGGCGCGACGATCGACGGAAAGGCGATGAGAAACTCCGCCGGATCGTCGCCGGCGATGGCGACGCCGGCCTTGGGCGGCGGCGGCGGGCCGGCGCCCTCCTCCGACAGCGTCATGCCCAGCACGACCGGCGCCGCGGCGATGGCGCCGGCGAAAAGGCGGTCATTGGGAATGGCGCCCGCCGCCGCCGCCTCGATTTTCTGCCTGGCCGGCCCCTCCGGCAGCTCGCGCACGAAAAATTCGAGGCTCGAGCGATCCGGCTCGGCGAAGAGGCAGTCGAAGGCGACGGCCGCCGCGCCCGCGCCGGCGAGCCGTCCGGTCAGCTCGGCGAGGCGGGTGCGCGGCCATGGCCATTGACCAAAAGCCGCGAGGCTCGCCTCGTCCACCGCGACGACGCGGACCGGCGCATCGGGATCATAAGGGCGCGGCGACAAGCGCTGGAAGGAGTCGAAGACGAAATTGCGCAGATCGTCGAGCAGGCGCGGCTGCGCGTGGCCGAAGGCCAACATCGCCGCCGCCGCCGCCGACAGCGTGAGATAGAGCGGCGTGCGCCGCCACAGTCCGCGCACGACCGCGACCCGCGTCAATCCGCGGCGGCCGCGGTCACGCCGAATCCACCCGCGCCTCCGCCGATTCCTCCGCCCTCGCTCGGCGGCGGTGGCGGCGGCGGCTCCGCCACATGCGGCGTCGCCGGCGCCGGCGCCGGCTGGTGGACGCCCTCCGCGCGGCTGCGCGCCAGCGACTGGCCCGCCCAGAACATGTTCAGCGTGTCGAGCCCCGGCCCCCTGTCGCTGTCGGCGGAGCCGAGCAGCGGACGGTCGCCGCCGAGCAGGCGCTCGGCGTCCTCCTCGGTCGGCGGCACATCGACGCCGCCATGCTGGGCGAGCTCGCTGGCCATCTCCTTCTGCAAGCCGGAGATGATCTCGGCGGAGACGCGGAACGCCTCGCCGATCTCGCCGCTCGGCGAGATGCAGACGCCCGCGCCGGCGCGCGCGAGCACCCGCGAACCGCTCTTCGTGCGAATGGTCAGCGCGCCGAACTGATCGACGATCAGCGTCCCGCATTTGGGACGGCCGAGATCGACCAGCACCGTCCCGCCGCGCACGGCGATCGTCGCCGCCGGCGTATGGATCGAGGCGCCGCCGCCATGGCTGACGCCGCCGCCGACGAAGCGCAGCACGCCCTTGGCGGCGCTGATGGCCTGCTCGCCGCCGCTATTGCCGGAAAAGACGAAGCGGTCGATCGTCACCTGGCTGTTGCGGCCGACGGTCAGCGTCGAGCGGTCGCGAAAGGCGATCTGCGCGCTGCCGGCGCGATCGGTCTCGACGCGCTCGCGGTCGACGACCGAGGCGCCGAGCGTGAGCGCACGCGCCGCCGCGCCGGGCGCCGTCCCTCGCGCCGATGGGTTGACGGCGCAAATGCTGCCGACCGGCTCCGCCGCCGCGACCGAGGCGGCGAGGGCGACGCCGGCCGCAATTGCGATTGTCGCCGCTGTGCTCATGCGGTCTTCCCTCTGGTGACGCGCAAATGGCTCAGAGAAGCGAGCCTGAAGGCTCGCTTCTCTGGATCTGTCGCATCTGACGAGGCGCGCCGTCAAAACCGCGCCACCGGGCCGAACCATACCGACAGATTATCGGTGCGGAAATTCGGCAGATTGGAATCATAGCGGGCGTATTCGAACGCGGCCGATACGGCGACCCAGCGCGTCAGCGGCGCCTCGACGAGCAGCCCCGCCGCCCAGCCGGTGTCGCGCCGCGCCCGCGCGGGATCGAGCGCCGGATCGGCGGCGTCGTAGAAAGCATGGAACACGCGGCCGAAGGGGGCCAGCGACCATTTCCGTTCGAAGCGCGCGAGCGGCGACTCGAAATCGAAGCGCAGCAGCGCCTGGCCTTCCACCTGATCGAAGGACTGCGGCAGGCGCACGGCGTTGGCGCGGGTGAAGGCGGCGCGCGTCTCCAGCCGAATATTTTCCCGCGGCGCCCACAGCCCGTTGAGCGAGGCGGTCACGGCGCTGCCCGTGCCGAGCGCGGCGGCGGAGGGGAAGAGGCCGGCGGAGGCGACCGAGAGATAGCGATATTCGACGCCGGGCTCGACGATGACATCCTCGCCGAGCGGCGCGGCGACCGAGACGCCGGCGCCGCCGGAGTTCAGATAATTCGAGCTCCCGACATAGGAGGTCATGCCCGTCACATAAGGCTTGACGCTGGCGCCCGGCGCGGCCGCCGGATCGAGCGCGAAGCGCGGGCCGACCGAAAGGCCGAACACGCCGACATTATAGCTCGCGAGATGGAACTGCTGCGTCGCGTAGCCCTTGAAGCGCGTCTCCAGATGCGCTTCGCCCGGCGTGTCGAGATCGCTGTCATTGGCGATGTCCGCGAGCTCGAAGGCGTTGAAATCGGCGCGGCGCTGCAGCGGCGCGACGAGGCCGAGGCCGCCGGCGACGAACAGCCCATTGTTCGGAAAAAAGGAGGCGTTGGACTGCGAGCGCACGCCCGCCTGCAGCCGCGCCGACCAGCGGCTCGGCTCGGTCTCCTTCAAAATCTGCGGCAGCAAGGCCTCGATCTGCGCCCGCTGCGCGGGGCCGAGCGCGCCGCCCTCGAGCGCGGCGCGCAGATGCATGGCGGCGGTCTCGCCGGCGCCGAGCCTGGCGTAGAGCAGGCCCAGCTCCTTCTGCGCCCGCGCCAGCCGCGGATTGAAGGCGAGCAGGCGCTCCAGCGCGCCGATCGCCGCCTCATAATCGCGCAGCTCGACCGAGGCCACGACATAGCGATAGGCGGCCTCGTAATCGGCCGGATGCAGCCGCGAGTCTTCGGCGAGCCGCGCCTGCTCGGCGCGCGCATCCTGCGCCGCCGCCGGCGCGCGGCCGACGAGCGCCAGCGCGCCGAAAACGCAAGCCGCGCCGCCCCGCGCAAAAAGGGAAACGACCACCAGAAATCCTCGCCCCGGCGCCCCGCGCGAAAGCGGAGCCGTTCCATCGGCAGTAGGAGGGGAAGGGCGCGCAAAGGTCAAGCCGGAGACACGCCTGCGCTTGCAGCGCGACAGCGCGGGAGAGGCCGCGCGACATTTAACGAGCGCATTTTCGGCGCGGATGAGCGACCATAGGCCCGCCGATTCGCTCATCGTCGATATTTCGAGCCGGCTCGTGTTCGGTCCGTCATTGCGCCCGGCTTCGCGCCGGCAACAGCTTTTTCGATGGAGACAGACATGAAATTGATTCGACTGCTCTCATTGACGGCGCTCGCGCCGCTCTTCGCCTCGGGCGCGCTCGCGCAGATCGCCGTGATCGGCGGCTACGCCGGCTGCAAGGACAGGGACAATATGGCGCGCGTGCTCGATCTCGCCGATCAGGGCGATCTCGCCGCCGCGCAGGAGCTCGTCGCGCGCGGCATCAAGAGCCAGGACTGCCGCGTGCTGGCGGGCGACGACATCGTCTTCGAAGCGACGCCGCCCTTCACCCGGATCATCAAGGTGCATGTCCGGGGCAATCCGGATGTGTATTGGATCATCCAATAAACGGGGGTTCGCTCCGTCACCGCGTCCGCAGCGCCCGCTCGCCGAGCCGCGTGAGCGCGGCGCGCAGCGCGTCGTCCGCCACGCCCTCCGTCGCCGCGACCGCCCGCGCGCGCGCGCCCACGTCGATCGCCGGGGCGCGGCGCGGCGCGGCGCGGCGGGAGGCGAGCGGCTCCTGCCGCATGGCCAGCCGCGCGACGCAGCGCCAGCCCAGATGCGTGTTCACCCGGTCGAGGATCGCGCCGGTCATATGCTGGATGTCGAGGCCGAAGCCGGGCTCGACGCGCAACACCAGCGTCGCCGGCTCGTCCCGCTTCTCGGCGGGGCGGTTCTTCGCCCGCGGCGGCCATTGCAGCTTCACCGGCTCGCAAATGGCGGCGAGGCGGGCGCCGACCACCGCCTCCCAGCGCAGGATCAGCGCCGCCTCGCCGAAACCCTGGCGCGCCGCCAGCGGATCGATGGCGCGGTCGACCAGCTCGCCGAGCGGCCGCGATCCTCGGTATTTTTCCGCCATTGGCGCATTCCTTGCGGGAGGGGGCGCAATTTCGCTATGGACGTTATCGCATGCCCCGCGCCCCCGCAAAGCCCGATCCGCGCGCCCTGCTCCGCTGGTATGACCGGCGCCGGCGCGATCTGCCGTGGCGGGCGCGACCGGGAGAGACGGCGGACCCTTACGCCGTCTGGCTCTCCGAGATCATGCTGCAGCAGACCACGGTGGAGGCGGCAAAGCCCTATTTCGCCGCCTTTCTCGCCCGCTGGCCGAATGTCGCGGCGCTGGCCGCCGCGGCGCCGGAGGAGGTGATGAAGGCCTGGGCCGGCCTCGGCTATTACGCCCGCGCGCGCAAACTCCACGCCTGCGCGCGCGAGATCGCCGCGCGCGGCGCCTTTCCGCGCGAGGAGCAGGAGCTGCTCGCCCTCCCCGGCGTCGGCCCCTATACGGCGGCGGCGATCGCCTCCATCGCCTATGACGCGCCGGTGGTCGCCGTCGACGGCAATGTCGAGCGCGTCGTCGCGCGGCTCTTCGCCGTGACGCGCCCGGCGCGGGAGGCCAAGCGCGAGTTGCGCGCGAAGGCGCAGAGTCTCTTCCCCGGCCGGCGCGCCGGCGATTTCACCCAGGCGCTGATGGATCTCGGCGCGACGGTCTGCACGCCGCGCGCGCCCCGCTGCGCCGACTGTCCCTTCCACGGCGCCTGCCAGGCGGCCCGCAACGGCGCCGCCGAGGCCTTTCCCGTCAAGCCGCCGAAGGCCGAAAAGCCCGAGCGGCGCGGCGCCGCCTTCGTGCTGCTGAGCGACGGGGCGGCGCTGATCCGCACGCGGCCGCCGCGCGGCCTGCTCGGCGGCATGGCGGAATTCCCGTCGTCGCCATTCCGCGCCGATTTCGACGCGCGACAGGCGCGCGTTCATGCGCCGGCCGCGGCGCCCTGGCGCGAGCTGCCGGGGGCGGTCGAGCATGTGTTCACACATTTTTCGTTGCGGTTGACCATCTTCCGCGCGACTCTTCCGCCGCCGCGGCCCGGAATCGAGAATTGCCGGTGGACGGAGCTCGGACGTCTTTCGGCCGAAGGCCTGCCGACGCTGATGCGAAAAGTGGCGACGCACGCCGGGCTGGGCTTGGAGTAGGAAGCGGAGGGGCGGCATGGCGCGGGGCAAGGCGATCGTGGTGGAGATGACGGAAGGGGCGATCCGCGTCCGCTCCCACGGAAAGACTCTCACAATAGTGAATTCCCCGCCGCCGCCCGACGCCGACGACGAGACGGATTTCTTCATCCGGCTCGACGAGATCGACCATTGGGACGCCCCGGACGACGAAGCCGCGATCGACATCGTCGAATTGCAGAAGATTCTGGAGGCGATCGAGGAGGAGCTGGAGCGCCGGGGGCTGAGCGTGACCTTCGAATGAGCCGGCGGCGAATGGGCTCTCCCTATCCGGGGCGATCGAGTGAAGGATATTATTCCTGGCATCTCGTCCTGAGAAACCGCCGCAGGCGGCGTCTCGAAGGACGGCCGCGGGGCGAAATTACAGGTTTATCCCCATTGCCGTCCTTCGAGACGCCCGCTTCGCGGGCTCCTCAGGACGAGGGGATCTAGGTCTTTAATCCTCCACCCGATTCCCTGCGCCGTCTCCGGCCAGCCATTCTCGCCAGATCGAGAACAGCACGGCCAGAATGAGCGGACCGAGAAACAGTCCGACAAATCCGAATGCGAGCAGGCCGCCCAGCACGCCGAACAGCACGATGATCAAAGGGATGTCGGCGGCGCTGCTGATCAGAAGCGGCTTTAAAATATTGTCGACCCAGCTCACGACGAGCGCGCCCCAGGCCAGCAGCCCGACGCCGGCGCCGATCTGACCCGACAGCAGCAGATAGACGCCGACCGGCGCCCATATCGCGACGGTGCCGACGAAGGGAACGAGGGCGGTCACCGCGGTCAGCGCGCCGAGCAGGATGGGGACGCCGACGCCGACAGCGGCGTAGCCGATCCCCGCGATCAGCCCCTGGACCAGAGCGCTGATGATCAGCCCGGAAACCACAGCCTGCGTCGTGTCGCCGACCGCCCGGACGTAATCATCGGCCGCCGGCCCCACCACCTTGCGCAACCCCCTGCGCAGCTCGTCGACGACGAGATCTCCGTCTCGATAGAAAAAGAACAGCGCGACGGCGGTCAGCGCAATTTGCGCCAGGCTGCGTCCGATCTTGCCGAGCGTCCGCGCGAGCCCGCTCATCCAGGGCTCGAGCCATTCCTTCACCTGCTCTCGGCGCTGCTCTGGATCGTTCAGAACAGTGGTCAGCGTCTCGTCGAGAGCGGGACCGATCAGGGGAAGGCGGGCGATCGCGTCCGGAACCACGAAAGGCTCGTCGGAAAATCGCGTCGACAGCTCGCGATAGGCTTCGGCGAGCTCGGCCTGCAAGCGGATCAGCAGGAATGCGGCCGGCGCCACCAGGACGAACACCAGCAGCAAGGTCGCGAGCGTCGCGGCGAAGGACGGGCGATCGCCACATAAGCGCAGGATTCGCCGATACACGGGATAGGTCGCATAGGCGAGAATGGCGGCCCAGGCCAGCGGCGCCAGGAACGGGCTCACCACGAACACGCCGAGCGCGACGACGACGCCCAGCAGGAGCAGAGCGAAAATCTGGCGGTTTTGCATTGCCCCCTCCTCGTCGCGCGAGCCGACCTCGATCGTAACGCGTTTCGGCCATGATCCGCGAGGGCCGCGCGCCACTCGCCAACTCTCGCACCCTTCCCGCATTCGCGCTGTCGGATTTGCGACATCGTGCAAGGTCAGCGCGGCTCCGAACTTTATTCGTCGAAAGTGGTCGGTCGGCCTGCTCGATCTCGAAGACCGCCATCGTCAGCTTGCGTCGATCACCCGGCGCGCCTGCGGGGGAGGGTGAGGGCGGGGCTTTCGGTCTTCAGTCGAGCGCCCGAGTTGGTTCTCGTTCATTCCTGCGTCGCGTCGGCGACGCCGCCGATGAGATTGGCGGCGAGCAAAAATTCCGCCGTCAGCTCGGGCGCGAGCGGCCGCATGGACAGGCCCGCGGCGATCGTCTCGGCGCGCGCGCGGCGAAGCGCCACCGCCTCCTCGATCGAAACCGACACGAAGGCGAAGCTTTCGCCCGGCCGCTTCTGCGCCAGAAGGCCGATATCGGCGCCGATCACATTGGCGATCTTGGGATAGCCGCCGGTCGGCTGGCGATCCGCCATCAGAACGAGCGGCGCGCCATCGCCCGGGACCTGGATCGCGCCGAGCGCGACGCCGTCCGAAACAATGTCATGGCCAGCCGAATGGACGAGCGGCGGACCCTCCAGCCGATAGGCCATGCGATCGCTGCGCGGCGAAAGGCGCCAGTCCGTCTCGACGAAAGCGCGCAACGCCGCCTCGGTGAAGCGGTCATGCTGCGGCCCCGGAATGACGCGAATGGGCGCCGCCGAAAGCGCGAGCCAGGGCGCTTCGATGGCCGAGAGGCAGGACGGCGGCTCCCGCAGCTCGGCCACGGCGAGGCGGTCGCCGGCGGCGAGCCCGCGCCCCGAAAGCCCGCCGAGGCCCGAGCGCGCATGCGTCGCCAGCGAGCCGAGCGCGAGCGGAAGGTCGAGCCGTCCGGCGACGGCGACATAGCACCAAGCGCCCGACGGTCCGGCGCGGATCGAGAAGACCGCGCCCGGCGCCAGCGCCAGCCGGCAGGCGGACGGGAGAGGCGCGCCGTCGAGCCGCAGATCGAAGGCGCCGCCGGCCACGGCGAGGCCGATCACCCCTCCTTCCGCCTCGAGCTCGAGCCCGCCGAGCGACGCCTCGATCGCCGCCGCGCCCGCCGCAGACCCGAGCGCGAGATTGGCGGCGGCGAGCGCGCCCGCATCCATCGGCCCGGCGGGCGTCACGCCATAGCGCAAATAGCCCGGCCGGCCGGCATCCTGCACGGTGACGCCGGGACCGGCGGAGCGAATGCGCAGCGCCACGCTCACGCCATCGATTCCGTCATGAGCCGCGACACGATCGCGCCCCGCCCCGCCCGTTCCTCCAGCCGCGCGAAAGCGGCGCGGCCGACCGGCTCGAAGCGGATGGCGTCGCCGGCCTCGAAGAGGAAAGGCGGATCACGATCGAGGGCGAACAGCCGCTCGGGCGTGCGGCCGATCACATACCAGCCGGTCGGCATGGGCGCGGCGCAGATCAGCGACAGGCCGCCGCCGATGAGCACGGCGCCCCATGGCGTCGGCCCGCGCGGCGCGGCGCGACGCGGCAGAGCGAGGGCGGCGGGAAGTCCGCCGAGATAGCACCAGCCGGGGGCGAAGCCATACATATAGGCGCGATAAAGGGCGCCGGCGTGCAGCTCGGCGAGGCGCTCGGACGATAATGACAGGACCTCCCCCGCCGCCGTAATGTCCTCGGCCAGCGGCGGCTCATAACAGCAGGGCACCGTCCAGAGACGCATCGGGGCGTCAATGCCTCCCGACCGGCTTCGGCGATCGGGGGAGCCAGGCGCCGCGCTCGTCCTCAGCAAGCCCTGCGCATGGGCCATGAGCGCCGACCGCGAGAGCGCGAGCGGCTCGTAATGGATCATCAATGAGCGATAGGTCGGGACCATCTCGACGATCCCCTCGATCGGAGCGGCGCGCAGAGCCGCGTCGAGCGCCAGCACGCGGGCGTTGATCGTCGGATCGACGCTGTCGCCGAATTCGACAACGAGCGCCGCCTCGCCCGCGTCGAGCCAACGCGGCGCGGGATGGAGCATGCTCACCCCTCGATCTTTGCGAAGGGCGCGAGACGAAAGCCCGCCCGCTCGAGCGCGCCGCGCAGGCGCCGCGTCACTGCCACCGCATGGGGCGTGTCGCCATGCACGCAGATGGAATCGATCGGCGTCGGCAAGCGCGCGCCGCTCTCGGCGATGAGCGCCTGCGCCTCCAGCATGGCGAGGACGCGCTCGGTCGCGCGCTCCGCATCCTCGATCACCGCGCCGGGTAGGCCGCGCGGCATGAGTCGGCCCTCCTCCGTATAGGCGCGATCGGCGAAGGCTTCGCGCGCGACGTCGAGCCCTGCCGCCTCCGCCGCCTCGACCTGCGCGCTGCGGGCGATGGCCAGCAAGACGAGAGTGCGATCGACCGACCGCGTCGCCCGCGCCACCGCGCCCGCGATATCGGCGTCGCTCTCGGCGATATTGGCGAGCGCGCCATGGCATTTCACATGGGTCAGCCTGTGCCCGCAATATCCGGCGAGCGCCTGCGCGGCGCCGATCTGATAGGCAACGAGGCGCTCGACCTCGGCAGGCGAATACGGAATGCGCCTCCGCCCGAAGCCGGCGAGATCGGGAAAGGACACATGTGCGCCGACCGCAACGCCGCGCTCGCGCGCGAGCGCGAAACAGCGCGCCATGATGTCCGGATCGCCGGCGTGAAAGCCGCAGGCGACATTGGCGGACGTGACGAGGCCGAGCATGGCGTCGTCGTCGCCCATGCGCCAAGCGCCGAATCCTTCGCCGAGATCGGCGTTGAGATCGATGGAGGCCAAGTGATCTTTCCTGAATCTTTCCGCGACATATCGCCGCATTACGCAGCAAAACAGAGCCACGCTTCCCCGCAGACGACATTTATCGGGGCGCGCCGGGCCCAAATCAAGGCTCGCGCCCCTCGTCCTATCTGCTCGGAACAATTTACAAAAATTGACGAGACGGGAGCAGATCGACCGGACGAGCGTCTCGCAGCGCTCGCTGAACTCGAAAATCTCGAGCTTCAGCAACACGAACGCCTCTCGCAGCGAGGGTTGCGCAGGAGTTATGTTCTTTGTAGTTGACGATTCTTCCGTTCTATTTTCCGATTTGTCGAGAGGCAGTATGTGTCAGGCTCAAAAAGCAATGCGAATGCTCGTGTCAGCCGAAAGCGACGGAGTTCGGCCGGCGGGCCGGCGGGAAATTTTGGCAATGAAGGGGAGCGCCGGCTACGATTCTCGATTGCACGGCATCGGAGCCTGAACACTGCGCCCTGAAATAGTCTTGCCCGGAAGTCATAAATGATAAATCTCGATGAATTGATTAACGTGGCCCCCTTGGGCGTCGCCCGTCAGAGCTCGCTCTCGCCTGCGTCCCTGCCGAACGGAGCCCAGGCGCTGGTCGAGCCGCACAAGCGCGATTTCGGCTGCCACACCAAACAAGACGATAAGCCGTGGTGGGAGCTCGATCTGCTGAGGCCATACCCTCTGAACCGCATCGTCATCGCCAATCGCACCCACCGTTATTATCGCGCCAGAGCCCGCGATCTCGTGGTCGAGGCTTCGCTGGATGGCCAAGCATGGACGACGCTCCATGCGGGGCTCTCCTATTTCGGTGACGGCAAGAAGAGTCCGGCGATGCGGCTCGAGCTCGATGAGCAGGTCTTCGCCCGCCACATCCGTCTCTCTTTGCCCGAACGTCGAAATCTGCATCTGCGCAGAGTCGAGATCCTGGTGTCGAGGCGCGCACAGATGCTCGCCGATCTGTGGCTCACGCTCGGCTTCCCGGTCGAGCCGTCGGATTCGCCCTGGACCGCGAAAGGAGGAGCATATCGAATTGTCGAGGTCGGCGAGGGCGGAGACGCTCGCATCATCGGATTGAAGATCCGGCAAGTCGGCCGCATGGGGAACAATTTCGTCCAGATCACCAATGCGCTGTTCTCGGCGAAGCTGATGGGGCTCGACTATGTATGGGCGCCGAAATTGGGGATCGCCGAGCCGAGCGAAAGTGTCTCCGACGGCGCGACGACGCTGATCCCAGCCGCATCGGAGCCCCCGCCAGGCCTCTATCTAGAGGGCGACTTCTATCATCCGTCGGCTTTCAACAAGAACGCTCCGCGCCCGGACGCATATGCGCTGGCGCAAAGCTTCATCGCGCCGTTCATCGGGATGCCGCCGACGCAGCGCGATCGGGAGCGCGAGATGGAGCTGACCGTCCATATTCGCTCCGGCGATGTGTTCTCCGCCGATCCGCATCCTTCCTATGCGCAGCCGCCGCTGAGCTATTACACGTCGATCGTCGACGATCTGCAGCGCCGGGGGGTGATCGACCGCGTGTTCATCGTCGCGGAAGATCGGAAAAACCCGTGCATCGATGCGCTGGAAGCCTATCTGCAGACAAAAGAAATTCCCGTTCGTCTTCGCACTGGCGGCAGCCTGTTCGAGGATGCGGCCTATTTGCGCAGCGCTCGGCATCTCGTCTTCGGAAAAGGCAGCTTCGGCCTTGGCATTTGCTTTCTCGCCGGTCCCGTAGAGACTGTGCACATTTTCGGCAAGGCCACGTTTGAGGGCCTGCCGAATGTGCGGGAATTGATAGTGGCGGCCCCGCAGCCGGGGGCCTATATCATCGGCGCGTGGAAGCGCACGCCGGAACAGCTTCGGCTGATGCTCGAATGTCCGGCTGAAGATCTCGAATGGCGCAGAATACCGGCGAAAGATCGTGAGTAGTCACTGTTTTCTTCGGAGCCGGAGCAGGTCCTTCCCTCTTCGGGCGATCAGCACAACGTCGATCCGCGTCGCCGTGGGGATGGAGCGACGACAGCTTTCAATTCCGCCGGAGCGATCGCGGTGGCTCGCCCGGCCAAAAATGTCTCATGCTGGAGCGGATCGGGCGCTCTGAGCTACGCCGAAACAAAGCGGTGACGTCGCGAAGACAGCCTGGAAACTGTGAGACGGAGACAGGCTCATCACGGACGCAGCCAAGCCTCACATACGAAGCAGTCAGCCAATCGGCTGGCGCTCGGCGGGCCCCGGATAGGACTGGATCGCAGAAGAGGAAATTTGTTCTTTGCAGGCCTGGCGACGACCTACTCTCCCAGGTCTTGAGACATAGTACCATTGGCGCTGAAGCGTTTGACGGCCGAGTTCGGGATGGGATCGGGTCTGATCGCTTCGCTGAAAGCCACCAGGCCGGCGAAGAACAAGAAGGAAGCAAACTGTGAGGGGGCGAGCAGCGAATAGGGAGTAGCGAGAGTAGAGCTATTCGCTATTCGCTGCTCCCTATTCGCTATTTCGCCTTCGTTGGTCTTTCGATCGCGCATCCGTTCGAAGGATGGGCATTGATTAATGAGAACGATCAAGCCGATCGAGCTATTAGTACCGGTAAGCTCCACGCATTGCTGCGCTTCCACACCCGGCCTATCGACGTGGTCGTCTTCCACGGCTCTCGAGGGAGAACTCGTTTTGAGGTGGGTTTCCCGCTTAGATGCATTCAGCGGTTATCCCGTCCATACATAGCTACCCTGCACTGCGACTGGCGTCACAACAGGTCCACCAGAGGTATGTTCATCCCGGTCCTCTCGTACTAGGGACAAATCCTCTCAATTCTCCGACACCCACGGCAGATAGGGACCGAACTGTCTCACGACGTTCTGAACCCAGCTCACGTACCACTTTAATCGGCGAACAGCCGAACCCTTGGGACCTTCTCCAGCCCCAGGATGTGATGAGCCGACATCGAGGTGCCAAACAACCCCGTCGATATGGACTCTTGGGGGTTATCAGCCTGTTATCCCCGGCGTACCTTTTATCCGTTGAGCGATGGCCCACCCACTCGGGACCACCGGATCACTATGACCGACTTTCGTCTCTGCTCGACTTGTCTGTCTCGCAGTCAGGCAGGCTTATGCCATTGCACTCGACGAGCGATTTCCGACCGCTCTGAGCCCACCATCGCGCGCCTCCGTTACTCTTTGGGAGGCGACCGCCCCAGTCAAACTGCCTACCATGCACTGTCCCGACCCCGGATGACGGAGCGCGGTTAGACATCCATGACGATAAGGGTGGTATTTCAAGGGTGGCTCCACGCGAGCTGGCGCCCGCGATTCAACGCCTACCACCTATCCTACACATGCCGACACGAATGCCAGTGCAAAGTTACAGTAAAGGTGCACGG
>NZ_JAINDZ010000017.1:0-72500 GCF_019802345.1 Methylosinus sp. Sm6 | reverse complement strand
GGCGCCGAACAATCCGCGCGTCGCTCGCCAAGGACGCTGAACGGTCACGCTGAACGGTCACGCGGCCGGCGGAGCGTCGTCGCGCCGCGTCCACAAGGTCACGCCGACCGCCACCAGCACGAGAAGGCCGAGCGCCAGCAGCAGCGCGATCTGCTTGAACCAAGCGATCGCCGGCACGGCGGCGGCGAGCGCCAGGCCGAGCACGGCGATGTCGCGGGAGACATGAACGCCCGCGACGAATGTGCCGAGGGCGAGCAGCAGCAACAGGGCGAGGCCCGTCGAAGGGCCGTTGAGGAAAGTGTTGACGCTCGGCCACAGCACGATGTTCATCGCCACGAGAAAGGCCGCCCAATGCAGGAGCTGCGTGCGCGCGATGACATAGCGCTCGCGCTTGTCCTGTGTCTTGCGCCAGCCGATCGCGACGCAGGCGACGCCGACCGCGGCGCCCAGAAACTCCCAATAGCCGAACAGCGGCTTCTGCGCGATGGAGGTATAGGCGACTCCGAAGATCGCCAGAATCAGCACCGCAAAGTAAGGCGCTTTCTGCCGCGCCCAGCCGGCCAGTCGGATCGGCGGTTGCGACGCGGCGCGCGGCGCCGGCATGCTCGCTGTGTGATTATTCATCGAGAACCTCTCGAGTGGTTCGCGCAGACGGGCGCAGGCCTGTCTGCGCCCTTCGCTTCCGCGGACTCGGCGCATGACGGCGGCCAGCGGACGCCGGCGCGGTCGGAATAGGCTGCGATGCGTCCTCGGACCGCGCGGCATATGCCAGGGACGCACGAACTGCCGCTCCTGCGCCTTCGCGCCGCCAGCGGCGCCGAGGCGAGCGCGGCCAAGGCCCCGCCGACCCTGGAGCGGCGTGAAACGGAAGAGTCCGTCTGCGTCTTTGTCGACACGCGCATTGCCTCCGACAATCGATCGGGTCGGACGAAATGTTAGAGCGGCGCAGCGCCGCGGCAATGAGGGCGCCGCGGCAATGAGCACGCGTCGCGAGTTCACCAATTCACGCGCCGCTCTACCTTCCTTCGGGCCTCGTCGCGCAGAGGTAGGACCATGGCGGAGACCGCAAACGCAGCCGGAGCCGCGCTCCTGATATTCCTGACGCTGGTCGCGGCGCATGTCGGGCAGACGGTGGTGGAGCCGATCGTCTTTGCGATTTTCATCATCGCCCTGATGTTTCCGTTGCAGACGGCGCTCGAAATGCGCCTGCCGCGCTGGGCGGCGCTCCTCGTCACCGTGGCTTGCGCGCTCGCGGTGGCGATCACGCTGTCCTCGCTGATCGTCTGGGGCGGCGGCGAGCTCGTCGACTGGTTCGCCCAAAATCTCGAGCGCGTGAAAACGAGCTTCGAGGCGTCGACGAAATGGCTCGAGGCGCATGACGTCTTCGTCGGCGCGCTGATCACCGAACATGCGAACGCCGGCTGGATGCTCGGCGTGGTCCGCGAAGCGGCGACGCGGTTCAATGTGCTCGCGGGCTTCGCGCTCGTCGTGTTCGTCTATGTCGTGATGGGACTGGCCGAGACGTCGACGCTGAAGGCGAACATCGCGGCCGCGACAAACGAAGACACGGCCTCTCGTCTGCTGCGCGCGAGCGCGCGCATCGCGCAAAAATTCCACCGCTACATGCTGGTGCGAACCGTCGCGAGCCTCACGACCGGCGCGCTCGTCTTCCTGTTCGCGCTGGCGATCGGCCTCGAGCGGGCGGCGGCCTGGGGCGTGCTGAGCTTCGCGCTCAACTATCTGCCCTATATCGGCTCGCTCGTCGTCACCATTCTCCCGGCGCTGTTCGCCTATGTGCAATATGATTCCGCGCAGGCCGCGCTGCTCGTGCTCGGCGCGCTCGGCGTCATCCAGCTCGTCATCGGCAGCGGGATCGAGCCGGTCTTCTCGGGCACGGCGCTGGCGATGTCGCCGACCGTCGTCGTGTTCGCCGTGCTGTTGTGGACCTTCCTCTGGGGCCTGCCCGGCGCGTTCATCGGCGTGCCGATCGCCATCGCCGTGCTGACCCTGTGCGAGCATTTCCCATCGACGCGCTGGATCGCGCGCATCGCGGCGGGCGAGGCCCCGCGCGACACGCGCGACGACGGGGTCTAGAGCATTATCCGATCCGAATGGATCGGATAATGCTCTAGCATTCTTTAGTTTGAGCGATTTCTGATCGATCGAACGATTCCGCTCGATCGGAAAGCGCTCTAGGGCTCATCCGAGACCGACCATCCGCCGCACGTCGGCGGGGGTCGCGCCTTCCGCCCGCAGCTCCCGCAGCGGCTTGGAAAGCCGACTCTTGGCGAGCTTGCGGCCGTCCTCGTCCCGCACCAGCTCGTGGTGGCGGTAGCGCGGCGCCGGCAGACCCAGCAAGCTCTGCAGCAGCCGGTGAAGGCTCGTCGCCGCGAAGAGGTCGCTCCCCCTCACCACATCGGTCACGCCTTGCAGCGCGTCGTCGACCACGACGGCGATGTGATAGCTCGCCGGAACGTCCTTGCGCGCGAGGATCACATCGCCCCATGCGGCGGGATCGGCGGCGATCTCGCCGCTTTCGGCCTCGCGCCAGCGCAGCTCGCCGCCGACCATCGCCGCCGCCTTCGCCATGTCGAGCCGAAGGCTCGTCGAAAGCCCCCTCCCCGGCCCTTCCCCGCTTCGCAGGAGAGGGAGCAGATTCGGCGCTTCGCCGAGAGCTCGCGCAACGGCGGCCGCCTCCCTCTCCCGCGAAGCGGAGGAGGGTGAGGGAGGGGGCGAAGCGCCGCGACACGTCCCCGGATAGAGCGGCGCGCCGTCGGGATCGCGGGGCCAGCCGCGCGCCTCGGTCGCGCGTGCGATGTCGCCGCGCGTGCAGCGGCAGGGATAGAGCAGGCCGAGCGCGCCGAGCTTCGCCAGCGCGCCGGCGTAATCGTCGAAATGCTCGGATTGGCGGCGGACGGGCTCTTCCCATTCGAGGCCGAGCCAGGCGAGGTCCTCGAGGATCGCCCGCTCATATTCGGGACGCGCGCGGACGCGGTCGATATCTTCTATGCGCAGCAGCAAGCAGCCGCCGGCGCGGCGCGCGAGGTCGAAATTCAGCAGCGCCGAATAGGCGTGGCCGAGATGCAGATAGCCATTGGGCGAGGGCGCGAAGCGAAAGACCCTTTCGCCTGCGTGAGGCAAGCCTGAAGGCTCGCGGTCCACGCGCGACTCCGGACCGCGAGCCTTCGGGCTCGCGGACATCACGCCTTGCCGGCGAGCGCCAGCCGCTCCTCGACGATCTCGCAGGCGGCGCGGAACGCCGCTTCTATGTCGAGATCGGTGGTGTCGAGCCCGACCGCGTCCTCCGCCTTCTTCAGCGGTGCCTCAGCGCGGCCGCTGTCGCGCTCGTCGCGCCTGCGCACATCGGCGAGCACCGCCGCATAATCGACTTTCTCGCCGCGCGAGGCGAGCTCCAGCGCCCGCCGCTGCGCGCGCTTCTCGGCGCTGGCGGTGACGAAGATTTTCACCGGCGCCTCGGGGCAGATCACTGTGCCGATGTCGCGCCCGTCGAGCACCGCTCCTTGCGGGCGCCCCGCGAAGCCGCGCTGCATGTCGATCAGCGCCGCGCGCACCTGCGGGATGGCGGCGACGACCGAAGCCGCCTCGCCCAATTCGCGGCTGCGCAGCCGCGCCTCGTCAAAGTCGCGGAGAGCGAGGCCGCGCGCCGCCTCCACCGCGGCGCGAATATCGTCGAGCGGCCGGCCGTCGTCCAACAGCGCGCAGGCGGTGGCGCGATAGAGCAGGCCCGTGTCGAGATGCGGCAGGCGGAAACGCTCGGCGAGCCGCCGCGCCAGAGTGCCCTTCCCCGAGGCCGCCGGCCCGTCGATGGCGATGACGAGGCCCCGCTCAGGCAAAGCGCGCCCCCAGCCCTTCCATCAGGGCGCGGAAATCGGGAAAGCTCGTCGCGATCATGCGGTCGTCGTCCACCGTCACATCCTGCTCGGCGGCGAGCCCCATGACGAGAAAGCTCATGGCGATGCGATGATCGAGATGCGTCTCGACCGTCCCTCCGCCCAAAACGCGCCCTGCTCCGCCCCTGACGATCAGATCGTCGCCGATAATCTCGCATCGCGCGCCATTGGCGCGCAAGCCCGCGGCGATGGCCTCGAGCCGGTCCGATTCCTTCACGCGCAGCTCGGAGAGCCCGCGCATGCGCGTCTCGCCGCTGGCGAAAGCCGCGGCCACGGCGAGGATCGGATATTCGTCGATCATCGACGGCGCGCGCTCGGCCGGCACGTCGACGCCTGCGAGCGTCGAGGCGGAGACGCCAATGTCGGCGACCTCCTCGCCGCCCTCGATGCGCAAATTCTCGAGCGCGATGCGCGCGCCCATCTCCTGCAGCGTCGTCAGCAGGCCGTTGCGCAACGGATTGGTCATCACCCCTTCGATCACGATCTCCGAGCCCGGGACGAGCAGCGCCGCGACCAGCGGAAAGGCCGCCGAGGACGGATCGGCCGGCACGCGCACGGGCGCCGGCCGCAGCTCCGGCCGCCCCTCCAGCGTGATCTTGCGCCCATGCGCGCCGAAGGGCTCGCTGGTGACGCTCGCGCCGAAATGCGTGAGCATTTTTTCGGTGTGGTCGCGAGACGCCTCGCTCTCGATCACGACGGTGCGGCCGGGCGAGTTGAGCCCGCACAGCAACACGGCGGATTTGATCTGCGCCGAGGCCACCGGCGTCTTATATTCGACCGGCAGCGGCTCGGCCGTTCCGCGCAGCAGGATCGGGCAGCGCCCGCCCTCCGCCTCCTCCAGCACGCGCGCGCCCTGCAGCGTCAGCGGATCGAGGATGCGGCGCATCGGCCGCTTGCGCAAAGAGGCGTCGCCGTCGAAGCGCGCGGCGATCGGATGGCCGGCGACGACCCCCATCATCAGCCGCGAGCCGGTGCCGGCATTGCCGAACTCCAGGGTCTCGCGCGGCTCGAGCAGCGAGCCGAGCCCAGGTCCGCGCACGCTCCACGAGCCCGGCCCGAGCCGCTCTATGCGCGCGCCGAGCGCCCGGCAGGCCTCGGCCGTGCGCAGAACGTCCTCACCCTCCAGCAGCCCCTCGATGCGCGTCTCGCCGACGGCGAGCGTCCCGAGGATCAGCGAGCGATGCGACACGGATTTGTCGCCCGGCGGCCGGCAGCGTCCAGAGAGCGCATGCGAGAGAGAGGCGCGTCGCGGCGTCGGGGGATGTTCGGCGTCCGTCAGCAATTTTCGATCGAGCTCCCGCCGCGGCGCCGTTTCCTCCGGCCCAGGCGGCTTCGCGCATATACAACGCGCGCCGCCGCGTCACAAATCGTCGGGCGCAGGCGAGAGCGCGAGGCGACGGCTCGCCTCGCGCGACGGAGCCCGCGCTCTCAGAGCGCGGCCGATGACCCGTCCCCGGCTCCGCGCGTCGGGTCGCCTGCGATCAAGCGGTCTTTCCAGCGCGTAATGAACGCATCGAAAGACGCCTGGTCGGCAAAGATCACCTCGGCGCGCCATTCGACCGTCTGAACGCCGTCATCCCAAATTCGGCTGTCCGGACGCCACAGAACAGAGGGCCATGCCGGGTTGCGGTAAGCAGGGCTCGCGGGATAGTCCGACGGACGAAGGGACGGCCGCCCCAACAGCTCGCTCAGCCATTGCGTGATTTCCGGCAGAAACGTGCAGCTGAAAAATATTCCATGGCGCTGAAGTCGATGCACGTCGCGCAAAATTTGCTGCCGGATCAGCGCCAAGGCCGGCGGCCGATCTTTCTCGCGAAACTCCCGGAGCACGAGAAGCCGGAAGCTCCGCTTCAAAATTTGCGCCGGAACGGCCCGGACATCCCCGGCTTGCTCATGCTCGTGCATCATATCTTCCTTCGGGCCGGGCTCCAGCGAGAAGCGCGCGCGAGACGGAAGCAAAAAACCCGCCCGGCGAACCGGGCGGGGCAAGTTCGGACCGACACGCGGCGAGAAGAGAGAACCGCGTGAAGCTCGGGCGTGAGGTCAGAGCGTGGCGCCAGCCTGGAATCTCGGGATCACCGGTCCGCCGATCTCGACGCCCTGGCGCGCGCCGGAGGGGGCGAAGAAGAACAGCAGGCCGCCGAACTGGCTGTCCGTGTCATAGGCGAGGTCGGACAGGCGCTCGATGTCGAAGCGGGCGTCCTGCACCAGCACGGTCAGCTCACGGGTCTCGCCCGGCCCGATCGGGGTCGGATCGCTGACCGAGAGGCCGCGGTCGGCGAGCAGATAGTCGGGGAACTGCGGCCGCGTGGTGAACACCTCCGGATTGAGGAAGCGCAGCCCGGCGGTCGTGAATTCGCCGACCTTCACCGGCTCCGTTCCGCTGTTGGTGATGACGAGCTTGACCGCCAGCTCGCGTCCCGGCACCGTATAGGAGCCGCCCTTGAACTGCGCGGTCACCGTCTGCGGCGGCAGCGGGATCGGATCGATGCCCTTCAAAAGGCCGGCCTGCATGGGCAAGGTGCGCGGGAAGGCGCTGTTGGCCCAGGCGTAGCCGAAGATCACCGCGAGCATGGTTCCCGCGAGCCACAGCCCGCCGAACTTCTTCTCGTTGACGGTGATGAGCTCATTGGCCTTGCCCGCCTTCACCCACCAATAGCGCGCGATGATGCCCTTGGTCATGAACCAGTAGAGGATCCAGACCGCGGCCGCCGCCATCCACAGGAAGTGGTAGGTGTAGACCCAGGTGATGCCATAGGTCTCGAGATCGATCGTGGTTCCGTCGAGCAGCGTCACCGGATTGGTAAAGTTGTTCATGTCGCCCTTGATGGTGATCCATTCGCCGGGGCCGACGATGGGTCCGCCGCCTTCGACATTGATCTGCACATGGACGTGGAAGCGACCCTGGCGTCGCGCCTTGAGCACGAGCTTGTACTCATAGTCCTTGCCGACCTGCAGCGTGAAGGAGCGCGGAGCCGGCACGTCGCCGACATAGGCGCCCTTGCGGATGAGCACCGGGCCCGGCTCGCCGACATTGAGGAAGGCGACATCCGGCTTGGCGACGGCCTGCGGCCAGCCGGAGAAGACGTGCACCTTGCCCGAGAGCACCATCTCCTCATTCACATTGACTTCGGTCTTCGACCATTTGACGTCGTACCAGTTCAGCGTGCGCATGCGCAGAAAGGCCTGCTGCGAGCGCTCGCCATGCGCCGACGCGGGCGTCGCCGCCGGCAGCGTCGTGGCGACGATCGCCGCCGCGAGACCAAAAGCGAGCGCGCGCGCGCGTCCCCTCGCAAATTCGGCCAGCTTTCCGAAAAAAATGGTCATTTCTCTTTCTCTCCCTGTCGTCTCGCCTCGGTCCGTCCCATCGGAAGCGGACGCGGGCGTTCGTCTCGATCGTTTTTCTGGGGAGGCGGGCCGCCGGAGCCGGCCCGCCTCGATTTTTCTCGAGAAGCGCGGGCTCGATCAGATGTCCTCGGCCTCGATGTATTTCGTGTTGCTGAACCAGGTTCCGATCTTCCACCACAGGAAGTAGATCAGCATCGAGATGAAGGCCGAGAAGAAGGCCGCGACCGGGACGACATCCTTGCCGAAGGTGCGCAGCGTGCCGCGCTCGACCATGCGGATATATTCCGGCGTGCCGGTGCGGACGTAGTTGAAGCCGATGAGGTCGGCGAGCGTCAGCAGCACGCCGTCGATCTCGGCGGATTGGTGATATTGCGCGAGCACCGGCCAGTTGATCGGATAGAACAAAAGGCCCCAGCCCATGGAGCCGACCAGCGCCGTCACCAGCCAGCTGCCCGACATCATCAGCACCACATCGAGCCAGAAGCCCATGGGGATCAGCGCCGAGGGGAACACCAGATTGATCGGGAAGAAGGTCCAGCCCCAGAAATTGTCATAGCGGTTGATCCACTCGCCGACGAGCAGAGCGAGGCAGGCGACCGTCGCGCCGATCGGCAGGCGGAACTTCTGCCACAGGAAGGACTGCACCGCGGCGGCAAAGCACATGGCGACGATCGGCGCCACCGTCGGCCACATGCGGCGATCCTTGAAGTCGATCCAGAAATCCCAGTCGCCGGCCAGCAGCATATAGTGGATGTGGAAGGAGCCGAGCACGACGGCGAACAGCACGACCAGCAAGATCCAGTCGGTCAGCAGCACGCAGCCGAGAAACTCCTCCTTCGATTTCCATGTTTTGCCGGCGGGCGCGCCGGCCTCTGTCGAAATGGACATTCTTTCTTGCTCCTCGAGATTGTTTCCTCCCCGGCGCTCGCGCCGGATGTCGGACTTATTGCCTTCCCCTGGGGCGCGATCGCGCACGCGGCGCGATCGCTTCGAGAGGAGGAGGAAGGGAAGCTGCGAGCGGCGGCGTATCGCTTGCGGTCTCGTCGCCGGCCGCGGTGTTTCGGCCCTGTCGGGTCAGAGCGACAGGACGTCGGCCTCATATTCCTTGGAGAGCTCGATGACGCGGTCGAGCACCTGGCAGGCGGTGCCGAACACGGCGAGCGCGAACCAGCCGAAGAAGACGAAGCCCCAGTGCAGCGGCGCGGTGAACAGCTCTTCCATGAACCAGAAGGTGTGGCCCCATTCGTTGAGGCCGATGTTCGGGAAGATCATGAACGGGCCGGCGAAGAACAGCAGGAAAGGCAGCGAAATCTTCTTCGCGAACTGCGGAATGCGGGTGCGCGCATACATGAAGGCGCCCCAGCCGGCGATGATGTAGATCGGATAGCTGAGGTAGAACTCCAGAATATGGCTCGGCGTGAAGTCGGTGTCGCGAATGACCGTCTGGTGCCAGGTGCCGTCCTGTTCGGTAAAATAGGAGGCGCCCCAATAGACGGTGAAGGCGTAGATGGCGAGCCAGCCGACCAGAGCCAGCAGGCGGCGCATTTCCTCGCGCGGCGCGACCTTGTCGATGTTGCGGTCGCGGGTCTTCCACAAATAGCCGCCGATGCCGCAGAAGGCGATGAACTCGAGCGGCAGCTCGGTCCACATCAGATTGAGCCAATAGGTCTGGAACTCGGGCGCGAAGGAATCGAGCCCGGCCTTCCAGCCGAAATATTGCTCGTAAATGCGAATGCCGATGTAGAACACGGCGAGGCAGATCATCGTCCAGTATGCTGGCCAGTAATTGACGATCGTGTCGCTCTCCGCCGCCCGGACGGCTCCGGACGCTTTCTCGGTTGTCAGGCTCATCCTCGACTTCCTCCTCACTGGTCGCCCGTCGGCGGAAAGGCTTTCCACCTTGTTCAGACGACGTCTTTCTCCCCGCGAGCCGGCCGCCCTGGCCGCTGTCCGACGGCGCGCGACGCAATGCTGTCGCAGAATTTCTTTCCATGCGACGGATATGCTGCAGCATTGCTGTATTGGCCGGCCGCATCGTCGAGACTAACACCGCGTAAGCCTTGCATGTCAATCGACAACAAGTATTATACATGCGACATTATGCAGCACTCCATGTATTAAATACTTTATTCGTATTTTACTTTGATACTATCGTGCTACAGAAAGGTGAGATTTCCACGCGCGCCTAAGCATATTCCACTGTATTTTTGAATGATACTTGCATCAAAACAGCGAGACGGCCTTTATCGTCCAAGACATGCGACATTGTGCCGCCCGCCGACGCTCGTTGTGGGCGGGAGAATCTTGGATCAAGAAGGTGACGGACGCCGATGGGCCGCAGAGCGGCGCGGCGTCGGAGAAATTCCAAAGCAAAAGAGGGAGGAGCCTCAAAACATGCTGCACAAAGCTGACGAGCTCAAATGGGTCGCGCTGTGGATTCTCGTCACAGTGTTCGTGTTCGCGATCTTCATTCCGACGGTCAACAGAGCGCTCAACCTCTGACGAGTCGCGCGTGACTCGTCACGCCCCGAACCCGGGAACGCAACGACGGACCCGGGTTTCTTCATGCGCGGTCGGCGGGCCGCGCGCCAGTGTTCGCAAGGATCGATTACGTGTCGACATGCGCTACGCTTCGACTATCGGTTACGTCGATGCGACATTATGTAGCAAGACTGAAGTCTGTTCGACTTTCGACCACCTCGACCGAATTTTGAATTCTTCCAATTTTGCTCGGATCGGCCGAAAATGCCTGTCCGACTGGGATTTTTTTGTGCAGATTATGAGAGACGGCGGCCGCCGAGCGGATCGGCGCCCGCGGCGACGGGTCGCGGAAGCGCTCGGAAGCGAAAAATCGAACATTGTGTTCGGTTTTGAAAACATGAGAAAAACTCTCCTGGTCACGGGGGCGGCGCAAGCGCCCCGCCGTGACGGGAGCAAGCAGACGAGCTTTCGCGAGGAGCGCCGAGAACATGAGTGGGAACCTTCTCGAGCCCGACGGTCCCGCAGTGGCGGCGCCGCAGCCAGCGAACGAGAGAGACGAGAGACGCAGCCGTCGTCCGGACGAGGAGCGTCGCCGCGAGGAGAAGATCCGCGAGCTGCTGACGCGCGAAGGCGAGCGGCTGTCGCAGGGCGCGATCCAGAATCTGACCCGCGACCTCGGCGTCAGCCGCGCCACCGCCTATCGCATGATCAAGACCTTCCGCACCTGCGGCGCCGTGACCTCGCCCTTCACCCGGCCGGTCGGCCGGCCGAAGGGAGCGCGCGTGCTCGACGCGACGCGCGAGTTTCTGATCCGCGACGCCATCGAAAACTTCTATCTGCAGCCCTCGCGGCCGAAGTTCAGCCAGCTCGTGCGCGAGATCAACAAGCGCTGCCTCAAGGAGCGCCTGCCGGCGCCGAATTGGCGGACCATCAAGGCGCGCGTGCACGATGTCGATGTGGAGACGCGCGCGCGGCGGCGCAGCGAATCCGAATAACCGAACCGATGCGGCGGCAAGGTGCGTAAGAGATCAGAGGCCATGCGGCCGCTCGAGGCGGTCCAGATCGATCACGCCCAAGTGGATGCGATCATTATCGACGAGGAGACCGGCCGCGCGCTCGGCCGGCCGTGGATCGCGCTCGGGATCGACGCCGCGACGCGCGTCGTGACCGGCTTTCACCTGACGCTGGCGCCGCCGACGCTGCTGTCGGCGAGCCTGTGCTTCCTCCACTCGGTCTGCGACAAGAGCCGCTGGCTCGCCGAGCGCGGGCTTGCCGTCGAATGGCCAGTCGCCGGCCTGCCGGACATGCTCCATGTCGACGCCGACAGCTTCTTCGGCCGCCGAGCCTTCGCCCGCGCCTGCCGCAATGTCGGCGTCGAGACCGTCTGGAGCGCGCCCAACGGACGCCGCTATGGCGCTCATATCGAGGCGCTGATCGGCGATCGCCTCGGCGAGCTGCGGCTCTTGACCGACGCCGAGCCGATCCGCCTGCGCGAGAACGACATTCGTGCGCCGCTGCGCCTGTCGCTCGACGCGCTGGAGCGCCGCATCGGCGCGGCCATCGCGAGCGATTATCTGCGCCGCCGCCACGCCGATCTGCGCCGCGCGCCGCTCTCCACCTGGCGGGCGCTCTCCGAAGGAGCGCAGTTCCGCGCGCCGGCCGATTGCGTCGCCTTTCGCCTCGACTTTCTGCCACAGGAGGATTGCGCGCTCGGCGACGATGGGGTCAGCCTGCTCGGCCGCCTATTCTGGTCGCGCGCTCTCGCCGACGATGTCGAGGCCGGACGCCGGCGCCTGCCGGTCAAATATGATCCGCGTGATCTTTCGCGCATTTTCGTGCGCCGCCCCTCGGGCCGTTTCGTCAAGGCGCTGATCGCGAATGATCGGGCGGACGCCTTGCGCGCCGAATCGCGGGCGAGCCTGGCGCTCGCCGCAGATTGCTGCGGCTGGAGCGAGGAGCGGGCCGATGCGGCGGACTCGCGGGCCGATGCGGACGAGGATTTGCGCGACGCGCCCAACGCCTATGGCGCCTCGGCGACCGCCTGCGCGCAAAAATGCGTCTCGTCCTGCCCCTTTCAATCGGCAGCGCGCTGAGAGCGAGCCTGAAGGCTCGCTATTCGAGGCGCGCGTCGATGATCAGCTCTCCACCCTCTCCCGGCGCCAGCGGATCAGCCCGGCGGTCGAAGCATCCAGCTCGTCGAGCGGCGCCGACGCATTCTCCACGATCGGCGCGAGGCGATTCGCCAGCTCCTTGCCGAGCTCGACGCCCCATTGGTCGAAGGGATTGACGTCCCAGATCACCGATTGCACGAACACTTTGTGCTCATAGAGCGCGACGAGACGGCCGAGCGTGCGCGGATCGAGCCGGCGATAGAGCAGCACGCTGCTCGGCCGATCGCCGGAAAACACCTTGTGCGGGGCGAGCGCCGCGATCTCCGCCTCGCCGAGCCCCTGCGCCGCGAGCAGCGCCTTCACTTCGCCCAGCGTACGTCCGCGCATAAAGGCTTCGCTCTGCGCGAGGCAATTGGCGAACAGCAGCGCGTGATGATGGACGTCGGCGTCGATCGGCTCGGCGGCGACGAGGAAATCGATCGGCGTGACGTCGGTTCCCTGATGGAGAAGCTGGAAAAATGCGTGCTGGCCATTGGTGCCGGGCTCGCCGAACACGATCGGCCCGGTGGCGAATTCGGCGACGCCGCCGTCGCGCGCGACCGACTTGCCGTTCGACTCCATGTCGAGCTGCTGCAAATAGGCGGGAAAGCGCGCGAGGCGCTGGTCATAGGGAATGACGGCATGCGCCGCCCTGCCCTCGACATTGCGATGGAACACGCCGATGAGCGCCATCAGCGCCGGAATATTGCGGTCGAGCGGCGCCGTGACGAAATGCGCGTCGATGTCGGCGCCGCCGCGCAGAAATTCGGTGAAATGCTCGGGGCCGATGGCGATCGCCAGCGACAGGCCGATCGACGACCACAGCGAATAGCGCCCGCCGACCCAATCCCAGAAGCCGAACACGCGCGAGGCGTCGATGCCGAAGGCGGCGACCTTGTCGAGCCGCGTGGACACTGCGGCGAAATGGGCGCCGACCGCCGCCTCGCCGAGCGCCGCGACGATGAAGGCGCGCGCGCTCCGCGCATTGGTCATCGTCTCCAGCGTCGTGAAGGTCTTCGACGAGACGATGAACAGAGTGCGGGCGGGATCGAGACTCTTCAGAGTGTCGGCAATATCGGCGCCGTCGACATTGGCGATGAAATGCGTGCGCGGACCGCCCGCGGCGAAGGGCGACAGCGCGCGCGCCGCCATGGCCGGGCCGAGGTCGGAGCCGCCGATGCCGATATTGACGATGTCGGCGAAAGGCTCGCCGCCCGCGCCGCGCAGCGCGCCGGAGCGGATGGCTCGGGCAAAATCATAGACCTTGGCGCGCTCGGCCGCGACCATGCGCCGCACATCCTCGCCGCCGACGAGGAGCGGTCCTGCGCCGAGATCGCGCAGCGCCATGTGAGCGGCCGCGCGATGCTCGGTCGAATTGACCGGCTCGCCGGCGAACAGCGCCGCCCGCCGCCCCTCGACATCGGCCGCGCGGGCGAGCGCGACCAAAAGGCCGAGCGTCTCGCGCGTGATCCTGTGCTTGGAAAAATCGAAGAGGAAATCGTCGAGCGCCACCGAAAAGGCGGCGAAACGGCCGGGATCGGCCGAAAACAGCTCGGTCGTGCGCCGTGCGCGCAGCATGCGCGCGTGATCCTGCAGCGCCGCCATCGCTTCGAGGACATCGGGACGAGACATGCGGTTCCACCCTGTTTCGCGGGGCGAGGACGCGATTCGCCCGCCGACGCTCTATCTAGCCCGAACGCGCCCTTCGAGAACATGCCGGGGCGCGGTCCCGCGCAAAACGCCCGAGGCGACGCCGCGCGCGCGTGAATGCGCGAGGCCGCGGGGCCCTCGCTTTCCGACTGTTTTATGACAGTTACATGTGAGATTTGTATCGCTTGAATGACAACGCCTGAGGAACCCGTATGCGGCAGATTCCCTTCGTTGATGTGCGTGACGGCGGACCGATCGCCCATGCCGCGGCGCGTTTCGAGGCCGCGGCCGCGCTGCGCGACGCCTGCCTCGCGCCGGCGCCGCGCTGGAGTCATGTCTGCCTCGCCCCCGTCGACAGGCTCGCCGCCGCCTGGCTGCGCAAATCGGGCTCGCTCTACCGGCGCGATCTCGAGCAGGTCGCCGAGATTCTCGGGTTCCATGGCGCGGTCGCGCTCAACATGTCCTATCTCTTCGCCTGCACGACCTCGGCCCATGTCGGTCCGGACGGCGCGCCGGCGTTGCGCCGCTCGCTGGACTGGCCCTTTCGCGGCCTCGGCCGCGGCGTCGAGATCGCCTGGCAGCGGGGCCCCGCCGGCGGCTTCTACAACGCCACCTGGCCCGGCGCGGTCGGCGTGCTGACGGCGATGGCGCCCGGACGCTTCGCCGCCGTCGTCAATCAGGCGCCGATGCGCCGGCGCCGCGACGGACTCCTCGCCTTTCCCTTCGATTTCGCGCTCAATCTGCGCGACGCGCTGGCGCAGGAGAACGGCTGGCCGCCCGACCATCTGCTGCGCCTCGCCTTCGAGACCTGCGCGACCTTCGAGGAAGCGGTCGCGCTTCTCGCGCGCGAGCCGCTGGCGCGGCCGGTGCTGTTCACCCTGACCGGAACCGCTCGGCACGAGATCGCTCTGATCGAGCGCACCGAGCGCGAGGCGCGCGTGCTGCGCGGCCCTGTGAGCGTCGCCAATGACTGGCAGGAGCCGGCCGCCGGCTGGCGGGCGCGCATGGGCCATCAGAACAACGAGGCGCGCAAGGCCGCCCTGCGCGCGACGCCGGCCGCCGCGCCGCCCTTCGCCTGGGCGGTTCCGCCCGTGCTCAACCATACGACGCGCCTCGTCGTCGAAATGAGCGCGCGGGGCGCGGGAGACCTTTCCGCCCGCGGCTATGAATGCGCGCCCTGGCGGCAGCTTCCCGAGCCGGCGACGCGCGATTTTCGCCTCGCCGATGGGGCGGAAGCGAGCGCGGCCTGATCGGCGAGCGCGGCGGCGGAAGGCGCGCCGGGCTTGCGGGTCGCCGCCGTCGCCCCACTTAGCGCGTCGTCTCACCGCACTCCTCCTCAATCCGGAGCGAAGGGGGTCGTCATGCTCAGGGAAATGCAAAAATCGCCCGCGCCGCTCTCCATCCGAAAACAGACTCTGGCCGCGATCGCCGTGCTCGCAGTGGGCGCGCTCGCCGCGCCGCCGAGCCATGCGGGCGGCATGATGGGCGGCGAAGGCGGAGGCGGAGGCGGCTGGAGCGGATCGCGCGGCGGCGGCGAGCGATGGGAGCCGCGTCGCGGCGGGCGTTCCGGCTATCCGGGCGCCGGACGCTGGCAAGACTGCCACAGGTTCAACGCGGCGTCGCGGGCAGCCTTTCGAAACGGCGACTACGCCCGCGGCAACGCTCTCCAGGACCGGTTCTACAACTGCATGAGGTCCCGCTGGAACGACTGAGATCGCGGCGCGGCGTGACGCCGAGGCGCCTCATTCTCCGCGTCACGCATGCGCGTGTCACGAAACTGTCGTTCGCGCGTTGAAAGAAGGGTCATGGCCTATCTGCGCGCGATCGCTTTCGTCCTGGCGATGACCGGGGCGTTCGTCCTCTTCGTTCCCCTCCAATGGCTGGCCCGCCGCCGCGGCTGGGCCATTCGCCACGGCATTCAAACCGGCTTTTGCCGGACCATGTGCGCGATCATCGGCATAGAGGTGCGCGAGGAGGGTCGGCCGCCGGACGCGGCGCCGCGCTTCGTCGTCGCCAATCATGTCTCCTGGACCGACATCATCGCGCTCGCCAGCCGTTATCCCCTGGTGTTCCTCGCCAAGCGCGAGGTCGCGCTCTGGCCGGTGCTCGGCTTTCTGGCCCGACTGCAGGGCACGATCTTCGTCGATCGCAGCAATCGCAGAGCGATCCCGATCGTCAACGCCGCCCTCGCCGAGCGGCTCGGCCGCGGCGAGGACGTCGTGATCTTCGCCGAAGGGACCTCCAGCGACGGCTCCGGCGTGCTGAAGTTCAACGCCTCCCATTTCGCCATGTTGACCGGCCTCGGCGAGGACGGCGCAGCGCCGGTCCTCGCCCCGGCGGCGATCATCTATGCGGCGAAAAAAGCGAAAGGCGACGGACGCTTCGACGTCGGCTGGTATGGCGACATGACTTTTCTTCCGCATTTATGGAGCCTGATGAAGCGCGGCGGCGCAAAATGTCATATACTGTGGGGCGAGGCGGTGGACCCGCGCGCCGGCGACCGCAAGGCTCTCGCCCAGGCGACCGAGCAGCGGGTGCGGGCGCTCCTCGAGGGAGGCGTTGCGGGCGGCGCCGAGGGGGGTAAGATCGCCCCGCAGAAAGAGACGTGACGGCCGCGAGGAGAAACCGACATTTCCGACACCGCTTCGAAATCCAGCGCGCCGCTTCCGCTCACCGCAAGCCCGAGCGAGACATTGCCCGGGCGAACGAAAGCCTTCGTCAAGTCATACGGCTGCCAGATGAACGTCTATGACGCGGAGCGGATGACGGATCTGCTCGCCGGCCGCGGCTATGGCGAAGCGGGAAGCGAGGACGACGCCGATCTCGTGGTGCTCAACACCTGCCACATCCGCGAGAAGGCGACCGAGAAGGTCTATTCCGAGCTCGGCCGGCTCGCGCGGCTCAAGGCCGAGCGCGGCGCCGAGGGCCGGGACTTCCGCATCGTCGTCGCCGGCTGCGTCGCCCAGGCCGAGGGCGTCGAGGTGCTGCGCCGCCAGCGTGCGGTGGACCTCGTCATCGGCCCGCAGAGCTATCACCGGCTGGGCGAGCTGCTGACCCGCGCCGAGGCCGGCGAACGAGTCGCCGAAACCGATTTCGCCGTCGCGGAAAAATTCCAGGCGCTGCGCGGCGCGCCCATTCCGCGCGGCGTCGCGGCCTTCGTCACGGCGCAGGAGGGATGCGACAAATTCTGCTCCTTCTGCGTGGTTCCCTACACGCGCGGCGGGGAAGTGTCGCGACCTGTCGCCGAGATCGTCGCCGAAGCGGCGGCGCTCGCCGCCGCCGGCGTGCGCGAGATCACCATCATCGGCCAGAACGTCAACGCCTATCGCGGCGTCGCAGAGACTGGCGCCCCGTCGTCCCTGCCCCGCCTGCTCGAGCGTCTCTCCTGTATCGAAGGCGTCACGCGCCTGCGCTACACCACGAGCCATCCGATCGACATGGATCAGGAGCTGATCGACGCCCATGCGTCCCTTCCGATGCTGGCGCCCTTCGTGCATCTGCCCGTGCAATCGGGCTCGAATCGCATTTTGAAAGCGATGAACCGGCGCCATGACGCGGATTTTTACTCGGACATCGTCGAGCGTCTGCGCGCGGCGCGGCCCGACATCGCGCTGTCTTCCGATTTCATCGTCGGCTTTCCCGGCGAGACGGAGGCCGATTTCGAGGCGACGCTCGCTCTCGTCCGAGAGACCCGCTTCGCCTCCAGCTTCTCGTTCAAATATTCGCCGCGGCCCGGCACGCCCGGGGCCGAGCGCGACGACCAGATCGCCGAAGCGGCCAAGACCGAGCGGCTCGCCATTCTGCAGGCACTGCTCGAGGAGCAGCGCCAGGCGTTCAACGCCGCCACAGTGGGGCGGACGGTCGAGGTATTGTTCGAGAAGCCGGGCCGGCACGAGGGTCAGATCGCCGGCAAAAGTCCCTATATGCAGGCGGTTCACGTGACCGGCGGCTCCGAGCTGATCGGCTCGCTCTTGCCGGTGACGATCCTCGCCGCCGGCTCCAATTCGCTCGCTGGACGAATCGGCGGGCCCATGAGGGAGGCTGCCCTGTGAGGCTTCAGCGCGAGCTAAGGGTGTTCGAGCAGCCGGACGCGGCGCGTCCCGGCGAACCGGAAGCCGAGATCACGCTCGCCTTCGAGGATAATCGCTACGCTTCGCTGGTCTTCGGCCTTTATGACCAGAATCTCGCCAAGATCGAGCGCAAGCTCGAGATCGTCTGCTTCGCCAATGGCAATCACGTCACCCTGAGGGGCCGCTCCGAAGCCTGCGAGCACGCCCGCAGGGTGCTGGAGATTCTCTACGGCCGCGTGCAGCTCGGCCAGAGCGTCGGCCTCGGCGACGTCGACGGCGCCATTCAGGAATGCGCCCGGCAGGGATCGCTGTTCCCCGACGCCGACGCCGGCCGCGCCGTTTTCGAGCAGATTTCGACCCGCCGCCGCGGCCCGGTGCGCGCCCGCAATCTGGCCCAGGACCTCTATTTGCGCGCGCTGAAGCGCTATGAGCTGGTCTTCGCCGAAGGGCCGGCGGGCACCGGCAAGACCTGGCTCGCCGTCGGCCATGCGGTCTCCCTGCTCGAGCAGGGCGCGGTGGAGCGCATCATTCTGTCGCGTCCCGCCGTCGAGGCCGGCGAGCGTCTCGGCTTCCTGCCCGGCGACATGCGCGAGAAGGTCGACCCTTATCTGCGCCCGATCTATGATGGACTGCACGACTTCATGGATGCGCGCATGGTGGAGCGCGGCATTCAGACCGGCATGATCGAGGTCGCCCCGCTCGCCTTCATGCGCGGGCGCACGCTGACCAAGGCCTGCATCTTGCTTGACGAGGCGCAGAACGCCACCTCGATGCAGATGAAAATGTTTTTGACCCGTTTGGGCGAAGGATCGCGTATGATCGTCAATGGCGATCCTTCGCAGACCGACCTGCCGCCCGGCCAGAAATCCGGATTGAGCGAGGCGATCGCCTTGCTCTCGACCATCGAGGGCGTCGGCCGGGTCAAATTCGCCGAGGGCGACGTGGTGCGCCACGATCTCGTGCGGCAGATCGTCGGCGCCTATGAGGCGGCCGGACGGGAAAGAGCAAAGTCTCGGGAGTCATGAGCCTTTCTATCGACATCATCGTCACGGCCCCCCGCTGGGAGCAGCAGGCGGGCCTCGACGAGCTCACGCAGAGTACCGTGCGCGAGTGCGTCGCCGTCTCGGCGGCGCAGCTCGCGCGAGATTGCGAGCTCAGCGTCAATTTCACCGACGACGCGGCCATCCGCGAATTGAACGCGCAGTGGCGCGGCATCGACAAGCCGACCAATGTCCTCTCCTTCGAGACGCCGGGTCCGCTGGCGCGGCGCGTCGCGCTCGGCGATATCGTCATCGCCCATGAGACGGTCGCGCGGGAGGCCGAGGAGCAGGGCAAGAGCTTCGAGGCTCATCTCACGCATTTGATCATCCACGGATTTCTGCATTTGATCGGCTACGACCATCAATCGCCGCACGAGGCCGAGGCGATGGAGGCGCTGGAGCGCCGCATCGCGGCGTCGCTCGGCCTCGCCGATCCTTACGAAGGCTCCGAGCTCGTGGACGGGCCTTCCACAATGGGGAACTGCTGAAGGCAATGTCTAGGATCGATAACGGCGAGCATGCGGGTTCGCGTCGCGGCGAGCCGCGGATCGGCATCGTCGATCGGCTGCGCGCTCTGATCGGCTTCGGCTCCGCCTCGGTGCGCGAGGATATCGAGGAAGCGCTGGAGGACGCGAGCGGCGACGTGACGCCGCATGAGCGCGTTCTGCTGAAAAACGTGCTGGCGCTGCATGATCTGCGCGTCGCCGACGCCATGGTGCCGCGCGCCGACATCGTCGCCGTGGGCCAGGATGCGACGCTCGGCGAGACATTGGCTCTGTTCCGCAACGCGGGCCATTCGCGCCTTCCCGTCTATTTCGACACGCTCGACGATCCGCGCGGCATGATCCACATTCGCGACTTCGTCGATTATCTCGCCTCGCTCGCCGAACGCGCCGAGCCGGCGACGGCCGGCGCGCCGGCGGAGGCCGGAGAACATGCGCCGACCGCCTCGCTCGCGGCGATCGACTTTTCCGCGCCGCTCTCGACCATCGACGTGCTGAAGCCGGTGCTTTATGTGCCGCCGTCCATGCCCGCGCTCGACCTGCTCGTGAAAATGCAGGCGACGCACACCCATCTCGCTCTCGTCATCGACGAATATGGCGGCACGCATGGGCTGGCGACGATGGAGGACATCGTCGAGATGATCGTCGGCGACATCGAGGACGAGCATGACGTCGACGAGGAGCCGCGCATAGAAACCGTCTCCGAAGGCGTCTATATGGTCGACGCCAAAGCCGATCTCGAGGAGGTCTCGCGCCGGCTCGGCGTCGATTTCGGGCCGGAGGATACGGGCGCGGAGGTGACGACCCTCGGCGGCCTCGTCGCCTCGCTCGCCGGCCATGTGCCGATGCGCGGAGAGATCGTGCCGGCGCCGATCGAGGGCTGGGAGTTCGAGATCGTCGAGGCCGACCCGCGCCGCGTCGGCCGGCTGCTGGTGCATGCGCCGAAATAGCGCGAGAGGAGTCGCCCTTCGACGAAGCCGCAGGAGGGCGGCGGCCCCCGAGCGATAGATCACGCGCAAAACATGCCCAAGACGATCATCTTCCACATCGGGCTGGAAAAGACCGGCACCAGCTCGTTCCAGCGCTTCTGTCATGCGCATCGCCGCGCCCTCGCCGCGCGCGGCGTGCTCTATCCGACGCAGAACCTCGCTTTCTCGCGGCGCAGCCGCAATCATGCGGCGCTCGTCGCCGGCTATTACGAAGGCGCGGGCTGGGCCGATTTCAATCTCGCGCGCTCGTGGAAGGGCCGCCGCTCCGTCGTCGATTCGCTCGCCGCCGAGATCGAGCGCGACGCCGCGCCGACGGCGCTCGTCAGCGCCGAGCATCTCTCCTCGCGGCTCTATCCGTTCCAGATCGAGAAGCTCGCCGAGGATTTCGCCGGCTTCGACTGCCGCATCGCGATCGTGCTGCGCCCCCACGAGGAGCGCGTCTATTCGGCCTATTCGAGCACGATCCGCGCCGGCCGCAGCCTCACGCTCGACGCCTTTGTCGACGAGCTGCTCGTTCCTCAGAATTGGTATTGCCGCTATGCGGAGACGATCTCGCGCTGGCGCCGCGTGTTCGGCGCCGAACGGGTCGCGATCTTCCCCTTCCGCAAATCGCGCGACATCGTCGAGCTGTTGTGGACCGAGATGCTCGGCTTCGACGGCGCGCCGCCGAAGCGCGGCGTTCGCGTCAACGCCGATCCGGGCGCGAGCGCGCTCGAGGCGATGCGCCGCGTCAACGAGATCATCGGCGACCGCGAGACGTTTCCGCGACGCGGCTATCTGCGCCACCTCGCTTTGACGTCGATGCGATCGGCGATCTTGCGCTCGCTCGCGGCGACGCCGCGACGCGCGGACGATCGGCTGCGCGTCGACGACGAGCGGCGCGCGCGGCTCGTCGCTCTGGTCGATGAAGACATCGAAAGGCTGGCGCCGCTCACATCGCTCGAGCTGCCGCGCATGGCGGCCGCGGCGGCTGCCGATCACGCCGCCGCGGCGATCATAGAGGAGCGCGCGAAGCGCCTGCTCGAACAACGGCGCTTCGTCGCCGCGAGCCTCGCGCTCGCGCAAAAGCTCGGCGCGGCCGATCCGCGCCGCGACGCTCAGCCGTAAACGACGGCGCGCGCGCGCCGCGCCACGATCGCCGAGGCGAGCTTGCCCGCCGCGAACAAGACGGCGAAAGCGGCCGCATTGATGGCGAAGAGGCGCGCGACGCTCTCCGGCGCGTAATGGGTGGTGACGCCGCCCATCGCCACAGTGGCGAGATAGAGCGCGCCCTCATAAGCGACGAAGCTCGCGACGAAAGCCGCAATGACGCCGGCGCGCGGCGCGACGAGACGCGCGGTCTCGCAGCCGAGCAGCGCGACGGCGAGCAGCGCGCCGCCCCAGCCGAGCGTCTCCGGATCGGACGGATAATGCAGGACGGCGAAGCCGACGACCTGATTGACGAGCCAGGCGGAGGCGGTCAGCGCCAGCGCCGCGCCACGCGGATTGGCGATCGCGGCGATGGCCGCGAAAGCGGCGAAGGGTGCCGCGCAGGAGACGCCGAAACTGGCGAAGGCCCCGACGGCGACGAAGGCGCCGAGCCAGGCGAGGCGAAGGCCGCCGAAGCGGTCGAGAGAAAGCGTCATGACAAGTCTCCTCTTCAAAGCGGCCGAGCGGCGACGCCCGGCAGTGATGGTCGCCAGTCGGCCGCGCGCCGCCATGGGTGAGCGCTCGGCTGCGTCCCGGTCGGCGCCGGGGCCCGACGAAGCTCGGTCGCGCCAGATGCGAGACCGTGAATGACTTCGGCGAGCCCGGGCGACAAGGCCTCGCCCGCTTCGAGGAGTCGCGCGTCGCGCTTACCAGGACGACGGCTGCAACGGAACCGCCTCGACCGCTCTGGCCGGCTTCTCGGCGGAGACGACGCAACGCGGATAGCTCGGCTTGCCTGCGAACAATGCGGCCTTGATCGTAAAGCCCGCAGCCGCGCAGGTCGTCGTGTAATAGGCGAGGCTCTTGACCGCGAAATGCGTCGCGGACGCGAGGCTCTTGCCATAGGCGGGGTTCTTGATCAGGTTCTGCAGGTCCTGATTGCCGTCCGGCGCAACGATGCACAGGAGCCCGCCCGGCTTCAGAATGTCGTAGAACGGCCGCAGCGAGGCGAGATAGGCCGGATCGGGCACATGCTCGAACACATTCGACGCGAGCACGGCGTCGAAGGACCCCGGCTCGAGCCCGGTCAGCGCCGCCGGAATGCCCTCGTTGAGGATCTTCAAATTGTCGCCGGACATGACGCCGATCTGCGTCAAGGCCTTCACCGCGACGCCGCTCGCGAATTTCGAAGGCTCGAGCGACGTGACCCGATAGCCGCGTGCGAGCAGCTGGTAGGTCGTGATGCCGAAGGCGGAGCCGATTTCGAGGACTTTGCCTCCCGGAGCGATCGGGAAATATCGCTCGATGAGGTCGCGGCTGAAGCGCCGCTTGTCGGCCATGCGGGTCGTGAAGTCCTCTTCGAGCTTGTAATATGGGATGAGATTGTCGGCAAAAAACTGGTCGCGATCCGGATGCGCCAAGCCTTCTTCGAACTTCTTGCGCGACCCCTCATAGAATTGAGTGACGAAAGACTTCAGATATTCGGCCGAGGACGCCCTTTTTCGTTTTTCCGCATGGGCTTTCATATGCGGAATGAGGTTCGGATGGTTCCATGTCGAGCAAATATTCGTGTAGGAGCTCGCTCCGCGCTTCAATTCTTCGACGCCGTAAATTTCTCTCTTTGTCGCCGTCTCGGCCACCTGCGGTTTCTCGGCCAGCATTTGTTCCATAATTTCTTGCCTCCAGGAGCGCCAGTGTTGTCCGGTTTGCGGACTCATTGCCGCGCGCGGCTTTAGGGCCGCGCGCGGGGCAATTATCGGCCCGATTGCCGGGGTTCGGTCGGTGAATGTCCCGCCTTCCCCTCGCCTTTCCGGGCGAACTCTTCCCCCTCACGGCCGCTCAGGCCCTTCGGACCGCACGATTCTGCTTGCGCGGAATGGAAAGAGACTATGGCGCAACCTAGCATGAAAGCGGGGCGACTGTCGCCGCCGAGCGTCTCCTTGTCGATGACTGGCGCGGCGACCTCGGCGAGACGCTGCATTGCGCGCCCCTTCGTCACCATTTCAGGCGCACGCCGCCATAGGCGGAGCGCCCGGCCGTTCCGTAATTGTAGATTTCCTCATAGCGCGCGTCGTTGATGTTTTCGATGCGCGCGAAAACGGAAAAGAGTTCGTTGACCTTGTAGTCCGCGAAGAGGTCGAGCCGCGCATAGGTCGCGTCCACCACCCGCCGCGACGTGATGAAATCGTAATCGGGACGCGGCCCGACGACATTGAGCCGCGCCTCCAGCTCGAGGCCGGGAAAGCCGCTATAGACCAGCGCGGCCATGCCCTTGTCGCGCGGACGGCGCAACAGGCCGAGGTTCCTCTCGACATCCTCTGCCGCAAGATGCGTGTAGCTCGCCTTCAGGCGCCATTCGCCGGGAACGAGCGCAGCCTCGCCGGAGAACTCGACTCCGCGCGTCTTCGCCTTGCCGACGTTGAAATAGCAGCCGAACGGCTGCGTCGCCGTGCAGGTCGGCGCCGAGCCATATTCGATGAGCTCGCGGAAATCATTCTCGAACAGGCTCACCGAAGCGAATAGGCGATCGCCGAACAAGGTCTGATCGAAGCCGACGTCATAGCCGAGGCTGGTCTCCGGCTTCAGCCGCGGATCGCCATATTGGCTGAAGCGCTGATAGAGCGAGGCGACGCGCGCCCCCGTGCCGGCGCTGGCCCTGAGCTTCGTCCCGGTCTCCTCGAGGCGATAGGCGGCGGTCGCGCGCCATGTGCCGAAGGTGTGATTGGCCTCCACGGCGTCGATGCGGCCTCCGTAGGAGAGGTCGAAACGATCGAGCAGAGTGAGCTTGTGCTGCGCGAAGCCGGAATGAGTCGTCTGCGTGGCGTCGATCGGCGTGAAGCTCCCCGCCGGCGCGGGATCCTGCGAGGTGTGGACCGTCTCGGTCTCCTCGCGCGCGCCGAAGGTGAGAAGGCCGAGGGATTCGAGCTTCAGATCGCCTTGATATTCGAGCCCGCGACGCTCGCCGCGAAATCCGCTCCGGCAGTCGAACGACGTAAAGCTCGCATCGAAGCAAGCGTTGGCCTGCCAGATGTCGCGATCGATCACATTGCCGAACAGCATGAGCCGATTGTGCAGACGGCGGTCGAACAGATCGGCGTCGATGCGCACATAGCCCTGTCCGAAGGACGAATGCGCGTGATTCTCGCGGTCGAACACATCCGCCGGCGCGAAGGCGAACGGATTGTCGAAGCGGAACGCATTGTCATAGCCGGTGAAGGCGGCCTCGACCGAAAGCTCCTCGGAGAAGCGATAGCCGAGCCGCGCGCTCGCGCCGCCCTTGTTGGTCGGATCGTCGACCGGCAGAGGCGGCAGCGGCGTCACCCCGTCGCCGATGGTGAGCGGCCGCGTGATGCGATAGCCGAAGCGCGGATGTCCGCCGACATGCAGAGCGTCGACGGCGAAGGCGTACCACAGCGGGCCTTCGCTTCCCGAAAGGGTGGCGCGCGTGTGGATGGTTCCGAAGGAACCGCCTTCGAGGAGCACGGAGCCCTTCGGCTTTCCTTCGCCCTTGCGCGTGATGATGTCGATGACGCCGCCCATGGCGTCGGAGCCGTAGAGCGCCGATTGCGGCCCGCGCAGCACTTCGATGCGCTCGATGTCGGTGGCGACGAGCGCGCCGAAATCGACGGCGCCGTCGGTCGCGGACGGATCGCCGATGCGCACGCCGTCGATGAGCACGAGCGTCTGGCCGGGCGCCGCGCCGCGCAGATAGACATAGCTCGTCGTGCCGACGCCGCCGGACGAATAGAAGTCGAGGCCCGGCGCGCCGCGCAGAACCTCGAGCAGGCCCGTGGCGCCGCGCTTCTCGATTTCCTTCGACGAGATCACGCTGACGGCGGAGGTCGCGCGCGCCGCCGGCTCCTCCACGCGATCGGCCGAGACGACGGTGGCGGCGCCGATCTCGAGGCTGGGCAGCGCCTCCTGGGCGCAGGCGAGAGCGGGAACAAGGATGAGGAGCGAAGCAGAAAAAAGCGGCGCGCCCGCAACGGCGCGTCTTGCAAGAAGGGAGGACATTTACGAATCGCCTCGCAGCGGACGTGGGCCGTCACTGCGAAGGTCTCGACCCGTCCGTCGAACGGATCTCGGCCGCACCGGTGCACCCCGCCCGACGCTCTCGCGCGTGACCACGACTGATGGCAGGTCTCCTGGCTCGCGGGTCCTCGCCGTTCAGACCGCCTTCCCGGAACTTTTGCTCCAGTGGCTTTCGGTCTTCGGCTATCCGCTCACAGTTGCGGGGGCAGCCGCGGAATCGCGCCGCCGTCGACGCTCACCGCATTCCCATTCAATCCCACATGGGAACCATCGAGGAGGAGTCATAGGCGAGACCGCGCGAGAGTCAAGCTCGCGCCGCCGGGCCGCAGGGCGATCGGGTGAAGGATAAAATCCCCAACCCTCGTTCCTGAGGAGCCGCCGCAGGCGGCGTCTCGAAGGACGGCCTCGGGGCGCAATCAAAGATGTCTCCCCGTTGCCGCCCTTCGAGACGCCCGCTTCGCGGGCTCCTCAGGACGAGGGTGATGGGGCTATAGTCCTTCACCCGATTGCCTGGCCGGGCCGGCCTGTTTGCGCTCGCGCCAGCGCGAGGCTCGCAGTCCATCTGGACCGCAGGCCTTCAGGCTCGCCCTTTCTGGCGCAAGACACTATCGCAGCCGGCACCGCGCTCGTCTCCGTCATTGGACCTTCTGCTGGAGCGTTCCGGACGATGCCGAATGTCCGGCGTCGCCCCCATAGCTCGCCTTCATCGCATGCGAGCCGGCGGCGAGCGCGGGCGTCGTGAACGCCGCGCTCGCGCGCACGAGGCCGGCGAAGCTCAGCGTCGAAGCGGGGCGCGTGCGAATCGTCGGCGCGACGCCGCCGATGCCGAGCCGCCCGTCCGAATCGCTGCCCCAGCACAGCGACGCGCCGCCGACAGTCAGCGCGCAACTGTGCCGATTGCCCGCCGACAGCGCTGCGACGCCGCTCGCCAGCCCCGCCACGGCGACGGGCGTCGATCGGTTGATCGTCGTCGTGTCGCCGAGCTGGCCATAGCGATTTTCGCCCCAGCATTCGACGCCGCCCGCCGCGGTCAGCGCGCAGGCGTGATTGCTTCCGACGTCGATCGCGACGATCGTGCTGGTCAGCCCGAGCACATCGACCGGCGTCCATCGCGTGATCCGGGTGCCGTCGCCCAGTTGTCCGGCGCCGTTGTAGCCCCAGCATTTCACGCCGCCGGTCTTCATCAGCGCGCAGCTGTGCGTATAGCCGAGCGACACGGCCGAGGCCGCGCCGCCCAGCCCGAGGACGCTCGCCGGCTTCATCCGGTTGGTCGTCGCGCCGTCGCCGATCTGCCCGTAGATATTGTCGCCCCAGCATTTGAGCGCGCCCGCGCGCGTCAGCGCGCATGTGTGGCGGTCGCCGGCCGCGATCGCAATGACGCCGGCCGTCAGTCCGACGACGTTCACCGGCGTCGCGCGGGTGCTCGTCGTGCCGTCGCCGAGCTGTCCGGAGCCGTTATAGCCCCAGCATTTCACGCCGCCCGTGGCGGTCAGCGCGCAGCTGTGATTGCCGCCGGCGGCGATGGCGACCACTCCGTTCGCGAGGCCGACCACGCCGGCAGGCGCGAGCTTGCGCTGAGACACCGTGCCGTCGCCGACCTCGCCATCGGAGTTCTCGCCCCAGCATTTGACGCCGCCGGCGCGTGTCAGCGCGCAAGTGTGCCCGTCGCCGGCCGCCACCGCGACCACGCCGGACGTCAGCCCCGGAACGTCGACGGGCGTCTTGCGATCGGTCGCCGTGCCGTCGCCGATGGAGGCGTTGAGGTTATCGCCCCAGCATTTGAGTCCCCCCGTCTGACTGAGCGCGCAGGTGTGGCCGCCGCCGGCGCTATAGGCCGCCTGGCCGGCGCCGAGGACGGCCAGACGGGCCGATCCCATGTGGACGGAACCGTCGGCAAAGGAGACCGACCCGGTCGGCGCGCCGCCGCCCAGGCCGTCGACCTCCGCTCTCAGCGTCACCCGCGCGCCGGGCGCGGAGGGATTGGCCAGCGATAGAAGCCGCATCGCGGCGTTTTGCGCCGAGGCGAAGGAAGTCGAGGCGGCGATGACGCCGGCGACGAGACAAAGAAGAGCTCCACGAATCACAAAAACCCCCCTCGATTGAAAAGATACGCTCGATAGAGCGAGATCTTGGCCGGAATTGGTCCCGAGGACAATGGGACGAGCCTGCGCCGCGATGACCCAGGACATCGCTTCGGGCCGCCCTTTGTCCGCATGCGCCGAAAAAGGCGCCGTCCCCGGCGCGGACGGAGGCGCGCGCCGGGGACCCAAAGCCGATACGCGGTACTTTGTCGGCCCTGGTCTCCCGCCCCGAACGCAAGACGCCGGGCGGGAATTCTTCGCTTTGCGAGCGGCGTGCTTCGGCCGATTTGAGCGAGCCACGCTCACTCTCGAGAGACTTAGAATTCGTCGACGCGAGCCGCCAATCTCTAGCGCGTGTGGCGCATCAACAGCTTCAGCGCGATCGGATTGGTCAGCGCGTAGCGCCGCAGCAGCCGGCGCGGCTCCTGCGCCAACCGAAACGCCCATTCCAGCCCGGCCTGCTGCATCCACAGCGGCGCCCGCTTCCTGGCGCCGGCCATGAAGTCGAACAGACCGCCAGATGTCTTGATCATTTTGACGTTGCGAAGGCGATCGCGCCAAAGGCGCACGAATTCCTGCTCGCGCGGCACGCCGAGAGCGAGCCAGAGAATGTCCGGAGCGAGCGCGTCGATCTCGTCGATCTTGCGCTCGAGCGCCGCGCCGGTGAGAAATCCATGGCAGCGGCCGCGAATGTCGAGCCGCGGAAAACGTCGCTTCGTCGCCAGGAAGGTCCCGCGATTGGAGTCCTCGCTCGCGCCGAGCAGGTAGAAGCTGACACCCTCCCCCTCGGCCGCGGCGGCGACGAGCGGATAGAGGTCCGTCGTCGCGACGCGCTCCGGCAGCGCCTTCCGCGCGAGCAGCCGCGAGGCGACGACCAGCGGCTGGCCGTCGGCGTTGACGAGATCGGCGCTGTCGATGAGCGCGGCGAAATCGGGATCGGCGTCGCGCCGCGCCAGCACCTCGCCATTGACCGAAGTCAGGAACAGCGGAGCCCCCTCGGGCGTCGGCGCTCGCGCCGTCTCTATCATCAGCCGGGCGGTTTCGTCGAGCCCGAGCCGCGCGACGCGCGCGCCGCCGACGACGACAGTCTCCACCGCCCCGAAAGCATGTCCTCCACCTCTCGACGCCATTCACCCAAACCTTTGCTACGCCTGCATGTCCTGTTCCGGAACGCGCGATCGCGACGTGCAGGATCGGCAGAAAGAAACGCGCCAGAGGCGGCCGCGCCGCCGGGCCGCGGCGCAAGCTGCGGAGAACCGGGAGAAAATGGGGAGATCGGCGGAGCGTCCCGACGCGCCCGCGCCGAAGCGTCGCCGTGCGGATACGAGACCGTTCAGCCCGCGCCGGGCCGGCCCGGCAGAGGATCGCTGTCGAGCCGCGCGAACAGCAGATGATCGCGCCATTGCCCGTTGATGTTGAGATAAGCGCGGGCAAAGCCCTCCTGCTTGAAGCCGTTGCGCTCGAGCAGGCGGATGGAGGGCTCGTTGGCCGGCAGGCAGGCGGCCTCGATGCGGTGCAGGCGCTGGCGGGTGAAGGCGTAATCGAGCGCCACGCGCACCGCGCGGGACATATAGCCCTTGCCGGCAAAAGGCTGGCCCATCCAATAGCCGAGCGTCGCCGCCTGCGAGACGCCGCGCCGCACATGGCCGAGCGTCAGGCCGCCGACCAGTTCATCGTCCGCCGCGCGGAACACGAAGAAGGAATAGGCCTCGTCGCGCGCCATCTCATCGGCGTGGCGGCGCACGCGATAGCGAAAACTCGCGCGGGTCAGATCATCGGCCGGCCAGGTCGGCTCCCAGGGCGTGAGAAAGGCGCGGCTCCGCTCGCGCAGCGCGGCCCAGGCGGCGTAATCGCGCATGTCCGACATGCGCAGATAGACGCCGTCGCCGCGGAGCGGCAGGTCGCGGTAATTGGGGACGAGGCCGAACAGCGCCATGGCCGCGCCTTCACGCCGCCCGCGCGGCGCGGGCGCGCTCGCGGATGAAGGCGGCGACCTTCGCCACGTCATTGTCGACGATGGAGAAGCGCTCGCGCGCCGTGAGAATGGGCTCGAGATGCTCGGGCAGCGGCGGCCGGCGGCCGATCGCGGCCTCGATCGCATCCGGGAATTTGGCCGGATGCGCGGTCGCCAGCGCGATGACCGGCGTCGCGGGGTCCTCGGCGAGCCGGCGGCGCGCGGCGCGCACGCCCGTCGCCCCGTGCGGATCGAGCACATAGCCGGTCTCGCGGAAGGTGCGGGCGATCTCGGCCGTCGTCTCCTCGTCATTGCTGGAGCAGGCGTCGAACTCCGCGCGAATGGCGGCGAGCGTCGCGGGCGCGAGCGAGAAGCGCCTCGATTGGTCGAGCGAGCCCATCGCCGCGCGGATCTGCGCCGGATCGCGGCCGAGCATGTCGAACAGCAGGCGCTCGAAATTGGACGAGATTTGTATGTCCATCGAGGGCGACAGCGTCGGCGTGACGCCGCGCAGCTCATAAGCGCCGCTCATGAGCGTGCGCGCGAGAATATCATTGGCGTTGGTGGCGATGAGCAGGCGCTCGACCGGCAGCCCCATGCGCTTGGCGACGAAGCCGGCGAGAATATCGCCGAAATTGCCGGTCGGCACGGCAAAGCTCGCCGCGCGGAACGGCGCGCCGAGCGCGACGGCGCTGGTGAGATAATAGACCGTCTGCGCGACGACGCGCGCCCAATTGATGGAGTTGACCCCGGCGAGACCGAGCTCGCCGCGAAAACGCGCATCGCGGAACAGCGCCTTCAAGATCGCCTGCGCGTGGTCGAACGAGCCCCGGAGCGCGACCGTGTGGATGTTCTCGTCGGCGACCGTGGTCATCTGCCGACGCTGCACATTCGAGACTCGCTCATGCGGATAGAGGATGAACACGTCGACGCGGTCGAGCCCGCGGAAGGCCTCGATCGCCGCCGCGCCCGTGTCGCCCGAGGTGGCGCCGACGATGGTCGCGCGCAGGCCTCGCCGCGCCAGAGCCTCGTTCATCATGCGCCCGAGCAGCTGCATCGCCACATCCTTGAAGGCGAGCGTCGGCCCGTGGAACAGCTCCAGCACGAACAGATTGTCGCCGATCTGGGCGAGCGGCGCGACCGCGGCGTGACGGAAGCTCGAATAGGCGCTTTGCGTGAGTTCCGCGAGCGCGGGGCCGGCGAAGGCCTCGCCGACAAAAGGCGCGAGGATTCGCGCGCTCGCCCGAGCATAGGGAAGGCCGGCGAGGCCGGCGATCTCCTCCCGCGCGAGGCGCGGATAGGAAACAGGCGTGTAGAGACCTCCGTCGGCGGCGAGGCCGGCGAGGAGGATGTCTTCGAAAGCGAGCTCGGGAGCTTCGCCGCGGGTCGAGATGTAGCGCACGACTCTTCTTCTAGCCGTCGAATGGCGTCGCGAAAAGCCCCGGCGAAAGCGCGCGCCGGGTCTGCTATGCGACCGCGCGGCCGAGCGTCCGGCAGAGCCCGAGCCAGTTTCGACGTAGGCCGATCACGGCGCATGCGCCGCGACGGCCCCGGTCGTAGCAGCGCGGATGCTCCGCAGAGCGACTATACGCCTTGGAGTGGCGTCGTTCTGGCGCAGCTGGCGGTTCCCAGCTTGGCGTCGCGCGCCACCGCCCGCGTCCGGCCTCCGTCGATCGTCGTCCCGAGCACGAGACAGATATCATAGGAAATCGTCTTGTTCGCGGGGAAGCCGTCGAATGGGTGCGAGGCGCGGCCGTCATAAGTGCTCGTCAAGCTGGTCCCGAGATAGGGCGACGAGCCCCAGGCCATCTTCTCCGATGTCGTCGTTCCGTTGCGATTGTCATAGGGCAGCTCGTATTGAGACGCTTGGTAGGGCCATTCATAATCGCAGGGAATGAGCTGGCTCTGAAAGGAACAGCCGTTGCCGTTGAAATAGGTGGAGGACGTCTGGCCGCGGCCGTCGGCGTAGCCGTCGTTGAGCCGGCTCCCGCCCAAGCTCACCAGGCCCATCTCGAAACCCTTGGCTCTGAGCGACAAATAGCGATTGGAGCTGTTGACGCTGTTCCATGTCCATTTGGAGTTTCGCGTCAGAGGCGTCGTCGTCGAGGCGAAGTGATAGGAGTCGCCCCAGCGGACCTGCTCGATCGCATTGGCGCCTCCGTCGAAGTCGAGCTTTCCGTAGGGGCCGCGCACGTCGAAGCTGACGCGGTCCGGGCCCGGCAGATTGCTCAGGCTCACCTGCGTCCGGATGCGCGGATAATCGGCGCCGTCCTGGAAATACCAATAGATGCGGACAGGCAGGCTGTATTTCGCGAACAGCGCGGGCGATGTGCCGAGCCGCGGCTTGTCGTCGCCCGTCTCGGGATCGATCCCATTCGCCGCGATCGTGCCATAGCGGGGATAGGCGAGGCTGAAACGGATGAATCTCAGCTGGCTGCCCGGGGTGAATTTGTCGGCGGTGACCGCGAAGCCTCGCCCGAGCGGCGAATCGTCGATGTGGAATATCTTCTGCGCGATCGTGCCGCGCTTGCCGTCGCTGAACAGACGTTCGCGCTCATGCGAGACGAAATAGCCGAAACCTTCGCCGGCGGAGCCGGATTTCACGATCTTCGTCTTCCACGCGCCGCCGTCCAAATATTGATAGGTCGCTCGCACGGCGTAGCCGCCATGGCCCGAATTGCCCGCCCCTTCCTTCTTGAGGGACACGGAGCGCGGCCGCCCTTTCGAATCCGTCCAGGAATAATGGTAGACCTGGACGCCATCGATCGCTTTCTCGGTCAGGCTGACCGCCAGAGCCGGCCCGACCGCAGGGCCGAGGTAGATCGCCGCGCAGGCGACGAAGCTCAGGGCTCGAATGCTCTTCATATGCCTCTCCTCGAATCTGATGAGTTCAAAACCGCCTCGAGCGCGCGAGGCGCAGCCGGTCGAAACGTTCCGTCGAGAACGAGGCGCCGATCCGGAACCGCGCCGCCAGCGGATTGCACGGGCGTGAGAGCCTCGAGACAGCATCGAAACGCCCGCTTTTTCCAAGCGGAGTCCATGCTGTGGAGTCGACAAAGTCATGTCAACGCAATTGGTTTGGCCCCATCACCCTCGTCCTGAGGAGCCCGCGAAGCGGGCGTCTCGAAGGACGGCAATGGGGAGAAGCCTTTGATTTCGCCCTGCGGCCGTCCTTCGAGACGCCGCCTGCGGCGGCTCCTCAGGACGAGGGTCAGGGATTTTTATCCTTCACCCGACTGCCCTGTTGTTTTTCTCGGCGACGCTGGTCACGAGCGCGCGTGACGGCTCCGCGCATAGAAGACGAAGCCGCCGAAAATCGCCGCGGCCAGGGAGAACCAGGTCACTGCATAGGACAAATGATTGTTCACGAGCTCGACATTGGCGCCATAGGCGCGCGGCAAATCAGGCGCGTGCGGCGCGGAGTCCCCAGCGTCGAGCTCCAGGGTGAATGGCGCGGCGTCCTCGAGCTTCAGAGCGGCGGCGATCGCCGGCGCGTCGCTCGTATAGAATAGGCCGGCGTTCGGATCGTCCGCCGGCGTGAACAGATTTCGCGCCTGAGGGCTTCTCAGCACGCCGACGATCGTCGTTTTCCCCGTCGGCTCGTGGCGGCGCGCCTCGGTCTCGCGCAGGGAGATCGGCAGAAAGCCGCGGTCGACGAGCACGACCCCGCCCTCCTCCAGCGCGAAGGGCGTCAGAATGCGATAGCCGGGCTCGACGCCCGCGCCCTGCGGCGGCGGCGCGAAGATCAGCGCCTCGCGCGCGAGGTCGAAACGGCCCGTCGCGCGCGCATGGAGAAAATCATAGTCCTCGGGCCGCATCGACCGCCACTCCGAGCGCGGCGGCAAATCCACGGGCGCGGCATGGGCGCGCGTCTCCACCTTGGCGATCAGCGCCTCCTTCCAGGCGAGCCGGCGCAGCTGCCAGACGCCGAGCGTGCAGGACAGCGCCACCATCAGCGCGGTGAAAACCGCCGGCCCCAGCAGCGCGCGCGCCTCAGCCCTCATCGGCGCGCCGGCCCTCCTCCGCCTTATTGGCGTATTGCAGCGTGATCAGCAGGCCCTTGGTCGGCCGCAGCAGGCCCGCGCAGACGATGATGGTCAAAGGCAGGAAGATCAACAAATGCACCCAATAGGGCGGCGAATAGGCGACCTCGACATAGAGCGCCGCGCCGACCACGATGAATCCGGCGAGGGTCATGACGAAGACCGCCGGCCCATCGCCCGCATCGGCGAAAGTAAGATCGAGCCCGCAGACGTCGCATGTCGGCGCGAGGTTCAGAAAGCCATTGAACAAATGGCCCTTGCCGCAGCGCGGGCAGCGGCCGAGCAGGCCGGTCAGATAGGGGGACGGGAGACGTTCGGGTTCGGCGGACATGGGTTTCCTTTCCGTCGCTCGCAGGGGCGACGCCGAAAATGAAAGAAGCGCCGGCGTGTCGCCGGCGCTCCAAAAACGCTGGAATCGGCGAGCCGGCCTATTCCATCGCCCCGCCCCAATTGCCCCAGACGTAGATGGAGGCGAACAGGAACAGCCAGACGACGTCGACGAAATGCCAATACCATGCGGCGAATTCGAATCCGAGATGCTGCTCGGGCTTGAACTGGCCGGCATAGGTGCGCGCCAGGCAGACGATCAGGAAGATCGTGCCGACGATCACGTGGAAACCGTGGAAGCCGGTCGCCATGAAGAAGGTCGCGCCATAGATCGAGCCTTTGAAGGCGAAGGGCGCGTGGGCGTATTCGTAAGCCTGCACGCAGGTGAAGGTGAGGCCGAGCAGGATGGTGGCGATCAGCCCCTTCTTCACTATGTCGCGGTCATTGTGCAGCAAGGCGTGATGCGCCCAGGTCAGCGTCGCGCCGGAGCTGAGCAGCAGGACTGTGTTGAGCAGCGGCAGATGCCAGGGGTTCAGCACCTCGATGCCATGGGGCGGCCACACGCCATGGAACAGCTCGGCGCGCGTGAACTGCGTGGGATCGGCCGGGAAGATCGAGGAGTTGAAGAAGGCCCAGAACCAGGCGACGAAGAACATCACTTCCGAGAGGATGAACAGGATCACCCCATAACGGTGATGCAGCTGCACGACCGGCGTATGATGGCCTTCGTGCTCGGCCTCGCGGATGATGTCGCCCCACCAGGACCACATGGTGAAGAGCACGCCGGCGAAACCGGCGGAAAACAGCGCCGGCGCGCCGTAGGACAGGCCGAAGATCGGCAGGCCCTTCATCCAGTGAATGGCGCCGATGGCGGTGACGAGAGCGGCGAGGGAGCCGACGAGCGGCCAGGGGCTCGGATCGACGAGATGGTAATCGTGCTGGGGTTTCGCGTGTCCGTCCGCCATGTTCAGTTCCTCAAGACAGTGCGCCGGCCTCTGCCGGCTCTCGTTGACTAGGCTCCTTCGAGCGACCGTCGCGCCCCGCCGCCGGCGCGCCCATCGCTTATTGCTCTCACCGACATCCTGCTTCGTTCAGGACCTCGGCTTCGTCCCTTCGGCGCTCGCCGCCTTGGGCGCCCCCTTGCCGGGGAAGAATGTGTAGGAGAGCGTGACCTCCTCGACGCGGCTCATCGTCTCGTCGGATTCGAGCGCCGGATCGAGGAAGAACACCACCGGCCATTCCGCCGTCTCGTGCGGACCGAGCTTCTGCTCGGAAAAGCAGAAGCAGGCCAGCTTGTTGAAATAGGCGCCCGCCTGGTCGGGGCTGACATTATAGGCGGCGACGCCGATGGTTTCGCGGTCGGAGAGATTGACGACCTTGTAATAGACCGTCGTCGTCTCGCCGGTGCGCGCGACGACCCGGCTCGTCTCCGGCTCGAAGCGCCAGGGCAGATCGCGCGCCACATTGGCGTCGAAACGCACTCCGAGTCGCCGCTCGCCGGGCTTTGCCGGCGCCGCCTTGGCGACCTGCGTCGTTCCGCCGAACCCGGTCGCGGCGCAGAAGGCGCGATAGAGCGGGACCGAGGCGAAGCTGAGCGCCAGCATGGCGACGGAGCCGAGCACGAGCGCGCCGGCCGACCGGCCGAGGCGCGAGCGCCCGGCCCCCTGCTCGTCGCGGCGCGGGGCATTCTCCTTCATCTCACTGGCTCCTCGGCACGACGTTGCCGCCGAGCTTCACGATGGTGACGAAATAGAACAGCGCCACGAACAGTGCGACGGCGACGCCGATGGCGATGTTGCGCGCCCGCCGGCTCTTCTCCTGCTCCGGAGTGAGGACGTATCCCTCCGGCTCTGTCGGCCTCTCGTTTCGGCGTCGCTCCATGATGGCTTCGTCCTCTCGTGTCGATTGCGTTCAGGCGAACCAGGGCGACAGATGAACCAGCCGCTCGATCACCAGGGCCATGAACAGCAGGAACAGATAGACGATGGAAAAAAAGAACAGGCGCATCGCCGCGCGCCGCGCCGCCTCGCCGCTGCGCAGGCGGAACACCTGAACCGCGCCGAGGATGAGGGCCGCGCCGAGCAGGATCGAGGCGACGCCGTAGATCGGCGAGGCGAAGCCGAGGAGATAGGGCGCAACGCCGATCGGCGCGAGAGCCAGCGAATAGGCCAGAATCTCCAGCCGTGTGCGGTCCTCGCCGGCGACATTGGGCAGCATGGGCACGCCCGCGCGGCCATATTCGTCGCGCTTGACCAGGGCCAGCGCCCAGAAGTGCGGCGGCGTCCAGATGAAGATGATGGAGAAGAGCACGATGCTGGAGAGATCGACCGAGCCCGTCGCCGCGGCGAAGCCGACGACCGGCGGCAGCGCCCCGGCCGCGCCGCCGATGACGATGTTCATCGGCGTCGAGCGCTTCAGCCACATTGTGTAGACGACGACGTAGAAGAAGATGGTGAAGGCGAGCAGCGCCGCAGCCAGCCAATTGGCGACGAGGCCGAGCGTGAAGACGGCCATCACGGCGAGCACGAGGCCGAAGGCCAGCGCCTCCTCGCGCGCGAGCCGCCCGGCGGGGATGGGACGCAGCCGCGTGCGCGTCATCAGCGCGTCGATATCGGCGTCGAACCACATGTTGAGCGCGCCGGAGGCGCCCGCCCCGACGGCGATGGCGAGCAGCGACGCAAAGGCGAGGACGGGATGCGGCGGGGTCGGCGCCAGCAGCAGGCCGGCCAGCGCCGTGAACACGACCAGCGACATCACCCGCGGCTTCAACAGGGCGAGATAATCTCCCGGCGCTGCTGTGGGGACGCGCGGCGCGCTGTCGTCGAGGATGAAGGAAGCATCGCTCATGATCGCTCCAACCCTACCCGCCTCTCGAAGGCGATATGGCCGCCGGACCGGGGCGCCGCTCCCCGGATCCGGCGGCGCCGATCATTGATGTCCGGAGCCGGAGATGCGGGGAAGCACCTCGAACTGATGGAACGGCGGCGGCGAGGACAGGGTCCACTCCAGCGTCGTCGCGCCCACGCCCCACGGATTGGCCCCGGCGGCGCGCTTGCGCCAGAAGGCCTCGGCCACTGTGTAGAAGAACAGCAGCACGCTGACCGCAGCGATCGACGCGCCGACCGACGACCAGTAGTTCCACAGCGCGAACGCGTCCGGATAGTCGATATAGCGGCGCGGCATGCCGGCGAGGCCGAGGAAGTGCTGCGGGAAGAACACCAGATTGATGCCGACGAACAGCAGGACGAAATGGGCCTTGGCCAGTGTCTCGCTGTACATGTAGCCGGTCATCTTCGGGAACCAGTAGTAGAAGGCCGCGAAGATGCCGAACACCGCGCCGAGCGACATCGTGTAGTGGAAGTGCGCGACGACATAATAGGTTTCGTGCAGCTGGCGGTCGATGCTGGCGTTGGCGAGCACCACGCCGGTGACGCCGCCGAGCGTGAACACGAAGATGAAGCCGATCGCCCAGATCATCGGCGCGCGGAACGAGATCGAGCCGCCCCACATGGTCGCGATCCAGGAGAACACCTTGATGCCGGTCGGCACCGCGATGACCATGGTGGCGAAGACGAAATAGCGCTGCGCGTTGAGCGACAGGCCGACCGTATACATGTGGTGCGCCCACACGATGCAGCCGAGGAAGCCGATCGAGACCATGGCGTAGGCCATGCCGAGATAGCCGAACACGGGCTTCTTGGAGAAGGTGGAGACGATGTGGCTGATGATGCCGAAGGCCGGCAGGATCAGAACATAGACTTCCGGATGGCCGAAGAACCAGAACAAATGCTGGAACAGGATCGGATCGCCGCCGCCCGACGGGTCATAGAAGGTGGTGCCGAAGTTGCGGTCGGTCAGCAGCATGGTGATGGCGCCGGCGAGCACCGGCAGGGTCAGCACCAGCAGGAAGGCGGTCACCAGCATGCCCCAGGCGAACAGCGGCATTTTGTGCAGCGTCATGCCCGGCGCGCGCATGTTGAAGATGGTGGTGATGAAGTTGATCGAGCCGAGGATCGACGAGGCGCCGGCGAGATGCAGCGACAGGATCACATAATCCATCGCCGGCCCCGGATGGCCGGTGTTGGACGACAAGGGCGGATAGAACACCCAGCCGCCGCCGAAGCCGAGGCTGCCCGGAGCGCCCTCGGCGAAGGCCGACAGCACCAGCAGCACCAGAGCGGCGGCGAGCAGCCAGAAGGAGATGTTGTTGAGGCGCGGGAAGGCCATGTCCGGCGCGCCGATCATGATCGGCACGAACCAATTGGCGAAGCCGCCCATCAGCGCCGGCATGACGAAGAAGAAGATCATCAGCACGCCATGGGCGGTGATGAACACATTGTAGAGGTTCTTGCCGGCGTCGATAGAGGTCGGGTCGGTGCCCTGCAGCAGCGCCGCGAGGCCCGGGAAGACCTGAATGCCGGGATGCGCGAGCTCGGCGCGGATCGCCATGGACATCAGGAAGCCGATGAGGCCGCCGACGACCGCGAGGATCAGATAGAGCGTGCCGATGTCCTTGTGATTGGTCGAGAAGAGGTAACGTCGCAGTCCTGTCGGATGCCCGTGGTGAGCCCCCGCCTCGGCGGTCGAGATCGCGTCCATGGTTTTCGTCCTCGAATGCTTGGCTTATTTGTTTTGCGATGCCGGATCAGCGCTGCTCGACGTCGGCGGCGAGCTTCACACGACCGTCGTCGAGCTTTGCGAACTTCTTCTTCGCCTCGACCAGCCATTCCGCATATTTCTCCTTGGAGACGACGCGGATGGCGGTGGGCATGAACGCATGATCCTTGCCGCAGATCTTCGAGCACTGGCCGTAGAAGACGCCTTCCTTCTCGGCCTTGAACCATGTCTCGTTGAGCCGGCCGGGCACCGCGTCGATGCGGATGGTGAAAGCCGGGATGGTGTAGGAATGGATGACGTCGGAGGCGACCACCTGCAGCTTGATCACCTCGCCGACCGGGACCACCGCCTCATTGTCGACCGAGAGGAGACGAATGTCGCCCTCCTTCAGCTCGGCGTCGGTCTTCATGAACTGGTCGAAGGAGAAACCGCCGCCCTGATCCTCCGGATAGGCGAAGGACCAGTACCATTGGTTGCCGGTGACTTTGATCGTCACCGCCGCCTCGGGAATTTCGACCTGATGGGCGAGCAGCCGGAAGGAGGGCACGGCGATGAAGACGAGGATCAGGACCGGAACGAGGGTCCACGCGATCTCGAGCCCGGTATGATGCGTCAGCTTGGAGGGAACCGGATTGGCGTTTTCGCTGAAGCGCCAGCAGACATAGGCGAGGAGGCCGAGAACGAAGAGGCCGATGAAGCTGATGACCGGAAGAAGAATGACATTGTAGAAGAACTGCGTCTCGGCGCCGACGTCGGTGACCGTGGCCGGCAGCCCCAGCCCTCCCGGCGTCGGCCTGCCTTCGACCTGGGCGAAGGCCAGTCCCGCGAACAGCAGGACGGGGAGAATGGCGCCTGCCGTTGCGGCCGCGCGGCGGAAAAAATATCGTCTGCCGATGAGCATGAACTTCGCCTCTCGGACCTTCGGAACAAGGTCGTTATGATTCTGATGTCCGGGTTATTTCGCGCCGGGCGGCCCGCCGCAAGCCGCGCACGACGCATGTTCCGACGCGGGTTCAATCACAAACGGCGCTCCTACGCAATCGCTGCGGCGCCACAGCCCGATTGACAAATAGTCGCGCCTTCCCATGACCGGCGGCACAGCGGCGGCGGCGGCGTGCAGCTTGACAGACACTGGCCATTTGCTACCCAGCGAATAGGATCGCGCGGCGTTGCGCAACGCCCCGATTCGGCCGGGATTCGATCTTATGGCCCAGTGGATTCCGCATTGAATGACACACATCGAGCGTCACGGAGCGAAAATGAGGCCAAGCGCCCCCGATCGCCGATTGGGCTGGTTGCGACATCTAGTCGCGGGCGTCGTCTTGGCGGGCGCCGCACAAGCAGCCTGCCCACCCGCCGCCGCGCAAGGCGCGCTCAAATCGCGATTCGGCGATTGGGAGATTCGCTGCGAGACTCCGCCCGGCGCCGCGAGCGAGCAATGCGCCCTCATTCAGAGCGTCGCCGCCGAGGACAAGGCCAACATCAATCTGGTCGTGATCGTCCTGAAGACCAGCGACGGCAAGAGCCGCCTGCTGCGCGTCATCGCGCCGCTCAACGTGCTGCTCATCAAGGGACTCGGCCTCACCATCGACAAGACGCGCATCGGCGACACCGGCTTCCTGCGCTGCCTGCCCTCTGGCTGCGTGGCCGAGGTGGTGATGGACGACGCGCTGATCGAGCAGCTGAAGAGCGGCAAGACCGCGACCTTCGTGATCTATCTGACGCCGGACGAAGGCGTCGGCCTGCCGCTGTCGCTCGCCGGCTTCAAGGAGGGCTTCGCCAAGCTCCCGTGACGGCGCGGGCGCTCGGGCGGCAATGAGGACGAGAAGGAAGACAGTTGCATGGACGCAAAGCGCATCTCGGCGTCGCTCGCAGCCCTCGGCGCAGGCCTCGCGTTCTCCCTGGGGGCGGCGCGCGGCCTCGATCTGCCCGACCCGTTCGGCCTGTTCGGCGACAAGAAGGCCGAGCAGGCGCCGGGCGCGCCCCCCGCCCCCCCGGCGAGCGGATCGCTCGGCGTCGACTGTCCCGAGATCCTCGTCGATTCGGGAGCCGCCTCGCTGCGCTCGCCTCCGGGCGCGGACAATGCCGCCGTGCGCTATCAGCTCTCGCTCGGCGACATGGCGCGCGAATGCGCGATGCAGGGCGACCGCATCGCGATAAAGGTCGGCGTCGAAGGCGCCGCCGTGCTCGGCCCGGCCGGCTCGCCCGGCGCCTATTCCGGCGCGCTGCGCATCTCCGTGCGGCGGCAGAAGGACGAATCCATCGCCGATTCGAAGACCTATCGCGTCTCCGCGACAATCCCCTCCGGCGCGACGCGCGGCGCGTTCCGCGTGATCGCCGATCCGCTGCTCGTCCCCTATGTCGGCCCCCAGGCAGCCGACGAATACGAGATTCTCGTCGGCTTCGAGGGCGGCGTGGCGGAGACGGGCGCGGCCGAGCGCCGACGCCACGGCCGCCGCGGCGCGGCGCGATAACGTCCCGTGCGGCCGCGCACGACACGGCTTCGAATCCAGGTTAACAAATTCCGTGCAACCGCGTCATGCCCGCGCTTGTCGCGGGCATCCACGCCGTGACATCGCGACGTGCGGGAAAAAGAGGCGGTGATGTTCGGCTCATGTTCCGGCTTTGCGGGCCGTCACGGCGTGGATGGCCGCGACAAGCGCGGCCATGACGCTGAAAACTCTCTGCTCGTTAACCCGCATTCGGAGCCCTGCCGCGCACGACAGGGATTGGACCTTCGCCGCTTTGTGACTTAGCTTTTCACGCAGATCGATGATTCGACAGCGACGCGCGGCTTCCGCCTGCGCGCTCCGCGTCGCGGCCCTTGCCGGGATGGCTCGGCGTTTTTCCCTCGCGCGTTCGGCGTTGTCGGCTCGCTCCAGTCGCGATCTGGTTGCAGAACCGTCGTCCAATTGCTACGGATAAGGGATGTTCAAAGTGGTTCAGCGCTGTAGTTATCTGAGCACCGACGCATATGGCCCTCGAGCAAATCGCGCTTTCGTCCTTCGTGGAGGCCGTCGAGCCTCGCTCGTGGCAAGCCAAGGCGGCGGCAGGACGGCCTGGGTTGAGCCGCTCCACCCATTTCTCGACACGTTCGGAGACGCAAAAGAAATGGATAGTGATCGACGCGGACGGACTCGTGGTCGGCCGTCTGGCGTCGATCATCGCTCTGCGCCTCCGCGGCAAGCACAAGGCGACCTTCACCCCGCACATGGACGATGGGGACAATGTGGTCGTCGTCAACGCCGAGAAGGTGGCGCTGACAGGACGCAAGCGGGACGAGAAGCGCTATCGCCGTCATACGGGCTTTCCCGGAGGACTGCAGGAGCGCTCGGCCCGATTCGTTCTGGAGGGGCGCTTTCCCGAGCGCGTGCTGGAGAAGGCGGTCGAACGCATGCTGCCGAGGGGGCCGCTCGGACGCGCCCAGTTCGGCAATCTGCGCGTCTACAAGGGCCCGAATCATCCGCATGCGGCTCAAAAGCCGATTTTGCTCGACGTGGCGGCGCTCAATCCGAAAAACAAGAAAACCGCAGGGCGGCGTGACGATATGGCGAGAGAGCGGACGAACGACTTCATGGAGGCTCTCGAGGCGATGATGCGGAGGCTGACCGATGAATTGGCGACCTCGCAGAATCGGCTCGAAAAGCGTCTCGACGAGATCAAGCAGAAGCAGGATTCCGCCGACCAGACCATGAGCGCTCTCACCAGATCATTCGACGATTTCTACAAGAGAGCCGTGGCGGAATACGACAGCAATCAGCAGTTTCACAAAGAAACCAGATCTTATCAGAATCGAACCGACGAAGAGCTGCGCAGCATCGCAGAAAACACCCGAAGAACAGCGGATATTTTGGAAAAGCTTTCGAGCGAGCTGAAAAACCTGCGAGGATGAGCTTGCATGTCCAACCGTTCGAACAATGGGCGGATTCGCTCTATTCTTCCGCAGGACATGCATCTGTTGGGCATCGACTACGAAGGTCGGCTGTATTGGGACGGCAAGCCCGTCGTGACGAGCCCCATATCGGCATTGACGAGGGGCCAGAAGATCATTGCCGCGATCATGGCCGCCGCCACCATTTTCGGCGGCATAGGCGGCGCCGTCCAGGGCTGGACCGCGTATCACAGCTGGGCGTGCGTCGCTCGGCCGAATTGGTTCGCGGTCTGCGGGGTCGAGCAGACGGTCAGGAATGAGGGCGCCGCCGGCCGCTGATTCGGCGCTCCTGCGCGCGCCGAGAGCGTGGACGCTCAGAGCAGCTTCCCTGGATTGAGCACGCCCTTCGGGTCGAGCGCCTGCTTGATCGCGCGCATCAGATCGAGCGCCACGGGGTCCTTCACTTTTTGCAGCAGCTCGCGCTTCAGCCGGCCGACGCCGTGCTCGGCCGAGATCGACCCCGAATATTTGCGCACGAGCCCATGCACCAGCTCGTTCATTTCGTCGCGGCGGGCCAGAAAGGCCGCACGGTCGGCGCCCTCCGGCTGCGAGATATTGTAATGGATATTGCCGTCGCCCATATGGCCGAAGGGCACCGGCCGCGCTCCCGGCGCCTGGCGCAGGACCAGCGCCTCGGCCTCGGCGAGAAAAGCGGGAATGCTCTCGATCGGCACCGAGACATCGTGCTTGATCGATCCGCCCTCGGGCTTTTGCGCCTCGGGCAGCGTCTCGCGCAGGCGCCAGAGGCCGGCGCGCTGCTCGAGCGTCGCGGCCAGCGCCGCATCCTCGGCGACGCCCCGCTCCAGCGCCTCGCCCAACAGCTCGGTGAGCAGCTCCTCAGTCCCGCTCTCGGCGGGGGAGGCGAGCTCGATCAGCGCATACCAGCGGTGCGCGCCCGCCAGCGGATCGCGCGCGCCGGGCTGATGGCGCAGCACGAACTCCACGCCGATGCGCGGGATGATCTCGAAAGCGACCAGCGCCGAGCCGGCGCGCGCCTTGGCGAGGCTCAGCAAGGCGAGCGCGGCGCGCGGATCGGCGAGGCCGACGAGAGAAGTGGCGCGCGAGCGCGGCAGCGGAAACAGCTTCAGCGTCGCCGCGGTGATGATCCCGAGCGTGCCTTCCGAGCCGATGAACAAATGGGTGAGGTCATAGCCCGTATTGTCCTTGCGCAGCTTGGAGAGATTGGAGAGCAGCCGCCCATCGGCGAGCGCCACCTCGACGCCCAGCGCCAGGTCGCGCGCCGTTCCATAGGCGATCACATGCACGCCGCCGGCGTTGGTGGCCAGATTGCCGCCGATCGTGCAGCTGCCTTCGGCGGCGAGCGACAAGGGGAAATAGCGTCCCGCCTGCTCGGCGGCCTCCTGCGCGCGCGCCAGAACGACGCCGGCCTCCACGGTCATGGTGTCGGAGGCGGGATCGACCTCGCGAATTCGGTCGAGCCGCTGCAGGGACAGAATGATTTGCGCGCCGCTCTCATCCGGCGTCTGGCCGCCGACGAGGCCGGTGTTGCCGCCCTGCGGCACGACGCCCACCGCGGCGTCATGGCAGAGGGCGAGGACGGCGGCGACCTCCTCGGCGCTGCGCGGCCTCACGACGCAGAGCGCGCGTCCATGATAGGCGTCGCGCGGCTCCTTCACATAGGCGACCATGTCGGCCAGATCGGCGATCACGCCGTTTCGGCTCACGACCGCGGCCAGGCGCTCGAGCAAGGGCGATTGAGACGGCCGTTCAGCGATGGCAGTCAGCGCGGATCACCCGAAAATTGAAGAAGCTCACCTGTGACGGTGACGGCGATTGTCGGAGCGCTTCACCCGCGCATAGGCGACGGCGGCGACGGGAAGGCTGCCCAGGACGATACTGCACAATGTTGCGGCGAGAAGCGCATTCATGTGACCATCTCCTTCCAGTTATGAACGAGACCTACCTAGTCTCATCACCTGCGCTGGACACGGACGCAAATGCTATGCCTGAAAGACCGGGACTGGCAAGGAGAATCGCTCGCGACGCTCGATATTATCTAAATTCCGTTCGTTGTCGCATATTCTGCGACTCGTGGCTGCAATTAGCGACCTGTCGGAGCGCCGCCATCAGGGAAGCTACCTATCTCGACAGCAGCCGCCGGCGCGGCGGCTTGCTCCGCCGCTCGAAGCCCGCGACGATCTCGACGTGGGGCGAATGGCGGAATTGATCGATCGGCGTGACGACGCCCGCGGCATAGCCGCCCTCTTTCAAAATGGCGGCGTCGCGGGCGAAGCTCTGGGGATCGCAGGAGACGGCGACGACATGGCGAACGCCGGAGCGGGCGATCTCGCGCGCTTGCGCCGACGCGCCGGCGCGCGGCGGATCGAACACGACGGCGTCGAAGCGCGCGAGCTCGTCGGCCGTGAGCGGGCTGCGAAACAAATCGCGCGCCCTCGCCTCGACCGGCCGCATCGCGGCGCGCGCGGCCTTGTCCAGCGCCTCGACTGCCGGCGCGTCCGAGTCGACGGCTGTGACCTGCGCACGCGCCGAGAGCCGCAAGGCGAAGGCGCCGACGCCGCAGAAGAGGTCGGCGACGCGCCCCGCGCTCGCGCCGATCGCGGCCTCGACCCGCGCCGCAATTTCGGCCTCTCCGCGCGCCGTCGCCTGGAGAAAGGCGCCCGGCGGCGGAACGACCCATGTCTCGCCTGCCGCCACCGCGGGCGGACGACGCAAGGCGATGAGCCGGCCGTGATTGGCGAGGCGGGCGAGATCGAGGCTTTCGGCGAAACCCAGCAGCGCCCGCGTTTCGCTCTCTTCCAAGGCGCCGGCGCCGCGCAAATCGACATCGAGCCCGCCGCTGGTCAGCGTGATCGCGACATCCAACGGCTTTTTGCGCGCGGCGAGCGCTTGCGCCAGAACCCTGGCGACCTTCGGCGCGTGCGAAAGGCCGAGCTCCAGCAGCGGGCAGGCGTCGATCTCGACGATCTCATGCGAGCGCGCCTGCATGAAGCCGAGCCGGACCGCGCCGCCGTCGCAGCGCGCATGAAAGGCGACGCGGCGGCGCCCGTCGCCATGCGCGTCGACGAGCGGCCCGACATCGAAGTCGAGGCCGGCGTTGCGCAAGGCCGTCTCGACGAGGCCGCGCTTCCATCGCGCATAGGCGTCCGGCGCGAGCGACTGGGCGACGCAGCCGCCGCATCGGCCGAAGTGACGGCAGAGCGGCTCGACCCGCTCCGGCGCGGCCTCGACGATGTCGAGCAGCCGCGCGCGCTCGCCTTCGACCTCGGCGATCACCGTCTCGCCGGGCAGGGCGAAGGGCACGAAGACGAGCCCGCCGTGGTCGCGGGCGATCCCCTCCCCGCGATGGCCGAGCCGCTCGATCACCAGACGCCGGCGCATGAGCTCAACCCCGTTTCGCATGCAGCAGAAACTCGCGATTGCCGTCGCCGCCCGCGATCGGCGAGGGAACGATTCCGAGGACGCGCCAGCCGAGCGCCTCGATCTCGGCGGCGACCCGCGCGCAGACCTCGGCGTGAACGGCGGCGTCGCGCACGACGCCTTTCTTGACCGCGGCGCGGCCGGCCTCGAATTGCGGCTTCACCAGCGCCAACAGCTCCGCCCGCGGCGAGGCGAGCGAGAGCGCGTTGGGCAGCGCCAGCGACAGCGAGATGAAGCTGGCGTCGACGACGACGAGCGACGGCGGCGCGGAGAGATGCGCCGCGGTCAAAGCGCGGGCGTCGAGCCCTTCGAGCGAGGTCACGCGCGGATCGCCGCGCAGCTTCTCGTGCAATTGGCCGTGGCCGACGTCGATGGCGACGACGTGGCGGGCGCCGGCGGCGATCAGCGCGTCGGTGAAGCCGCCGGTCGAGGCGCCGACATCGAGGCAATAGCGGCCGCGCGCCTCTACGGCGAAAGCCTCGAGCGCATGGGCGAGCTTGACGCCGCCGCGCGAGACGAAGGGATGCGGCGCCCGCGCTGCGATCTCGGCGTCGGGCGCAACGAGCTGCGAGGGCTTCTCGACCTTGCGCCCATCGACCTCGACGAGGCCGGCCAATATGGCCTCGCGCGCCTTGGCGCGGCTCTCGAACAGGCCGCGCGCGCAGAGCGCCACATCGGCGCGCAAGGGCGCCGGCTCGCTCACCATCGCAGCAGCCGCGAGCCGAGCGCGCCGCCGACCAGCGTGACGAAGCCGATCGCCAGCGAATACCATGCGGCGACGAACAGCGGGCTGTCGTCCGCGCAATGGGCGGCGTAGAGCGCCGCCGCCAGCCCGCCCGCGGCGAGGCCGGCGACCGCGCCGGCGAGCCCCGGCCGATCCGGCGCGCCGCGCCGCAGGGCGGAAAGCATAATGGCGAGCGGAAGGATCGCCAGCAGCGGAATGAGAGCGAGGCAGAATGGCGCGTTATGGCCGATGAGATGCGAGCGCCATTGGTCGCTCGGCAAAATGACGAGCTCGGCGGCGGCGGCCAGCGCGAGCAGCAGCGGCGCGGCGAGAGGCGCGAGCGCCCAGCGGCCGGCCTCGCGCCCTGGAACAGCCAGCCGGAAGAGAAGACCGACCGCCGCCGCGAGCAGGCCCAGAGTGACCACGAATTTCAGCACGAAGCGCAGGCTGAAGGCCGCCTCCGCAAGGTCCGGGCGCAGCCCGACGAAGGTGAGGAACAAGGCTGCGGCCGCCAGCGCTCCACACAGAAGCGCGCCGGCGAAGAGACGGCGGAATCGCAGCCGCGACGGGGCGAGGTCCATCGCCAGCGCGCCGATCAGCTCCTTGGTCCTCATCCCTCGCCCCTCCGATAGAGCGCGGCCAGGCTCTTGATCGCCCGATGCAGCCCGACGCGCACGGCGCCCTCGCTCATGTGCAGCCGCTCGGCCGTCTCCTTGATCGAGCGTCCCTCGACCGAGAGCGATCGCACGAGTTCGCGCTGACGCTCGCCGAGCCCGCCGAGGAGACGATCGAGGTCCTGCCGGTCGAGGCCGTCGTCGGCGGCCTCGGCGGCGACGAGGCTCTCGGCGAGATCGTCGATCGGCAGCGGCGTCCTGTCGCCGCGGCGGCGGCGCGCGTCGATCAGCTTGTTGCGGGCGATCGCCATGATCCAGGGCCCGATCGGCCGATCCATGTCCCATGTGTCGCGCTTGAGATGGATCGCCAGCAGAACCTCCTGGACGACATCCTCGGCGTCGCCCGGCGGGAGGCCGATGCGGGCGCAGTCGCGCCGAGCGACGCCGCGCAGCATGGGCGCGAGCGAGGAGAGCAGCCTGCGATAGGCGTCTTTATCCCCGCCCACCGCGGCGCGCATCAGCACGGCCCATTCCTCCTCTTTCGGCGAGCCCACGTCACATCCATCCTTCGTCGAAACGCGGCCTTTCGTTACGCGAAGCCTTGCTCCGCGTCGAGGCTCGGCCGCTGCGGCGGACCAAAGCTGACGGAAAGATGAACGAGACGGCCATCGGACGTTCAGCTTCGTTCGGTTAATCTTTTCCCATAGTCGATATTCGGCCCGCCGAGGGCCGCCACAGAAGGAGCAGGGTCGATGGACGCCAGAGTGAAGAAATTCGCCGCCGCCGCCGCGGGCGTCATGATGGCGGGCTCCATCGTCCTCGCGACGCCGGCGGCGGCCGGAGGCTATGGCTGGGGCCATGGCGGTGGCTGGGGCGGCCATGGCGGTGGATGGGGTCATCATGGCGGCGGATGGGGTGGCCATGGCTGGGGATATCGCGGCGGCGGCTGGGGCCACCGCGGCGGCTATGGCTGGGGGGCTCCCGCCGCCGCCGGCCTGATCGGCGGACTGGCGCTCGGCGCGGCCGCCGCCGCCGCGTCACGGCCCTATTACTACGCCCCCGCCTGCTATCCGGCCGATCAGCCGCTCTACAATGATTGGGGTCAGGTCGTCGGCTATCGCCGCGTGCAGGTCTGCAACTGAGCGCAGGTCTGTAATTGATTTCGGCGCCCTCCGCCCCGAGGGCGCCCGAAGCCCGCCGCCGCTCCCCCGCCCCCTCTCGCGCGACGGCGGATTCGAGGCCTCCCGGACTCCCCTCCGGGAGGCCGTTCGCTTTCCAAATTTCTATAGGGGCGCGATCAGATGGATGAACGCGCCATGGAGGAAGGCGGCGGCAATGCCGAGCCCGACCCCCGCGGCCGTATAGACGTCGGCATATTCGTCCTTGCTGCGCGTCATGCGCGCCACGCCGACATAGAACAGATAAACGGCGTAGAGCCCGAGCACATCCAGCCAGCGCAGGCCGGGAACGAGGCCGAAAATCTCCGCGAGCCAGATCGGCGTGTAGGAGAAGGCGACCAGCTTGAACGCCCGCAGATCGTCCGATTTTCCTTCGAAGCTCGGCGCGAGGCGCGAGATGGCGATCGCGACCAGATAGATCAGCGGCAGGCCGAGCCCGTATTGCGCGAGCGCGCGCCACAGCCCGCCGAAAAAGGTCGTATGCACGACGCCATCGGAGCCGCGCGCGAATCCGAACAGCCAATTGCCGAGGAAATTCGCCACGGCCGGGATGGCGGCGAGATAGACGACATAATTCAGGTAGATCTCGCGCACGGTGATCGGCTCGGCCTCGATCGCCGCCCATTCGCTCTTCGGCGACAAGATGATGCGCTTCGCGCGCTCGGCGATGTCCCTCGCCCGCTCCTTGATGTCCATCGCTTGGCTCCCCGGGGTCTTCGATTTCAGCCGCGGCAAGGAGACTGGCTCGAGCCGCGCGCCGAGACAAGCTCGCCCGCGAAGATCGCGCGCCTCGCGTCGGCCAAATTGCGATCGCTCGAGCGCGAGCCTCTCAGGCTCGCGGTCCAAGGGCGCGTCCGGACCGCGAGCCTGAGAGGCTCGCTCGTCGAAACAGGGACGCATGGCTCCGGCGACGTGTTTCGAGCGGAAAACCCTCTAATCGGCGCCGGTCCAGTCCCGCATCAATTCGGCGGCGCTCATCAGCCGGGCGAAACAGGAGAGAAGCGGCAGCGCCGACAGGCGCGCGGCCTCGGCCTCGGCGCTCGACATGAATCCCGGCGGAGCCGCGTCCTTCACCACGATGATCGGATGGCTGGCCAGGAAACCGTCGATCGCCGTCTGCAGCACGATTTCGCCGAGCTCGTCTCCGAGCAGGATCAGCAGCGGACCGCCGAGCGTCTCGAACAACCGAGCAAAGCCGCCATGGCGCAGCAAGGACGGCCGCCGGGGCTGGAACAGGAAATCGTCCGGCTTCGGCCGCCGGCGCGGATCGGGCCGCGCCGGTCCGCCGCGCTCTCGTCCAACCGCGACCGAGTCGGACATCGAATAGGACGGCGTGAGGCGGAAGGCGGGATCCGGCTCGACAAAAACCGCCGGCCAGTCGGCGTTCTCCCACCGACCGAGCAGCTTCGACCCGGCCGCCTCGAGCGCGCTCGCCGCGAGCGGCCCGGACGGCGGCTCGCGAAGCGATTCGGTGACGCAGACCAACAAGGCCCGAGCCGGGCCGCCCCTCGCAAAGCTCGAACAATTCATTGTCATAAGCGACCCGCAGCGGTTTCGCGCGGCGGCGAGACGCCTCGAGGGCCTCGCGCACGGCGCATCGCGTGGAGTAATGCGAAATACCATCTATACGTGTATATTATTCGAAAGGATGCAAACACATCCTGCTGCTCCCCCGTCTCCTCGGTCAACGATCCCCCGGCGGCTGGGCGCCCGCCTCCGCCGCCGCCCCTTTCGCCTGCCCCGTCAACGACATGCGCACGAGTTCCGGCAGGCTGCCGGCCTGCATCTTCGCCATCACATTGGCGCGATGCACCTCGACCGTGCGCACGCTGATGCCGAGCTCATGGGCGATGATCTTGTTGGGCTGGCCCCTCAGCAAACCGGCCAGCACCTCGTTCTCGCGCCCGGTGAGCGTCGTGAGCCGGCGCGCGATCTCCTGCTCCTGCGACGACTGCGCTCGCTTGCCGCTGTCGAAAGCGAGCGCCTGGCGCACCGCGGCGAGCAGCGCCTCGTCGTCGAAAGGCTTCTCCAACAGGTCGAGCGCGCCCTCCTTCATCGCCTGCACGGCGAGCGGCACATCCGCATGGGCCGAGATGACGATGACCAGCAACGACAGGCCCATTTCCTTCACCTTGAACAAGAGCTCCATGCCCGTCATCTCCGGCATGCGCACGTCGGTGACGACGCAGCCGGTGCCCGCGCGATCGACGGAGTCGAGAAAGCCGAGCGCGGAATCATGCGTGACGACATCGAGGCCTTCGGTCTTCAACAACATCCGCAAGGCGTCGCGCACCGCGGCGTCGTCGTCGATCACATGGACGATGGGATGGCTCACGTCTCCGTCTCCGCGCCGAGCGGCAAAGTGAAGCTGAACGTCGCGCCGCCGTCCCGGTTGGGTCCGGCCCATATTTTTCCATAATGCGCCTCGACGATCGAGCGCGCGATGGTCAGGCCGACGCCGAGGCCGTTGGCCTTGGTCGTGGTGAAAGGCTCGAACAGGCTGGCCCGGGCCTCCTCGGTGAGGCCCAGGCCCGTATCCGCGACATCGACGCGAATCATGCTCCGGCCGGCGGCGCGGGTCGAGACGACCAGGCTGCGCGTCCGCGACGCGCTCATCGCATCCTTGGCGTTTCGCATCAGATTGACGACGACCTGCTTGATCTGCACCCGATCGGCCACAATCCGATCGTCCGGCGCGTTCAATTGGAAGGCGACGCGAATATTGGCCTGCTTGGCCTCCACCATGACGAGCTCATTGGCCTCGTCGATGAGCTCGTGCAGGCTCTGGATCGTCTTGTCGGGCTCGCCGCGCGTGATGAACTCGCGCAAATGGCAGATGATCTGGCCGGCGCGCATGATCTGCGTCGCGGCATTGTCGAGCGCGTCCTCGACATTGGCGGGACGCTGGTCCGCCGGCATCTGCAGGAGGCGCCGCGCCGCCTTGAGATAGATCGTCGTCGCCGACAGCGGCTGATTGAGCTCATGGGCGAGGCCGGCGGCGAGCTCCCCGACCGCGCTGAGCCGCTCCGCATGCAGCTTCTGCATGCGCGCTTCGATCCGGCGCCTTTCGCTGAGATCGCGGACGAAGGCGATGAACAGGCGCCGACCGTGAAAGGCCGCCTCGCTGACCGAGAGATCCACCGGAAATGGCGAGCCGTTCTTGCGCCGCCCCTCCGCTTCGCAGATCGCGCCGTCTTCCGCGCAGGTCTCGTACACGCGCGCGAGCAGGCTCGACCGGCGGCCGCCGCACAGACACACGGGAATGAGCGCCTCTATGCCGCGCCCGATCGCCTCCGCCTCGGAATGGCCGAACATGCGCACCGCCGCCGAATTCAGCGACTGGATCGCGCCTTGCTCGTCGAGGGTGACGATCGCGTCATGAGCGCCTTCGACCGTCGCGTGGAGCCGCGCCTCCTTGTCGACGAGCGCCCGCTCGATGCGCTTGCGCTCGGTGACGTCCTGAAGATAGCCGTTCCACAGCACCGCGCCGTCGGGCTCGCGAATCGGCGAGGATTGCGCCTCGATCCATATCCAGCCCTTGCGAGGATGGTTATAGCGATAGCTGTCGCGCCAGACGGTCATCGATCGCGCCGACTCGGCGATGCTCGCGCGCACATGAGCAATGTCGTCGGGATGGACGCGCGCGAATTTGATCTCCGCATCCTCCCGCAACGCCTCGGACGAAAGGCCGTAGACGTCCTCGACATTGCGCGAGGTGTATGGAAGCGACGCCTTGCCGTCCGGCGTGAGCCGGAACGAGGCGATCAGCCCCGGCACCGACGCCGCGACGCCGGCGAGCTGCTCGGCGAGCTTCACCTTCTCGCACAGCTCGCTCTCGGTCCGCTTCTTCTCGGTGATGTCGCTCGCGACGCCGATCATGCGGACGGCGCGCTTGCTCTCGAACTGCGCCTGCGCGCGCGAGGCGATCCAGCGCTCGTCGCCGTCGCCGAGCCTGCGGATGCGATATTCGGACTGATAGCGGCCGTCGCCGGCGGGATCGAGAGCCGAAAGCACGGCGTGCCGCACGTCCTCGGCGTCGTCGGGATGAATGAGATCGAGCACCATCTGCGGAAAGATCGACGCCTCGGCGGGGATGCCGTAGATCTCGCGATATTTGGCGTCCACGTCGAGGGTCTCGGAGCCGATGTCGAGCTCCCAGCTGCCGATGGCGCCGGCGGCGAGCGCCAGCCGCAGACGCTCGTTGCTGCGGCGCAGAGAGTCCTCGATCTCGCGCCGCTCGGTCACATCGATCGCGGTGCCGAGCACGCGCACCGGCACGGGCCCGCGCGGGCTCCACCGCAGCTCGAATTGGCCGGCGACGGCGACCCAACGCAGCGCGCCGTCCGCGCGCCGGATGCGAAGCTCATAGCTCCATTCGGCCCCGCTCCCGCCCGTGCAGGCCGCGCGCAGCTCGGCGTCGAAACCGGGCCGGTCCTCCTCGAGCAACAGGGCTTCGACATCGGCGAGGGAGATCGCGCGCTCGGGCGGCAGGCCGAGAATCTCATGCGCAGTCGCGGAGAAGCAGCTGCAGCCCCGAACGAGATCGGCGTCGAACGTGCCGACCCGGCCCGACGCGACGGCGAGACGCAGCCATTTCTCGCGCTCGCGCAGCGCCTCGCTCGCGGCGAAGCTGTGCTCCATCCATTTGATCGGCGAAAGATCGGTGACCACGGCGAGCCGCGACGGCGCGGAGGCGCCGATCGGCGCGCCGAGCGCGACGCTCACCGGCAGCAGCGATCCGTCGGCGCGCGCGAATTCGAATTCCCGGCTCTCCGATTGTCCCGCGGCGAGAAATCGGGCGAAACGCGCCGCCTGCGGCGGCGCGACGTGGTCGACGAGGCGCCCGCCCACGAGCCTCCCGGCCGGCCGCCCGATCATTTCGCGAAATCGCCGATTGCAGTGCAGAATGACCGCGTTCCGGTCCAGCTCGATCGTGCCCTCGCGCATCTCGCGCAGGCGGCGGCAGATGCGCTCGACGCTCTGCCGAAAAGCGTCGGCGCCGCCTTCAGCGCGCGCCGCGCCGTTCGACGAGCGACGCTGCCGCTCCGAGGGCGAACAGACACGAACGCAGGATTCATCCACTGACCTGCCTCCCCCCTTCCGCGACGGAAGCGGACGTCGTCGACGCCTGCGTCTGGAAGTCACGCGCGGCCGGGGCCGCTCGGGCCGAGGACGCAGCGTGTGAGACCGAGGCCGCCAGGGGCGGGCTCGCGCTCGGCGCGCTTCGACCGTGGAAGCGAGGCGCTTCGCCTCGCGCTGGATCGGGAGGCTTGATACGTCACGCGCGCGCGGCAAGCTGCCTGTGGAAATTACGTAGCTGCGCGCGCCGTCCGAACAGGGCGGAGAGCCCTCAGAAATCGCGCCAGTCGTCGTCTCCGGACGCGCCGGCATGAGCCGAGCGGCCGCCGGCCTGAGCCGCCGCCCGGCGACGCGGCGCCGTCTGCGCCGGGGCGGGCCGTCGCGCCTCGGCCGCGCCGGGCCGGACGTCTCTGCCGGCGGCGTCGATCTTGAAATGCGAGATCAGCCCCGCGAGCTCCTCGGCCTCGTGCGAGAGGCTGTGGCTCGCGGCCGTGGTCTCCTCGACCATGGTGGCGTTCTGCTGCGTCATTCCGTCGAGCTGGCTGACCGCGCGATTGACCTCGCTCAGGCCCGTCGCCTGCTCTTTCGAGCCGGCGGCGATCTCGGTCACCACCTGGCTCACATCGCCGATCTGCGCGACGATCTGCTCCAGCGCCTCGCCGGTGCGAGTCACCAGCAGGACGCCGTTCTCCACCTGCGACGTCGACGCCGAGATGAGGCCTTTGATCTCCTTGGCGGCCTCGGCGGAGCGCTGGGCGAGCGCCCGCACCTCCGAGGCGACGACGGCGAAGCCGCGCCCCGCCTCGCCCGCGCGCGCCGCCTCGACGCCGGCGTTGAGCGCGAGCAGATTGGTCTGAAAGGCGATCTCGTCGATGACGCCGATGATCTGGCCGATGTCGCGCGTCGAATGCTCGATGCGGCGCATGGCGTCGACCGCCTCGCGCACGATCGCGCCGCCCTTTTCGGCCTCGGCCTTGGTCGCGTCGAACACCTCGCTCGCATGGCGCGTGCTGTCGGCGGTCTTGTTCACCGTCGCGGTGATTTCTTCGAGCGCCGCCGCCGTCTCCTCGAGGCTCGCGGCCTGCGTCTCCGTGCGTCGCGCCAGATCGTCGGCCGCCCTCGCCACCTCCGTGCTCGACGATTGGATGACGCTCGCGGAATTGCCGACATCGGCGAACGCCTCGCGCAGCTTGTCGAGCGCGTTGTTGTAATCGTCCTTGATCTTGTCGAAGCCGCCGTCGAGCTTCTCGTCGATGCGCCGCTGCAGATCGCCATGGGCGAGCGCGTCGAGCGCCCGCGCCATCACGTCGAGCGCGTGGCGCTGCATCGCCTCGGCCTCGGCGCGCTTCTCGTCCGCGAGGCGCCGCTGCTCGCGCATCGTCTCGAGATAGACCGAGATCGACAGATCCATGTCCACGAAAGCGGCCTTGACCAGCGCGACGACCGTCCGCGCGAGACGGTCGTTGCGGCTCTTGCCGCCGAGCAGGCTGGTCGGCGCGCATTCGTCGACGACGGCGCGAAGCAGACGATCGACGACCACCGCATAGGCGGAAATATAGAGACTGGGCTCGAGGCCGATCCGCGCATGGGCCTTGCCGACGTTCTGCACCATGCGTTCATATTCGGGGCCGAAGTCCGCTTCGGAAATCTGCGCCCAATGGCGTTGCTGGGCGGCTTTCGCCGAGGCCATATGGCGCTCGTCGCTGAAGAAGGCGCGCATATTGGGATCCGCGCGCACCTTGTCGTAGAAGCTGTCGAGAGCCGGACCGAGCGCGCGGGCGAGCAGGGGCTTCAGCTGACGCAGCGCTGCCCGACCTTCCTCGGACATGTCTATGAATGCGAGCCTCTGCTCCATCGTCATCGAATGCTGCGACGAATTGGTCATGCTGTGCCCTCTGCCGGCGGCACGGCGATCGCGCCACTCGCCGCGAGGCCGTCGCCGTTCCCTTATTGACGCCACGAACGAATCGTTACGCGATTCGCAGCCTTCAGACATTACAAATCCGACATAAAACTTTCTTGCACATTCCCCGCCGCTGCTGTGCGACATTGTTACACGCCGGCGCGAATGCTCGCGCGAGGTCAGTCCGAGACAAGCTCGAACCTCTACTGCGGCGATGATCCCCGCAGCGAGAACCCGCTCGATGAAATCGAGACCGCGCAAGACACGCCCCGGCAAGACACGGCCCGAGCTCTCGCGCCCGCCCGCCGATTCCGAGCTGTTTCTCGCGACGCTGATGGCGGATGTGCGCGACGGCTCGCTGCATGTCGCGACGCAGAAGATCGACGCGCGCCGAGACATTATCGATGCGCATCCTTTCGCGAGCTATCTCGCCGGACTCATTCGCGTCGCGAAGGGCGAGGAAGAGCGGGCGATCGCGCATTTCGGCCGCGCCATCGCGCTTTCTCCCGAACATGCGCAGGCGCTCTACGGCCGCGCCGTCGCGCTGCAAAAATGCGGGCGCGCGCGGGACGCGCTCGCCGATTACGAGGCTTCGCTGCGCCTCGATCCCGCCAATGTCGAAGGCTGGTTCAATTATGGCGAGGCGCTGATCGCGCTGCAGCGACATTCGGACGCATGCGACGCCTGGACGCGCGTTCTCGCGCTCGCGCCCGGCCATGCCGCGGCGCTCGGCAATCGCGCGCTGGCGCTGCACGCGCTCGGCCGCGACGCGGAGGCAATCGCGGATTACGACCGCGCCATTGCGCTCGCCGGCGCCGACAAGGCGCTGCTGCGCAACCGCGCGGTGTCGCTCGCGCGTCTCGCCCGCCATGAGGAGGCGCTCGCGTCCTTCGCGCAGGCTTTCGCATTGGATGCGGCCTATCTCGACGCCGCCGACGGCGCCGCCGCCGCCCTCATGGCGCTGCGCCGCTTCGATGAGGCAGGCGCGCTCTGCGACCATGTGCTGTCCTTCGCGCCGGACCATGGATCGGCGCTGCTGACCAAGGGCAATGCGCTTCACGAATTGAAGCGCTTCGAGGAGGCGCTCGCCGTCTTCGACGCGGCGCTGGCGCGCGCCGCGGACGATGTGCGGCTCGCCACCAATCGCGGCATGGCCTTGTTCGAGCTCGGCCGCTTCGACGAGGCGCATGCGGCGGCGCTCGCCGCCATCGCCATCGATGCGAGCTTCGCGCTCGCCTGGCGATGCCGCGGCATGACCGAGCTGCGCCGCGCCGAGCTCGACCAGGCGCTCGTGTCGTTCGATCGCGCGCTGCGCCTCGAGAGCGCGGATGCGGACGTCCTCTGCGGCCGCGCGATCGTGCTCAAGGAGCTCGGTCGCTATGACGAGGCGCTCGCCGATTTCGATCGCGCGATCGCGATCGACCCGCGCCATGCGGAGGCGAAGGCCAATAAGGGCTCGCTGCTGCTGCTGCTCGGAGAGTTCGCGGAAGGCTGGGAGCTGTTCGAGCACAGATGGGTGCAGGGCGATCGGCCGAAAGCGGAGATCGCCTATCGCTGGCCGGAATGGCGCGGCGAGCCGCTCGCCGGAAAATCCATCGTCGTTCTGGACGAAGCGGGCCTCGGCGACGCGCTGCAATTCAGCCGCTATGCGCCGCTGCTCGCCGCGGCCGGCGCGCGCGCCGCCTATCATTGCCGTCCTTCGCTCGCGCGCGTGATGCGCGGGCTCGGGCTGAATGTCGAGATCGTCACGGCGCCGCCGCCGGATGCGAATTATGATTGCTGCGTCACCATCTGCAGCCTGCCGCGCGCCTTTGCGACGCGCGCGGACACGATTTCCGGCCGCCCCTATCTCCGCGCCGAGCCGGAGCGCGTCGCGCATTGGCGCGAGCGCTTGGGCGACGGCGGCTTCAAGGTCGGAATCGCCTGGCACGGCAGCTCGCATTCGCGCTCCGATCATACGCGCGCGGCGCCGCTGTCCGCCTTCGCGCCGCTGTCGCGCATCGACGGCGTGCGGCTCGTCAGCCTGCAGAAGAATTTCGGCGCCGAACAATTGCGGAGCGCGCCGGCAGGCATGCGCGTCGAATCGCTCGGCGCGGATTTCGATTGCGGCGCCGACGCTTTCGTCGACACCGCCGCGGTGATCGCAAATCTCGATCTCGTCGTGACCATCGACACATCGATCGCCCATCTCGCCGGCGCGCTCGGTCAAAAGGTGTGGATCGCGATCAAGCATTCGCCCGAATGGCGCTGGATGCTGGAGCGCGAGGACACGCCCTGGTACGACAGCGCGCGCTTGTTCCGGCAGGAGCGGCGCGGCGATTGGGACGATGTGTTCTCCCGCATGGCGCGCGAGCTGGAGCGCGCCGTCCACGCCGCGCGGCCGGCGCCGGCGGCGCGCTCGACGCGCTGACGCGCGAGCTGAAGGACGCCGATCTCGCGCTGTGGGACATCGAAGACCGCATCCGCGCTTGCGAGAAGCGCCAGGATTTCGGCGACGAGTTCGTCGCGCTCGCGCGCGGCGTCTATCAGCGCAACGACCATCGCGCGCTGTTGAAGCGCCGCACCGACGATCTCTGCGGCTCGGCCATCGTCGAGGAGAAATCCTACGACGAGGCGCAGCAGCAAGGACGCGGGAGAGCGCTCATATCCCGCTCGACTTCGATGAGAACTCGAACTCTTCGACCATCATCGGCGGCGCGCTGATCGCCGCGTCGTCGCCCATGTCCAGCCAGACGCGCGCGCTCGGGCCGAGAGCGCCGACGCGCGAGAAGATTTGCGCGAGGCTATCGTTGAAGCGCATGTTGCGCGCCGGCGCGACGATGCGGCCATTCTCGATGAGGAAATTGCCGTCCCGCGTCAGGCCGGTGAGCAGCAGGCTGCGCGGATCGAGCATGTTCGTATACCAGAGGCGCGTCACCAGCACGCCGCGGCGCGTCGCGCGGATCATCTCGTCGATGCTCGTTCCGCCACCCTCGAGCGTGAAGCTGCGCGCGGCGGGGACGCTCTCGCGCTCGGTCTTCCGCGCCCAGAAACGCGAGCGCGCCAATTCGCGCAGCACGCCCTTCTCGATCCATCGGCGCGGCGTCTGCGCGAGGCCCTCGGCGCCGAAGCACGCTTCGGGAGCGACGCCGTCCTGCGGATCGGAGCGCAGCGTGATCTTCTCGTCGAACAGCGCCTCGCCGATGCGCGAGGCGCCGCCGCGGCCGGAGAAGAAGCTGCGGCCTTCGTCGGCGGCGCGCGCGTCCATCATCCACACGAGCCAGCGGGCGAGCTCGCCGACCGCCACCGGCTCGAGGACGACCGTATAGCGTCCCGGCTCGAGATCGACCGGCTCCGCCGCCTGCGCCGCCTTTTCGGCGGCGCGGCGGCCGATCGCCGAGGCGTCGAGTCCCGCCGCCGCAAAGGCGCGCCCGCCCGCCCAGCCGGACCAGAGGTCGTCGCGCCGGCGCGCGGTGGTCGAGAGATCGACGAAGCTCGTCCGATCATAGGCGAAGAGGCCGTTGCTCGTCGCCATCGCCTCGAAACCGCGCCCCGAGCCGGCGAAGCCGAACATGTTCACGCCGCTCCCGCGTCCTGCCGCGATGATGCGCCCGGCCGCCTCGGCGAGATCGCCGAGGCCGAGCGCCGCGGTCGCTTCGTCATAGCGCGCGCCGGAAAGATAGTTCCGCGGGCCGAGCGGCGCCATGAACTCGGGATCCTCGGGCATCAGCCGCGCGATCTCCTCCGATCGCGCCAGCGCCCGCTCGAGCGCCCGAGCGTCGAGGCCGCCGATCGAGACGGAGCCCGATCGCGCGCCGATATGCGAGGTGACGCGCAGCCGCGCCTGCGCGCTCGCGACATTGGTCGTCGCGCTGCCGCAGGCGAAGCGCAGGCTCTGCGTTTCCGAGCCCTCGACGAAGATCTTGCAAGAATCGGCGTTCGACCGGCCGATGAGGCGGTCGGCGATGGATTTGACGTCGTCTCGCGTAAGGAACATGGCGGGGCTCGAGGCTTTGGCTCGGCGGGACGGCGACAGGCCGGCGCGCGCCGACCATTGCTTAGAGTGCTTTCCGATCGAACGGAATTCGCTCCGGATCAAAAAACGACGGGCAACTAGTCTTGGATCGCGACGCGCTCTTCGTCCGGATCGAGCGGCTCGAACTCGGCTTTCAGGATTTCGAACGTGTTCGGAGAAATATAGAGGCTCGACTCGAGCCGCTGGTTCCTTTTGCTGATCCGTTCCCAGGCGACATCATCCGGGCAGGCGAGACGATACAGTATAGCTTCGCCTCCGAGCGAGGCGACCAAGCCTCGCACACGATCCCGCTCTTGCCTCGACCAAAAGCCGAAATCCAGAATGACATTCATTTTCAGGGTGACGCACCGCGTCCACGTCGCCTCGATGACGTTGGATACGCGCAGCGCGCACTCTCGAAACATCGCTTGCGGAGGATCGTCGCCGTAGAGCGAGCGCATCCATTCGTCATGCGTGAACCGGACTGCCTGCTTCTCGGCTTCCAAGCGACGCGCCAATGTGGTCTTGCCGGCTCCGAGATAGCCATGGATCAGAAAGGCGGTTGCGGTCCCGTTGCGCATGATCTCGGATCTGTCCTATCGCGATCGACGCCGACACGCTTCGGCCGCATTCTAGGCCGCAATCGAGCGAGTTCAATGCGATCCTCTGTTGACCTTTCGGGCCCCGTGCCGCTATAAGGCCCCGACCAAGGGCTCGCCCCGGGGTGCGAGAACCTTTTGCGAATTTCTCGTCATGCGACGATTTCGAAGCGCCGAGCCGCGCGCCTTCGACCGATCGAAAGGAAGAAGAAAATGTCCCGCCGTTGCGAACTGACCGGCAAAGGCGTGCAGACGGGCAATCTCGTCAGCCACTCCAATCGCAAGACGCGCACGCGCTTTCTGCCCAATCTGGTCAATGTGACGCTGGCCTCGGACGCGCTGGCGCGCGCCGTGCGGCTGCGCGTCTCGGCCGCGGCGCTTCGCTCGGTGGAGCATCGCGGCGGCCTCGACGCCTTCCTTCTGAAGGCGTGCGAGACGGACCTCTCGGACAATGCCCGCGCGCTGAAGCGCGAGATCGTCAAAAAGGCGGCCGCCGCGCCGAGCGCTTGAGCCAGCAGCGGATAGCGAAAACATAAAAGACCCCGCGCCGACGACGCGGGGTCTCTTATCGTCGCCGGCCGCCCTTGCCGCCGAGCCTCTCGAGGTCGACCGCAATCGCTCCGGGCGGCATGTCAGCCCCAGATCGACAACGCGACGCTGAGCAGCAGGGGAAGGGAGGCGAGCGAGAAGATCGCGGCGACGCACAGAACCCTCTGGACGTCGAGCGGCTCGTAAGACGCCGCGGGCAATCCCGCATTTCGAACTTTGCCAAAGGAAATCATTACGCAACCTCTCACTTTCATCCGCCGCGCGAGGCGCGCCGGATGATCGTCACATCACGCGAGCGCCACGATCGCGCCGAAACGTAAACGCCTATGCCGCCCTCGAGTTCCCGCCGCCGACTCTTGGTTTCGGCGCGGTTGAGCGCTGAGCGCTGAGCGCTGAGCGCGAAATTAACAGTTTTTCAATCTTCGGCCTATCCGGTGAAACACCGAGGCCGTAATTCGGCCGTTCTGGACACCGATGCTTCCCGCTCTGATTTTTCGGAGCGAGTTCATGAAACCCTTCTTTCTCCGTCGGTTCTTCTCACGAGACGAACGCCGCTTCCGTCCCCTCCTCGCCGATGCGCTCGCGGTCGCCTGCGCGGCCCTGCAGCTCGTCGAGTCGCCCTCGAGCGAGCGCCGCGAGATTATCGTGGAGGCGCTGATCGCTGCTTGGCTGGCGAGCCTCGCAGCCGGCCTGTTGGCGACGGCGCTGCGGCGAAACGCTGCGCAGGACTACGCGCTGCAATCATTCGCAGCCCTCGCTGCGGGCGCCGCGATATGGTTCTCCGAGCCGCTCGCTCTCTTCCATCCGGCTTTCTTCGCCGCCCTCGCCTTCGCCTGCCTCGCCGCCCCTCTGCCGGCGTTGAAGGACGCCGAGGCCTATTGGGCGTTCGTCGAAAAATTCTGCTTCGCCGCGCGCGTCGCCGGGCTCGGAGCGGCGGTCGGTTGGGTCAGCGTCTGGGCGACCATTTGGAGCGCAGAGCTGCTATTCCATCTCTATGACGCACAATCCTCATGGAAGACGAGCCAGCGCGCGGCGATCTTCCTGTTCTTCGGCGTCGCCCCGATCGTATTCGCGGCGCGACTGCCTGCGGTGGAGGAGATCGGCCTCGCAGCGGGCGCGAGGGACCTGACCCGCCGCGGCGTCGCCGCTGTCACGAATTGGGCGCTCGCGCCCTTCGTCCTCGTCTATTCTGCGCTGCTGTGGGCCTATGCCGGCAAGATCGCGCTTGCAGGCTCGCTGCCAATGGGCGAGGTCGGCAGGATGGTCGGCGCCTTCGGCTTCTCGGCTCTCGCCACGATCGCCTTTGTCTTTCCCGATCGCGCGAGCGGGCCGCGCCACGTGCGTCTGCTCTGGCGCATCTGGCCCTATCTCCTACCCGCCCCGCTCATCCTGCTCACCGTCGCGATCTGGGAGCGGGTCGACGCCTATGGATTCACGCCGGACCGCTATATCGCCGTTTTACTCACCGCCCTCTGCGCGGCGAACGGCGTCGTCGCGCTCGGCCGGCGCGAGCGCATCATCCGCTTCGCCCCCGCCGCCGCAGCGATCGGGTCACTCTTGGCGAGCCTCGGCCCATGGGGCGCGATCGCCGTCTCGACGCGCTGGCAAGCGGCGTCGATGCGATCCATTCTCGTGGCCCATGGCGCGTCGACGGACAACCGCCTCGCCGACAACGACGAACGCATCGCATTATCCGAGGCCGAGACGAAAAAATGGCAAGCCGCGCGAGACGTGCTCGAACGCCATCATGGCTGGTCGGCGCTGTTCCCCGGCGCGCCGGAGGACGCTCGCACGATCGAGCGCGCGCTGCAAGCGCGTGTGATGGTCAAGGACTCCCTACAATCTGCGCGCCGTACGAAGTTCTTCACCGCCTCTTCGGAATCGAGCTGGCTGGCGAGCGATGACGCGCTCCGCACAGCCCACGTCGTCGCGCGCATCGTCGTGCCCGGAGCGCGAACCGAAACGCTTCGAGGCCCAGGCGCGGATAACGCGAGCGCAAGCCTGACCTATGAGGCGAATGGCTCCCGCTTGATCGTCGAGGCGCCGGGTCACGTCCGGTCGACGTTCGATCTCGCCGATCTCATGTGGCGCCTGGCCGAAAACAAGAGCAGACTCGCCATGCCGCAGATCGTGACGACGTCCGACGGCGCCGGCGATCTCGCCCTGCTCGTCGATGCTCTCGCCATCCGTGTCGACGACGGCGTCAGCGCGCCGACGCGATACAGCGGCTTCGTGCTCGCGACGAAGTGAGCCTCACTCCGCCGCGATCGGCCTGCCGCGCGACGAACGCCGGGGCGCGAGCGGCGTCCGCGCATTCTCGCTGAACAGTTCGGCGAGCTTCTCGGTCATCGCGCCGCCGAGCTCCTCCGCGTCGACGATCGTCACCGCGCGGCGGTAGTAGCGCGTCACGTCATGGCCGATGCCGATGGCGATCAGCTCGACCGCCGATTTCGTCTCGATCTCATGGATCACATGACGCAGATGGCGCTCGAGGAAATTGCCGGGATTGACCGAGAGCGTCGAATCGTCGACCGGCGCGCCGTCGGAGATCATCATCAGAATACGCCGCTGCTCGGGGCGCGCCAGCAGCCGGCGATGCGCCCAATCGAGCGCCTCGCCGTCGATATTCTCCTTGAGCAGCCCCTCGCGCATCATCAGGCCGAGATTGCGGCGCGCGCGCCGCCAGGGCGCGTCGGCCGCCTTGTAGATGATGTGGCGAATATCGTTCAGCCGGCCGGGGTTGGGCCGCTTGCCGTCGCCGATCCAGGCTTCGCGCGACTGGCCGCCCTTCCACGCCTTGGTGGTGAAGCCCAAAATCTCCACCTTCACGCCGCAGCGCTCCAGCGTGCGCGCGAGAATGTCGGCGCAGGTCGCCGCCACAGTGATCGGCCTGCCGCGCATAGAACCGGAATTGTCGAGCAGCAGCGTCACCACCGTGTCGCGGAAATCCGTGTCCTTTTCGCGCTTGAAGGAGAGCGGCTGCTGCGGATCGATGACGACGCGCGGCAGGCGCGCCGGATCGAGCATGCCCTCCTCGAGGTCGAACTCCCAGGAGCGGTTCTGCTGCGCCATCAAGCGCCTTTGCAGGCGGTTGGCGAGGCGGCCGACGACCGAGGAGAGATGCAGGAGCTGCTTGTCGAGATAGGCGCGCAGCCGGTCGAGCTCCTCGGAATCGCACAGATCCTCGGCCTTCACGATCTCGTCGAAGCGCGTCGTGTAGACATGATAGTCGCCGCCGGCGCGGTCGAGCGGCGGCGACTGGCCGCGGCGCGTCTCCATCGCCTCGTCGAGATCGCCGGCTTCGACCTCCTCCATCTTCTCGGCGTCGGGAGATTCGGCGGGCTCGCTCTCGCCCTCCTTCAGCGAGTCCTCGGAGGCCATGGCGGTCTCCATCTCGGAGGAGCCGGAAGGCGTCTCGTCCTCGTTCTCGTCGCCTTCGGACTCATCGGGGCTCTTCGGCTCGTCCTGCTCGGAATCCTCCGACTGCTCCTCGCCGCCGGCGCTTTCGCCCGCAAGCTCGAGCGCGGTGAGCAGCCGATGCGCCAGCTGCGCGAAGCTGCGCTGATTCTCGATCGCCTCGGGGAGCTTGTCGAGATCGGAGCCGGCGCGCTCCTCGACGAAGGGGCGCCAGAGATCGACGAGCTTGCGCGCATTGGGCGGCGGCGCGAGGCCGGTGAGCCGCTCCCGCGCCAGCAGCGCCAGCGCGTCCTCGAGCGGCGCGTCCTCGCGGCTCGCAATTTCGCCGAGCCTGGCGCGAGAATAGCGATCGTCGAGCATGGCGCCGATATTGGCGGCGACGCCGGTCATGCGCCGCGCGCCGATCGATTCGACGCGCGCCTGCTCCAGCGCGTCGAAGGCGGCGCGCGCCTCGAGATCGGCGGGCTGCAGGCGGCGGTGAACCGCCTCGTCATGGCAGGCGAGGCGCAGCGCGATCGAATCGGCGTGGCCGCGCAGAACCGCCGCATCCTGCGCGGTGAGCTTGCGCGGCGGTTCGGGCAGGCGCGCCTTCGCCTTTCCGTCGGAGCCGAACAAGGCCGCGCGCTCGGGCGCAAAGGCGACCTCGAGCTCCGGCGTTCTCGCCATGGCGCGCATGGCGCCGGCGACGGCGCGCTTGAATGGCTCCTGCGGAGCCTCCCTCGGCGTGGCGGGCTTGCGATTCGTGGCCATTCGTCTTTTTCTGCTGCGATCCCGAGCGGCGGCTGACGCGCTCAATATAGCCGATGTTCGGCGGCCTGCTCCAAGAAAGACGCGCATGGTCCGCGATCCCGCAAAGAGATGGCGTTTGTGTTTTATAATCAATTAGCTAGATGAAATTATGAAGTCAATGTGACAACATTTTCACGCAAGATGTTGAAACATTTACGTTTTTTTCAAAGCGATCGGTCACATTAGCGCCATTCGGCGCCGCCCGGCGCTTCGCCAGCCCCGTTTCCCCCCATGAAGAAAATCGCTTCGCAATATGGCGTCGCCACCCAGTTCGCGGATGTCGAGGAGCTCTGCCTGAACTGGCAGGTCGAGACGACTCCGGACCGACTGCCGCCCTATGAGCAGATCGGGATCGGCAGCCTCGGGCGCCTCGCCGACGATCTGGCGCTCGCCATACGCCGCAGGAACGGCTCCTACGAGATTCTCTACGGCGGCGACGGCGTCGCGGCCTGGCTCGGCGTCGCGCCGCATCGCCTGCCGACCGACCAGCTTCCCCGCAATCACGCCGACGCGCTGCACGACGCGCTGGGCCTGGCGCATCTGCGCGCGACTCCCGCCGCGACCCTGGCCCGCACGATTCGCGACGGGCTGGTGCGCACTTGCGAGATCGTCGCCTTTCCGCTCTCCAGCCGCTGGGGCGGCGCGCTGTTTTTGATCTTCGCGCGCGAGCGCGCCTCGACGCAAAATCTCGTCGACGCGATCTATCGCGCGACGCGCGACGGCCTCGTCACCCTCGCCGCCGTCCATGAGGCCGGCCGCCGCATCGTCGATCTGCAGATCGTCAGCCTCAACGAGAGCGCCTCTCGCATTCTCGGCGGCTCGGAGGGCGACCTGCAATGGCGGCGGCTGCGCGAGATCGCGCCCGAATGGATGGGCAATGGGACATTCGAACGCCTCGGCGCGATTTTCGAGGCGATGCGGCACGACGAATTCGACGTCGCGCATCGCGCCGGCGGCAAGACCACGCATTTGCGCGTCGCCGCCTCGCCGATGGGCGACCTCATCGGTCTCACTCTGACCGACGTCACCGAGCTGAAGGAGCGCGAAGCCTCGTTTCGCCTCCTGTTCGAGAATAATCCGATGCCCATGTGGGTCCATGATCCGCAGAGCCTCGGCATCCTCGCCGTCAATGACGCCGCGGTCGCGCATTACGGCCTGCCGCGCGAGCGCTTTCTCGCCTCGACCCTGTTCGACCTCTATGCGGAGGAGGAATGGGCGGCGCTGGCGATGAGTCGCGATTTTCCGTCGCGGCGCCACCCGGCCGACCGCGTGTGGTCGAACAGGGCCGCCGGCGGACGCGTCATCGAGGTTCTCAATTATGCGCGCGAGCTCGTCTTCGACAACCGGCCGGCCGTGCTGCTCGCCGTCGTGGACGTTACCGAGCAGCGCGAGGCGGCGGCGCGCATCGCTCATCTCGCGCACCACGATCCGCTCACCGGCCTCGCCAATCGCACCTTGTTCCGCATGCGGCTGTCGGAGGGGCTGGAGCGCCTCGGCGAGGCCGGCGGCGCAGGGCTCGGCCTGCTCTATCTCGATCTCGATGGCTTCAAGGACGTCAATGACGCATTCGGCCATCCGATCGGCGACAGGCTGCTGGTCGCGATCGCCGAGCGGCTGCGGCGCATTCTTCCGCCGGGCGACCTCGTCGCGCGCTTCGGCGGCGACGAATTCGCGATCGTGCAGTTCGGCGCGGGACGCGCCGAGGCGGAACGTCTCGCGGGAATCGTCGTCGAGACGCTGGGCCGCGTCTGCGAGATCGACGGACATCAGGTGAACATCGGGGCGAGCGTCGGCGTCTCGGTCGCGCCCAATGACGGCGACGACGCCGACACTCTGCTGAAGAACGCCGATATCGCGCTCTATCGCGCCAAATCCGACGGGCGCGGCGTCCATCGCTTCTTCGAGTCGCAGATGGCCGCCACCATACACCAGCGCCGCACGCTGGAGGCCGATCTGCGTCACGCGCTGCGCGCCGGCGAATTCGAGATTTATTATCAGCCGGTCATCGACATAGAGACCAATGAGATCGTCGCCTCAGAGGCGCTGCTGCGCTGGTTCCATCCGATTCGCGGCGCCGTGGCGCCGAGCGATTTCATCCCGCTCGCCGAGGATACCGGGCTCATCGTGCCGATCGGCGAGTGGGTGCTGCGCGAAGCCTGCCGCGAGGCGGCGACCTGGCCCGAGCGATTCGGCGTCAGCATCAATCTCTCGCCCGCCCAGTTCCGCTCGCGGGCGCTGGCCCAGGCGGTGATGTCGGCGCTCGCCGCCAGCGGCCTCGCGCCGCGCCGGCTCGAGCTCGAGATCACCGAGACCGTGCTGCTCGCCGAGAACCACGCCAATCTCTCGGTGCTGCACCAGTTGCGCGCGCTCGGCGTGCGCATCTCGCTCGATGACTTCGGCACCGGCTATTCGAGCCTCAGCTATCTGCGCTCCTTCCCCTTCGACAAGATCAAGATCGACCGCTCCTTCGTGCGGGAGCTGCCGGAAAATCACGAATGCGGGGCGATCGTGCGCGCGGTCGCCGGCCTCGGCCAATGCCTCGGCGTGGCGACAGTGGCGGAAGGGGTGGAGACGCTCGACCAATTGGCGCGGCTGCGCGAGGAAGGCTGCACGCAAATGCAGGGCTTTTTGTTCAGCCGGCCGACGCCCGCCGCGGAGCTGCGGCGGATGCTGGCCGCCGAACGGTCGATCGAGACGGCGGCCTAGAGCCTTATCCGGATCCAATTGGATCGGATAAGGCTCTGGGGTTCTTTCTGTTGAGCGAATTCTGATCGATCGAACGATTCCGTTCGATCGGAAAGCGCTAGCGTTTTCGAAGCGCGAGCCTTCAGGCTCGTCCTCGACGGGGGCGACCCCGGCGACCGGCTCACCGCCGCGCGAAATGGTCGGTCGGGAGCAGATTCGCGGCGGACGCAAAGACGCCGGTCTGACCGCCGGTCAGGGAGGCGGAGAACAGGCTGGCCTCCGCCCGCGCCGCCGAGCGCGGCGCGCCGATCATCGAGCCGAGCGCCGAGCCCAAAGCGAGCAGCCGCGCCGAGCGGGCCGAGGTCAGCGCCTGGAAATTCGACCGATCCAGCCGCGCCGGAACCAGCGCGACTTTGGCGGCGGCGGCAGGCGGCGACTTGATGACGGAAGCGGAGAGGCGCAGCCCCGCAGCCGGCTCGGACGCCTCGCGCGCTGCCGAGACGGGCGCGACCAGCGGCGGCGGCGCGGCAGCCGGCTCGGCCGTCGGAGCATAGGCGAGCAGAGGCTCCGGCTTGGCGGGGCGCGGCTCGGGCGGCGGCGCGAGCGGCGTCGACGCCGTGGCGTCGATGAGATTGGCGATGGCGGCGACGCCCGCGCCGGACCGCAGCGGAACCGAGGCGAAGCCGTCGACCGCGGCGACGAGCCCGTAGGGTCGCGCCGGCGGCAGCGGCGCGCCGAGAAGACTGAGCCCCGAGGGCCGGCGCGGCGGCAGCGGAACCAGCGCCGGATCGGCCTCGTTCATGGCGGCCGGCGCGAGCGAGGCGACGACAGCGACCGGCGCCGGCCTCTCCGGCGGCGCGGGCTCGGGCGGCGCCTGCCGCAGCTGCGTCTCGCCGCGCGGCAGGTTTCGCTCGGCGGCCGCCAGGAGCTTTTCCGCGCGCCCGCGTCGCGGCTTTTCGACGGGCGCGGCCTCGACGGCGCCCTCCTCCTCCGCCTCCGCCAAGCGCGCCATCTGGCGCGGCGCCAGCGACGCCCATTGCCGGCGCGCGGCGGGCGGCGGCGCCGCCGCCGCGGCGTCCTCGTCGTCCTCTCCGCCGCCGAACAACATTGCGAAGAAGCTCTTGCTCTTCCTCTCGACCGGCGCATAGGAGCCGCCGCGCGCCTCGATCTCGGCCTTGGCTTCCTCATAGCGGGCGAGCGGCTGATTATTGGTCGGCAGATGCACGGTCTTGCCGTCCGGGAACAGCCGCGCCAGCTGCTCATAGCTCATGCGCGGCCAGGAGCGCACGCTGCCGACGTCGAGATGGACGAAGGGCGTGCCGGCATGGGGATAATAGCCGACGCCGCCACGCTGCATGCGCATGCCGATCTCGCGAATATGCGACATCGACATGCCCGGCATGGTCGTGTCCATCGCCTTGCCCAGCATGTGCTGGGAATAGCGCGCCACCGCCCGCGAGCGGGCGCGCAGCATGGCGTTGGTCTCCGGCGAGCGGTAGGCGGAGACGACATGCACGGGCTCGCTCGCCCCGGCCTCGCGATAGGCCTGCCAGACGACATCGAACAGGCGGGGATCCATTTTGGCCGGCTCGTCGCGCCGCCAGTCGCGCAGGAACCAGTTGAGCTTCTCGAGCACGCTCTCGTCATAGCGGCCGTTCACCAGATAGGTCGCGGCGATCTGCTCTTGAGTATGGGCGTGATAGAGATAGAGCGTGCGAGTCTCGCCATTGGCGACCGCGTCTTCGGTGAAGGATGGAACAAAAAACGCCGCGAGGATCGCGAAAGCGCCGGCGACGCGGGCGATCGATCGTGACTCGGCAAAAGACGTCAGTCTCCAGCGATCCAGCAAATTATCTCGTCTTTCCGCTGGCGGCGGGCGCGGGCGCCCGACGTGTTGGCTCATTTGCGCGCGAGGAGGCGCGAGACTGCGATGGGAAGAGTCACCCGTCGGCGAAGCGCCCGATCAGCGCTTCTCCGTGACGCGGAACGCATTGGGTTTGCGCACGCACGCCACGATTTGCCCGCCGACTGTGTCCGTAGAGCAACATCGTGGCGAAAAATAGCCGAGGCGCCATTCGGACACAATGCCGCGCTCGCGCTTTCTTTGTCATTGCTGCGCGAGCCGCGCTGGCAGCGGCGGGACGAAGGCGCCGCTCGCGAGGATCGGCTGGCCGCCCGGAATGAGCGGCGGTGCCGGATGTTCGGCGGGCGTCGGCGCGATCGCCGCCGTCGGCGGCCGACGGGGCGGCTCGGGCGCGTCGACGGCGCGGACGCCGATCGAGGCGGTGGGGCTCGGATCGACGCCGAGCGAGCGAGGCGGCTCGGGCCGGGCCACGGCGACGCGGATCGGACGTTGCGGATCGGGCGCGGACGAGCCGAAGGCTTCAGCGACCGCGCCGCGGACCGTCTCGGCGAGATCCCCGATAGAGCCTCCATGCGGCGCTGCGGGCGCGGCCGGCGTCCGGCGGCGCCGCAGGGGAGTTCCTTCGGCGATCATCGTGCGGTCGCCGTTGCAATTGCGCACGCCGAGCGAGATCAGCTCATTGCCGGTCAGCACCTTGTATTGGCGGGTGAGCCCGCCGAGACGCTGCTGCACGGCGGACGGATAGGAGCGAAACAGCTCCGCCGAGACGCCGGCGTCGGTCTGACGGTCGATCGCATTATAGGCGAGATGGAACTTCACCAGCGAATCGGGATAGACACAGACATTGGGCAGGCTCAGCGCCAATGTGCAGGCCGATCGGCATTCATGGAGACGGACCTCACGGCTCTCGCGTCGATAGATTTCCGTTTGCGCCTGATAATCCGAGACGAGACCGCCCACGTCCTTATAGACGATGACCGGCGCCGGAGACGGCGGCGGCGACAGATAACCCAAGCAACACCCCTACGCTCGACGAGGACAGGCCCCGAGGAAAATTCACCACTTCATGGTGAACAACCTCTTAAGCAGGCGATCATCCTCTGACGCCGACCCGCAGCCCCGGCGCCGATCGTTCTTGCAGGATATTGCGGCGAAAATGAAAAAGCGCGGCGGGCCGCCCGCCGGTGTTCAGCGAGACGTCGCCGGTCGGCTCGACGGCGGCGGAGGTCTCGACCAGGCGCCGGAAATTCTGCTTGTGCAAATGGCGACCGGCGATCGCCTCCACCGTTCGCTGCAGTTCGGTGAGCGTGAAGGCCGGGGGCATCAGCTCGAAGATCACCGGGCGATATTTCATCTTGGCGCGTAGCCGCCCCATGGCGGTCGCCAGGATGCGGCGATGGTCGTGCTGCATGGGCGCGCCGAGCGGCGGCGGACGCCGCCCGCGCTGCAGCGCCGCCTCGCGCCCGTCGCGCCAGGCCTCCTCCACCAGCCCCGCCTCATAGAGCAGCTCGTAGCGCTCGAGCGCATTTTCGTCGTCGAAGCCGCGGCTGGCCGGCTGAAACAGCAGATTGACCCGCTCGCGCCGGCGCAGGCCCGAAGACGACAACGCCGCGGGAGCCGCCTCGACCCATTCGGCGAGGCCGGGGAGGATCGTCGTCTCCAGCAGCTCCGGGCGACCCTGGCGCCAATCCTCCCAGGGGAAGAAATCATACCAGCTGCGAAAGCCGGCGAGTTCGCCGGTCTGGCCCTCGGCGATCCGCGTCAACGCGAGATAGCCGACGGAAACGACGTGCGGATCGCGGTCGCCGGCCCGCGCGTGCCGCCCGCGATCGCCGAAAGTATAGAGCTGCTCGACATAGCCGAGGCTCATGCCGGTCTGCTCGGCGACCCAGGACCGCAGCCCGATTTCGAACGTTCTGTGCCGGACGGGATCGAACGGTCCGGACGGGAGAGTGGCGCGCGTGTCGACCTCGCTCGCGCGCACGGTGAGGATCAACGGCGCGTCGCCCTGCACGGCGACGATCGCGGCGGTGAGGCCGATCTCGACCGGCAGCGGGCCCGTTGTATCGTCCCTCCGCTCGCTGGTCGCGCCGAGGCGCGAGGTCACGCGAGCTCGAGCGCGAAGGGCGCTCCCTCGAAACAATCGGCGCCGCGGCCGATGCCCTCGATCGCTTCGGACATGCGGCCGTCGCGGCGCAGAATTTTGTCGGCGAGCGCGACGAGGCGCCGATTGGGCGTCGCCGTCGGCGAGGCGCGCCGCAGATCGAGGGCGAGCTCGCCCTCGCTCTTCTGCGGCGACAGGGCGCAGGCGAGAATGAAGGCGGCGGCCGGCGAGCGGCTGACCCCCGCATAGCAATGAATGACCAACGGCTCACGGCGATCCCAAGCGGCCGCGAACGCGAGCAGCGTCTCGATATGCTCGCAGCAGGCCAGGACATGTCCTTCCTGGCGCACGTCGATGTCCGAGACGGACAGACGCAGATGGCGCTCCGGCGCGATCTCATTGGGTCGCACGAGGGAGGCGCCGCCGGTCAGAATGGTGACCAGCGAGCGGGCGCCGCTGGAGCGGACCGTGTCGACGACCTTGGTGAGCGAGCAGACGTAGAGGCGCGCCATTTTCACCCCCCCTCATCCCCTCGTTCGATCGCGGCGAACCGGGCGAGAAAACTTTGTTGCGCCGCCTCCGCGCCGAGCGGAGCGAGCGCCTCCTCGCAGGCGTCCGGCGCGATCGCCGGGCGGCCGAAGATGCGCTCGGCCTCGGCGCGTGTAAAGCCGGCGAGATGCGTCGCCTCGAAAAACGCCGCGGCCTTGTCCGCGCGCTTGGCGAGGCGAAGCAGCGCCGCATCGGGTTCGGGCGGCAGGGAGAAACGCAGGAGAATCGCGGCGAGGATGCGTTTCTCGACGCCCTTGTAGGCGTCGCCGATCACCGTCTTGAACGGTGAGATCATGTCGCCGATCACATATTCGGGCGCGTCATGCAGCAGCATGAATAGCCGGCCCCTTCGATCCAATCCGGGTTCCAGCGCGCCGGCGATCGCTTCGACCAGCAGGCTGTGCTGCGCGACCGAAAAAATATGTGGACCGATCGTCTGGCCGTTCCAGCGGGCCACTCGCGCGAGGCCATGGGCGATGTCCTCGATCTCGATATCGAGCGGCGAGGGGTCGAGCAGATCGAGGCGCCGGCCGGACAGCATGCGCTGCCAGGCGCGCGGCGCAAACTGCGCGGTCTTGTCTTTCACCCGCCTTCTCCGGTGGACGCCGTCTGCGCGCCGCGGCGGCGGAACGCCGGCCCGCGATGACGCTGTCCTCGCCCAATATCGTAGAGGGCGTCGGCGCGACAAGCGCGCCGAAGCACGCCGCGGCAATTTCTTCGGGCGGAGGCGCCTCGCGCCGGCCGGCCGTCATCGAATGGCGACGCACCAAAGAAAAACCGGCCGGACCTTTCGGTCCG
>NZ_JAINDZ010000016.1 GCF_019802345.1 Methylosinus sp. Sm6 | reverse complement strand
GAGAGGCTGCCGAGCTGGGCGGCGGAGAGCGCCGCGACCTGGGTGGTGGTGAGGTCGGAGACGGCCGTCGCATTGAGTCCGGCGACCTGTGTTGTGGTGAGGCTCGTGGCGTCGATGGCGTCGAGGAAGGTCGCGCCGATCGTGTTGAGCTGTGTGGTGGTGAGTCCCTTGACCTGGGTGGCGGTCAGCTGGCCGACCTGGGTCGTCGACAGGTCATTCAGGGCGGTGGTGGTGAGCTTGCCGATCTGGGTGGCGGTGAGGCCGGCGATCTGGGTGGTGGTGAGGTCCTGAACCTCGGTGGTGGTCAGCGCGTCGAAGCCGGCGGTCGAGAGCGCGCCGATCTGTGCGGAAGAGAGCGCCGCGACCTGAGTGGTGGTGAGGTCGGAGACGGCCGTCGCATTGAGTCCGGCGACCTGTGTGGTGGTGAGGGTCGTGGCGTCGATGGCGTCGAGGAAGGTCGCGCCGATCGTGTTGAGCTGTGTGGTGGTGAGGCCCTTGACCTGGGTGGCGGTCAGCTCGCCGACCTGGGTGGTGGAGAGATCGGCGAGGGCGGTGGTGGAGAGCTTGCCGATCTGGGTGGCGGTGAGGCCGGCGATCTGCGTTGTGGTGAGGTCCTGAACCTCAGTGGTGGTCAGCGCGTCGAAGCCGGCGGTCGAGAGCGCGCCGAGCTGGGCGGCGGAGAGCGCCGCGACCTGGGTGGTGGTCAGATTGGAAATCGCCGTGGCGTCGAGTCCGGCGACCTGTGTGGTGGTGAGGGTCGTCGCGTCGATGGCGTCGAGGAAGGTCGCGCCGATCGTGTTGAGCTGTGTGGTGGTGAGGCCCTTGACCTGGGTGGCGGTCAGCTCGCCGACCTGGGTGGTGGAGAGATCGGCGAGGGCGGTGGTGGAGAGCTTGCCGATCTGGGTGGCGGTGAGGCCGGCGAGTTGCGTTGTGGTGAGGTCCTGAACCTCAGTGGTGGTCAGCGCGTCGAAGCCGGCGGTGGAGAGGCTGCCGAGCTGTGCGGAAGAGAGCGCCGCGACCTGGGTGGTGGTGAGGTCGGAGACGGCCGTCGCATTGAGGCCGGCGACCTGTGTTGTGGTGAGGGTCGTGGCGTCGATGGCGTCGAGGAAGGTCGCGCCGATCGTGTTGAGCTGTGTGGTGGTGAGTCCCTTGACCTGGGTGGCGGTCAGCTCGCCGACCTGGGTCGTCGACAGGTCATTCAGGGCGGTGGTGGAGAGCTTGCCGATCTGGGTGGCGGTGAGGCCGGCGATCTGTGTTGTGGTGAGGTCCTGAACCTCTGTCGTGGTCAGCGCATCGAAGCCGGCGGTGGAGAGCGCGCCGATCTGTGCGGAAGAGAGCGCCGCGACCTGGGTGGTGGTGAGATCGGAGACGGCGGTCGCATTGAGGCCGGCGACCTGTGTGGTGGTGAGGGTCGTGGCGTCGATGGCGTCGAGGAAGGTTGCGCCGATCGTGTTGAGCTGTGTGGTGGTGAGTCCCTTGACCTGGGTGGCGGTCAGCTCGCCGACCTGGGTCGTCGACAGGTCATTCAGGGCGGTGGTGGAGAGCTTGCCGATCTGGGTGGCGGTGAGGCCGGCGATCTGCGTTGTGGTGAGGTCCTGAACCTCGGTGGTGGTCAGCGCGTCGAAGCCGGCGGTGGAGAGGCTGCCGAGCTGGGTGGCGGAGAGCGCCGCGACCTGGGTGGTGGTGAGATTGGAAATCGCCGTGGCGTCGAGTCCGGCGACCTGTGTGGTGGTGAGGGTCGTGGCGTCGATGGCGTCGAGGAAGGTTGCGCCGATCGAGTTGAGCTGTGTGGTGGTGAGTCCCTTGACCTGGGTGGCGGTGAGCTGGCCGACCTGGGTCGTCGACAGATCATTCAGGGCGGTGGTGGTGAGCTTGCCGATCTGGGTGGCGGTGAGGCCGGCGATCTGGGTGGTGGTGAGGTCCTGGACCTCGGTGGTGGTCAGCGCGTCGAAGCCGGCGGTGGAGAGGCTGCCGAGCTGAGCGGCGGAGAGCGCCGCGACCTGAGTGGTGGTCAGATTGGAAATCGCCGTGGCGTCGAGTCCGGCGACCTGGGTTGTGGTGAGGCTCGTGGCGTCGACGGCGTCGAGGAAAGTCGCGGACAGCGCATCGAGCTGTGTGGTGGTGAGGCCCTTGACCTGGGTGGCGGTCAGCTCACCGACCTGGGTGGTGGAGAGATCGGCGAGGGCGGTGGTGGAGAGCTTGCCGATCTGGGTGGCGGTGAGGCCGGCGAGCTGGGTGGTGGTGAGGCCCTGCACATCCGTGGTTGAGAGGGCGTCGAAGCCGGAGGAGGTCAGCGCGCCGACCTGCGAGGAGGTGAGCGCCGAAACCTGGGTGGAGCTCAGATTGTCGACCGCGGTGGCGTTCAACCCCCCGATCTGCGCGGTCGACAGGCTCGATATGGTGACGGCGATGAGATCGTCCGTGCTGAGCGCATTGAGCTGCGTGCTGGTGAGGCCGGCGAGCTGGGTCTGAGACAGCGAGCTGATCTGCGTCGTCGACAGCTGGCTGATCGCGGTCGTCGTCAATCCGCCGACCTGCTTGGAGGTGAGGGCGGCGAGCTGGGTGGTCGACCAGCCCTGCAGCTCGGTCGAGCTCAGCGCGCCGATCTGCGAGGCCGACAGCGCGGCGACCTGCGTCGTCGTCAGACCGCCGGTTTCCGTTTCGGTGAGATTTTCGACCTGAGCGAGCGAGAGTCCGGCGATCGCATTGGCCGAGAGGGCGGCGATCTGCGTCGTGGCGAAATATTGGAGATCGGTGGCGTTCAGCGCATTGAGCTGCGTCGAGGTGAGCGCTGCGGCCTGGCTCGTCGTCAGAGCCGCAATATCTGTCGTGGTCAGATTTGCGATGATGGTCGTGGTGAGCCCGGCAACCTGAGTGGCGGTGAGGGACGAGATAATCGAGGTCATCGGGCGCTCCGCTAGCGAAAAGCGTGTACGAGAGAGGAAGCAATGTCGCGAGGCGTTCGGATTTCCCGAACCGGACGGCGCCTCGCCATTCGGTGGGTCTCGATCGGGCGAAGTCGCGCCGCCGAGCGGTCGCGCGCGGGCGCGTCGCTGCGGATGCTTCGTTCGTTCGATTGTCAGGAAAAACACCGTCGCGTCAGACCGGCCATCCGACGCGGGAGACCCGTGGGCTCGAAGCCTCGACGGTCCCGCGGAGGGCCGGCTGCGGACAGATCATCTGTCCCTTGGCGCGAATGCGAGGCCGCCGTTTTGCGGGCTTCGCATCTCTACAATTCGCATGAACCTCTTAACGAACGCCTAACCTATGCGAAACATTCGTCGGCGAGACCGCTTTCCGCTCGGACGGATCGTTCGAACGATCAGAATTCGCTCCAAATAAAAAATGCGGACCGGCGCGGCGCGTCGTGAAAGAGCGCCGCTCAGGCGCCGCGCGCCGGGCCGAAGCCGCGCTGGCGCAGCAGCGGCTCGACGCTGGGCATGCGTCCGCGGAAGGCGAGATAGGCGCTCGCCGGATCCTGGCGTCCGCCCGCGGCGTAGACATGCTCGCGCAGCCGGCCGGCGATCTCCGGCGCGAAAGGATCGCCCGCCTCGACGAAAGCCTCGAAAGCGTCGGCGTCGAGCGTCTCGGCCCACAGATATGAGTAATAGCCGGCCGAATAGCCGTCCCCGGCGAACACATGGGTGAAATGCGGCGTGCGGTGCCGCATCACGATCTCCTCCGGCATGGAGATGCGGGCGAGGCTCTCGCGCTCGAAGGCGCCGGCGTCGAAATCCTCGCCAGCGCCGCGCTCGTGCAGGTCGAGATCGACATAGGCCGAGGCGCAGAACTCGACGCTGGCGAAGCCCTGGTTGAAATGGCGCGCGCGGGCGATGCGCTCCAGCATCTCTTCCGGCATGGGCTCGCCGCTCACGGCGTGGCGGGCGAAATTGCGCAGGATCTCGGGCTCGAGCAGCCAATGCTCATAGAGCTGCGAGGGAAGCTCGACGAAATCGCGCGCGACGCTGGTCCCGGCGATCGTCGGATAGGTCACATTCGACAACATCCCGTGCAGCGCATGGCCGAACTCGTGGAACAGAGTGCGGGCGTCGTCGAGGCTGAGCAAGGTCGGCTCGCCCTCCGGCGCCTTGGCGAAATTCATCACATTGACGACGATCGGCCGGATGTCGTCGTCGAGCTTCTCCTGGCCGCGGAACTCGGACATCCAGGCGCCGCCGCGCTTGGAGGGCCGCGCGAAGTAATCGCCGAGGAACAGAGCCACATGCCCGCCATTCGCGTCGCGGACGTCGAAGGCGCGCACGCTCTGATGATAGAGCTCGAGCCCATGGGCCTCGACGAAGCGCAGGCCGAACAGGCGCTCCGCCACATGGAAGGCGGCGGCGATCATCGCATCGAGCGAGAAATAGGGGCGCAGCGCCGCCTGATCGAGGGCGTAGCGCTCCTCGCGCAGCCGCTCGGCGTAGAAACGCCAGTCCCAGGCGGCGATGTCGATCGCATGGCCGGCGCGCCGGGCGAGCGCCTGCAGCTCCTCGCGCTCGGCGTTCGCGGCGGCGAGGGCCGGCTCCCAGACGCGGTCCAGGAGCTCGCGCACGGCTTCGGGCGTCTTGGCCATCGTGTCGTCGAGCTTATAGGCGGCGAAATTGGCGAAGCCGAGCAGCTTGGCGCGCTCCTCGCGCAGGCGCAGAATTTCGGCGATGACGGCGCGATTGTCGGTCTCGCCGCCCGATTCGCCGCGGCCCGCCCAGGCCGCAAACGCGGCCTCGCGCAGATCGCGGCGCGTCGAGCTCTGCAGGAAGATCTCGACCGAGGAGCGCGCGAGCGTCACGGCATATTTGCCGGAGGCCCCGCGCTCGCGCGCCGCCTCCGCGGCGGCGGCGCGGAAATCCTCGGAGAGGCCGTCGAGATCGGCGTCCTCGAGCAGCAGGACATAGGCCGCCTCGTCGGCGAGGACGTTCTGCGCGAAACGGGTGGTGAGATTGGCGAGGCGCTCGGAAATCTGCGTCATTCGCGCGCGCGCCGAGTCATCGAGCCGCGCTCCGGCGCGGGCAAAGCGCGTATGGGTCAGCTCCAGCACGCGCGCCTGCTCGGCGTCGAGGCCGAGCGCGGCGCGCTTCGCATGGAGCGCGTCGACGCGCGCGAACAGCGCCGCGTTCAGCAGGATCTCGGTCTCGTGGCGGGCGAGCGCGCCGGACATCTCCCGCTCGACCGCCTGCAGCTGCGGCGTCGAATCGGTCGCCGCGAGATTCCAGAAGACGGCGCCGACGTCGCGCAGCGCGTGCCCGGAACGCTCCAGCGCGGCGATCGTGTTGTCGAAATCGGGTTCGCGGGGGTCGCCGGCGATGCGCTCGATCTCGGCGCGGTTCTCCGCCATCGCCGCCTCGAAGGCGGGGCGGAAATGCGCGCTGTCGATCGCGGCGAACGCAGGCAGGCCGAAAGGCGCGAAACGGGCGTCGAGCAGCGGGTTGGCGGTGGTCATATGGCGTCCTCGATGGTTGCGGCGCAACATATCGGGGAAGCGAGCGATGCGCCAGCGAAGCCGTTTCCGATTTGAAAGCAAGAACCGGAGTGCGCCGGCGTCCGCGAGAGGCGAAGCTGCGGTCGATCCGCTAACGCCGAGGACGAGCGTCATGAGCGTGGAACATATCAGAACGGAACCGTCGATTCTCTATTTCGGGACTCCGGTTGTCCTGATCAGCACGATGAATGCGGAGGGCGGGGACAATATCGCGCCGATGTCCTCCGCGTTCTGGCTCGGCTGGCGATGCGTGATCGGCCTCGACGCTTCCTCGAAGACGACGGAGAATCTCCTCCGCGCCGGGGAATGCGTGTTGAATTTGCCCTCCGTCGACGAGGTGGCGGCGGTCGACCGGCTGGCGCGCACCACCGGCTCTTCGCCGGTTCCGGACGCCAAGCTGGCGCGGGGGTATCGCCATGAGCCGAGAAAATTCGAGATCGCCGGGCTCACCCGGACGCCGTCCGAAATCGTCTCGGCGCCGCGCATTCGGGAGTGTCCGGTGCAGATGGAGGCGGCCGTCGCGGCCAGCCACGGCCTCGGCGGCGATGGCCCGCGCAAAGGCCCGTTCCGCGCGTTCGAGCTGCGCATTCTGCGCGTGCATGTCCGGCCGGATATTCTCATGGACGGCCACGCGAACCGGATCGATCCCGACAGATGGCGTCCGCTGATCATGAGCTTTCAGAGATTTTACGGCCTCGCCGCCGGCGAGGTCCACGCCTCGCGCCTCGGCGAAATTCCCGAAGAACTCTATCGAAGCCTCGTCGGCGAGCAGGCGGAGGCGTCGTCTTCCGTCGGGATTTTCTGAGGTCGGCTCCTCGACCGTGAGCTTCACGCCGGTCGTTTCCACGCACGTAAGGGGAGAGGGCGCGATGTCGGCGGGAAAGGCCATGGGTCCGACGGAATGGAGCATGCTCGTGGCGCTGTCCATGCTGTGGGGCGGATCCTTCCTGTTCAATGGCGTCGCCGTGACGGCGCTGCCGCCGTTCACGATCGTGGCGCTGAGGGTCGGGCTGGCGGCTCTGGCTCTGCTGGCGGCGACCCGGATAATGGGGCTGCTTTTGCCGAGCGAGCGGCGCGTCTGGGCCGCGTTTTTCGGCATGGGCCTGCTCAACAATGTCGTTCCCTTCTCTCTGATCGTGTGGGGACAGACCCAGATCGCCAGCGGTCTCGCGTCCATCCTGAACGCGACGACGCCGCTGTTCGCCGTGATCGTCGCCCATGTCCTCACCGTCGACGAGAAGCTCACCGGCGCCAGGCTGGCCGGCGTTCTCATCGGGTTTTGCGGGGTGGCGATGATGATCGGGCCGTCGGCCCTCGCCGGCGTCGGCGCGAATGCGATCGCGCAGCTCGCCGTGCTCGGGGCCGCGCTCTCCTATTCTTTCGCGGGCGTCTTCGGCCGGCGCTTCAAGGCCATGGGCGTGAAGCCGCTGCTGACCGCGACGGGTCAGGTCTGCGCCTCTGCGATAATGCTGATCCCGGTCGCACTCTTCGTCGACCGCCCTTGGACCCTGCCGGCTCCGGCGCCGATGGTCTGGGCGGCGCTGGCGAGCCTCGCGCTCCTCTCCACGGCGTGCGCTTATGTGCTGTTCTTCAGAATCCTCTCGACGGCGGGAGCCACGAATCTCATGCTGGTGACATTCCTCATTCCGGTGAGCGCAGTCCTGCTCGGCGCGACGATTCTCGGCGAGAGGCTGGAGGCGAAGCATTTTCTGGGCATGGCGGCGATCGCCGCCGGGCTCGCTTCGCTCGACGGGCGCCTGCTCGCGCTGTTGCGGCGCCGGCGCCGATGAACCGGCCTTCGGACGACGCCAGCGAGAGGATGCCTTTCGTGGGCCGCGACGCAGATTGATGGCGCGTCGGCCCAAGCGCGCCAATGTGCGTTTTTTCGCCTCGGACGCCCCCGAGGCGGCCGGCTGTCCCCTGCCGCCTCGTCCTGCGCAGCGACGGCGCAAGCGCATGCTGCTCGAGCGGGAGAAGACGGGAGAAGAAATGAGGCGCTCGGCTCTATGGCTCTGCTGGTCCGGCTCGGCTGATGACGTGCGCCGGCGCGTCGCCTTCTTTCGAGGTGATCGCGGAGCAGGCCGAGGCGGCGTTGTCCCAGCTGCACACGGCGCCGCCCGCGATCGGACGGCAGGCGCAGCGGTAGAGCACGCCGGCCACGCACAAGGATTTGCCGACGTCGCCGTCTTGGCGGCAGCTCGGCTCGCCGGCGAGGCTCGCTCCCGGAAGGGCGGCGATCATGACGGCGCAAAGCAAACTCTTCATCGCTCGATCCCCCACGCGCTCCGCGCGTAGTGACCCCCGCGCATCAGATAGCGTGCCGCGCGCGCGGGTCTATCCTCGCATGAGGGGCCGAGCGGCCTGCGTCGCGAACCTTTGATGAAGCGCGGAATCTGCTCCCTCTCCCGCGAAGCGGGGAAGGGCTGGGGAGGGGGCGCGAGCACATTCGCTTTCGGTGACGCAGTTTCACTAGAGGGACCCGGCCTCCGTTGGCTCGAGGCGCGGGCAACGCCCCGCGCGTCCTCAATATTTGGCGACCACGACGGGGGCGGGGGCCGCGGCGAATTTGTAGGTCCAGCCGGCCGTCACCTCGAACTCGCTGAGATAGATCGTGATCTTGCGGAACGGATTGGGTCCGAGCGGCGTGACCTCGATTCCCGAAACCGAATGGCGCGGGGAGACGATCGCGGCGAGATCGATGGTCGAATTCTCGCCGATGCGATAGGCGAGGCCGCCGCTCACATGGTCGGTGACGACCCCGGGCGCGAGAATATTGAGCGTCACATCCTGCGCGCGGATCGGATTATTATTGTGGGAATAGCCGACGCGGAAGGTCCAGTCTCGAGTCGCGCGCCATTCGGCGCCGAATTTGAACGCGTCCACATCGGTCCAGCCGAAGCCCGGTCCGTTGGCGAGGCCGAAGGAATAGGGCGCCTGCGACGGCCGGCCGACCGACTCGACCTGCGAATAGAAGATGCGTCGCCAATCGGCCAGGAGCGTGACATCGGGCGTGAGGTCGAAGGCCACGCCCGCCGTGACGCTCGCGGGAATGTCGAAGCCGCCGCCCTCCGCGAACAGTCCTGAATATTTCGCGAATTTGGTGGACCAGATCGGCGTCGCCGCGGCGACGCCGAAGCGCAGCCGGCTCGTTGCATTCCATTGCGCGCCGGCGCGCACGCCGCCGCCGACCGACCAGTCGTAGCTGTGGTCGGAGAGATTGGAGGCGTCCGCCGAGAAGGACGAGAATCCAGAGAGGCCGCGCGCCTTGAACAGCTGCACGGCGAGGATCGGCGCGACGCCGACCGCCACGGCGCCGAAGCGCTGCGCATAGCCGGCGGAAAGGAAGGCCTGGTTGAGGTCGACGCCGGCGTTCTCGCCGCAGAACACGCCGGTGCGAGGGCAGGCGAAGGGATTGGGATAGAACTGGCTGGCGTGGCTCTTGGAATAAGTGGTGTTCATGCCGCCATTGCCATAGGCGGCGACGCCCCAGGCGGAGGTCTCGTCGATCGGCCGGCTGTAGCCGGCGTTCGGAATGGGAAACAGGCCGCGGCCGCTGCGCACATCGCCGGACGCGACGAAGCCGGGGCCCTCCGTCGTATAGCCGCGGTCGGGAAAAAAGCCGGTCAGGCCCGCCGTGAATTGATGGCCGACGTCGACAAGTCCGGCCGGATTGATCGAGAGCGCGAGAGGGTCGCGTGAATCGGCGACGCCGGCGCCGGCCAGCGCCTTCTCGCGATTGCCGTAGCCTTCGAGGAAATAGCCTTCCGTCGCTTGGGCGCAGGACGCCGCGAGCGAGCCCGCCAGAAGGAAAGCGATGCGCATGGCGAGGCGCGAATGGGACGTCGGCATTAATTCCCCCTGGGAACGAAGATATCCGTCTGGACGAGTCTTCCGCATTAATTTATCGATAAGGTCAAGTATGTCGACGGTCAAGGCGCAGTCTCGCAGCGGTCGGCGCGGGCAGGGGGATGCAGCGCGATGCAGGTCGATTGGGTTCGCTTCACGCCGTCGGCCTCACTGGCGGGCGGCGCGATGATCGGTCTCGCCGCGGGCCTCTCGTTTCTGCTGCTGGGCCGCATCGCGGGGGTGAGCGGCGTCGTCGCCGGAGCGCTCGCCGGTCCGCTAGGCGAGAGAGCGTGGCGGGTGGCCTTTCTCACCGGGCTGTTCCTCGCGCCGAGCCTGCTCGCTCTGTTCGTGACGGCCGCGCCGCCGGAGATCGAGGGCTCCTGGACGCGCCTCGCCGCCGCCGGGCTGCTGGTCGGCTTCGGCTCGCGTCTCGGCTCCGGCTGCACCAGCGGGCATGGCGTCTGCGGCCTGTCGCGATTGTCGCCGCGCTCGCTGGCCGCGACGGCGAGCTTCATGGCGGCGGGCTTTGCGACCGTCTATGTCCTTCGCCACGCGCTGAGCTGAGCCGAATGCGAAACACGCTTCTCGTCCCCTTCGCCCTCGGTCTGCTGTTCGGCGCCGGGCTTCAGGTCTCGGGCATGACCTCGCCGAGCAAGGTGCTCGGCTTTCTGGACATCGCCGGCGCCTTCGATCCCTCGCTCGCTCTCGTCATGGGCGGCGCGGTCGCGGTCGGCGTCGTGGCCTTTCGGCTGGCGAAGGCGCGCGGGCGGGCGCTGCTCGGCGCCCCCTTGCAAGCGCCGACGGCGTCGGCGATCGACGCGCCGCTGCTGATCGGCGGCGCGATCTTCGGCGTGGGATGGGGGATGGCGGGCATATGTCCGGGGCCCGCCATCGTCGATCTCGGCTTTCTCGACACGGGCGCTCTGGTTTTCGTCGTCGCCATGGGCGTCGGCATGGGGCTCGAACGGCTGGCGTCTCGCATTTCGCGTCGCGCCGCGGACGGAGCCGACGGCTGATCGCCGATCCGCGCCTCGATGGTCTTTGGACGCACTCGATGATTTCGCTCGCTCCAGTCGCGCGACGCCCTTGCTTTCGAGCCTGCGGCGCTCGACATCGTCGGTGACGATGCGGCGCTCCGCCTGCGCCCGGAGAGAGGCCCGAATGATTCGCGACTACACCAATCACGCCGCCAATGAGCGGACCTTTCTCGCCTGGGTGCGCACCGGCATCGCGGTGATGGCGCTCGGCTTCGTCATCGAGAAGTTCAATTTGTTCGTGCTGACGATCGGCGGCACGATCGCGCTGCAAGGCGCCGCCGGCGCGCAGATCGAGAACAGGCTCGAGCGCCTTTCCGGGCCGCTCGGGCGGGACGGCGGCGGTCTCCTGGCGCTCGGCGGCATGACGCTCATCGCCATCGCGACTTGGCGCTTCATCCGCACCCGCCGTCTGCTCGACGACGAAGCGATCCATTCGGCGCGCGTCGACCGCGGCGAGCTTGTCGCGCTCGCCGCGCTGCTGCTGATCGTCGCCGCATTCGGCGCCTTCCTCGCGATGGGCTGAGGATCAGAAGCCGTGCGTGCCGGTGGCCGCGGGGCGCTGATCCTCGAGAAGCTGCTCCGGCTCGGCCGGCGGCTCCGCCGCGCGGCCCGGAGGCGACGGGCCGCGCTGCGCCTCGGCGCGGCGGAACTCCTCATAGCCGTCGTAGATCGACGCGAGGAGCGCGTTCAGCTCCGAGCGCGAGAGTCTGGTCTTGTGCATCAAGCCGTCGACGAGGCGCTCCACCGAGCCGCTCAAATGCCGAAGGCGCATCGCCGCGACATGCTGCAGCTCGTCGAAGATCGAGCGGCAGAGCGCCCGCTTTTCCGGCTCCGCGAGGGAAGCGGTGTAATGCGATTTGTGCATGAAGGATTCGGCGAGGCGCTGCGCCGTGACGAGATTATTGCGGTCGATGTGATCGTCGAAGGGCGGCCCCATGAACAGATGCTCGGCGATTCGGGGGGCGAGCGCGCGCATCGCGTGGAGAGCGTCGAGATCGGCGGGGGAGCCGGGATCATTGATATAATGGGTGACGCGGTTCTCGGTCTCGAAGCGCACGTCGGCGCGCCACAGCTCGGAGCCGACGCTGCCGGGCAGGCGATGCATCGCGACGCTCTCGGTCCGCAGGCCGCCGGTCGCCGAGATCAGCACGATTCCGGCGGCGCGCACCGCAGTGCGCCGGCGCCCGGACGTGTCGGGCTCGGCCGGCGACATGCGCTTTTCGACCGCTCGCATCAAGGTCCGGGCCGCCTTTTCCGCCCGGGCGCGCTCCTCAGCGGCGCGTTGCTGCTCGCGCCTCTCGGCGAGTTCCCGCTCGCGGGCGGCGATCGCCGCAGGGTCGGCCTCGGCGACGCCCTCGGCCTTGGCGGGTTTGATCTTACGCCTGGTATGAGCGATGTAGGTGCCCATGCAGGTTCTCCGCATTCGCGCGTCTTCGGGTCGCCTCGGGGACCGGCCCTCCGACCGACCCTTGTGACGCTAGCGCCGAAGGCTCGGCGCGCGCGATTGTGGGAATTGCGCAGCATGTCGTGATCGTCGCGACCGAAGACTTCGCCGGCGCCTATGGGACGTCGCAAAAGCGTCGAAAACGCCGGCCCGCATCCGCGGCGTGTCGTCGCAGCCGGGCGCGGCTTCCAGCGTCTGTCGATGGGCGTGGGCGACGAGCAGAGGAGGCTCGAAGAACGCTGGCCACTCCAGCGGTTGACAAATTTTCCTGGGGGCCGTTTGTGGACAAGTGTCGTGATCCACGTCAGTGATCCGGCGGCGGTCGGAGCCTCCCAACGGCGGGCGGCCACGGTTCGGGGCAGATTGCTCGACGAACGGGCGCGCCAGGAGCGAATGGATTCGCATCTATTCGCAATTCAGAGCCGTCATCGTCCTCGGTGTGCGAAAACGGGATCGAACTCGCGAGAGAGGTTGTAGAAGTGAGCAATGCGACAAAGGCGGAGCCGAACCGCCGGGATATATTGTTCATCGCCACCGGCGCGGGCGCGGCGGTCGCCGCGGGCGCGGCGGTCTGGCCGCTGATCGCGCAGATGAATCCCGACGCCTCCACTCTGGCTCTGGCGTCGACGGAGCTCGACATCTCCGCCATTCCCGAGGGGCAGATCGTCACGGTGAAATGGCGCGGCAAGCCGGTCTTCGTGCGCCATCGCACCAAGAAGGAAATCGAGGCGGCGCAGAACGTCAGCCTCGCCTCGCTGCCCGACCCGCAGCCCGATTCGGCGCGGGTGCAGAAGCCGGAATGGCTCGTCGTCGTCGGCGTCTGCACGCATCTCGGCTGCATTCCGACCGGCCATGAGGGCGAGTTCGACGGTTGGTTCTGCCCCTGCCACGGCTCGACCTACGACACTTCGGGGCGCATCCGCAGCGGCCCGGCGCCCACCAATCTCGAAGTGCCGCAATACAGCTTCCTCACCGACGCCAAGATCAAGATCGGCTGAGCGCGGCGCGACGTCCCGTCCCAATAAGCATTCCGAGACGACCCTCATGAGCGGACATTCGACTTACACGCCGAAGAGCGGCTTCGCGCGCTGGCTCGAGCGGCGCCTGCCGATCCTCGGCTTCCTGCACGAATCCTTCGTCGCCTATCCGGTGCCGAAGAACCTCAACTATTTGTGGACCTTCGGCGCCATCCTGTCGGTCATGCTGATCGCGCAGATCCTGACCGGCGTCGTGCTGACCATGCATTACACGCCGGAGACGACGCTCGCCTTCGACTCGATCGAGCACATCATGCGCGACGTGAACTGGGGCTGGGCGCTGCGCTATGCGCACGCCAATGGCGCCTCCATGTTCTTCCTCGCCGTCTATATCCACATCTTCCGCGGCATGTATTACGGCTCCTACAAGGAGCCGCGCGAAGTCTTGTGGATCCTCGGCGTCGTGATCTTCATGCTGATGATGGCGACGGGCTTTCTCGGCTATGTGCTGCCCTGGGGCCAGATGTCGTTCTGGGCGGCGACGGTCATCACCAATCTCTTCACCGCCATTCCGGTGGTCGGCAATTCCATCACCACCTGGCTGCTCGGCGGCTATTCGGTGGACAATGCGACGCTGAACCGCTTCTTTGCGCTGCACTACCTCCTGCCCTTCGTCATCCTGGCGGTGGTCGGCCTGCATGTCTGGGCGCTGCATGTCACCGGCCAGAACAATCCGACCGGCGTCGAGGTGAAGGAAATGAAGAAGGAGACGCTGCCCTTCACGCCCTATGCGACGCTGAAGGATTCGGTCGGCGTCGCCGTGTTCCTTCTGCTCTACGCCTGGCTCACCTTCTTTGTGCCGAACTACACGGGCCATCCCGATAATTACATCGAGGCCAATCCGCTGGTGACGCCGCCGCATATCGTGCCGGAATGGTATTTCCTGCCCTTCTACGCGATCCTGCGCGCGATCCCGAGCAAGCTCGTCGGCGTCATCGCTCTGTTCGCCTCGATCCTGATCGTCGCGGCGCTGCCCTGGCTCGACACGTCCAAAGTGCGCTCCGGCGTGTTTCGGCCGCTGTTCAAGAAATTCTTCTGGGCCTTCGTCGCGGTGTCGGTCGGACTCGGCTATCTCGGCGCGCAGCCGGCGGAGGGCGTCTATCTCTTCGCCGCGCGCGTGCTGACGGCCTGCTATTTCCTCTATTTCCTCGTGGTCCTGCCTCTGCTCGGCAAATATGAGAAGACTCTGCCGGAGCCGAAGTCTATTGCGGCCGCGCTGCAGTCCGGGGAGAGCGCTCATGCGTGACGCGCGCGGGATTTCGACCATGATCGTCTCGATGATGCGCCGCTCGGCGATCGGCTTTTCCCTGAGCGTCGCGCTCGGCGCCGCTCTCCCGGCGCTCGCGTCGGACGGCGGGCATTCGCAGCCCAAGCCGCCGCTCCAGCAATGGAGCTTCGCGGGCATGTTCGGCCGCTACGACGCCGCGCAATTGAAGCGCGGCTTCAAGGTCTACAAAGAGGTCTGCTCCTCCTGCCATTCGCTTCAGCACCTCGCCTTCCGCAATCTCGCCGAAAAGGGCGGGCCGCAGTTTTCCGAGGCCGAGGCGAAGGCGATCGCCGAGAGCTACAAGATCAAGGACGGGCCGAACGACCAGGGCGAATATTTCGAGCGTCCGGGCCGGCTCAGCGACCGCTTTCCGCCGCCTTTCCCCAATGAGCAGGCGGCTCGCGCGGCCTTCAACGGCGCCTATCCGCCGGATATGTCGGTTCTGGCCAAGGCGCGCGGCTTTTCGCGCGGCTTTCCGCTGTTTCTCGCCGACGCGCTGCCGGGCTTCTCCTATCAGGAGCATGGCGTCGACTATATCGTCGCGCTGCTGAACGGCTATACGGACGCGCCACATGGCGTCGAGCTGCCCGCCGGGCAATATTACAATGTCTACATGCCCGGCCATCGCATCGGCATGCCGCCGCCGCTCTCCGACGGCGTCGTGACCTATGACGACGGCGCGGCGCAGACAGCCGATCAATATTCGAAGGATGTGAGCGCCTTCCTGATGTGGGCGGCCGAGCCGCATCTCGACGAGCGCAAGGAGATCGGCCTGCGCGTGGCGCTGTTCCTGATCGTGCTGTCGGTGCTGGCCTATTTCACCAAGCGCAAGATTTGGGAACAGGCGCACTGATGCGCTTCTCCTTCTCCCGCTTCGGCGGGAGAGGGATCCGCGAATTCGGAGGCGGCCCGGGAGGCCTGGTCATAGTATTTCGCTTCCGAGCCTTTCGACCGCCGCGGACAAAATAGGGAGTGCTTCCTCCTCCATGCCGCGCCCATGCTGCAGCGCGAGGCGCTGAAGCTTTCGCTTCACCTCGTCGTCGAGATTGCGGACTGAGAGCTGTGCCACTCGGAGCGCTTTACGATAGCAATGGCATCGTAGGCGCGACCCCGACGTTGTCAAACGTCGCTCGGTCGCGGGTCGATTTGAATTTCGCCATTGCGCCAGGAGCCGACGTTCGCTAGGGGGCCCGTCCTCACGAGAGCTTCTTCCTACGACTCGAAACTCTGTCACGGCTCCGGCTCACATCGAGGCCTTCAACGCAGCGAGGCGCTCGGCGACCTGTTTTTGGCGCAGGAGCACGTCGAGCTCGGCGAGTTGCGCGCTCGTCTCCGCCCGCACGGGCGCCATTGCCGGCATGTCGCCTGCTGTGGCCTTCATCGCGCGGTCGAAAGCGGCGGCGGCATTTTCGGCGCGGCGGTCCGGCGTCATCCCCCCTTCCGGCTTGAACCCCATATTGCGCTCGGCTTCGCGACGTGACGACACAAAGGCGGCGAGGCTTTCCTCCATTTCCTTCTTGCGCGCCGTCAGCGCGGCGATATCGCGCTCGATTGCGTCTTCCGCATTGCCGGCGTCGCATTCGGCGCCCGCGAGCGCGACGATCTGCGCCTCGAGATCGATCTGGCGCGAAATCGCGGCCTCGGCGAGGTCTTCGCGCGATTCTTCGAGCGCCTCTTTAGCGCGCCGGGCGAGATCGGCGATTTTGTCCCGCGTCATTTGCGCTTGGCGCACCGCTTGAAGCCGCTTGGCGGCGGCGCGGCCGCTCTCGACGCGCGCTTCGTCGATCACCAGCTCGATTTCGCGGATCGTCTCCTTCATCACGCTCTCGCCTTGAGCAGCTTCGAGACGATCGACCAAATCGGCGATGCTCGCCGACAAAATACGCTTCACGCGCGTCGCAATAGATTCAGTCATGACGCCAATCTCCGTGTCCGCATCACATTGCCGATGCGAAGAGCAACTTGCTGAATATACGCGGCATGGTTCTAAGTCCGCGTTAATACGCGCCCGAGATTTGGTCGACATCATTCAAGCGTCGGTAACCGCGTTCTCGAAGGCGATTTCTCGGTAACTTTCCGGCAAAGCGCGAGCGCGACACTCGCCGACGAATGCGACAGGAGCATCAAAAAATGTCGATATGCACGATTTTAGCGGCCGTTCTCGGCGTCGTCGCGATATTGATCTGGCAGGTTTATAATCGCGTCATCGCGCTCGACTCGCGTTGCGAGCAGGCGGCGGCCGACATCGACGTGCAGATCAAGCATCGTCATGGTCTGCTGCCGAATTTGCTGGAGATGGTCAAAGGCTTTGCGCAACATGAGCGCGACGCCATCGAAAAGGTGACGCAGGCGCGCGCCGCCGCCGTGGGCGCCGCGTCGCCGCAGGCGCGGCTCCTCGCCGAGACGACGCTCGGCGCCGGCGTGCAGCAGCTTCTCACCATCGCCGAAACCTATCCGGATATCAAGGCCTCGCAGCACTTCCGCGAATTGCGCCTGGAGATCGCCGATACGGAGAACAAGCTGTCCGCGGCGCGCCGATATCTCAACGCAACCGTCAATGAATATAACGCGACGCTGCGCCAGTTCCCCGTCAATCTCCTCGCGGGACCGCTGCGTCTCGCGCGGCGCCAGTTCTATGACATTGGCGTCGAACGCGTGTTGCTCGATGACGCGCCGGTTCTGAAAATGTGATGACGACAACCGCGCCGCTCTGCGGGCCGATATGCGTGGGGCGTTGCTTATTTTTATCTCGCGTTTGGTCTCAGCTGCGCCGCCAATCGCGTCAGACATTGACGACAGGAGCTTAACGCCATGTCCTTCCTCGGCGGTCTGCTGCCGGCCAACGGCCTTTTCGGGCATATCGAGAAGAACAACGCAAAATCGCTGCTGCTGCTGGCGGCGTTCCTGCTGATGTTCGAGATGCTCAATTTCAGCGTTCATCTCGGCGGCATGGCGCATGCGCGCCTCGTCTTCGAGCGGATCGACACGTTCACGACGTGGCTTCTGCATCGCGACGACAATCTCGCCATGCAGCGCGCGCAAACCCCGGCGCAAAAAGAACGCGCCGAGAACAAGCTCCAGAAAGACGCCGACGACAAGCGCGTCGTCACGGGAGTCTTCGACGCGCCGTTCTTCCGCTCCCTTTATAATAACCTGTGGTGGGAGACGCTCGTCGCAGGCGGAGTGTGGTTCGCGATCGCTTGGCTTTTCTTCATGCGGGCGGTCAAGAGCGCGACGTGCGCCCGGCCCGCGACGCGCATCGCCGAGCCGCGGGTCTATAATCTCGTCGAGACTCTCAGCATTCTCTCGGGCGCGCCGCGGCCGTCGATCCACGTCATCGAATCATCGGCGCGCAACGCCTACGCCGCCGGACTGACGCAAAGATCGGCGATGATCGCGGTCACGCGCGGGCTTCTCGACGCCCTCGACGATCGCGAGCTCGAAGCCGTTCTCGCGCACGAGCTCGTCCGCATCAAGAATAATGACATCCGTCTGACGGCTGTCGCGTCGATCTTCTGCGGCATCCTGTTCCGCGCGGCGTGGAGCGTGCTGGAGCATTATCTCAGAAAGCCGCGCTTTGTTCTGCTGCTGCTCCTGCCGTTTGCAACCTACGTTCTCGCGCTCACCCTGTGGGGCGTATGCGTCGTCATTTTCGGCGGTTGGCTGGCGCGTCATCTTGTCGCCAAAGCGCGCGCCTTCATGGCCGACGCCGGCGCTGTGGAGCTGACGAAGGACCCCGAGGCGCTCGCTTCCGCGCTGCGCAAGATCGAAGGATGTGAGGCGCTGCCGCACGCGGACATCGCGATAGAGGCGATGCTGTTCGCCTCTCCCGACGGCGGACCGTTTTCGATGCACCCCAGTCCGCGCGAGCGCATAGCGGCGCTGCGCGGCGCTATCCCGAACCTCACCACGGCGGGCGCTGAAGCTTCGGCGGCGGGGCGCAATAACGGCATCACATTTGCGGCGGTCCGCGACGCGATCGACCGCATGCCGCGCTGGATCGGGGATCGGCATGTGATATGGCCGACGGAGGCAATCGGCGCCGCGGTCATTCTCAGCGTCGGCACGTTCATCGATCCTAATCTCGGCGTGCTGCTCGATTGGTGGCGCCTCGATATCGCCGTGCTCACGGGCACGGCCGACAAAGCGCAGCTCGAAGCCTTTGGCGATCGCATGCAGAAGGCGTTCAATATCCCGATGGAGATGTCCAGCCGTTTTTCTTCCAGCGGGGCGTCTCGAAAGATCGGCGAATTTGCGAAGGTCGCGCCCGATCGCAAACAGCAGGCGACGCTGCGAACGACGTCCGCCGATTGCTTTCCGCTCGGCGATCACGATCCCTACGACCCGGGTGTGAAGGCGTTTCAGCCTTTCCGGATGGATCGGGACGATGTGCTCCATTACAGATTGAATGACAAATTAGGCACGTTCAACGCCATCGAAGGAGAAATGTTGCTGGAGCGAGCAGCGCGAAATTGTTCACTATTTTCCTGCGGGGCCAAGGAGCTCGTGGTGTATAAGAAGAATCTGCGCGCCTACATCGATGCGCGGACGGAGTTCGTGCGCGCCTACGACTTCAAATATGGGAAGCCAGGGCTCGATTTCGCGCAAAGTTTCTTCGGCTCGACCATCGAGCGGCGCCTGATGGAAGATCTGAACACGCGGATCGAGAGCGGGCAGATCGATCCGAACGAATTTGCCGACCAATTCGACGCGCTGCATCTCGCCGCGGAAAAGCCCCCGTCGGCCTTCAACCCGTGCCGCACGAATGCGGAATGGCGCGTCAGCGCCTTTCCGCCGCCCGCCGGTGCAGGCTCCGCGCCGCCCGTGGCGGGCTGATCCCACGCCGTCGCGCCTTTAATCAGCCACTGCGCGGCACGGCGCTGAACTGCTGCCCGGCTGATGGACGAGCGCTCGGTTCACGACGGGGCGCGCTTTTCCACTTTCCATATCGATCAGCAAGGCCTCCCTGGACAATTGTCAATGACAGCGAAGGGTCAAAAGACGAAATTCAAACTGACCACCGCCCGCGTTCCGAGCCGCCCTCCCTCAGCTCGCCTCGGCCAGCAGCGACAGCTGCGCCTTCACGCGCTCTTCCGTCACATCGGTCAGCGTCGTCGGATATTCGCCGGTGAAGCAATGGTCGGTGAATTGCGGGCGCGCCGGATCGCGGCGCTTCTCTCCCATCGCGCGGTAGATGCCGTCGATGGAGAGGAAGGCGAGGCTGTCCGAGCCGATATAGTCCCGCATCTCCTCGAGGCTGTGCGTCGCGGCCAGCAGCTTGTCGCGTTGCGGCGTGTCGATGCCGTAATAGTCGGGATGGGTGATCGGCGGCGAGGAGATGAGGAAATGCACCTCGCTCGCGCCGGCGTCCCGCATCATCTGCACGATCTTCACCGAGGTGGTGCCGCGCACGATCGAATCGTCGATCAGGATCACCCGCTTGCCGGCGACCACCGAGCGATTGGCGCTGTGCTTCAAGCGCACGCCGATCTCGCGCACCGATTGCGTCGGCTGGATGAAGGTGCGGCCGATATAATGATTGCGGATGATGCCGAGCTCGAAGGGAATGCCGGATTCGCGCGCATAGCCGAGCGCGGCGGGAACGCCGGAGTCCGGCACCGGAACCACCACATCGGCGGCCATCTTCTGCTCGCGCGCGAGCTCCACGCCCATCGCCTTGCGCACGTCATAGACCGGACGTCCGTGGACGATCGAATCGGGCCGCGCGAAATAGATATATTCGAAGATGCAGGGCCGCATCGGCTGCGCCGGAAACGGCCGCAGGCTCTCGAGCCCGTCCTCGGAGATGACCACCACCTCGCCATTGGCCACGTCGCGCACGAAGCGCGCGCCGATGATGTCGAGCGCGCAGGTCTCCGAGGCCAGAATATATTTGCCGTCCAGCTCGCCGATGACGAGCGGGCGGATGCCGAGCGGGTCGCGCGCGCCGATCAGCTTCTTGTTGGAGAGCACGACCAGCGAATAGGCGCCCTCGATCGAGCGCAGCGCCTCGATGAAGCGCTCGACGAGCCGCGTCTTGCGGCTGCGCGCGACGAGATGGAGAATGACCTCCGTGTCGGAGGTCGACTGGAAGATCGCGCCTTCCTCGATCAGCTCGCGGCGCAGCGTGTGCGCATTGGTGAGATTGCCATTGTGGCCGATCGCGAAGCCGCCGGTGTTGAGCTCGGCGAACAGGGGCTGCACATTGCGCAGAATGGTCTCGCCGGTCGTCGCATAACGGACATGTCCGATCGCCGAATTGCCGGGCAGGCGCTTGATCGTGCTCTCTTTGGAGAAATGATCGCCGACGAGGCCGAGCCGGCGCTCGGAATTGAAGCGCTTGCCGTCGAAGGCGACGATGCCCGCCGCCTCCTGTCCGCGGTGCTGCAGCGCGTGCAGCCCGAGCGCGGTGAGAATGGTCGCGTCGGGATGTTCGAAAATGCCGAAGACGCCGCAATATTCGCGCAGACGATCGCCGTCCGGATCATAGTCGTGATCAGTCATGCGCGCATTGCTCATCGTTCCTGCTCCAGCGCGGTCAGCGCAATTTCCGCCCTGCCGCCAGGGCGTCCAGCTTCTGTTGCTCGTTCGCGCCATATGTGGCCCCGCCGGGCGGATTTGTCAGCTCCGTCCGCTTGTCGGCGGCGGCCTCGCCGGCGTCCGAAGGCCTCGCGGAATCGGTCTCCGGCTCGGCCGGAGGCTCCTCGCCGGCGCCGCCCTTCTTGGTCTTCAGCTTGGCGACCAGCCCATCGATATCGTCGGGCAGGAATTCGCGCAAACGATCGCCCGAGGCCTGCAGCACCGGCTTGGTGCGGGCGGTCTTGACCCAGTCGGGCTGGCTCGCCTCCGGAACCAGCCAATCATAGAACAGGAAGGCGACCACTGCGAGCAGCAGTCCGCGCGCCGCGCCGAACAGGAAGCCGAGCGTGCGGTCGAGCGCGCCGATCTTCGAATCGAGGATGAGATCCGAGAGCTTGACCGTCACCAGCGACACGACGATCAGCGTCGCGAAGAAGACGATCGCCCCGGCGGCGTAGCCCTGGAGGTTTTCCTTCGCGACATAGGGTTGGACGTAAGGCACGACGAACGGATACAAATAATATGCCGCCGCCGCCGCCGCCACCCAGGAGAGGACGGCGAGCACCTCGCGCGTGAAGCCGCGCAGCAGCGCGAGCAGGCCCGACGCCAGCACGATGATGGTGACGGTCAGATCGAGATAAGACGGCATTTCGAAAGCCTCTCGTTTTGGTCGTTCATGCAACCCGTAAAGCGTGCGCGCCGGCGCGCGGCGTCGCCGTCAGATTCTCACCGCCGAGTATAAGGGAGCGGCCATAGTTCGTCACGCCCAGACGGAAGCGGGCGCGACAAACGCCGAGAATGCGGCGATAGCGAGAAGGCTCGGCCGTCAGTGGGGGAGGGCGTCGTCAGGCCGCTCGACGGATCTCGCCGAGCGTCGACGCCGCGATCATCAGCGCCATGCCGTTGAGGCGGGCTTCGTCGCGGCCCTGCCAACGGCGCAGGATGACGCGGAACAGCTCGTCCATCACCGATTCGTCTATGGCTTCCAGCGAACGCTCGTCGACATTGGCGCGGCGCGCCAGCTTCACGAGATCGCTGCGCGCGTCGCGCGCCAGAACAGTCTCGCCCTCGAGCAGGCTGCGCCACATTCTGCAATGCTGGCGCCCGAGAGCGTCCCACATCTGTCTACGTCCACGAAACCAAGCTTCATAGACGCCGAATATACGATCCGCCACCAAAGGTTCACTCCAGCGCGCGATCTCTCTGCTCGTCTCCGCAAATTCCCGAGATTGCATCTTCTGCCTCATGGCGCGGGCAAACGCGTGATTCGTCGACTGACGATGATTATTGCCCATGGTTAATTTTCTGCAACCATCGGCTTCGACGCCCTCACCGAATTTTTATGTATTCGCGCGCGCGAATCGGGGAGGTTGCTTCGAGCGCGCAAGTACAAACACGTAAACCAGACTGCGAAATCGATCGGTGCGGCCGTGAATTATGCATGCTGGATATTGCCCAGGGCTGACGCGCCGATGCGCGATCAGTCGGCGGCGGCTCCTCGCGGGGGCGCGCGTCGCGGCCCGTCGCGGCCGGCGGGAGCCTCGGCCGAGCTCTGCGCAATTTCGGCGACGAGCGCCGCGACATGGCCGCAGCAGGTGAGCGCCACGCCCGCGCCCTTGTCCTCGTCGGTGGTCTGCTGCGCCTGCGGCAGGACAGCGCGGCGAAAGCCGAGCTTGCCGGCCTCCTTGAGCCGCGCGCCGGCGTGGATGACTGGCCGCACGGCGCCGGAGAGAGCGATCTCGCCGAAATAGACGCGCTCCGCCGGCAGGGCGGCGCCGGTCAGCGAGGAGACGAGGGCGGCGGCGGCGGCGAGATCGGCGGCCGGCTCGTCGGCGCGCAGGCCCCCGGCGACATTGAGATAGACGTCATGCATGCCGAGCTTCAGCCCGCCATGCGCTTCCAGCACGGCGAGGATCATCGAGAGGCGATTGGAGTCGAAGCCGACGACGGCGCGGCGCGGGGTGCCGAGCGAGGTCGGCGCGACCAGCGCCTGGATCTCCACCAGCATGGGGCGCTGGCCTTCCATGCCGGCGAGCACGGCGGCGCCGGGCGCGGTCGCGTCGCGGCCGGCGAGGAACAGGGCCGAGGGGTTCGGCACCTCGGCGAGTCCGGAGCCGGTCATTTCGAACACGCCGATCTCGCCGGTGGCGCCGAAGCGGTTCTTGGAGGCGCGCAACATGCGGAAATGATGCGCGCTGTCGCCTTCGAAGGAGAGCACGGCGTCGACCATGTGCTCGACGACGCGCGGGCCGGCGACCTGGCCGTCCTTGGTCACATGGCCGACGAGGATCACCGTCGAGCCGCCGAGCTTGGCGTGGCGCAGCAGCGCCTGGGCGCTGGCGCGCACCTGCGTCACCGTGCCGGGGGCGGAGTCGACCGCCTCGGTGTGCATGGTCTGGATCGAATCGATGACGATCAGCGCCGGCCTGCGGCCGGTGGCGCAGGTGGCGAGAATATCCTCGACCTGCGTCGCTCCCGCGAGCTCGACCGGCGCCTCGGCGAGGCCGAGGCGCTCGGCGCGCAGCCGCACCTGGGCGGCGGCCTCTTCTCCGGAAATATAGATCACCCGCTCGCCGCGATTGGCGAGCGCCGCGCAGGCCTGGATCAGCAGCGTCGACTTGCCGATGCCGGGCTCGCCTCCGAGCAGCGCCACCGAGCCCGGCACGAAGCCGCCGCCGGTGACGCGGTCGAACTCTTCTATGCCGGTGGCGATGCGCGGGGCGGGCCGCGCGTCGCCGGCGAGCGATTCGAGCGCGAAGGGTTTTCCGCGTCCTCCGCGCGCCGCCGGCGAGCCGAAGCCGGCCGCTGCGCCGGTCTCCTCGACGATGGTGTTCCATCCCCCGCAGGCTTCGCAGCGGCCTTGCCAGCGGCTGGAGACGGCGCCGCAGCTCTGGCAGACGAAATTGGCGCGGGGCTTAGCCATGGGCGGCGGACCGGCGCGAATACATTGCGGGCAGCAGCGCCAGCGGCGCCAGCGCCGCAATGGCGGCGACGCCATAGGCGAAGCTCTCGCCGCCGCGCTCGGCCAGAGCGCCGAAGGCGGCGTTGCCGGCGATAACGGCGACGGCGTTGGCGAGACCGAAGACGCCGAAGCCGGTCGCCCGCAGATGCGCGGGCGCCGTCCGCGCGACCAGCGCCGAAAAGGCCACCTGGGCGAGCGCGATGTGCAGGCCCCAGAGCGCGATGCCGGCGAAGACCACGCCGAGCCCGCCGGAACAGGCGAGCACGGCTTCCGAAACCGCCAGAGTGAGGCTCGCCGCGAGAAGCAGGCGGCGCTCGCTCCAGCAGTCGACGATCTTGCCGGCGGGATAGGCGGCGAGCGCCGCGACGAAGGACATTGCGACGAGCGTCAGCGGAGCAAAAGCCATTGCGAGGCCGGCGCCGCTCGCGCGCAGCACGAGAAAGGCCTCGCCGACCCGCGCCGTCGCCAAAAGCGCGCCGAAGGCCGTGAGCAGGAGAAAGGCGCGCGGCAATTCGCGAAAGCCGGCGAGGAGGGGACCGCGCGCGGCCGGCGGCGGGCGCGTCTCGTCTGGCTCGCGCACGAACAGCGCCAGCACGAGCACGCAGGCGAGCGCGGGGATGCAGGCGGCCCAGAACACGAGACGCGCGTCGTCATGCGTCGCCAGCATCAGGGCGATGGCGACGAGCGGGCCGATGACGGCGCCGACCGTATCGAGCGCCTGGCGCAACCCATAGGCGGCGCCGCGCAGTTCCGGCGCCGTCACATCGGCGATCAGCGCGTCGCGCGGCGCGCCGCGCACGCCCTTGCCCACGCGATCGACCACGCGCGCGGCGACGACTTCGACAGCGCCGGAGGCGAGCGGGAAAATCGGCTTCGTCGCCGCCGCCAGCCCATAGCCGAACAGCGCCAGCTCCTTGCGCCTGCCGATCCGGTCCGACAGGCGGCCGGATACGACCTTGACCGCGAGAGCGGTCGCTTCGGCCGCGCCCTCGATCCAGCCGATATCGGCCATGGCGAGGCCGAGCGTTCCGGTCAGATAGACGGGCAGCAGCGCGTGGATCATCTCCGAGGAGCAATCCATGAACAAAGAGGTGACGCCGAGCGCCCAGACCGCGCCGGGCATGCGCGCGGCGCTGCGGATCGTCGTGACGGCGTCGGCCTCCGGTTCGCTCATGGGCGCGCTTCTACGTCGCAGCGTGACGGCGCGGCAAGCTCGAAAGGCGAAATCAGCTCTTCTTGCCGATCGGGCGATGGCCGTTGATGCGCGCGCGAAGCACGTTGGACGCCTTGAACATCACGACGCGCCGCGCCGAGATCGGGGCCGAGGCGCCCGTCTTGGGATTGCGCCCGACGCGCTCATTCTTCCAGCGGATGTGAAAAGCGCCGAAAGAGGACAGCTTCACATCGTCGCCCGAGACGATCGCCTGGAAGACCTCCGACAGCACCATTTCGACGAATTCGGCGGATTCCGCGCGGGACAATCCGACGCGGCGATGAACGGCGTCGGCGAGATCGGCGCGCGTGACGGTATGCGACGCGCCCGCGGAGCGCATGTCGATCGGCGCGTCATCGGACGGCGCGTCGACCGGCTGGGCTCCTTTCTCGGAAAGCTTGTGCGACATGTTCGGCCTTATCGATGCAGAGAAAACGTATTGAGCAAGCGGGCGATGACCCTTCGCGACAGCCGTCGCGCGAGAATGGTTCGTCGCTTCGACCGCAATCGGCGGGCAAGACGTCGCGTGGGCGAGGGGCGATAAACTCAATTCGCTCATTTTTCAGAAAGAACAGCGGAAATCAAGCGCCGGTTGCGGCGGCGCGCCTCCGCCTGCCTCGGCGCGCATTCGCGGCGCGAGCCGGAGGACGCCGCCCCATGCTCTAAATCTCGCGCGGGATTACCAGCGGATCAGCGCCGAACCCCAGGTGAACCCGCCGCCGACCGCCTCCAGCATCACCAGATCGCCGCGCTTGATGCGCCCGTCCGCCGCCGCGACCGAGAGCGCGAGCGGGATGGAGGCGGCCGACGTATTGCCGTGCAGATGCACGGTGGCGACGATCTTCTCGGGAGCGATGCCGAGCTTGGCCGCCGACATGTCGATGATGCGGCGATTGGCCTGATGCGGCACGAACCATTGCAGATCTTTGGCCGTGTAGCCGGTCGCGGCGAAAGCGTCGACGACGACGTCGGTCACCTGTCCGACGGCGAAGCGGAACACTTCCTTGCCCTCCATGCGCAGATGGCCGACCGTCTGCGTCGCCGAAGGCCCGCCGTCGACATGGAGCTTGGCGCGATGACGCCCGTCCGAGCGCAGATGCGTCGTGAGCACCCCGCGCTCGTCCATCGAGCCCTGGCTCTCGCGCGCCTCCAGCACGATCGCGCCGGCGCCGTCGCCGAACAGCACGCAGGTGGTGCGGTCGGTCCAATCGATGATGCGCGAGAAGGTCTCGGCCCCGATGACGAGCGCGCGCTTGTGCGAGCCCGAGCGCAGAAACTTGTCCGCCGTCGCGAGGGCGAAGACGAAGCCCGAGCAGACGGCCTGCAGATCGAAGGCGACGCCGTGATGAATGCCGAGCGCCCCCTGGATCTGCGTGGCGGTCGAAGGAAAGGTGTAATCTGGCGTCGAGGTGCCGACGATGACGAGGTCGATATCTTCGGGAGCGAGTCCGGCGTCGGCGAGGGCGGCGCGCGCGGCGCGCTCGCCGAGCATGGAGGTCGTCTCGCCGGGCGCCGCAATGTGGCGCTCCTTTATGCCGGTGCGCTGCGCGATCCATTCGTCGCTCGTGTCCACCATCGTGGCGAGCTCTTCATTGGTGACGATGCGGCTCGGCAGATAGCTGCCGACCCCGACGACGACGGAGCGCGAGGGAGGCGAGAAAAAAGTCACTGAGCGGCTTCCTGGTCGTCGCGCCGGCTCACGGCCAGCATGTCGCGAATTTTGGTCAGCAGGCCATGATGAGCCATTTCATAGCCGATCTCGACGGCGCGGGCGAAGGCCAGCGCGTCGGCGCCGCCATGGCTCTTGATGACGACGCCCTCGAGGCCGAGGAACACGCCGCCGTTCACATTGCGCACGTCGAGCTTCGCGCGCAGCTCGCGGAAGGCGCTGCGCGCCAGCAGATAGCCGAGCTTGGCGAGCCAGGAGCGGCGGATCGCCTCACGCAGATAGTCGGTGATCTGCTGCGCGGTGCCCTCCGCGGTCTTCAGCGCGATATTGCCGGAGAAGCCTTCGGTGACGATGACGTCGACGACGCCCTTGCCGATCTCGTCGCCCTCGACGAAGCCGCGATAGTCGAGATGCGGGACCTCGGCTTCCTTCAGCGCGCGCGAGGCGCTCTTCACCTCGTCGACGCCCTTGATCTCCTCGACGCCGACATTGAGCAGGCCGACGGTCGGCCGCTCGACCGCGAACAGCACGCGCGCCATCGCCGAGCCCATGATGGCGAGGTCGACCAGATGCCTGGCGTCGGCTCCCATGGAGGCGCCGAGATCGAGAACGATGGATTGGCCGCGCGCCGTCGGCCACAGGGCGGCGAGCGCCGGCCGGTCGATATTCGACATCATGCGCAGGCAGATCTTGGCCATGGCCATCAGCGCGCCGGTGTTGCCGGCGGAGACGGCGACGTCGGCCTCGCCCTTCTTCACCGCCTCGATCGCCTGCCACATGGAGGACACGCGGCGTCCGGCGCGCAGCGCCTGGCTCGGCTTGTCGTCCATGCGGATGGCGACGTCGCAATGACGAACGGTCGAGACCGCGGCGAGGCGCGGATGCTCGGCGAGCTCGGCGCGGATCGCCGCCTCGTTCCCGAACAGCAGGAAACGACAATCGGGGCGGCGCTCCAGAGCGAGGGCTGCGCCCGGCACAGTGACTGTCGGACCGAAATCGCCGCCCATGACGTCGAGCGCTATCCGAATGGGCTCCGCCATTCCTCATCCACTCCTGGGTTGTTGCGGGGTCCGAGCGAACGGCCCGGCCGGCGGAGGCGACGCCATCGGCTCCGCTCGCGGCGAAACGTCGAGCGGCCGCTGGGACGCGGGCGGGCGAATGCGCGCGCCTTCCCGTCGTCCGGCGTCGGCGGGAACGACTTGCCACTTGCGCGGCGCCGGCGCAAGGGCATTTCCTCGATTGCCCCGGGCAATCGGGCGAACGCCATTACGGGCGATCCACCCTGCCTCCGAAAGGGAGGGTCGGACCGCGAAGCGGTGCGGGGTGGGGTTCGGCTGCGGAGGCGAGGAGGCGTCATCCCCTCCCGAGCGCCTTCCTGCGCGAGTTCCCGCTCACCCGATTTGCCCTGCTCAATTGCCGCGGCCTTTGCGCAGAGCTTCGCCGAGGCCCGCGAAGGGCCGGGCGGGCGTCGTTTCGTCTCCCTCTGGCGGCGCGGCGAAACTCGCTCCGGGCCGGCGCGGATAGGGGTCGATCGCCAGCGCCAGAAATTCGGCGACGATCGCGCCGAGATCGATTCGCCCGTCGAGCAGCGGGTCGGGCTCGTCCTCGTCGAGGTCGACGAAATGGCTGCTCGGACTCTGCTCCTCGGGCTCGGGCGGCCGGCGCGGGCGGCGGTCGAGCGTCGGGGCAGGGCGGGGCGCCGGCTCCGGCGCGAAGGCGACGTCGACCGGCTCGACCAGCGTCGCGTCGAATTCCTCGAGCGAGACGACGCAGGTCTGGCGCAGCTCCGCGCGGAGCTCGCCCTGCACCCGCACGCCGCCGGCGCCCTCGCGCCGCACGCTCAGGTCGGCCTCGAGCCGCGTCAGCGCCGCGATCCCGTCCGCCGCCGCCAGCGCCGCGCATTCGTCCGGGCGCGCGGCGACATGCACCTCGAGCCCTTCCTCGGGAACCTCCGCCACCGCCAGCGGCCTCGAGAAGGCCGAGTCCCGACCCTTGTCCTCGTCATGTGTCATCGGCCGCTCCTCTCGTCGTCGTTTCTGGGGAATATAGACGTTCGCGCGCCGTCCGCTGCAAGCTTCGCCATTTTCCGGCCATCGAGCGGGCGGAAAGAACATCGGCGCATCCGTAGGCGCGGCTGCTTGCTTTCGCCTCGGGCGAAGGGTAGGCATCGGAAAATCATTCTTTCGAAAAGGGCTCGCCTCGGCAATGAGGCGCAGGGCGGAGATCGATATGGCGTCGGAGAATTCGCGCGTCGTCCTTTCCACTCGCGCGCGGCGCGCCGCGGCCATCGGCGCCGTGGCCGCATGCGCGGCGACGCTCGCCGGCTGTCTCGGCTATGACGGCGTCATCAATCGCGGCGCGGTCATCGAGGAGCGCAAGGTCGTCCAGGTCAAGGTCGGCATGCCGGCGCCGCAGGTCCTGGCGCTGCTCGGCACGCCTTCGACGACCTCCACCATCGGCGGCGACGCTTGGTACTATGTGAGCCAGCGGCTCGAGCGCGAGCTCGCCTTCATGCCGCAGGAGGTCGCCGACCAGCGCATTTTCGCCGTCTATTTCGACAAGTCGAAGAAGGTCCAGCGTGTCGCCGACTATGGACTTCAGGACGGCAAGATCGTCGACTTCCTCACCCGCACCACCCCCACCGCGGGCGCCGAGTTCCAGTTCCTGCGCAACATGTTCGCCAAGCTGCTGAGCTTCTGATCGAGAAGCGCGGGCTTCGCCGCGCCATCAGTTGGCGCGATTGTGGCGCCTTCATCTCGGCGGCGAGCCCGTACGTAGTTCGAGCCTTGCTTTGCAAGGCTTCGGCGCGTCATGCGCGCGTGCAGATTGTGACGCACGCATGACGCTCGTGGCCGATTTTTCGCCCCTCGCCCCTGCTAGCGTTCCTCCCCGTCCCGACAACAGGAGAGGAACGAAACAGAGTGACTTACGAGGCGATTGCGCCCGCCGTTCGCGGCCGGGAAGCGTCTGCGCCGAAGCAGCCGCGCTTACTTCGAGTTCTCACAGCCCGCGCGATGGCGGGCGGGCCGGTTCTCGGCGCGGGCCGCTCGGCCCCCATGCTGTTGCGCGCCCTGGCGGTCGCCGCGGCCTCGACCTGCGCGCTGGCGGCAATCCTGCTTTCCGCGCCCGAGGTCGCCCCGGCCGCCAAGACCGCCGCGGCGTCGCGGTCCGGTCGCGACGCCGCCGCGCGCGGCCGCAGCGCGTCGATGACGCCGATCACGCTCGCCAAGCAAGAGGACGCGCCGCTGGACGCCGATTTTTCGGAGAGCGACGCGGTGCGCGCCTGGTCGTCGACGGGCCGGGAAGCAAAAGGCGAGGCTCCGGGCGTGCTGCAATTCGGACCGGTGCGCGTCGCCCGCGCCATTGTCGAGCATGTGGTCGAGGCGGCCAAGACGACCGGCTCCGATCCGGCGCTGCTGATGGCCATCGCCGACAAGGAGTCGAGCTTCGCGCCCAAGGCCAAGGCCAGCACCTCCTCGGCGACCGGTCTGTTCCAGTTCATCGATTCGACATGGCTCAAGGCCGTGCGCATGTTCGGCTGGCGTCATGGCCAGCAGCAGGCGGCCGAGGCCATCGAGGTGAAAGACGGCGATCTGCGCGTCGCCCCGCAGAAACGCACCGCCATCCTGGCCATGCGCGACGATCCCTATCTTTCCGCCGCCCTCGCCGCCGAAATGCTGAAGCATGACGGCGACAAGATCGCCGAGCGCATCGGCCGGCCGCTGACCGCGGGCGAGACCTATCTGATCCACTTCCTCGGCCCCGACGACGCCGCGCGCTTCATGGAGAAGGTCGAGGAGGCGCCGCAGACGCCGGCGGCCAAGCTGCTGCCGAGGCCCGCGCGCGCCAACAAGCCGATCTTCTACGCTCGCAAGGGCAGGAAGATGCAGCCCAAATCCGTCGGCGAGGTGCATGAGGCGTTCGAGGTGATGATGGGCCAGCGCTCGAGCCGCTACAGGGGCGTCGAAGAACAATTGCCGGGCGGCGCCCTGGCGTTCACGCAGTGAGGAAGGCGGCCTGCGGGCCGCCTTTTTTATTCGCGCCAGCGCTGGGCCGCCGCGTCGTCCTTCGCCTTGGGCGCGACCCAGTCGCCGACCGAGCCGTCGGCGCGATGCTCCTTCTTCCAAAAGGGCGCCCTGGTCTTGAGATAATCCATCAGGAATTCGGCCGCGGCGAAGGCCTCGCCCCGGTGGCGGGCGGCGGCGATCACCAACACGATTTTTTCGCCCGGCAGAATGCGGCCGTGGCGGTGGATGATGGTCAGCGCCTGCAGCGGCCAGCGAGACAGCGCCTCTGCGGCCACGCGGGCGATCTCCGCCTCGGCCATCCCCGGATAATGCTCGAGCTCGAGGGCGGCGAGCGTTGCGTCCTCGTCGCGGCAGAGGCCGGTGAAGGAGACGATGGCGCCGATGTCGCGGCGGCCGTTCTCGATCCGCGCGGCTTCCTGCGCGGGATCGAAGGGGGCGGATTGGATGCGGAGAGTGGGGGTCATGAAGCGAGTAGCGAGTAGCGAGTAGCGAGTAGCTCTATTCGCTATTCGCTACTCGCTGTTTCGCCTATCCTCCCGTCATCGGCGGAAAAAACGCGATCTCCCGCGCGCCGGCGATCGCCGTGTCGTGCCGGGCGTGCGCCTTGTCGATCGCCGCGCGGATCACCGCGGCGTTCTCGAAGGCGAGGGCGTAGCCTTCGTCGCGCGTTTTCAGCCAGGCGATCAGCTCGCCGACCGTGCCCACCTCGGGAGGAGGGGAGAGCTCCTCCTCGGCGCGGCCGATGCGCTCGCGCACCCAGGCGAAATAGAGCGCCTTCATCACTCCTCGTCCCCGAAATGCGCCCAGCCGGCCTGCATATAGTCGAAGCCCGTGTAGAGCGTCAGCACGGCGGCGATCCAGAGCAGGACGCAGCCGATGTTCACTGTGCCGGGCAGCACGATCTCGCCCGCCCGCCCGGCGATAAGGAAGCCGAGCGCGATGAGCTGCAGCGTCGTCTTCCATTTGGCGATGGCCGAGACCGGCATCGGCACTTTGAGCTGCCCGAGATATTCGCGCAGGCCGGAGACCAGGATCTCGCGGCACAGGATGATGATCGCCGCCCAGATGGTCCAGCCCGAGATGGTCTGATCGGCGACCACCATCAGCAGCGTCGCCGCCACCAGCAGCTTATCGGCGATCGGATCGAGCATGGCCCCGAGCGAGGACTGCTGCGCCCAGGCGCGGGCCAGATAGCCGTCCAGGAAATCGGTGACGCCGGCGGCGGCGAAGACGCCGAGCGCCGTCCAGCGCATCCACAATTCGTCCGGCCATTGCAGCAGCCCCGCGACGACGGGAACCGCGACCAGACGCCCATAGGTCAGGATATTCGGCAAGGAGAAGGCGTGCCGTCGGCGCGGCGGAGGGATGGCCGTCGATGTCATGTTCGGAGGGAACATGGCGAGCGCCTCTCTTGTCAATAGACGAGACTGCGTCGTCTCGCGTCCTCTCACCGCCGGCAGGCGGGTCGGCTCGACCGCCATCCTGCGGGAAATCTCGGCAAAACTCACTTTTGTTTCGCTCGGGCGCGCCGCCGGCGTCTCGAGCCCGCGTGCAAAATTTAGGCGCCGCGGGCTCATTCGCCGCGCTGGAAATGATCGAACACCAGCCGCGCCGTCGCCTTGTTGATCCCCGGCGCCTTCTCGAGATCGCAGAGCGCCGCGCCGGCCACGGCCTTGGCGGTGCCGAAGGCGAGCAGCAGCGCCCGCTTGCGGGAGGGGCCGACGCCGGCGATCTCGTCCAGCGGGTTCTTGGTGAACTCCTTCTTGCGCCGCGCCCGATGTGTCCCGATGGCGAAGCGATGCGCCTCGTCGCGCAGGCGCTGGACGAAATAGAGAGCGGGGTCGTGAGGCGGCAAGCGGAACGGCTCGCGCTCCTCGACGAAGAAGGTCTCACGGCCGGCGTTGCGGTCCGCGCCTTTCGCGATCGAGGCGAGGGTCACGCCCTCGAGCCCGATCTCGGCGGCGACCGCGCGGGCCGCGTCGAACTGGCCGCGCCCGCCGTCGATCAGCACGAGGTCCGGCTTCGACGGAAAAGCGTCGGGACTCTCCTCTTCCTTGTCGCTCTCCTTGGCGATGCGGGCGAAGCGGCGCCGCAGCACCTCGCGCATCATGGCGTAATCGTCGCCGGGCGTGATCTCCGCGCCCTTGATGTTGAAGGTGCGGTAATGCGTCTTCATGAAGCCGGTCGGCCCGGCGACGATCATCGCGCCGATCGCCTGTTGGCCACCCGTATGGGAATTGTCGTAGACCTCGACCCGCCGCGGCGCCTTCTCCATGCCGAACATGGCTCCGAGCGCGGCGAGCAGCTTTTCTTGGCTCGCATCCTCGGTGAGCTTTCTCGTGAGCGTCTGCTTGGCGTTGGTCAGGGCGTTGTCGGCGAGCTCGCGCTTCTCGCCGCGCTGCGGCGTCGCCACCTCCACCTTGCGGCCGAGCTTGTCCGACAGCGCCTCCGCCAGCACGTCGCGATCCTCGATCGCATGGGAGAGCAGCACGAGCGGCGCCGGCGGATGCTCGCCATAGAATTGCGCGACGAAGGAGCCGAGCACCTCCTCCTCGGAGAGGCTCGAATCGGCGCGCGGGAAATAGGCGCGGTCGCCCCAGTTCTGAAAGGCGCGGAAGAAGAAAGCCTCGATGCAGAAGCGCCCCGCCTCCTTGGCGATGGCGAAGACGTCCGCCTCCTCGACGCTGCGCGGATTGACGCCTTGCGTTCCCTGGATCAGCGACAGCGCCGAGATGCGGTCGCGCAGCCGCGCGGCGCGCTCGAACTCGAGGCGCTCGGCCGCCTCGGTCATCTCTCGGGCCAGCTGCTCGCGCACCGACCGGCTCTTGCCGGTCAAGAAATCATGCGCCTCTTGCACCAGCACGGAATAATCGGCAATCGAGATTTCGCCGGTGCAGGGGCCGGCGCAGCGCTTGATCTGGTGGAGCAGGCAGGGCCGGGTGCGATTCTCGTAGAAGGAGTCGGTGCAGGAGCGCAGCAGAAACGCCCGCTGCAGCGCGTTGAGCGCCCGCCCCACCGCGCCGGCATTGGCGAAGGGGCCGAAATAATCGCCCTTTCGCGCGCGCGCGCCGCGATGTTTCGTGATCTGCGGCGCGTCATGGTCGCGCGCGATCAAAATATAGGGAAAGCTCTTGTCGTCGCGCATCAAGACATTGAAGCGCGGCTTCATCTGCTTGATGAGATTGGTCTCGAGCAGCAGCGCCTCGGTCTCGGTCTCGACCGAGATGAACATCATCGAGGCGGTCGCCGAGATCATCCGCGCGATGCGGTTCACATGGCCGGCGAGGCGCGTGTAGCTCGCTATGCGTTTCCTGACGTTCTTGGCCTTGCCGACATAGAGAACCTCGCCGTTGGCGGCGATCATGCGGTAGACGCCGGGGCCGTTGGGCGCGTTCTTCCAATAGGATTTGATGACCGCGACGCCGCGCCTCACGCTCTCCGGCGCGCTGTCGGCGACCTCGGCCTCGAGTTCGGCCGGCGCGCTCTCCGGGCCGAGGTCGTCCTCGTCGTCGAGGGGGTCGGGCAGGTCGGGCTTGTCCTCGCTCATGCGGCAAGATTTATGCGCCGCGCGTGCGAATGGAAAGCGTGAATGGGAAGCGCGAAGCGAGGGCGCTCCGCCACCCCGGCGAGGGAGGCGGAGCGCTCGGCGAGCGGGCGCTCAGAACCGGACAGTCATGCCCGCGTAAAAGGTGCGGCCGGGGCCGGGGACCGGGCCGGGCGCGTTCGTCCGCTTGTAATCGGCGAAATCGAAGCCTCCGAGCGGCGAGTAATAGAGCACGTCGCCGAGATTGGCGATCCCGACATCGAGGCGGACGGTTCCGAAGTCATAGCCCGAGCGCAGATTGACCAGCGCGTAGGACGGCGTTTGCCACTCTTTGCGCGCGACATTTACATGCGTCTTGCTGTCGACCACCTGCACCTCGACGGCGCTGCTCCAGCCGCCGAGCCTGTGCTCCAGGGCAAAGCGCGCGTTGAGCGGCATGATGTGATAGAGCCCGTCGCCGGTGTCGAGGTTTTCGCCATACACATAGCCGATGACGCCCGACAGCGTGAAGCGGCCGATCTGAGGCGTCTCGACGAGCTTGGCGCGTCCGGAGAGATCGAAGCCGTAGAGCTGCGCCTTGTGATTGCGGAATTGCAGGATAGGAAACCAGCTCTTGTTCTTGTCCGTGAAGCCGCCGATCCGGTCCGCGTCGATGAAGTTCTCGACATAGCTGAAATAGGGCGTCGCCTTCACTTCCCATTCCTGAGCTGGATCGCGCCAGGCGGCGGTGAAGCTCACCATATGCGCGACCTCGGGCTTCAGATCGAGATTGCCGACATAGCCATTGGCGTCGCCGAACCAGCCGATCATGCTGCTCGCCATGCCGCCGACGCCGAAGGTGTAGCGCTCATAGAGATTGGGCGAGCGCGTCTTGCGCGAATAGCCGAGCTCGTAGGTGGCGATCTCGTCCGGCTGATAGCGCGCCATCGCCGTCATGTCGAAATTGACGTCGGTGCGGCGATGGTCCCGGGCGTTGAACAGCTTGGCCGCGGTGGCGTCCGGATTGGCCATGCCCATCATCATGCCCATTCCCATTCCCATGCCCATCGGAATGGGATCGCGCGGATCATAGGCCTGCACGTCGCCCGTGTTCATCCATACGACGTCATTGCGCACGCCGAGCAGAGTCGACCATTGCGGCGCCCATTTGGCCTCCCATTCGGCATAGGTTCCGACGCGATCGCGCTGGCCGCCACTGATGTTCCAATAGTTGTTCGGCCCCATCATCATGCTGCCGGCGATCGGCGGCCACCAGTCATTGAGATGATTGCCGTGGAACTCGTTGCCGACGCGGATGAGATCCGTCGGCGTCACCGGGATTTCCGCCTTGATCGAATAGCCGTAGTCGGTCCCCGAAGCCTTCATCGGCATGTCGGCGGGCTGCTTGTCGTAGAGGAAGCCCATGACATGCGAGACATGCCGCCAATAGGCGTTGGCCTCGAGCCGTCCCCATTCGAATGCGCCCTTGTAGCCGCCGTTCACCGAATAGGCGCGGTTGGCGGTCATATCCATGCGCTGATTGACGAAGCCCTGATAGGGAATGTTCTGATAGCCGCCTTGCAGCGTGAAGAGATGCCCCTCGTTCTGATAGGCGAGCGTCGCCGAATGATTTTCGGAGATGAAGCCGGTCGAGAGCACCTTCGGACCATTGCCGCCTGCGTGATAATCGGTCCCGCGCGTATAGCCGCCATTGTAGAGCAGGCTGAAATGATCGGTCGCGGCATTGGCCGTTCCCGAAATGCTGATCCCGTTGTTGGTGCTGCGCCAGAAGGCCGAAATCGTCCCCGATGCGATGAGCTTGTCGTTTTTCCACGGCGAGAGTCCTTGCGGCGTCGCCGTCTTTTGTCCAGCGAAGGCCGGCGGCTTCGGCTCCACGATGATGGCGCCCGCGATCGAATCGCCGCCCTTGCTCACCGGAGTCACGCCCGACAGCACCTCGATCTTTCCGACATTGTTGGGGTCGATGTAGGAGAGCGGCGGATTCATGTGATTGGCGCAGGCCGATGTGACTTCGCCGCCGCCGAGCACTATTTTGATGCGGTCGTCGGCGAGGCCGCGCAGCGACGGCAGCCGCGAGACGCCGCCGGCCTCATAGAGCCCGACGCCCGGCGCTTCGGTCAGCAATTGCGCCGTGTCGCTCGCCGTCGGGCGCGCCGTGTAGAGCTTATCCTCCGTCAGCTCGGAAGAGTGCAGCGGCGTCGAGAGCGCCTTCCCATCGGCGTGGCGTCCGCGTGGCTCGGCGGCGATGTCGATCGGCGGCAGCGGCGTCGCGCCGGCGTCGTTCACGATCGCGTCGTTCTGCGCGAGAACGATGGCGACGCTGCCGCCCTTGCGATCGAGGCGGTAGCGCAGGCCGGTGCCGGCGAGCAGCCGGTCGAGCGCTTCCTCCAGCGTATAGGCGCCGAAGACGCCTTTTGTCGCGAGATCGCGGGTGAGGCGCGATTTGTAGACGAGCTGCGCGCCAGTGGAGTCGGCGAGCCGATTGAGCGCCGCCGTCATCGAGCCGGCAGGAATTTCATAGGATTTCACCGCCGCCGTCATTTCATCGGCGGGAATGGCGACATGCGCCGCCGCCGGCGCGTCGGCGCCGAAGAAGAAGGCGCTCAGCGCCGTTGCGAGTGCCGTCGCGCCCATGCCGCTGTACTCTTGACGAAAAATGCGCCGCGCCATTCGTCGTTCTCCACTTTCTTCGTCGGGACGAAGCGGTCCCTCTCCCGTCTCAGACGAGCGAAGGCGGAAAACCCGCATGTGCAAGCCGGAAAAAATCGCACTTTTGCAGCGTGAAAAAACGTCGCAGCCTGCGCGCGCGATGTGTCGATGCGTCTCATCGGCGCAGCAGCACGAGATAATCGGTGAGGTGAATGGCGTCGAGTTCGAGCGAGGCTTCGACCGCGCGCAGCGCGCCGATCGGATCCCCGGCGTCGAACACCCCGGTGACGCGCAGCCGCCGCAGCGCCTCGCTCGCGACGACGATATAGCCGCGGTGATAGCGCGCGAGAATGTCGACGACCTCGCCGAGCGGCCGGTCGACGAAGATCAGCCGGCCCCGCCGCCAGGCCGTGAGATCGTCGACGGCGACCGGAGACGGCGCGCTCGCCGGCCCGCCCTCGACGAAAGCGCTCTGGCGTCCTTCGTCGACGCGGGTCGCGCGGCCGCCGCTCTCGACCGTGACGGCATGCTCGGCGACGGTCACCCGCGCCCCGGCGGAGTCGAGAGACATGTCGAAGGCGGTGCCGAGCGCGGTGACGCTCGCTCCAGCGGCCGCGACGACGAAGGGGCGAGCGGCGTCCGGCGCGGCTTCGAAGAAGGCCTCTCCTTCGAGCAAGCTTATCCCGCGCCGCCGCTCGCCGTAATGGATGGCGATCGCGGATCGGCCGGCGAGCGTCACGCGCGAGCCGTCTTCGAGGCGGACCACGCGCGTCTCGCCGACGCCGGTGCGCGCGTCGGCGCGCCAGACCAGCGCCAGCTGGTCGAAAGCGGCGACGCCCGCGAGGGAGGCCGCGAGCGCCGTCATCGCGACGATCCGCCGCCGGCGCCGCGGCGCCTGCGCCATGCGTGGGCGCAGCGCGCGCACCTCGCCGCAGAGCGCGGCGATCTCGTCATAGGCGGCCGCATTGGCCGCGTCGGCGGCGAGCCAGGCCGCGAAGGCGCGGTCCTCCTCGCGCGTGAGAGGCCCCGCGTCGCGCCGCACCCACCAGGCCGTGGCGGCCTCGAGGGCGTCCGGCTCTTCTTTCTTATCGCTCGCTTCGTTCATTCGGCCGTTCGTCGCTACGCCCGTCACTTTATCAGACGATCGAGCATCGCCGTCGGGGATGCGCCCCGCGAAAAAAATCAGCTCACGGCCTGACGACAGCGCCGAATGGCGATGCGCAGATGCCGGTCGACCATATTGCGCGATATGCCGAGGCGGCGCGCGATCTCGTCCTGCGGCAGCTCGTCGTGCATGCGCATGACGAAGACCTCCCGGCATTTGGGCGGCAGCGACGCGATCGCTCGCCGGAGCAGATCCGCGCGCCTGCCGGCCTCGAGCGATTGCTCTACAGAGGAGTCCTGCGACGGCGTTTCGGGCGCCGCATCCTCGGGGACGAACAGCTTCGTCTCCAGCCGCCGGCGGCGGGAAAAATCCATCGCCAGATTGACCGCCGTGCGGCGGAGATAGGCGCCCGGATCGACGACCGTCTCCGGCATTTGGCGATGCATCACGCGCAAAAACGTCTCCTGCAGCAGATCGGGCGCGTCATCATGGCCGACACGGCGCGCGAGCAGCCGCAGCAAGTCGCGCTGCGAGCGCGCGAACAGCTCGCGGATCGAATTGAACTTGCTGTCGGACATGGGCGACATCCGTCGGCGTCCGCCGGGCTTCGCGCCCGGACTCCTCATGGTGATCGTTCGCGCGAGGCGCGGCGTCAGGCGAGGGGCGGCGCGCGCGACGACCAGGAGCTCGCCCAGCCGATGGGGCGGCCGTTCGATCCATCGTCCCCGCGATAAGCGAGACGGGAGGAGGGGGGAGCTGCAGGCTGCGCCTCGTCTTCTTCGAGACCGACGGGCAGCAGGGGAGGCCCATCGCGACCGGCGGCGCACAAGAGGCAGCAAGGCGCATGGTCCTCGCGGGCAGGCGGCGGCGCCCGGTCGTCGGCATGCGGCTCGCAGAGCTCGGAGACGGTCGCGCCGCCTGCCGCAAGGCCGGTCGCATGGCGGCCGGCTGGATTTGCGGCCAGCATTTGCAGGACGAGCAACGCCAGCCCGAGCGCCGCGAGCAGCGCGCGCCGGGACAACCATCCGCCTGATCGGGACGCCGCCATGAGCGAACCTTGGCCCCGGCCGATTTGCCCGTCAACGCCCGCGGTAGCGTCGGGGCAAAAATCCGGGCGCCGTCACAAAAATGCGACACCCGAGATTTTGCCTTTCTTACCCTCTCGCCGCTCTTGCGCCGCGGAGGGAGGCCTCCCACATCGGGATCAGCGCGGGCCGCAATGGACGCGCTGATCCCCGGCGCGAACGGGGGTCGAGATCCCTATCGCGCCAAACATGTCGCTTCCCATGGAGGACTATGTCATGCGTCACTTCGATCTTTCGCCGCTCTACCGCTCGACCGTCGGCTTCGACCGCCTCTTCTCGCTGTTGGATCAGGTCGGAACGCAGGACGCGGCGTCCGCCTATCCTCCTTATAATATCGAGCGCACTGGCGAGAACGACTATCGCGTCACGCTGGCGGTGGCCGGCTTCGCGCGCGAGGATTTGTCGATCGAGACGCGCGAGAACACGCTCGCCATCAAGGGCTCGAAAGAGCATGGCGAGCTCACGGGCGTAAAGCGCGAGATCCTGCATCAGGGCATCGCCGCGCGGGCCTTCGAGCGGCGCTTCCAGCTCGCCGACCATATGGTCGTGACCGCGGCGAGCCTCGCCAACGGCCTGCTGCATGTCGACCTCGTGCGGCAAATTCCCGAGGCGCAGAAGCCGAGGCGCATCGAGATCGGCGGCGGCGCCCCGGCGCAGACCGTCGAAGCGAAAGCCGCCTGACCGGCTTTCGTCCTCATGGCATGAACGAGGCGTCCCGCATGCGGGACGCCTTTTTCGCAGGTTATTTGCCCAGCAGGGCGCCGGCGCCGTCGGCCACGAATTGCACCGCGAGCGCGGCGAGCAGCACCCCGAGCAGCCGCGACAGCACGAGATTGGCCGCCGTGCCGAAGAATTGCGCCACCCGGCCGGCGACCAGGCAGAACACGAAGCAGATCGCCACAATGGCGGCGATGACGGCGATCAGCGTCGCCAGCATCGCCACATTGCCATGGGCGTCGCCGGCGAGCAGGATGGCGGCGGTGATCGCGCCCGGCCCGGCCATCAGCGGAATGGCGAGCGGATAGGCGGCGATATGATGCACATGCTCCGCGAGCGCCTGCTCGGCGGCTTTGGAGTCGCGCTGCAGCCGGACGCCGAGCACCATTTCCGAGCCGATCGAGAACAAGAGGAAGCCGCCGGCGATGCGAAAGGCCGGCAGGGAGATGCCCATCGCGCCGAGCAGCCTCTGTCCGATCAGCGCCGCGCCGGCCAGAATGGCGAGCGCATAGACGCAGGCGCGAAAGGCGACGGTCCTCTGCGTCGCCGCGTCGAGTCCCGACGTCGCGGAGACGAACACCGGCGCGAGACCGAGCGGCTCGATGACGACTAGCAGGGTGACGAAGGCCGAAACGAGATAATCCGTGTCCAATCCGGCCTCCGGAGCAAGGGCGGCGAGGCGGCAGATAGGGCGCCCGGCGGGGCGGCGCCATCGAGGCGAAAGGCGCGCCGCCGAGCGGCGGGGGCAGGGTCGCAGGCGCGCAAAGGTCGAGTAACCGCGAGTGGAGCAAGCCCTTGACAACCGCAGGCCGTCGCGGTCAAGTCGCGCCACTTGTCCCGAGTGACGAAAAGAGATTGCCAGATGGAAAAATTATTGCCGAGTTCCGCCAGTCTCGAAGTCATCGAGCTCTATCGCCTGACACGGGCTCTTCTTTCCTTGCGCGACATGTTCGACGGCGCCTATGAGCGCGCCGTTCTCTCCATGTTGCCCGAGCCGACCAAGGCGCGTTTCGACTTCATTGCGCGCAATGTCTCGACGCAGGCGGCGTCTGCGATGGCGCGGCCGATCATCGACGATTCCTATGTCGCGCTCGACAATCTGCTCGACGAATACAAGCATGACGTCGCCGAGAGCCTGCTCGCCACAGCTCTCGCCGATACAGTGGCCGGCCTGCCGGAGAAGCTGACGTCGATCGAGCAGAGCCTCCAGATCCGCTGAGCCGCGAGCGAGACGCCTCGCGGTCCAGACCCGCGCTCGGACCGCGAGCCCTCAGGCTCGCTCGCGCTGCCTCGATTTCGAGGATGCGGGCGGCCCGGGAAAGGCGATGGTGAAGGTCGCTCCGCCACCCGGCGTGTCCGTGACCGCGATGCGCCCGTCGTGGCTGTCCATGACCTCCTTGGCGATGGCGAGGCCGAGGCCCGTCCCCGGCGTCGCCTCGCTCTTGCGCCAGAACGGCTCGAACAGCGCCTCGCGGTCGCCCGACGCCACGCCGCAGCCGTGATCGACGACAGCCAGCGTCTTGTCCGCGCCGACGCGCACGAGCACGGCGCCGCCCTCCGGCTCGGCGCGCAGGGCGTTATCCACGAGATTGGCGACGACGGATTCGAGCGCGCCGCGATTGCCGCGCACGAGCACCGGCGCGTCGGGCGCGTCGAGGGCGATCCGGCGGCGCGAGCGCACCGCGAGCAAAGCAGCGTCGGCAATCATCGCGCGGGCGAGCGCGCAGAGGTCGACGGGCTCGGCGAGCCGCGCCTGCCGTTCGCCGAGCCGCGCCGTGGCGAGCAGCTGCTCGACGATGTTGCGGATGCGGCGATGGTCGCGGCGCAGATCGGTCTTGAAGCTCGGCTCCTCGGGGGCGTCGAGCCGCGCGCCGAGAATGGTGACCGGCGTGCGCAGCTCATGGGCGGCGTTGGCGGTGAAGCGGCGCTGCCGCGCGACGCCGGCGTCGAGCCGCTCCAGCGCGCCATTCACGGCGGCCACGAGCGGCTCGATCTCGGCGGAGACGCCGTCGAGGGAGAGGCGCTGATGCAGGCTGTCCATGTCGATGCCCGCCGCCTCGGCGGCGACGGCGCGCAGAGGCGCGAGGCCCCAGCGGACGGCGAGCCACGCGGCGACGACGCTCATCACCATCGCTGTCACGAGATAGGGATAGGTCCAGCGCAAACTTTCGAGACCTTCATCCCAAAGGTCGCTCCATTGGAACGCGGTCCCGCTGATCGCGATATGCATTCGGCCGAATCTCGTCCATTGCGGCTCCAGCATGCCGGTGCGCAGGCCCCTTTGGTCGCCGGGGCCGAGAAAATGCACATGAGTCGGGTCGAGCGCGATCAGCGGCTGGATCATCGCCGCCAGCTCCGGCGACGATCCGGGAACCGGGCTGCGACTATTCGTATGGACGGCGGCGAAGCGCATGCCCGGCGTGCGCCTCATCTCCTCGCGCAGATCGGATGTGGGCTCGATGCGAACCTCTCCGTCCCGATTCACGGTCAGCGATGCGAGGACCTGATTTCGTGCGCGGGTCGCCGCGAGCTCGGCGGTGGAGGCGAGAAATCCGTTCGGGCTGCCGGCTCCGCCGAGGCCGATGCCGAGGCTGACGAGCCAAGCGATAGCGAATGCGACGAGCTGCGCGACGCAGAGCAAGACGATCGTGCGCGCCGCCAGCGATCCGCGCGTCAATCCGCTTGCTCCGTGAGCATATAGCCGACGCCGCGCAACGTATGCACGCTCACGCCGGCGCCGAGCGTCTCGAGGCGGCGGCGAAGGCGCGACACCGCCGTGTCGAGGGCATTGTCCTGAACGTCGAAGCGCTTTGCGAAGACCTCCTCGAACAATATCTCGCGCGGCGCGACGCGGCTGGCGCGTCGCGCGAGGGCCTCGAGCAGATCGAGCTCGCGGCGATGCAAGGCGACGGTCTTGCCCTCGATCGTCACCTCGCGCGTCGCCGGATCGAAGGAGAGGGCGCCGACTCGGATCGGCGCCAGCCGCGGGCCGCCGGCGCGGCGCAGGCACGCTCTTATCCTCGCGACCAGCTCCTCGCCCTGAAACGGCTTCGTGACATAATCGTCGGCGCCGTCGTCGAGGCCCGAGACCTTGTCGTCGAGACTGTCCATCGCGGTGAGCATCATCACGCGCACGCCGGGCTGCGCCGCGCGCACATGCGTCAAAGCGGAGAGGCCGTCGCCGTCCGGCAGGCGGCGATCGAGCAGCACGAGGTCATAAGCGGTCCGCGCCACCGCCGCGCGCGTGGCGGCGATCGACGACGCGCGATCGACCAGAAATCCTGCCGCGCCGATCAGCGACGCGATCAGGCGCGCCGCCTCCAACTCGTCCTCGACCAATAATATTCGCATGCCGCCGCTCTTGGTTTCCTCGGGAGCGCCGCTCGCGCAGCGTTCATCGAGGAAACGTAGACATAGCATTGCGGCGCTGTTGCCGAAAAGACACGAGCCGCCGAATTCCGGGCCGTGTCGCCGCGCGACAGATTGCTGTCAGGCTTCGCCGCCGCGCTTTCGCTAGTGTCGCTCGAACCTGAAAGAGTGAGCGATGCGGCCATTTCGACGCCTTTCGACGATCGTGCCCAGCGCGCCGCTGTGGCGACGCGCCTCCGGGGCGCTCGCCGGAGCGGTCGCGCTGCTGCTGCTCGTCTCGAGCATGATTGTCGCGCAGCCGCACGGCGCGCGGACCGCATCCCAAGGCCTCGTCGCCTCCGCGGGTGGCGACTGCGCCCCGCATGACGCAGCGTTGCCGCGCGGCGATCACGGGAGCGCCTGCCTCGCGGGCGCGCTCTGCTGTATGGCGGGCTGCGACGGTTCAGCGCCGCTCGGCAGTCCCGTTTGGCGCGACGCTTTCCTCCTCCCGCCGCGGCGGGCAGGCGTCGCGCGCCGATCCCCCAGCGTCGGTCATTTTCACTCGCCGGATGGGCGAGCGCCTGGTCCTCGCGCGCGCCGCCGGTCCGCGTCTGAGCCGCCGGGCCGGCGCGGCCGACCATCACTTCCCAAAAAAACTCGGATTCTATGGGCGCTCGAAGCGGGCGCTCGGGAGCATGACCATGCAACGATCTCTCCTCCTGCGCGGCGCCTGCGCTATGACCCTGCTCGTTCCGTCCCTGGGCGCGGCGCAGGAAGCCCTGCCGACGATCGACATCGGCGCCGCCAGCAGCGCGCCGGCGTCCCAGTCGCGCTTTCGCGGCGAGCCGAAGACGCCGCAGGAGGGCTATGTGGCCCGGGATGCGGGCACGGCCACCAAGACCGACACGCCCATTCGCGAGACCCCGGTCTCGGTGAATGTCGTGCCGAAGCAGGTCATTGTCGATCAGGCGATCACCAATCTGACCGATGCGCTGGAGAATGTTCCCGGCGTGCGCTCGAACAACAACGAGCTCGAGGGCCACAACTTCAAGATCCGAGGCTTTCAGAGCATCTATATCTACCGCAACAATCTCGCCATTCCGGGCGGCGAATCCAATCCGAGCGGCTTCGACACCGCGAATATCGAGCGGATCGAGGTGCTGAAGGGGCCGGCCTCGGTTCTGTTCGGACGCGGCGAGCCGGGCGGCCTCATCAACATCATCACCAAGGAGCCGCTGGCGCAGCCGCGCTTCGTCGTGGAGCAGCAGATCGGCTCCTATGATCATTATCGCACGACATGGGATGTCTCGACGCCGGTCGATGCGGTCCCGGGGCTCGCCTATCGCGTGTCGGGCGCCTATCAGAACAATGGATCGTTCCGCCAGTTTCAGGGCGGCGAGCGCGTGCTGATCGCGCCCGTCATCAGCTACCGTCCCACGGAATGGACGGATTTCACCTTTGACGCCCAGTACCTCGGCCAGAGGGCGCAGAGCGACATCGGCATGCCGACGATCGGGTCGGCGCCGGCCAATCTGCCCCTTTCCCGCTCCTTCCAGGAGCCGAACGATCCCCGCGACCACATCGAGAGCTTCAACATCGGCTATCGCTTTCGGCAGAATCTCGATGAGAATTGGAAGTTCACCAACCGCTTCCACTATGCGGCGACGCCGACGAGTGAGAAGACGATGATCACTATGTTCTGCGGATTCCCCTATTGCGTCAATTCCGACATGCGCACCTTGCCGCGCATCGGCGAATATCAGTGGCTCTCGGGGCGCACGATCTCGACCAACCTCGACCTCGAAGGAAAATTCGCGACTTTCGAGGCGAAGCATGATTTCCTGATGGGCCTCGACTATTTCAACGGCCAATATGATTACTTTTTCGGTGATAGCGGCTCGGCGCCGTCGATCGACATCTACAATCCCGTCTATGGAATTTCGCCCGCGACCTATTGGGCGGCGAAAGTCGGCGTTGGCTACAAGGGGCATTCGTCGGAGCTTCGCCAGCAAAAGGGCTTCTACGTCCAGGACCATGTCAAATTCCTCGACGACAAGGCGCATCTGCTGCTCGGCGCCCGCTATGACGTGGCCGAAGTGACGCGCGGCGCAGTCGACTCCTTCGGCGGCGATTACAGCGCCTCCGTGGCGGCCGCGACCGCCGCGCGCTACCGGGCGACGACGCGCGTCGATACGGCGTGGAGCCCGCGCGCCGGCCTCGTTTATGATGTGCTGCCGCAGGCGAGCGTCTATGGCAGCTATTCGCAATCCTTCGGCGCCAACAACGGCTTCGACGTCAATGGCGCCAATCTCGGGCCGCAGCGCGGCTATCAATGGGAGGTCGGCGCCAAGGCGGAGCCGCTGGACGGATTGACCGCGACGCTCGCCTTGTTCCAGATCACCCGATCCGGCATTCCGACGCGCGACTATTCGTCTCCCGACCCGACGGCGCAGAAGCTCGCGGGCTTGCAGAGGAGCCGCGGCGTCGAGCTCGACGTGGTCGGCCGCGTCTCGGATCGCTGGACCGTCATCGCCAATTATGCCTATCTCGACGCCAAGGTGATCGCCGACGCGCCCAAAAATCCGCTCGACCCGTTCGGCTACGCCGGCACGAGCGGCCTCTATCTCAATCATCTCGACAATGCCCCGCGCCATTCGGGCAAGATTTTCCTCACCTATGATTTCGGCGAGGGCGGCCTCGGCCTGCGCGTCGGCGGCGGCGTCACCGCAGCCACTCACGCCTGGGGCGACAAGCAGAACACTTTCCTCATTCCCGGCTGGGCGCGGCTCGACGCTTTCGCGAGCTATACGACCCTCTATGAGGGCCACAAGGTGACGGCGCAGATCAATCTGCGCAATATCACGAACACGCGCTATTACGCGAGCGTCGACAATTTGTTCAATTACTACAATCCGCCCTTGTCGGCGATTCCGGCTCCGCCGTTCACGGCGATCGGCTCGCTGCGCTTCGAGTGGTGACGATCGGCCTCTCCCTCGCCCGGGCGCGAGGGGGGCATACAATGGGGGAATGCGTCGCCGTCAGCGCGCCGCGCACGCTGACGGCGTGATCCGCATTGACTTCTGAAGGACCACGGACGGACGGATTTGAGAAAATTCGCCCCGCTGGCCTCCCGGAAGGGATTCGAACCCCTGACCTACGGTTTAGGAAACCGTTGCTCTATCCTGCTGAGCTACCGGGAGATTGCCGTCAGCGCCCCGCAGCGTGGACGCTGTGGGACGCGACAACGAATAATCCGAATCGAGGTCCCGCTTCAAGAGCCCCGGACCATCCGGCCTCGCCGCAGCTTCCTCGCGCGTCATTTTGCGAGCAGCACGTCCAATTGCGGCCGATCGCGATCGTTCTTCGGCTCGATCGAGAACATATAGTCCCCCCACCATTGTCCCGCCGCCCAATAGGCGCCGCCGATCCATATGTCGCGGTTCTGCTCCATGAAGCGGAGCAGCGCCGCGCCCTCGGCCAGCGCCTGCGGCGTCGCCGCGAAGCCGAACTCGCCGAGAAAGGCTCTTGCCCGATTGGCGCGCGCCCAGGCGGTGAAGGCCGAAAGGCGCGAGGCGCCCGCTCCCGCGACGACTTCCGGCTTCGTTCCGGAGCTGTCGGCGTCGAGATATTGATGAACCTCGTAAGCGAAATTGCGCTCCGGATCGACGATCCCTTTCATGACCTCGCCATTGTCGGTCGTCGTCCAGGAATGCGCGCCCGTCCAATAGGAGCCCGGCGCCAAAATCAGCTGATGCGCGCCCGCCGCGCGAATGGCGGCGATGGCCGCATTGGCGCCTTTCAGCCATTCCGCCGCGCTCTGCTCGTGCGGCTCGTTCATCAGCCCGAATATCACATTGCGATGACGCCGCAGTCGCCGCGCCGTCTCCCCCCAGGCCGCGGCGAACTCGCGCGTCGCGGCGCCGTCGCGGCCGATCAAGCCGGCGCGCGTGCGGCCGTATTGGTGGAAATCGACGATGACGCTGGCGCCGGCGTCGCGCGCATGCTCGATCAGCGTCCGCAGCGCCAGCCAATCTTCCGTCTTCTCGCCCTCCGGCCCCCGGCCGAGCAGGCGCTCGGCGAGCACGGGAATGCGAAACATCCGGATTCCCCTGGCGACGAAATGGTCGATCTGCTTTTCGGTCGGCAACACATAATCGAAGTTGCGCCTGTCCTTGCCGGGATTGAGCTCGGCGCCGGAAAGATTGACGCCGATCTGCGGCGCCGCGCCCATCGTCGGCGCGCGCTGCTGCGCGAGGGAGCGCGGAGAGGCGAGCGCCGCAACGACGAGAATGGCGCCGACGCCCAGCCAACGGCGCGCGGCGCGACTCACGTCGTTCCTTCCAGCGGCCGCTTCGCGTCGCATTCCTCCGTGGCCTCGCGCGTCTGTCCGCCGCGGCTCGCCGTCGCGCGCGCCAGCAGATGATCGGTCAGCCATTCGACGCTGGCGTCCGTGGTGAGATTGTGATCCGCGTTCGGAATGCGCGACCATGAGACATTCGCATAGGCGCGCAGCCGCGTCCCGCCTCCGCCGAAATGCTTGGCGAGCTCGTCCTCGCTGAGATCATTCTCGCAAGTGACGAGCGAGATGTGAACGCCGCGCGTTCGGAGTTGATTGAAGTGCTGGTGCACCCTGCGTCCGATCGGGCCCTCGAACCAGGGAACGACCGCCGCCAGATGTCCTTTGATCTTGTCGAGCACGCGTTCGGCGACGACGCTCGCCAGCCGGCCGACCGCGACGCGACCGCTGAGCAGCTTCCGCAGGCCGTCCGCCTCGGTGAGGCGCGCGAAATAGGTGAGATTGCTGCGCGAGAACAATTTCAGAAATTCTTCGACCTCATAATTGTCGTCCCACACGAAGACCGCCGGATTGACGATGACGAGATCGTCGACCCGCCGGTCCTCGAGAGCCGTATGAAAGGCTTGATACGCGCCGGAGCAGACGCCGACCAGAGTGATCTCGCGCGCGCCGCGCTCGATGAGCCAATCGACGGCGGCGCTCGCTTCCTCCACCTGATGTCGCGAATAGATTTTGGTCGCCGCATCCGGCCGCGCCGGGCTGTCGCCGATGCCGGATGTGTCGATGCGCAGCGAGGAAATTCCGCGCCGCGCGAGCGCGCGCGCCTGCTCGACCGTCATCCTGCGCCAGCCGGCGTGAGGATTGGCCCCGCAGTTGAGGAACAAAAGCACGCGTCCGCGGCGCGGTCCCTGCGGCTCGCACCACGCTCCATAGAGCCCTCGAGGTCCGAAGCGAAACCGCGTTTCCTGAAACCGCTCTGTCGCGAGCGGGAGCTCCGCGCCGATCGGCGCGAGCGGCGCGCCGCCGTTCGTCTCCTTGTCGCGAGCGCTGCGGATTTCTTCGATCCAGGATGCCGCCCGCTCGAAAGTCTCGAGCGCCATCGCCTTGATGGGCGGATTGGTCGTCAGCCGTTCATAGTCGATATAATCCAGCCTCGTGACTGCGGCGCCGAGCTTCTCGAGATGGTCGGCGAGCGTGGCGCTCTGTCGATCGCCGGGGCGGCCGACGACGAGTGCGGACGGCGCCGGCGAGGACGCCAGAGTCGCGAAATCGATCTGCTTCACATCTGCGATGAATGACGCGGGCAGTTTGAAGCCGAGCAGGGCGAGGCCGTCGCCGGCGTCCGCCGGCGGGAGTCCGGCCGCATCGGCGAGCATTGTGGCGCTCACCTTCAATTGCTTGAGATAGGGCGCGCCGCGAGCGAAGCCAGCGAGCAGCGCGAGGCCGGCGACATCCTCCAATTCTCTCGCCACGCCGATCGCGACGGCGACGCCGAGCCCTTGGCCGACGATGACGAGATGCCGCGCGCGCGAAATATCGAGCAGCAACGCCGCTGCCGAATGTGCGGCTGCGATCCAATCCTCGAGGCGCCATGCTCGATCGCTCGGATCGAGCGAGTCGCCGGTTCCCGGATAGTCGAAGCGCAGCGTGGGAAGTCCCGCCTGCGCGAGATTATCCGCGAACTCGCGCAAGCTCGAACGCATGCTGAGTTCTTCATGGCCCCAGGGGCTGCAGATCAGCACGGCCACGCGGGAGCGGCCGGCATGGTAGAATCCGGCGCAGCCGCCGAAGGAGATCGGCGTTCCTCCCCGGGGTGATCGAGGCTCTTCCATCATATGCGTTGCGCTCGCTGTTCCATTTTCGGCAAGTCGTCAGGTGTCGGCAAGTCGTCGCGTGTCGGCAAGTCGTCGCCAGGGTCGGGAGCCTCAAGGCATCCCGCCAAGAACCACGCCAGCGCTGCTGTCTTGATCGAGTAGACGGAGTCGCTGATGATCAGAAGCGCGGTGATGTAGAAGCCGATAAAAAGACGATAGCGCCAGGCCTGCTCGCTCGCCGTCGGCGCGAAAGTGAACAGGCTCCACAGTCCGATGCAGCCGACGAGGCCGAATTTCGCCAGCGTGTAGGTGTAGCCGGAATCGGACACGAAGCGCGTCACCGGAATGAAGCCCATCGCCTCCCAGAAATCGAGATGCGACAACATTTGTCCCGAAAGGATCATGCGCCCTTTGAGGCCATTGTCCCAGATGACGTCGGCATTGAGGAAGCCGTTCACCGCCAGCGCGAAAATGACGAAGAAGGGCGCCAGAAGCAGGATGACGCGACCGACATGTCTCGAGGCCGGATAGATGATGAAGGCGGTCAAGGACACCATCAGGCCGAAGCGCGCATCCGCCATGACGAAAACCGCTACGGCGGGGATGAGCTCGATCGCCAGTCGGGCCGGCTTGGAGAAATTGCGCAGCGCGATCCATGCGAACACGATCGCGCCGAAATTGCCCATCGACACCGGCTCGAGGAAGATCGAGGACACGCGATGCGCGCCGAGGAAGGGCAGCAGCGTTCTGCCTTCCGGACGAATGCCGCTCGCGAAGAGGCCGGTTCCGGTGGTGTCGATCGAGGCCGGATCGACGGTGCCGCGCGCGACATAGTATGATCTGATGTCGACGATCTTCAGATATTGCGTCAGAAAGCTGTATTCGCAGACGCCGACGATCAGCACCGTCCACACGCACAGCTCGACGAGGCGATCGCCCATCGAGGCGGAGCCGAAGCGACGGCCGAGAAAGAGGAAAATGATCGGGATGATCACGTCGCGGATCGCCTTCAAGTCCACCGACGCTCGCATCGCGCTGAGAAAGGCCGCGTAAGACATGAAGCCGAGGAGGATGACGGTCAGCGCTGTCGCGTCCTTGGCCATGAGCGCGAGGCTCGCGCCGATGAGGCCCATCTCCGCGAGCATGACGATCGCTGGGCTGATGGAGAAAATCTTGGCGTTGACGATACAGAGCACGAAATTGAAAATCACGCCGCCGAACACCAGAGCGGCCGCGAGGAGACGAGCCGTTTCGGTTCGTTCCTCGATCGCGGCGAAGCTCGGGAGGGCGGCGGCTCTCATGCGGCCGCCCTTTCTCCGACGAGAACCACTCCGGCGGAGCTCGGAATATCTGCGCCGATCGACTCGGCGAGCCGGGAGAGAACGCCCCGCTCCGGTCGGTCGCCGTCGATGAGCGCGAGCAGAGCGTCCGAGCGACTGTCGACGGCGAAGGCTTCGTAGTCTTCGGCATTGGCGCTCACGAGAATCATGTCGGCGTTCTCGAAGGCGCGAAGCCTGTCTCTGAACGCGCTCCAGAAGCGCCGAGGCGGAAGGTCGGCGGCGTCGCTATCGATCATTTCCGCAATCGAAGCGAACTCCACGCTGCCTCGGGAGCGATCATGGATCGCGAAGCAGGAGTCGTGCGGCCAGCGCGTCACCAGCTCGATATCCCGACCGCCCGCTCCCTTGCGCAGCAATCGAGCGGCTTCCTTTCGCCAAAGGCGGCATGCCGCGCCGCCGGACCGATTTGTATCCAGAGTGATGACGCGTCGACCACGGTCGAGCGCGGCGAGCGCGATCTCGAACATCACCTTCGGCTTGCGTCCATCGTCGTCGAGTCCGAGAAAAAAGATCGTGCGTGGTCCAGCATCCCTGTCGACGCCGAGAATCCAGCGCAGGATCCTGGTCGAGGGCCGTTCACTCGCCTTCATCGTTTCGACGACTCGAAAATCGGCGAGGATGGGTAGATCGAACAGGCTGCGGGACGCATGCGCCGGTTCGCGCGCCTTTGCGCCCATGCGGTCGCGGAAATAACCGGCTGCGCTGCCGAGGCCGATGCCGCAGATCAGAGCGCCGCCGAGCACGAGCGGGAGGGGAGGGCCGGCCTTTTTGTTATTGGGCACGGCCTCGGTGATGATGCGCGACGTGGAGCTGTCGACCTCCTGCGATTCTTCGAGCTCCTTGGCGCGCTTGAGCGAAGATTGATAGAGATTGCGCGTCGCTTCGACGCTGCGCTCCAGCGCGCGCAGCCCGACCATCGTCTCATTCACCTGGAACGACCGCCGCTTGAGCCCCGCGAGCCTGCTCTCGAGATCGGCCTCCGTCGTCTGCGCGCGGCGATGATCGCTGAGCGCCGCGCCGGCGATCCGCGAGAGCTCTGCGTCGATGAGCCTGCCGACTTCCTGAATCTGCCGCTGGATATCGATCAGCGGCGGAAATTTGGGACCAAATTGCATCTCCATCGCCGACTTCTGCTGGACCAGCGTCGCATATTGCGTGCGCAGGCCGGAAATCGTGTTCGAATGCACCGCGTCGGACAATTGATCGACCGCGGCTTTCGAGCGTTGCAGCTTCGTGACCTCTTCGAAACGGGCTCTGGTCTGCGCGACCTGTGAGCGGGCGAGGCCGAGCTGATAGCTGAGATCGCCGAGCTGCTGCTCCGCGGTGAGCTTTCCCGCCGTCTCGGAAAGATCGTGCTCGGATTTGTAGCGCTCGACTTTCGCTTCGGCGTCTTGCAGCTCCTGCGCCAATTGCTCGGCGCGACCCTGGAGAGCGAGGCCCGCCCGACGCGCGGCCTCGCGCTGGGCGGCGCCATTCCGGGAAAAGAACACGCGCGCGACCGCGTTGGCGAGACGCGCCGAGAGCCGCGGGTCTGGACTGACTACGATGATGTCGAGGATCAGCGCGCGCTCGCCTCTCATGACCTCGATCATGGCGGCGAGCTTTTCGATCGCCGCTTCTCTGCTGTCGTTGGGCTTGCTTCCGAGCAGCTTGCCGATGAAGCCGACGCGCGTGAACTGCGGGTCTTCGTTGAGCCTTTCCTCATCGACGACGGCGCCGAGCACGCTGCTCGACACGATGAGATAGCGCTGCGTCTCGAGATCGAGCAGATTGCTGTCCGCTCCGAGGCTCTGAAATGCGGGGTCGGCTTTCGCCAGCGCCACGCCGCGCGGATCGAGCAAAATCTCCGCGACAGAGCGATAGCGCGCGGGCACGAGCAGATAGAAGCACAATCCGAGGATCAATGCGATCCCGGTAATCGACAGGATCCATTTGCCATGACGCCGCACGAAGCGGACATATTCGCCGGCGTCGAAATCGAGCGCGCTCGGCGCATCCGCATTGCGCTCGGGCGAGCGGGACCCGCTCGGGTCCGTCTGCGGCTCGCTTCCGGGGCGAATTCGATTCATGGACGCTATTTTTCCTGCACGTCGCGTGTTCGCGAAGGTCGGATGGCCCCTCGAATATAGACGTGGTTATCCTTAAGCTTATGTTAATATCGGCGCCCGAGCTTCGCGCATGTCAGGTTTCGAATTGTCGACGAACGCATTGGCGGCGATCGACGTGGGAGCGACAGATGTGGGGCGTCGAGGCCTTGTTTTACCTCTATCTGGCGGTCGGATGCGGCATCGCTCTCATTTCGCTTTCGATGAATTGGAACGAGAGCCGAAGACTGTCGCCCATGCTGTTCGTCTTCGCACACGCGCTGTGGCCGCTGTCGATCGGCGCGATCTTGTTCTGCGCCTACATCCAATCTCGACGCTAGCGCGCTTTCCGTTTTAGCGGAATCCTTCTAGCGATCGGATGTCGCCTGCACGCGAGAACCGCTCGATCGACTTCACTCGAATTGGCCCGTGCTCTGCCGCGGATTCGCATCCTTGCATAATATTCGAATCGAATTGTCGCAATCTTGCTTTGAATCGGAAAACCAAGAACAAATCGAAGTTTAGCCTGTTTAGATATCATTGGTGATGACGGCGCTTCATGTTCTCGTGAGATCGGAATCGTCCCTCGCGAGGTCTGCGGATGAAGCGTGCATTGAATCTTGGTCCCATTCGCATCGAGCATTTGACTGTCGAAGAAGCCCTGCGTCGCATCGAAGACGCGCTGGAGGGACGAGGCTCCCGACGCGTGGCGTTCTGCAATGCGCATACGGCGAGCAATGCCTTTTTCGATCCGGTCTTTCGCCATGCGTTGGCGCAGATGCTGGTGTTCAATGACGGCGTCGCTCTCGACATCGCCTCCCGGCTCGTTACAGGTGCGGCCTTTCCGGGAAATCTGAACGGAACGGACCTGGTTCCGACCTTTCTCGCGACGAGCAAGCGGCCGCTGCGCATCTATCTGCTCGGCGCCAGGCCCGATGTCGTCGCGCGCGCCGCGGCGCGACTCGCGGAGAGCTATCCATGGCACGAGGTCGTCGGCTATCGCGACGGCTATTTCTCCGCCGCCGAAGAGGCCGCGGTCGTTGCCGAAATCGCGAGCCATGCGCCGGACGTGCTGCTCGTCGCAATGGGCAATCCGCGACAGGAATTGTTCATGGACGCGCATCGCGACGAATTGAACAGCAGGCTGACGTTCGGCGTCGGCGCATTGTTCGACTTCGTCTCGGGGACGGTTCCACGCGCTCCGGCCTGGCTTCGACGCGCAAGGCTCGAATGGCTGTTCCGGCTTTGGCGCGAGCCACGTCGACTCGTCCATCGCTATACGGTCGGAGCCTTCACCTTCGCGCTGGCGATGGCGTGCTTTCGATTGCAAGGCGTGCAGCAGGCGCAATGGCCGTGGGGAAATCTCAGCGAGCCGCGAAAGCTCGCCTATGGATATACGTTCGGAGCGTTCACCTTCGCCCTGGCAATCGTGTTCCTTCACCTGCACAAGGTGATAAATAGCCCTTGAGCGTGCCGAGACCCCAGACGAGCTTGTAATGTGCCGTCGAAAGATCGAACGAAAGCGCCGACAGGATTGCGCGCGCGAGCGTCCGCAGGAGACGCTCGGCGAGATAAGAGGCGTCGTAATGCAGCCTCAACACACGGCCGAAGCCTGGCGCATAGGCTCTTGCGCGGGAGATCGCGGCGGAGTTGCGGTCGGGCGCCTGATCGTGAAACACGGTCAGATCATGATGGAACCAGCATTTCGCGCCGAGCGCGAGGGCGCGCAGCACGTAATCGGTTTCCTCGCCGGATCGGAACGGCGTGTCGGCGCCGACGCCGAGAGCTTCGTCGAACCCGCCGATCCTTTTCGCGACTTCTGCGCGAAGGAACAGGCCATTCGAATTGCCGGCGAACCAGACATTGCGACGGTCGACCGGCGCGCTATGGCCGAGAAACAGGCCGAGGGAATTCGTCCCGGCCGCGTCGACTGTGCGTCCCATGAGCAGATCGAGGCCGGGCTCGCGCGCAAAGCGGCCGATCACCTCTTCGACGAGATGCGGGGCGTACCAGCAATCATCGTCTGGAAAGCAGACGAGGGCGCCGGCGGCCTCTCGCAGACCGGCGTTACGAGCGCGCGAGAGGCCTCGGGGAGATGCGACATGCAGGATCTTCAGTCGGTCGACGACCGACGCCAGAATCACGTCGAGCGTTCCCGGCGGATTTTGGTCGACGAGAACGATCTCGAAGTCCGCGCTCGTCTGCTCGAGAAGCGACGCAAACAGCCGGACGAGCGGCTCGACGCGGCCGATGGTGCAGACGATGAGCGAAAGCGTCGGATGGCCGCCCGCGACCCGGTCTCCGAGATAAGTCCGCTGGGCCATCGACGAATCCTCGAGCCGTATCGGCCGAGAATTAGCCGGCGCTTGGTTAATGAGCCGTTAAGCGCGGCGCAAAGCGTGAAGCGAGCGGCTCGAGAGCGGGGCGTCCCATGAGAATTGTCCATATCGTTCGCCAGTTCTGGCCTTCGCGGGGAGGGCTCGAGGAGTTCGTTCATCGACTCGCCCGCGCGCAGGTGGAAGCGGGCGCGCATGTGCGTGTCGTGACGCTGGATCGTCTGTTCACCGATCGCGACACGCCTCTCGCCGATAAAGACGCTCTCGACGGCATAGAGATCCGCCGCGTGCCGTTTTTCGGCTCGACGCGCTATCCGATCGCGCCGGGCGTGCTCGCGCACATCGGCGACGCCGATATCCTGCATGTTCATGCCGTCGACTTCTTGTTCGATTTCGTCGCGCTCGCGTCGCTCCTGCGGCGACGCCCGATCATCGCGACCACCCATGGCGGATTTTTCCATACAGCCGCGCATTCGACGTTGAAGCGCATCTGGTTCGCCGCGGTGACGCGGTTCACGGCGCGCCGCTATCACGCGATCGTCGCGTGCAGCGACAGCGACTATCGTCTGTTCGCGACGATCTCGCCGAACAATTTGCAACTGGTGGAGAACGGGACGGATATCGACAAATTCGCGCACGCATCGAGTCGAACGCCGGTGAAGTCGCTCATCGCCATCGGACGATTTTCGGTCAACAAGCGGCTCGACCGTCTGCTCGACGCGATGCGGGCGTTGGTCGAGCGGGATGCGCAGTGGCGCCTCGACATCGTCGGACTCGAATCCGATTGGAACAAGGATCGTTTGAACGACGAGATCGCGCAACGCTCGCTTCAGGCGCATGTGCAGCTTCATGTCGGCCTGGACGATGACGGCGTCGCGCAGCTGATCGGCCGTTCGAGCCTGTTCGTGAGCGCGTCGGAATATGAGGGTTTCGGCATAGCTTTGATCGAAGCGCTGAGCGCGGGACTGCTGCCGGTGGTGCATGGGAATGACGCTTATCGCGCCTTCTCGTCACGGCGCGGGCTCATTCACATTGCGGATTTTGCCGACGTTGCTGCGACGGCGAAAGCGATCGGCCGCGCATTCGACGAGCTCGAAGCCTCCGCAGGAGCTCTGCGTGAGAGGGCAGTCGGCCTTGCGCGCGAATTCGCATGGCCGCGCGTCGCCGAAAGCTACTCGCAGATTTATCATGGTGCGGCGGGCTCGCGCCGGATGCCGGAAATCGGAACAGACGCCGACCGGCGCCGGGATTGCTCGATAGAGGTCGAGGGATCGGCTTCTGTGTCAAAAAGACCGGCCGAGCGATCTCGACACTGAGCCCATAAAGCTCGCGCTTCGACAGGCCTGACATGTCCCTGAACAAATTTACCCGCAACACCATGTTCGGGCTCCTCGCCAGTCTGAACTCGTCTCTCGGCAGCTTTCTCGGCCTCGTGATCGTTGGACGCATTCTCGGTCCCGTCGGGGCGGGAACGGTGGCGATCGGCGTGTGGGTCACGGGAATGGCCGTTACTTTCGCCGACCTCGGCCTTCCCCTCACCATAGCGCGGTTCACGCCGGAGCTGATGGCGCGCGGCGAGCTCGCCTATGTCGACGAGATCGGCCCCTATTTCTTTCGGCCGATATTGTTCTCGACGGCGCTCGTCGTCGGACTCTTCGCCGAGCTGGCGCTCGGCGGCGCGCAATGGATCCGCGACAGCTTCCGATTGCGCATGTTCAGCGAGTCTCCCGATTCCATCTGGCTGGTGATCGCATTCGTGTTCGCCGTTCAGGCGCTCAACAATTTCGGCCTGTCGGTTCTGCGTGGGCGTCAGAGCTTCGACGTGGCGGCGAAGCTGACGGCGATCGGATTGCCGTTGCAGCTCGTCGCGACGGCTGCGGGATGTTTTTACGGGGGCGCGGAAGGCGCGCTGATCGGCTATGCGATGGGCAGTGTCGTTTGCGCGGCCGCGGCCTTGCAATATATGAGAGCGACGACCGGCCTGCCGGAAGACCTGAGGCGACGCGCCTGGCGTTTTGCTGTGAATAATTGGGGCGTCGGACTCATTTCGGTGATCGTCTGGTCGCGCATCGAAATCGGCTTTCTGGATTATTGGCGCGGCGCCAAGGAGGCGGGGCTGTTCGCGGTCTCCTACACGCTCTGCAATCTCGCCGCGCAGGCGCCTTTGTTGATGACGGGCGGGATTTTGCCGCTGTTCGCCGAGCGACACGCGCTCGGAGATCGAAGCGGACTGCACGACGCCTACGCTTCGTCGATTCGCTTTGTCGCTGTGGTCTTGTTTCCCGCCTGCTTCGGCATGGCGGCGATCGCTCCGCTGTTTCTGCCGGTGCTGTTCGGGCCGGAGTTCGCAGAAGCGAGCGCGTCCGCCACGATTCTGATCGCCATGCAGGCGTTCGGCTCCATTTCCACAGTGAGCACGACGCTCTTGCTCGCCTGCGAGAAAAGCTCCTTTCTCGTGCGCACGGGAGCGCTCGGCGTCGTCTTGTCCCTGCTCGCAGGCGTGACGGTGATTCCGGCATTCGGCGTGATGGGCGCCGTGTCCGCACGCTCGGCGGTGCAGGGGTTTCTCACCCTGGCGAGCTTCGTTTACATCGCGAAGGTCATGGAGGCGCCGTTTCCGCTGGCGAAGTTTTGCAAGATCGTGCTCGCGGCGACAGGCTGCGCGCTGGCGGCGCGCGCAATCGTCACGCAATGGCAGGCGCCCGCCGCATTGGCCCTGGCGATCGCCTGCGGCGCGGCCGTCTATGGCTGGCTGATCGTCGCGCTCGGCGCGCTCGAGGAGAAGGAGCTGCAGATCTCGCGGACGCTGATGGCCGAGATTCTGCTGCGTGGCGCGCTGCGCAAGCCGAGCTGATCGCCAGCGTTCGCTCGCGCGCGGAGCGTCGTCAATCCACTCCGCGAGGGAGCCGCAAGGTGAAGCGCGCGCCGCCTTGCGGCGGCGCGTCGACCTCGATCGAGCCGCCATGTTCGTGCACGATCGAATAGCTGATCCAAAGGCCGAGTCCCGTTCCTTCGCCGACGGTCTTCGTGGTGAAAAAAGGCTCGAATATGCGGCTGCGCAGCGTCTCGGGCACGCCTTTGCCATTGTCGGCCACTTCGACGACGGCATGTTCGCCGTCTGTGCGCGCGTCGATCGAGACGAGCGGGGAGTCGCTGTCGCGCACGGCGTCGAGCGCATTGTCGATCAGATTGACCAGCACGGAGTGGATCTGACCGCTGTGGCCGCAGGCGACGACATCGGGCTCGAGCCGCGTGACGATGCGCGCCTTGGCCTTCTTGCTGCGCGCGGCCCATTGCGTCGCGGTTTCGACGACCTTGGAGAGCGCGATTTTTTCGCGCGGCGTGTTGGCGCCGAAGGAGAGCCGGCGCAGATTCTTCACGATATCGCTGATGCGCACGGCGCCTTCGAGCGTGCCTTCGATCAATGGCTCGAGATCGGCGAGCATCGCGTCTATGTCGTCGGCGCGTCTCAGCCTGTCGCGCTCCTTTGGGCCGGCCCCCGAGTGAAGGGCGCCGATATAGCGGGCGAGGGCCTTTCGATAGCGGTCGAGCGTGTGAATATTTCCATAGACGAAGCTGATCGGATTGTTGAGCTCATGGGCGACGCCGGCGACGAGACGTCCGAGGCTCGCCATCTTCTCCTGCTCGATCAGCCGCGACTGGGCCTGCTTCAGCTCGAGATGGGCGCGATGCAGCGCCTCATAGGCGCGCCGCAGCTCGCCGATCGGCCGGCCGGTGAACACGACGCCGGCGCGCCGTCCTGCGGAATTGGAGAGAGGCGAGCGATTGATCGCCATCAAATCGGACGCACCGTCGCGGGTGCGGAAGCGCAGCTCGGCGCTGGTGGCGTCGCGCGTCGACGCCGAGCAGAGCGTCGACGCCTGCGCCCGGTCCTCGGGGACGAACAGCTCGAGCAGCGGCGATCCGACGAGCTCCTCCTCGCTGTGGCCGATCAGCTCGCGGAACGCCGGATTGACCTGCAATATCGCCCCGCTCTCGTCGCAGACGACGAGCACGTCGGAGACCGATGCAATCACGCTTTGAATGAAATTCTGCGCTTCCTCGAGCTCGCCGTTCTTCTTCTCGAGATCGGCTTCGTAGACGAGGAGATCGGCATAGACCTCATCCATCTTGCGGATGACTTCGAGCCAGACCTGCTCGCTGCCTTCCGAAAGCGCGATGTCGGCGCCGGCGACGCGGGCGATCAGATCGCCACGCGCGCAATCGCTTGTCGCATCAGGCTTCGTCATCGACGACGCGGGAGATATCATAGCGCGCGATCTTGCTACGCAGGCCGACGCGCGAGAGGCCGAGCTCATCGGCGACATGGCTGATGTTGCGTCCATTGCGCTCGAGCGATTCCTTGATGAGCGCGCATTCGAGCATTTCGACGCGCTCCTTCAAGGTGAATCGCGTCTGCCCCTCCTGCGGCGCCGCGCCGCCGCGGCCATGCTCGAGGATCGCCGGCGACAGCAGCTCCGGCGAAAGATTGGCCTCGCCATCGCTGAGCACCACCATCCGCTGAATTTCATTGTGCAGCTCGCGAACGTTTCCAGGCCAGGAATAGCGCTCCATCAAGCGCAAGGTCTCCGGCTCGAAGCCGGGAATGCGGCGGTTGAATTGCTGATTGACGGCGAGCAGAATGCGCGCGGCGATGATGGCGATGTCGCCGCGGCGCTCGCCGAGCGCCGAAAGATGGATGGGGAAGGCGGCGAGGCGATAATAGAGATCGCGGCGAAAGCGGCCGGCTTCGACCTCCGCCTCGATGTCGCGATTGGTGGCGGCGATGACGCGCACGTCGACGCGGCGCGGACGCTGGGCGCCGAGCGGGCGAATCTCGCCCTCCTGCAGGACGCGCAGCAGCTTCACCTGGAAAGCAGGGGATGTCTCGCCGATCTCGTCGAGAAAGATCGAGCCGCCATCGGCGACCTCGAACAGGCCGACACGATCTTGATAGGCGCCGGTGAACGCGCCCTTTTTGCAGCCGAACAATTCGCTCTCGAGCAGTTCGTCCGGCAGCGCGCCGCAGTTTTCGACGACGAAGGATTTGTCGCCGCGCGCGGAGCCGTGGTGAATGGCGCGGGCGAGCAGCTCCTTGCCGGTGCCGGAGGCGCCGGTGATCAGCACGGAGATGTCGTATTCGGCGGCGCGCCGCGCCAGAGCGATGGTCTGGCGCATCGGGCTGTCGGGGGCGTGGACGATGCGCGAGAACTCGAACAGGCTCCGCTCGGCGCGGCGCTTGTCCTGGACGATTCGGCGCAGCCTTTCGTTGGACGGCTTGGCGTCGAGCGGCGGCGCCGCGCCGCCCTCCTTCTGCGCCGCATAGAGTCGCGCGGCCTCGCGCACGGTCTCCAGCAGCCTGTCCGGGTCCCAGGGCTTCGTCACATAGCGATAGACGCCGGCTTCATTGACGCCGGCGATGATGTCCTCCGCGTCGGTATAGCCAGAGATGATCATGCGCACGGGCTCCGGCCAGCGCTCGCGCACGCGCGTCAGGAATTCGACGCCCGTCTCGCCCGGCATGCGCTGATCGCACAGCACCACTTGCACGAGATCGCCGTCGAGAATCGCCTCCGCCTCGGCGGCGTTCTGCGCGCACAGAATCTGGAACTCGACTCCGAGCACGCGCCGCAAGGATTCGAGCGAGCGCTTTTCGTCGTCGACGATCAGCACTGTGGCGCCGGTCGCGCTCTTGCGCGGGTCGCGTTCGATCTTCGCCGGGTCTTCGCGCTGGTTCATGAATGTGGTCGCTCAGCAGATGCGCGGCAATTGCTCGCCGGAGAGCCAATCGATAATGCGGCCGCCGCCGAAGCGCGTCGTCATCTGCACGAAGCAATGCTCGTCCGCGACGATCTCGCCGATGCGCGCGGATCGTGCGCCGAGCGGATGCGCGCGCATGACGGCGAGGAGGGCGTCGGCCGCCTCCGGCGCGACGATGGCGACGAGCTTGCCCTCATTGGCGACGAACAGAGGATCGAGGCCGAGCAGCTCGCAGGCGGCCGCCACTTGCGGCGCGACCGGAATCGACGCCTCGTCGATCTGCGCGCCGACCTTGGACTGATGCGCGACCTCGTTGAGCGTCGCCGCGAGCCCGCCGCGCGTCGGGTCGCGCATCAGGCGGATCGAGGCGCCGGCGGCCGCGACCATGGCCGCGACCAGCTCGTGCAAAGCGGCGGTGTCGGAAAGCACTTCCGTCTCGAACGACAAATTCTCGCGCTTCGACATCACGGCGACGCCATGGTCGCCGATCGCGCCGGAAAGGAGAATGACGTCGCCCGGCCGCGCCTTGTCGCCGGAGAGCTCGAGCCCCGCCGGAACCACGCCGACGCAGGCGGTGGAAATGAACACGCCGTCGGCCTTGCCGCGCTCGACCACCTTGGTGTCGCCGGTGACGATCGGCACGCCCGCCTCGCGAGAGGCCTCGCCCATGCTCTGCGCGATGCGCGAGAGATCGGCGAGGGGAAAGCCTTCCTCGATGATGAAGCTGGCCGACATGTGCAGGGGCCGCGCGCCGGCCATTGCGATATCGTTGATCGTGCCATGCACGGCGAGCTTGCCGATGTCGCCGCCGGGAAAGAACAGAGGCGAGACGACATAGCCGTCGGTGGTCATCGCCATGCGTCCGCCGGGAATGTCGAAGGCCGCCTGATCATTGCCGGCGCGCAGCCAATCATTGTCGAAGGCCGCGTGAAAGACGTCGGCGATGAGTCGCGCCATCGCCCGCCCGCCGGAGCCGTGCGACAGGTCGACGCGGCCATGGCGAAGGTCCAGCTTTCTTCCGAGCGGCTCGTGCTTGTTCATGACGCCTTCCGCCTTTCGATCTGGCGGAATCTTCCATAAGCCCAGTGCGCCGCGCAAGAGCCTTCCGAGGACACCATGCAGGAGCCCATCGGCGTCTCCGGCGTGCAGGCGGTTCCGAACAGCTTGCAATCCTGCGGGCGCTTGGCGCCGCGCAGGATCGCGCCGCATTCGCAGGCGGGATTGTCGCGCGCGGGGAGGGTGACGACGCAAAAGCGCCGCTCCGCGTCGAATTGCGCGTAAGGCTCGCGCAGCCGCAGCGCGCTGCGCGGAATCTCGCCGAGGCCGCGCCATTCGAAGCTCTCGCGCAATTCGAATATCTCCGCCATCTCGTCGATGGCCTTGTTATTGCCGGTCTCGGTGACGGCGCGGCGGTATTGGTTCTCGATCTCGCTGCGGCCGTCATTGATCTGCCGAACCAGCATCAGCACGGCCTGGATGACGTCGAGCGGCTCGAAGCCGGCGATGACGACGGGCTTGTGATAATCCGTCGCGAAGCGCCGATAGGGCGACATGCCGATCACGGTGGAGACATGGGCGGGGCCGACGAAGCCCTCGATCTCGACGCCTTCCTTGGCCTCGAGAATGGCCTGCATCGCCGCCGGCGTCAGCACATGATTGCAGAAGATCGAGAAATTGCGCAGGCGTTTCTTCTGCGCGAGGCGAATGGCGAGAGCGGTCGGCGGCGTGGTGGTCTCGAAGCCGATGGCGAAGAACACGATTTCGCGATCCGGCTCCTTCTCGGCGATGGCGATGGCGTCGAGCGTCGAATAGACCATGCGAATATCGGCGCCGTCGGCCTTCGCCTTCATCAGGCTCGTCGCGCCCGAGGCCGGCACGCGCATCAGATCGGCGTAGGTGCAGAGCGTCACCTCGGGCCGCGCGGCGAGGCGGATGGCGTCGTCGATGCGCCCCATCGGCAGCACGCAGACCGGGCAGCCCGGCCCGTGGATCATGCGGATATTTTCGGGCAGCAAATCTTCGACGCCATAGCGCGAGATCGCATGCGTATGGCCGCCGCAAAACTCCATCAACCGATAATGCCGGCCCGGCTGCGCTTCCTCGGCGATGCGGCGGGCGACGCCGCGCGCCAGCGCGCCGTCGCGATACTCGTCGACATGCTTCATGGCGCGGCTCCCAATTGCGCGGCTTCGCGCAGCAGCTCCAATGTGGCGAGCGCTTCCGCCTCGTCGATCCTGGCGAGCGCATAGCCGACATGCAGCACGACATAATCTCCGACGGCGAGATTGTCGACGAGCGCGACGGAGATGACCTTGCTGACGCCGTCGAGGCTGATGCGCGCCATTTCGTCCGGCAGCAGCTCGACGATGCGCGTGGGTATGGCGAGACACATGGCTTTACGCCTTTCTCTCTCGGGCGATGGCGGCCTGTCCGAGCGACAGCCCGCCGTCATTGGCTGGAATTTTTCGCGCGAGCAAGGGTTCGACGCCGAACGCGCGCAGGCCATTGGCTACGCCCTCGGCGAGAATCTTGTTCATCAGGCAGCCGCCGCCGAGCGCGACGCGGCGATGGCCGCGCGCGAGGGCGGCGTCGCCGATCCAGGCGGCGAGCGCTTCGATCAGCGTTCCGTGAAACAGCTCGGAGCCCTGCGCGGGGTCGAGCCCGGGCTGGAGCAGAGCGGCGAACAGCGGCGCGAGATCGAGCTTGCCGTCCCTGATGCGGAAGGCGCCGGCGAGCGCGCGCGGCGCGCGGCACAGCGCCTCGAGCTCCATCGCCGCCTGGGCTTCGTGCTCCTGGAGATGACGCACGCCGAGCAGAGCGGCGGCGGCGTCGAAGATGCGGCCGAGGCTCGTGGTGCGCGCGACATGGGGCGAGGAGGCGAGCATGGCGACCTGTCCCGCCAGCGAAAACTGCGGGAAGCGGTGGAAGACCTCGGCGCATCGGTCGAGGCGGGCGAGGGCGGCGACGCCCATGCGCCAGGGCTCGCGCGCGGCGCGGTCGCCGCCCGGCAGCGGCAGCTCCGCGAGATGGCCGACGCGGCGCCAGTCGCCGCGCTCGACCAGCATCAGCTCGCCGCCCCAGGCGCCGCTGTCGTCGCCATAGCCATAGCCGTCGAGCGCGGCGCCGAGAAGCGGCTCATCGACGCCATGCTCGGCCGCGATCGCCGCGACATGGGCGGCATGATGCTGAACGCGCACGAGCGGGAGGCCGCAGTCCTCGGCATAGCGCGTCGAGGCGAGATCGGGATGGAGATCGCAGGCGATGCGCTCGGGGCGGACATCGAGAATATCGAGCATGCGCGCGATGGTCTCGCGATGGAAAGCGATCGTCGCGCGGTTGTCGAGCGCGCCGATATGCGTCGAGACGAAGGCTTCGCGGCCGCGCGTCACCGTGACGGTGGTCTTGAGATGCGCGCCGACGGCGAGGACATCGGGGCCGTCGGAGGCGAGCGCGATCGGATCGGGGATGAAGCCGCGGGCGCGGCGCAGAAGCGCCGGCGCGCCGGCAATGACGCTCGCGACGCTGTCGTCGGCGCGCGCCACGATGGCGCGATCATGGCCGATGACGAGATCGGCGATCGCGCGGAGCTTCTCGCGCGCCTCCTCGTCGTCGATAATCAAAGGCTCGCCGCTCACATTGGCGCTGGTCGCGACGAGCACGAGCTCCTGCGCCTCGCTTCGCCAGTGACGGCTCTCCGGCGCGCCGGCGGCGGCATGGAACAAGAGATGATGCAGCGGCGCGTAAGGGAGCAGAACGCCGACGCGCGTGAGGCCAGGCGCGACGGAGGGCGCGAGCGGCGCGCGGCTCTCGACGACGACGATCGGCCGCGCGGTCGAGCGCAAGAGGCGAAGCGATTCTGCGTCGAAGACGCCGATCCGCTCGGCGGACGCCGCATTGGCGGCCATCACCGCGAAAGGCTTGGCGTCGCGCTGCTTGCGACGACGCAGCTCGGCGACCGCGCTCTCGCGACGCGCGTCGCAGAGCAGATGGAATCCGCCGATTCCTTTCAGCGCGACGACGCCGCCATGACGGATGGTCGCGACGATTTTTGAGATGAGCGAGCCTGAAGGCTCGTGGTCGACAGCGGGAGTTGCACTGCGAGCCTTCGGGCTCGCCTCCGTCGACAGGCGAGCGAGCCGTGGGCCGCATGCGGGACAGGCGATCGGCTGCGCGTGAAAGCGCCGATTGCTCGGATCGGCATAATCGCGCGCGCAATCCTCGCACATTGCGAAGCGCGCCATCGAGGTCTGTGCGCGGTCATAGGGCAGGCGCTTTGTCAAGCTGTAGCGCGGCCCGCAATGGGTGCAATTGGTGAAAGGATAGAGATGGAATCGGCTCGACGGATCGAAGATGTCGTCGAGACAATCTTCGCAGACGGCGGCGTCCGGCGTGATGCGCGTCAGCGTGCGGCCGTCGCGGCTCTGCTCGATGCGGAACGCCGTCTCGCGCATCGGCGCGATCGCCTCGCAAGTCAGGCTGTCGATGCGCGCGAGCGGCGGCGGCTCGCGCCGCAGCGCCGCGACGAAGGCGTCGATCGCGTCGCCCTCCACCTCCATCAGCACGCCGCGCGCGTCATTGCGCACGAAGCCGCCGAGCGCATAGCGATGCGCGAGCCCATGCACGAAGGGACGAAAGCCGACGCCCTGCACAGCGCCCGTCACTCTGAGGCGCAGTCTCGAAGTGGTCGCCGCCTCCGAAGCCGTCATGGCCAGGGCTCGCTCTTATCGTGTCGCGGCCGTCGCCGCGGTTTCATTGCGCCGCTGCGCCAGCCGCGCGGCGCGCGCCTCGATCCAGGCGTAGAAGGCCGGCATGCCTTCGCCCGTGCGCGCCGAGACCACCAGCGTCTGCAGATCGGGATTGACCTTCAGCGCATTGGCGAGGCAGCGGCCGACATCGAACTCGACATGCGGCAGAAGGTCGGACTTGTTGAGCAGCATCAGATCGGAGACGGCGAACATCTCCGGATATTTGAGCGGCTTGTCCTCGCCCTCCGTCACCGAGAGCACCACCACCTTGTGCGCCTCGCCGAGATCGAAGGCGGCGGGACAGACGAGATTGCCGACATTCTCGATGAACAGCAGGCCGCCGGGCGCGAGCGGCAGATCTTCGAGCGCATGGCCGACCATATGCGCGTCGAGATGGCAGCCCTTGCCGGTGTTGAGCTGGATTGCCGGCGCGCCGGTCGCGCGAATGCGCTCGGCGTCGTTCGACGTCTGCTGATCGCCCTCGATGACGGCGATGGGAAGGCGATCCTTCATGTCGCGGATCGTGCGCACCAGCAGCTCGGTCTTGCCCGAGCCGGGGCTAGAGACGAAGTTCAGCGCGAATGTCCCGCTCTCCGCGAAATGCGCGCGGTTCTCACGGGCGTGATCATTGTTCTTGCCGAGAATGTCGCGCTCGATGCGGATGATCCGATCCTGGCTCATGCCGGCGATGTGCACGCCGGCGGGACCGGCGCCGAAGTCGATGACGCTGTCGGCAGGGCCGTGCGCATGGGCGTCGTGTGCGTGATCATGGCCATGATGATCATGGTGGTGGCGATCATGTTCATGATGATGATGCTCATGCGCTCCATGCGCATGAGCGTGCTCATGCGGGCCGTGTTCACGCGGGCCGTGCTCATGAGCATGGTCGTGAGAATGGGCTTCCTTGCCTTCGACGCTCGAGGTTCCGCAGCCGCAGACCGTGCACATCAGTCGACCTCCAGTTCCTTGACCCGCATATCCTCGCCGCCTGTCACCTGCACATGATAGCCGCCGCAGTCGGGACAAGGGCCGAAACGTTCAGTGACCACGACGGTCTTGCCGCAATCGAGGCACCAGCCCTCGCCCGGAGTCGTGATGATCTCGAGCCGCGCGCCATCGGTCACGCCGCCGCGCGCCACCGCCTCGAAGCAGAAGCGGATCGCCTCGGGCTCGACATGGCTCAAGGCGCCGATCTCCAGCCGCACCACGCGCACATGGGCGAAGCCTCGGCTGCGGCTCTCCTCCTCGATCATCTCGACGATGCTCTCGGTCAGGGCGAGCTCATGCATGGACCGCCTCCTCGAGCTCGACGTGAAAGGCGACGCAAGGATCGAATAAAGCGGCGAGCCGCGTGATCGCTTCGGCGGCGCGCCCGCGTGGCATGCGCGCGCCGAGCAGCGTCGCGACGAACGGGCCGGCTGGGTGGAAGTTCCATTCCGTCGGAGCGAGGATCGCATAGTCGGCGATCTTATCGTCGGTCGAAAGCCGCGCCCAGTGATATAGTGCGCCGCGTCCCGTTTCGACGGCCGCGAAGCCTTCGCGCGGCGCAGAAGAAGACAGGCGCGGGCTGTTCTCGCCGCCGCCATGGGCGAGGCGGCCGAGCGTCGCGGTAAGATCGATCATGCGCGCCTGCAGCCGCGCCGCCGCCGCGCCGCCGCGCATATCGGTTTCTCGCCAATGGCGCGCGAAAGGTCCGGTCTCCGGCGCGCGTCCCGCGATCCGCGGCTCCGCGCAGAAACATTCGCCCTCGCGTCGCAGGCCGGCGAGCACGGCCGCGTCGTCGTCGGGCGAGAGCGCGTCGGGCGCTTCCGCCGGCGGCGTCGCATCCGTCGCGCAGGCGCGCCGCAGCGCGCCGAACAGAGTGTCCGCCGGCGGCGAAACTTCCGCGAGACCGAGCGCGCGCGATGCTTCCCCGAGGCGCGCCTCGACGCTCTGCCGGCTCGCGCGTGGCGGAGCGAGCGCGATCTCGCGCGTCAGCGCCAGAATTTCGCGCAGAGGCGCCGGGGGAGGGGCGCCGGTCATGGCGGCGCTCGAGCGCAGCATTTCGGTGGCGCGCTCGCACAGGAGACGGCGCTCGCTCTCGGTCGAGGGCGCCGCCCGCTCGCCGCGCGCGGCGGCGACGGCGGAGGCGGCGGCGAGGCCATGCGCGACGCCGCAGAGCGCATGCAGGCGCTCCGCCAGCAGCGGCGCCTCGTCGGCGGGGCGGCCGCGAAACAGACGCGAGAGGCGCAGCGGGCGGCTCGAGCGCAGGCGAACGGAGCAGATGCGATCGTCCGCCGTCTCCACGGCGATGGAGATCGCGCCCGCCGCGAACGCGCCGTCGCCGCTCACGGGCTCGCGCCTCGGCTCTCCGCGCGGCGTCCGCCGAACAGAGCGCGGCGGTCGAGCGTCTTTGCGGCAGGCTCTCGCTCGGGCGCATCGTGGAGTTGCGGATCGAACAGCGCGGCGAGCGCCGCTTCGGCCGTGCCGCGGACGGCGTCTTGATCGGCGAAAGAGTCCATCGGCGAGAACAGCGAGCAGGAGGCGAGACGCCCGAATCCGTCGAGCTCGCTCACCGTGAATTCCACTTCGCCCGCAGGAAAGCGCAGCCGCAGAGGCGCCCGGTCGAGCGGCTCCGCCGCCTCGTCCGCCGGCGCGGCGACGAGATTGGCGAACCAGGGCGTCACCATGACGCCGAGCGCGAGATCGCCGAAGGCGCGAAACCCCACAGCCTCGACCTCCAGCGCGTCATTGCAGATCGGCGCGTCGCGCATCGCCCCGCGATAGATGTCGCCATAGATCGCGGCGAGCCGCTCGGCGATCGCGCAGGCGCTCATTCGCCGAGCCTCAGGAATTTTTCGCGCGGCGCGTCGCATTCGGGGCAGCGCCAGTCCTCCGGCAGATCGGTGAAGGCGACGCCCGGCGGAATCTGCCACACGGGATCGCCCTCGGCCGGATCATAGACATGCCAGCAGACGCCGCATTCCATGCGCGTGGCTTCGGAGACGTCGTCGCTCATGCGAAATAGGCCTCGTGGATCTCGCGCAGACGTTCGGCGGAATCGTGAAAATCCTCGTCGGCGGCGCGGGCGGCGGCTGGCGTGTCGCCGATCTCCAGCGTGTCGAGGATGATCGTGCTCATCGCATTGAAGAATTGCACGGACCACACATTGCGGGCGCCGGTCGCGGTCACCTTGCAATGGCCATAGCCGCGCGAGACGAGCTGGACGGGGCCGTCGCCGAGCGTGCGCTGCAGGAAGTCCATGTCGATCTCATTGACCGGCAGCAGCGAGAAATTGATCGTGTGCGAAGGGCCGCCCGGCCGGTGCGCGCGCATGCGGCCGTCGATCTCGGCGAGGATCGGCATCACATTCATCGCCCCTTCGGGCGCATCGCCGAAGCTCAGCCGTTCGGCGGTGAAGGCGGCGGCGCGCTCGACGACATGAGGAATGGCGGCGATCTCGAGATAATCGGCGACGAGCTTGCCGTCGGCGTCGGAAAAGCGCACGCGCCAGAGGCCGGCCATCGACGCCTCGACGAGCTGGGCGACGCCGCCGTCCGGCAGAGCGGCGAGGCCGCTCACCTCGCCCTCGCCCAGCACCTGGCCGATCAGCTCGCGCTCGTGATCCTCATAGTCCGTGATATCGAACAGCCGGCCGGGGGCGTCGGCGCGCTGCGCCTCCAGCGCCTCGGCGAGCTGCGGCAGCAGCTGCGCCGTGCGCGGACAACGGGCGATCGCCTCTTCGGCCGAGGCGCTGGCGAGAAATCCGACCACATCCTTGCCGCGCGCGACGTCTTCGCCGGCTTCGGCGAGCGGCAGCATGGTCATCGTGTCGTCGGTTCCTTCCGGCGCGATCCAGAATCCCGCTTTCATGCCGTCGTCTCCTCGCCGGAAAATGTGATGCTTACACGCGGCCCGATGGGACGCTCGAGCACGGGCGCGTCGGGCCGCAGCCAGCCGTTTATGCGCGCGCAATAATCGGCCCAGTCCCAGACCTTCGGCAGTACGCCGACCGGGTCCGGCCCGCGCGTCACGACGAGGCTCGGATAGACGCCGACGAGGAAACGGCGGGCGAGCGCATGCTCGGCGGCCGGCGCGACGATGGCGGCGCGCAGCCGTCCCGCGAAAGCGGCGATCAGCTGCGGCAGAATCACCGCGACGTCATGCGTCTCGCTGCGCTGCGCCGGATCGCCGGCGAAAAACAGCAGCGCATGCGGTGCTTGCGCGAGAAAGGCGTCGATCGAGGCCTCGTCCACCTCGGCGACGCCATGCTTTACGCGCAGGGCGCGCAACAGCGGCGACGGCATCGGCTCCTCCCGGAGTTTTTTTTGGTGCTTTTTGATGAGCTGCGGCAAGCTGCGTGCCAGCGGCTGCGGCGTCCCGCTGGAAGGAAGGCGACTGAAGCGAAAGGGAGTTTGCCGCATGGCTCGCCGCTCCCGCCCCGGCGCGCTGGAAAGCAGCATTCCAGCCGGATCAGCGACTTTCCGGCTCGCGGAGGAAGTCGGGCAGCTCGGGCTCGCGGCCGACGAGATCGGCGAAGAGATGGTCCACATTTTCGCCGGCGAGCGCCTTCTCGAGCGCGTCGAGCGCATCGTCGATCTGCGCGGCCTCGAGCGGATCGAGCAGGCGCACGGCCGAGTCGACATGCACCAGCACGCGCGCGCCGGCCGGCTGCGCGCCGACCAGCGCCATGGACACATGTCGCCGCTCGCCGCGCCGCTCGCACAGCGCCTCGAAGGCGTCGCCTTCGATCACCGTCATGGGAAAGCCGATGCACATGGCGGCGTCAGCGCCAGGAGTCGGCCCGCCACGGCTTGAACCAACAGCAGACGGCGAATGTCATGCCCACCCAGACGAGCCCGAGGGCCATGGCGACGAGATGATCGGGCTGAGTGAAAATATGGACGAGGTCCCATCCGAGGTCGGCCGGATGCGCGCCGGGGTGGGCCAGCGCGGCGGTGGGGGCCAGCGAGACGGCGGCCGTCAGAGCGTTGCGAAATGCTTTCATGGTCTCGTCTCCTCTTCGGCGCCGCGCGGACGCCGCTCATAATGGCGATGGTCGAGGTCGTGCGCCAGCAGGCGCTCGCGTGCTTCGGCCCCGCGGGGCCGGAAGTCGACGCCCCATTCGGCGAGAATCTGCGCCGCGACGGAGAGCCCCGGCTCGATCGCCGCCGCCACGGGCGCCGTCAGCGGGCCGCCCCAATCCTCGAGATCCTGCGGCTGGCAGCCGATCAGCGCGAGGCGGGAGGGATAGCGGCCGAGCAGATCGGCCGCGGCCAGCACCTCTTGAAAGCCGGTCTGATGCAGGCTCATCTTTTTCGCGCCCATGAAGCGCGGCACGTCGGCGTCGCGCATGATGCGCAGGGTCCCGGGCTCGAGGCCGTAGTCTATGGCGTCGAACACGAGGAGCCTGTCGCAGGCTTCGACGAACTGAACCAGATAGAGCCCCTGCGTGCCGCCGTCGAGCACGGTCACATCCGGCCCGGTTTCATAGCGCGCATGGAAGGCTTCCACCGCGCGGACGCCGAAGCCTTCGTCGGCCCAGAGAATATTGCCGATGCCGAGAACGAGAGTGCGCATCGTCAGTCCTCCGACGCTTTCCGCCTCATCGCGGGCGAGGCAATACGGCCCATGGGCCGCCTCGCCGCTCGCGTCGCGAGGATGCGCGTCACTTGTCGGCCTCGTCGCGGAACACGCGCTCGCCCGAGATGATCGACGAGATCAGGCTCTGGCGCGACACGATGTCCTCCCGCACGGCGGTGTAGATATGAATGATGACGAACAGCACGACGCCCCACATGGCGAGATGATGCCAGGTATGGACGTCCTGGCTGTTGGGCCAGATCGAGAAGACCCAGCCGAACAGCGCATATTGCCAGCTGTCGCGGCCGGCGCCTTCCGAATAGAGCGCGAAGCCGGTCACGATCAGGAAGGCCAGCGTCAGCATGAAGCCGTGCATCACGAGGTGGCCGAGCGGATTATGGCCGATATATTTTTTCGGCGCCTTCGCCAGGAACAAATACCAGCGCAGCTCGTGCAGCACGCCCCACAGCCATTTGCGGTCCCAGACCGGCAGATAGAATATCTGCCGGGCATGCTCATTGCCGACGAAAGCCCAATAGATGCGCATCAGCAGCGCGACGGCGAGCACATAGCCGGCCGAGAAATGGGCGAAGCGGATATAGCCCATCAGGAATTGCGCGCTCGCTTCTCCGGGCGTTGAGGGCGGCGGCGAGGCGATGAAATAGCCCGTCGTCGCCAGCGCCACGATCGCCGCGGCATTGATCCAATGCCACAGCCGCACCGGCGCTTCATAGACATAGACGCTCTCCAGCCGCGCGGCCTTCTCGCCGTGGCTGTCCAGCACGCCATGGACTTGCGTCGCCTCGGTCATGACCGTCCTCCCTTCAGCGAACCGTGACCTTGGTCATTTCCTGGCCGTCCTCGCTCATCACGTGAGTCGAGCAGGCGAGGCAGGGATCGAAGGAATGGATGGTGCGCAGAATTTCGAGCGGCTTCTGCGGATCGGCGAGCGGCGTGTCCATCAGCGAGGCCTCGAAGGCGCCGATATTGCCCTTGGGATCGCGCGGGCTGCCGTTCCATGTGGTCGGCACGACGCACTGATAATTCTCGATCTTGCCGTCCTTCACCTTGATCCAATGCGCGAGCGCGCCGCGCGGCGCCTCGGTGAAGCCGACGCCCTTGGCCTCTTTCGGCCAGGCCTCCGGCTTCCATTTGTCGACATTGGCGGTCGCCGTGTCGCCGGCCTTGATGTTGGCGATCAGCTTGTTCTGGAAGTGCTCCATCTTGCGCACCGCCCATTGCGCTTCCAGCGCGCGCGCCGCGGTGCGGCCGAGCGTCGAGAACAGCGCCGTGACCGGCACGCCGAGCTTCTTCAAGAACTCGTCGGTCGGCTCCTTGAACTCCGGCTTGCCTTGGGCGTAGCCGACGATATAGCGCGCGAGCGGGCCGACCTCGACGGCGTTGCCGCGCCAGCGCGGCGCCTTGATCCAGGAATATTTGCCGGCTTCGTCCAACTCCTGAATGTTCGTCGGCGTGCCTTTGGCGGCCGGGCCCAGCTTGTAATTGGGCTCGGTGATTCCGTCCCAGGGATGGAGCCCCTTGGACTCGTCCGGATATTTGTACCAGGAATGCGTGACGAACTCCTGGATCTGCTCGGGATCGGTGTGATCGACGGGGAAAATCTCTTTCAGATTGCCGTTGAGGATCACGCCGCGCGGCAGGCCGAGATTGGCCGCGGAATAATCATTGGCGTGCTCGGGAATATCGCCATAGCCCATGACGTTCTTGCCGGAGAGGCCGCCGCCATAGAGCCAATCCTTGTAGAATGAGCCGATGGCGAGCACATCCGGCACATAGACTTTTTCCACGAATTCGATCGACTGCTCGATGATGGAGGTCACCAGATTGAGGCGCTCCATGTTGATCGCGCCGACGGCGCCCGTGCCGTCGACATTGATGGCGCAGGGCACGCCGCCGACGAGCCAGTTGGGATGCGGATTCTTGCCGCCGAAAATCGTCTGGACCTTCACGATCTCCTTCTGGAAATCGAGCGCCTCGAGATAATGCGCGACCGCCATCAGATTGGCTTCCGGCGGCAGCTTATAGGCGGCATGGCCCCAATAGCCGTTCTTGAACGGGCCGAGCTGGCCGGACTCGACGAATTTCTTCAGACGGATCTGCAGATCCTTGAAATAGCCGGGCGAGGAGAGCGGCCAGTCGGAGATCGACTGCGCCAGCGCCGAGGTCGCCTTGGGGTCGGCCGAGAGCGCCGACACGACGTCCACCCAATCCAGCGCGTGAAGATGATAGAAATGCACGAGATGGTCGTGCACCTGCAGCGCCAGCTGCATCATATTGCGGATGGAGTTGGCGTTCTCGGGGATGGTGATGCCGAGGGCGTTCTCCACCGCGCGCACGGACGTGAGCGCATGGGTGCCGGTGCAGACGCCGCAGATGCGCTGGGTGAAGGCCCAGGCGTCGCGCGGATCGCGGCCCTTGAGAATGACCTCGATGCCGCGCCACATGGTGCCGGTCGAGACCGCGTTGCGGATCACATTGTTCTTGTCGACATTGACCTCGACGCGCAGATGTCCCTCGATGCGCGTCACCGGATCGACGACGATGCGCTTGCCGGAATTGTCGAGATTGAAGCCGTTCGGCGTCTGAATGCCCATGATCGCGTTTCCTCGAGATCGGCCGTTGCCGGTGTCATTCGTGTCCAGGGCGCCTGTAGGAGCTTCCCTCATCCTGAGGAGCGGCCGCAGGCCGCGTCTCGAAGGGTGGGGGAAGCGTCAGGCGCGCTCTCTGGAGTGCTTCGAGACGCCCGCTGCGCGGGCTCAGCATGAGGCGCGGGTGACGTGCGCGCCAGCGCTCCTCACCCGTCGTGCTTCGTCGTGATGCGCTTCACCGCGGTGACGCCGGCATGGACGGCGACGGCGCCGCCGACGACGGCAGCGGCCGCGAGTCCCACCTCATCGGCATTGTGCTCGATGCCGAATTGCTGGATTTTGGTCAGCCGGTCGTAGAATGAGCCCTTGTCCCAGAAATCTTCTTCCGAGCAGCCGATGCAGCCATGGCCGGATTGGATCGGGAAGGAGACGCCGCCGTTCCAGCGCACGGTGGAGCAGGCGTTGTAGGTGGTCGGCCCCTTGCAGCCCATCTTGTAGAGGCAATGGCCCTTGCGCGCCGCCTCGTCGTCCCATTCCTCGACGAACTGGCCGGCGTCGAAATGCGGGCGGCGATAGCATTTGTCGTGGATGCGCTGCGAGTAGAACATTTTCGGCCGGCCTTGCCGGTCGAGCTCGGGCAGTCTGCCGAACGTCGTGACATAGGTGACGACGCCGGTCATCACTTCGGCGATCGGCGGGCAGCCGGGAACCTTGATGATCGGCTTGTCCTTGATGACCTTGTCGATCGGCGTCGCCTGCGTCGGATTGGGCTTGGCCGCCTGCACGCAGCCCCAGGAGGCGCAGGCGCCCCAGGCGATGATCGCCATGGCGTCCTCGGCCATCCATTTCAGCTTCTCGACGAAGGGCTTGCCGCCGTCGATGCAGAACATGCCGCCCTCGTTCAGCGGCGGATTGCCCTCGACGGCCAGAATATATTTGCCCTTGTACTTTTCCTTGGTCTCCTCGAGGATCGCCTCGGCTTGATGGCCGGCGGCGGCCATGATGGTGTCGTCATAGTCGAGCGAGATCATCGACAGCACGACGTCTTTTGCAAGCGGATGCGCCGAGCGGATGAAGCTCTCCGAGCAGCAGGTGCATTCGAGGCCGTGCATCCAGATCACCGGAATGCGCGGATTGGTCTCCAGCGCATGCGCCATCTTCACGGCGGCGGTCGATCCGAGGCCGAGGCTCGCGGCGGTCAGCGAGCAGAATTTGGTGAAGCTGCGGCGCGTGACGCCCTGACGACGAATGACGTCGTAGAAGGTTTCCATGGCGGCTGTTTCCTTCCCACCCATTGTGCGTTGCGGCATTCGCGCGACGACGCCGCTTGTCCAGCGAAGCGCAAGTTGTGGGCCAGCAGGCTGGAAAAAGAAGAATTCCAGCTTCTCAGGCGATTGCACAAAGTCCGCAGGCGCATCGGCGTCGCGGGATTGAAAATCGCTTTTCCAGTCGCGGAAAGCCGCTCACCACTCAATGCGCGGTGCAGACCATGCAAGGGTCGAAGGAGCGCACGACATGCTGCAGCGCAACGCTCGACGCGCCCTCGGCCCCGACCTCGAGCCCTTGCAGCGCGAATTCGAGCGGGCCGGGCCGTCCGGCCGAGTCGCGCGGGGAGAAATTCCACGTCGTCGGCGCGATGATCTGATAGCGCGCGATCTGCCCGCCGCGATAGCTCGCCCAATGGCCGAGCGCGCCGCGCGCCGCCTCGACGAAGCCGGCGACCGCGCCGTCGCGCAGCGGCGCATCCGTCGCGCAGAAGGGCTCGCGCGCACGCAGATCGCGCGTCCATTCGTCCATCGCTTGCGTCAGCAGCGCGATTTCGAGCAGGCGCGCGACGATGCGGGCGAAGACATCGGATGCGCCGCTCCGCGCGAGACAATCGCGGATCAGCGGATGTCCGGCGACCGCCTGGCGGGCGACGGCGCCGACCTCGACCGCGCGGCCCTCCAGCCGCGGCGCTTTCGCAAAGCTATAGGCGCCCGGCCGATGAATGTCGGGGAGCGTCTCGGCAAGGGCCGGATCGGCGGCCGTATCGCGCATGAAGCTGTGGGAGACGTCCTCCTCGATTGCGTGCAGGGGCGGCGATCGCAGCGCGCCGGTCGCCGTGTCGAGCAGGCCGGCGGGAAAGCGATGGCCCTGCGGGCCGAGATAGGCTCCGGCCGACATCAGCAGGCCGGGACCGCGCCCCAGCTCGTCGAGGCGCAGATCGCGCGCGATCCGGACGAAAAATGCGAAATCGCCGGCCGCGCCGTCGCCTTCCACGAAGCTGTCGAGCGCTTTCGCGCTGGAGAGCGCGATCACGGCCTCGATCGGCGCGGCGAACAGAGTGCGTTCGATGAAGCCGCGAAACTCCGCGAGCAGAGCGACGAGCCGCATCTCGTCGCCGAGGGCCAGCGCCCGCGTCACGCCGCCGGGACGGAAGGCGAGGCTGTGCGGCCATTTTCCGGCGATGAGGCCCATCGTCTCCAGCAGGCGCGCGCGCGCCGGCAGCGCCTCGCGCAGAGCGGCGCCGGAGACCGCCTTGAAGCGCGCCTCCGCCGCCTCCTGCCAGCCGCGCCCCGCATAAGCGGCGCGCGCGAAATCCGGCATGAAGAAGACGTAGAAATGCGTGAGGTGATCGGCGATGTTCTCCGCCGCATGGGCGAGATTGGCGGCGATGAGGCCATTGGGCGCCGGCTCCGTTCCCTGCGCCGCGCGCAAGGCGGCGACGGCGGCCAGCGACTGCGAGACCGAGCAGATGCCGCAGACGCGCGGCGCGATGACGAGCGCGTCCTCGGCGGGGCGGCCGAGCAGCAATTGCTCGAAGCCACGATAGAGCGAGGCGGCGACGCGCGCCTCGCGGACGACGCCGCCCTCGACGTCGAGCGTCAGCTCGAGATCCCCTTCGACTCGATTGAACGGACCGACGACGAGGCGGCTCATTTCGCTTTCTCGGCGCCGGTCCTTTTTTCGGAGCCAGACCTTTTGTCGGAGCTCGGCGCCGGCCCTCGCGCGACGCGGTCGCTGCGGGCGTTCTCGCGCACGCGCGCGGGCGTCGCCGATTTGGACAGAGCGGCGAGCGCGACAAACCAGGCCTTGGGCATGTCGAGCGGCAGGCCGACGGGGATTCCGCCGATCTTCGGCGTGTGGTGAAAGCCGCGCGTCGCCTCGAAGCCGGGCGAGGTGCAGGCGATGCAGGTCGACCCCGCCTGCGTGCAGGAGCCGCCGCCGTTCCAGGCGCGCTGATTGCAGTCGCCGACCGCCTGGGTCGCCTTGCAGCCGAGATGCTCCATCAGGCAGCCGCGCTCGGCGAAATCCTCGGCGCTGGCCTTGAATTCATAGAATTCATTGCGGCTGCAGCCGTGATGCGCGAGATGATCGGCAAAGAGCCGCGGGCGGCCGAAACCGTCGACATCGGCCGCGGTCAAGCGGCGAAGCGAGAGCGCCGCCAATGTCTCCATGATCCAGCCCGGATGCGGCGCGCAGCCGGCGACATTGACGACGGGCAGCCCAGCGCGCGAGCGATAATCCGCGCCGAGCGCTCCTCCGGCCTCGCTCGCGGTATATTGCAGGCCGCAGGCGTCGGTCGGATCCGGCGCGCCGGCCGGAACGCCGCCGAAGGCCGCGCAGCTGCCGATGGCGACGCAATGGCCGGCGAGAGGCGCGAGCGCGCGCACCCAGTCGAGCTTGCTGCGGCCGGTCCCGGCGAGCATGTCGTACCGGCCGGTCCCCTCCGGCCCGCGCAGAATGGATCCCTCGATGACGAGAGCGTCGAGCCTATCCTCGCCGCTCTCGATGCGCGCCAGAATGGCGCGCGCCTCGGCGCCGGTCTCCTCGCTGAGGCTCGGATGCCACAGGAGACGTATGCCGAAACGGCGCAGCTCCTCGAGCCAGCCGGCGCCGCCACGCTCCAGCACCGACATCGTGCAGCCGCCGCAGCTGCCGGCCTGCAGCCACAGAACCGCGAACTCGTCCGTCTCTCGGTTCGTCGTCGTCGTCATGGCCGCGGCGGTCTCCGTTTCCCCGCGGGGATTGTAGACCATCGCCTCCGCCGCGCCCACCCGTTCGCTATCGGTCGATCTCTCCGAACACGATGTCGAGCGAGCCGATGATCGCGGCGACATCGGCGAGCATGTGTCCGCGGGAGAGGCGGTCGGCGGCGGCGAGATGGGCGAAGGATGGCGGCCTGACCTTGCAGCGATAGGGCTTGTCGCCGCCGTGCGAGACGAGATAGACGCCGAACTCTCCCTTCGGCGCCTCCACCGCCACATAGACTTCGCCCGCGGGCACGTGGATGCCTTCGGTATAGAGCTTGAAATGCTCGATGGTCGCCTCCATCGAGCGCTTCATGACCTCGCGCCGGGGCGGGGTGATCTTCGGGTTCTCCACTGCGACGGGGCCCTCGCCGCCGGGCGCGCGAAGCTTGACGAGACATTGCGTCATGATGCGCGTCGACTGGCGCAGCTCCTCGACGCGCACGCAATAGCGGTCGTAGCAATCGCCATTGCGCCCAACTGGAATGTCGAAATCCATCTCCTCGTAGCATTCATAGGGCTGCGCCTTGCGCAGGTCCCACGGCGCGCCGCAGGCGCGTAGAAACACGCCGGAGAAGCCGAGGCCCCAGGCCTCGTCCAGAGTGATGGCGCCGATATCGGCGTTGCGCTCCTTGAAGATGCGATTGTCGGTGAGCAGCCCCTCGAGATCGTCCAGAGCCTGCGGAAAGCGGTCGCAGAAATCATCGATGTCGTCGAGAAGCGCATTCGGCAAATCCTGATGCACGCCGCCCATGCGAAAATAATTTGCGTGCATGCGCGCGCCGGACGCGCGTTCATAGAACGCCATCAGCTTCTCGCGCTCCTCGAATCCCCAGAGATTGGGCGTGAGCGCGCCGCAATCGGACGCCCAGGTGGTGATGTTGAGGAGATGCGACAGAAGCCGTCCGATCTCGAGATAGAGCACGCGGATCAGCTGCGCGCGCCGCGGAACCTCGAGCCCGAGCAGGCGCTCGGCCGCGAGGCAGAAGCCATGCTCCTGATTCATCGGCGCGACATAGTCGAGCCGATCGAAATAGGGAAGGCCCTGCAGATATGTCTTGTCCTCGAGGAGCTTCTCCGTGCCGCGATGCAGGAAGCCGACATGCGGATCGGCGTGGCGCACGATCTCTCCGTCGAGCTCGAGGACGAGGCGCAGCACGCCATGCGCGGCCGGGTGAACCGGTCCGAAATTGATCCGGAAGCTGCGTTCGGGGTCGAGGCTCATCTCGTCACTTTCGGCGCCAGCGCGGAGAATCCGGGCTTGCGAGAAACCGCTTCGCGGCTCCTGCGTTTATCGGCCGGGCCGGGATCGACATCGGGAGGCGTCCGTGGGCGGTCTTCTGTATTGGGCCATCGTGTTCCTCGTGATCGGCATCATCGCGGCGGCGTTCGGATTCGGCGGCGTCGCAGGCACGGCCGTCGAGGGTGCGCGCATGCTGTTCTGGGTGGCGATCGTGTTGTTCGTGATCGCCTTGATCGGCGGTCTCCTCAGGAGAGGGGGCGTGTGAACCGCCGTCCTCGGCGCGGCGGCCGAGCAGCCGCCGCGCCGGTCGCGCTCAGGCGTGTTTCTTTTCCTGCTGCTGCTCGTTGGTCTTCTCTGAGCTACCCGGCCTGGAGCGCATCGTGGTCTGCGCCGCCGCAACCGCGACCGCGCTCAAGGCGAACGCCGGAATGAGCCGGCGCGCGCCGACGCGCCGCAGTATTTCTATGCCCGCGGCGATGACGACCGGCGCGACCAGCCAATCTGGACGCCCCCCGCCTGCGGTCGCCGCGAGCAGAAGTTTCCCGGTGTCATCGGAGCGCGGGGCGCCGACGGGCTGCTGCGCCAATCTGCGCGACCAGACATACAGAGCCGCCGCGAGCGCGAGATAGAATGCGCCGAGCAGAAGGCTGGCGACGACGGTCCCGAATTGCCGATCCGCCAGCACGAAGGCGCCATAGGTGAAGAAGAACAGCGCGACTGCCGCCGAGAGAATCGCCGCTGCATCCAATGCGACGCCGAGGCCGAGCCTCTTCGCGCGCATCTCGATGGCGTGTCTCGCGCTCTCGACCAATGGCGGCACGGCGACGACCTCGTTCTTTTTCAGCGACGCAACTGGCTGCCGACCAGAGCGCCGACGCCGATGGCGATGGCCAATGTCGCGAAGGGATGCTCGCGAATAGAGCTTTCGACGGTGTCGCCGACGCCTTCGACGCCGGCCTGCACGATCTCGCGCCCCTTCGACTTGGCCTCGGTCATCGCTCCGTCGATATCGTCGCTGATCTTCTGAATGCGCTTCTTCACGTCTTCCGCGACATCGCCGGTCGGATCGCTCCCGATCGAGCTCAGCCGGCTCGCCAGATCGCTCACGTCGTCGCGAAGATTGCTCAGCTCCTCCTGGAGTCCTCTGCCTTTGGAACCCATCGCCGATCTCCCGTTCGAGGCTTTTTGCGCCTGGCTCGACAACGCCTCTCGTGACTGAAGGTTGCCGGCGCCCGGCGATTGTTCCGTTTCGTTCGGCCGATCCTTCCCCTTTATCGGGCATGAAAGGGAACGATGCGCGCGCCTGTCGCGTTGCGCGCCCAAAAGAGGCGCTCGCTCTGGACAGAATCGAGAACGGGATTTTTCGGCGCGCGCTCGGGCCGCTCGCGCCATGGGCGGAGCGGCTCCCCGCGCCCCTGCGCATTCCGCTCGACGCCTTCCTTCATTTCAGCGAGGGCGACGGCTTCGCGATTGCGAGCCATATCGCCCTCTCGACGCTGATGTCGCTGTTTCCGTTTCTCATCGTCGTGACGGCGCTCGCCGCCATGGTCGGCTCGACGCGTCTCGCCGATGAAGCCGGGCGCCTGTTGCTCGACGTCTGGCCGCCGCAGGTGGCGGCGCCGATCGCCGGCGAGATCCGCCGCGTGGCCACGACGCCGCAGAGAGGCGCGCTGACCATAGGCGCGCTGTTCGCGGTCTATTTCGCCTCGAGCGGAATCGAGAGCCTGCGCATCGGCCTCAACCGCGCCTATGAAGCGCAGGAGGAGCGGCCCTGGTGGCTGCTGCGCCTCGAGTCGATCGTCTATGTTCTCGGCAGCGCCGTCGCTCTGCTGATCTTGTCGGTGCTGGTCGTGTTGTGGCCTGTCGCCACCGAGATCGCGGCGCATTATCTCGGCTGGTTTCCGCCGTTCTGGACCTTCGTCACTCTGGCGCGCTTCGCCATCGCCACTTTCGTTCTCGGCGCGACGCTTTTCGCCATTCACAATTGGCTTCCGGCGGGACGCCGCAGGCTTTCCGAGACGGTTCCGGGGGTCGTCGTGACCTTGGCGCTCTGGCTCGTCGCGGGCGCCGCCTTCGGCAGCTATCTCTCGGCTTTCGCAGATCGCTACGTGGTCACTTATGCGGGCCTCGCTTCGGCGATGGTCGCGCTGGTCTTCCTCTATTTTTCCGCCGTCATCTTCATCTATGGCGGCGAGCTCAACGCCGCCATCGCCCGCGCGCGTCGCGGCGCTAGATGAAGGGGCTCCAAAGAGGAAGATCGTTCCATGGCTCCCCGCGCGCGCGCCTATTGGCAAGGCTATCTGCGGCTCTCGCTCGTTTCCATCGGCGTCGAGCTCTACGCCGCCGCCGCGAGCGGCGAGAAGACCGCGCTGCATCAGATCCACAAGCCTTCGGGCAAGCGCGTTCGCTATGAAAAGGTCGCGCCCGGAGTCGGCCCGATCGAAGCGAGCGACATCGTCAAGGGCTTCGAGATCGGCGACGATTCCTACGTTGTGCTGGAGCCCGAGGAGCTCGACGAAATCAAGCTCGACAGCAGCCGGGCGATCGAGCTGGTGCAATTCGTCGAGCGCGACGAGATCGATCCGCGCTATTTCGACAGGCCCTATTACCTGACGCCCGAAGGCGATGTCTCGACCGAAGGCTATGTCGTGATCCGCGAGGCCCTGCGCGCCGCCGGCCGCATCGGTCTCGGGCGGCTGACCATGCGCGGGCGGGAAAACCTCGTCGCCGTTGTTCCCTTCGGCAAGGGGCTGCTGGTCGAGACGCTGCGCTATGCGAATGAATTGCGGGCCGCCGAGCCCTTCTTCGCCGACATCGCCGACGCGGCCGGCGACGAGGAGATGATCTCGCTCGCGAGGGAGCTCATCGAGCGCAAGACGCGGCCTTTCGACGCCGCCGCCTTCAAGGATACTTATGCGGAGGCGCTGCGGGAGCTGGTCGAGCGCAAGCGCGAAGGCCATGCCGTGGTGTCGATCGGCGAGGAGGAGCGGCGCGGCCCCGGCAAGGTCATCAATCTCATCGAGGCGCTGAAGCGCAGCGTCGGGGAGGCCGAGGCGCCCGCGCCGCGCAGAGCCGGCGCGAAGCCGCCGCCGACACGCGGTCCGGGCCGCGTCAAGCCGACGCCCGGCGCGAGGAAAGCAGCCGCGAAAAAGCGCGCGTGACGCCAGAGCGCATTCCGATCGAACGGAATCGTTCGATCGATCAGAATTCGCTCAAAAGCGAGAAGTCTAGAGCGCTATCCGATCCAATTGGATCGGATAGCGCTCCTCGAGGGCGCGTGAGGAGACGTCGGTATGATCGCGCGCAGCGCCACGGCCTCGCTCGCAGCCTATCGGGCCAAGCGCGATTTCACGCGCACGCGCGAGCCGCGCGGCGAGACCCCGCGCGCCGCAGCGGGGCAGGGCGCCTATGTCGTGCAGAAGCATCGCGCGCGGCGCACGCATTTCGATCTGCGTCTGGAGCTCGACGGCGCGCTCGAGAGCTGGGCGGTGACGCGCGGCCCGAGCCTCGATCCGAGCGAGAAGCGTCTCGCCGTGCGCACCGAGGATCACCCGCTCGACTACGCCGGCTTCGAAGGCGCCATTCCGCAGGGAGAATATGGCGCCGGCGAGGTGATGCTGTGGGATCGCGGCCGCTGGTCGCCTGTGGGCGACGCGCGTTCTGGAATCGAGCGGGGCCATTTCAAATTCACGCTCGCGGGCGAGCGGCTGAAGGGCGGCTTCGCGCTCACGCGGCTGCCGCGGCGCGGCAAGGAGCGCCGCGAGAACTGGCTGCTCGTGAAGGAGAAGGATCGCTTCGCCGACCCTGATGTCGACCCGATCCGCGAATGGACGAAGAGCGTCGTCAGCGGGCGTGGATTTGCGGAGATCGCCGCGGGCGACGCGTGGCCGGCGCCTCTGCCGAAGTTCCGAGCGCCGCAGCTCGCGACTCTCGCGCACGCGCCGCCGTCCGGCGCCGATTGGCTGCACGAGATCAAATTCGACGGCTATCGCGCCATCGTCGCGGCGGCGGGCGGCGCCGCTCGGGCGTACACGCGCTCCGGCCTCGATTGGACGGATAGATTTGCGCGCATCGCCGAGGCCGTGGCGCAATTGCCGATGCGCAGCGCGCTCGTCGACGGCGAGATCGTCGCGACCGACGAATGCGGACGCAGCGATTTCGGCAGGCTGCAGAAGGCGCTCGAAGCGCGCGCCGACGTCCTGATCTTCTATGTCTTCGATCTGCTCGAGATCGACGGCGAGGATATTTCGAAGGCTCCGCTCGTCGAGCGCAAGGCGCGGCTCGCCGAGCTCACGCGCGAGGCGCCGGCGGCGATCCGCTACAGCGATCATCTGCGCGGCGGCGGCCCGCGCTTCCTCGAGGAATGCTGCCGGATGAAGCTCGAGGGCGTCGTCTCGAAGCGCGCCGACCGGCCCTATGTTTCGGGGCGCACGCTCTCCTGGATCAAGACGAAATGTGTCGGGCGCGACGAGTTCGTCGTCGGCGGCTATCGACCTTCGGCCAAGGACGGGCGAGCCTTCGCTTCGCTGCTGATCGGCGAATATGAGGGCAGGGCTCTGCGCTATCGCGGGCGCGTCGGCGCCGGCTTTTCCGAGTCCGATCTCGCGCGCCTCGCGGCGAAGCTCCGCGAGCGCAAGATCTCGCCTTTCGCCGAGCTTCCGCGAGACATCGCGCGGGCGGCTCGCTTCGTCGAGCCGCGGCTCGTCGTCGAAATCGCCTATGCGGAGCGCACGAGCGACGGCGTGCTGCGACATCCTCGCTTCGTCGCTCTGCGCGAGGACAAGCCGGCGAAAGAGGTGGCCGCGGCGCGGGACGGCGGAGGAAAGCGGTGATCCGGCTCACTCATCCCGACAAGCCGCTCTATGCGAATTCGATCCATGTCACCAAGCGGCGGCTGCTCGATTACTGGCGCCGCGTCGCGCCTTTCGCGCTTCCGCATCTCGTGCGGCGGCCGCTGTCGCTCGTTCGGTGTCCGAAGGGCGGCGGGAGGCCCTGCTTCTTCCAGCGGCGCCATGCGCGCGGCATGCCGCCGGGCCTGCACGCCGCGCTGATCGCCGCGAATGATGGAGAGACGGAGGAGCTTCTCACTCTCGAGGATGGGTCGGGGCTCGACGCCGCCGTGCAGATCGACGCGCTCGAGCTGCACATTTGGGGCGCGCATGTCGACGCCATAGAGCGGCCGGATCGACTGACGTTCGATCTCGATCCCGACGAAGCATTGAGCTTCGAGGAGGTCAAGCGGGCCGCGCGCGATTTTCGCGCTCTGCTCGAGGCCGCAGGGCTGACGAGCTTCGTCATGCTCACCGGCGGCAAGGGCGCGCATGTGGTCGCGCCTCTCGAGCCCCGACTCGATTGGGCGACGCTCGCCGCCTTCGCCAAAGGCATGGCGATGCGGCTCGCCGCCGAAGAGCCCTCGCGCTTCACCGCCATCATGACGAAGTCGCGCCGCGTCGGCCGCATCTACGTGGACTATCGCCGCAACGAGCGCGCTGCGAGCGCCATCGCGCCCTTCTCGCCGCGCGCCCGCATCACGCCGACAGTCTCCGCGCCGATCGCCTGGGGCGAGCTCGCGCGCGTCGAGCGCGGCGACGCCTATTCGATCGAGGCGATGGAGCGGCGCCTCGCCTCCCTGCGCGGCGATCCATGGGACGGTTATTTCGACCTGCGACAAAGCATCTCGCCAGCCGCGCTGCGCATGTTCGCGGGCGACGGACTATAAGAGGGACGTCGCTTTTCACGAAGGGCCGCCATGGAGACGCTCGAATTGTTTCGCCGCATGTCGGTGGCGCTCGCCATCGGCCTGCTCATCGGCCTGGAACGCGGATGGCAGGCGCGCGAGGACGAGGAGGGCGAACGCGCCGCGGGATTTCGCACCCATGCGCTCGCGGCGCTGCTCGGCGCCGTCTGGGGCGCGATCTGCAATCAGACCGGCATAGGCGGGGCCGTTTCGCTCGGGCTCGCCTTCCTCGTCTTTTCGGCGTCGATCACGCTGTTTCGCTATCGCGAGACGGAGCGCGAGCAGACGTTCGGCGCGACGACCATGGTCGGCGCCATGCTGGCCTTCACGCTCGGCGCCTATGCCGTCGTCGGCGATGTTCAGGTCGCCGGGGCGGCGGGCGTCACGACGACATCGCTGCTGGCGCTGAAGCGGGCGACACATGGCTGGTTGCGGCGCATCACCTGGGACGAGCTTCGCTCGGGGCTGATCCTGCTCGCGATGACGGTCGTTCTGCTGCCGCTGCTGCCCGATCGCGCCGTCGATCCGTGGGGGGCGGTCAATCCGTTTCGCATCTGGACGCTGACGGTGATGATCGCCTTCATCTCCTTCTTCGGCTATGTCGTCATCAAAGCGACGGGAGGCGCGAGCGGCGTCGCGATCACCGGAGTTGCGGGCGGCCTCGCCTCGTCGACGGCGACGACGATCACCATGGCGAAGCTCGCGCGCGAGCATGCGGAACATTGCGCGATCTTCGTCGCCGGCGCGTTGCTCGCCGGGGCGACCATGCCGTTCCGCGTGCTCGCCATCGTCGCGGTCGTCGATCGGACGATGCTCTCGCACCTCGCCGCCCCCTTCGTCTGCGGCGCCGTCGTGCTGATTGCCGCCGCGCTGTGGTCGATGCGCCGCGCGGTCGAGTCGCTCGAGCAGGACGAGAGCTTCGCGCCGGATAATCCGCTCGATCTCGGGGTCGTAGCGAAATTCGGGCTCGTGCTGACGGCGATCTCGATTCTGTCTCGCCTGGCGACCCGCTTCGCCGGCGCCGCCGGGGCTTATGCGCTTGCTGCGATCTCGGGCCTTGCCGATGTCGACGCGATCACCCTGTCGATGGCGAGCCTCGATCGCGACGCCATCAGCGCGGAGGCGGCGGCCGGCGCCATCGCCATCGCCGTCGTCGTGAACACGATCTCCAGATGCGCGCTAACTTTCTGGATCGGCGGCATGGGCGCAGGATGGCGCATGGCGCTCGTCTCGACCCTCGCGATCGTCGCGGGCGCGCTCGCGCTGCTCGCGTTGAGCTGACGGGGAACCATGGCGCGCTCCGGCGGTTTCCTTCCGGCGGAAGACGCGAGGAGTCGAAAGATGAAGATCAAGGACATCATGACCAGCGACGTGTGCGTCATCGACCCGGAGGACTCGATCGGCGACGCGGCGAGACACATGGCCGAGCTCGACGTCGGCCTGCTCCCGGTCGGCGAGAATGACCGGCTCGTCGGCATGATCAGCGATCGCGACATTGCTCTGCGCGCCGTGGCCGCGGGCAAGAGCGCCGAGACGAAGGTGCGCGAGGTGATGACGCGCGACGTGAAATATCTCTATGACGACCGCGAGGTGGAGGAGGCGGCGGAGAATATGGCGCAGCAGCAATTGCGCCGCATGCCCGTGCTCGATCGCGGCAAGCGCCTCGTCGGCATCGTCTCGCTCGCCGATATTGCGATGGATCGCGACGTCGGTCTCTCCGGCGCGGCTCTGCGTGGCATATCGCAGCCGGGCGGCGCCCACTGCCAGAGCGAGAGCGCGGCGTGACCGAGAAGAAATATTGGTCGAACGACGTGACTCGTCACAGCAATGCGCTCGACCTCGAGGACAACGTCTTCACTCTGGACGATCCGCGCGCCGTCGCCGGCTCGCTGAAGCGCTCGGCGGAGGCGAGCCGCAGGCGCAAGAGCGATCCATTTCGTTCGGCCATGTCGATGCTGACCTTCTACATCAATCGGGCCGGCAAGAACCTCCCGCAGTCGCGCCGGCGCGTGCTGGAAAGGGCGAAGACGGAGCTGCGCAAGGCGTTCGGGCGCGAGAACGACACCGCGAGGTGACGGCCGGCGGGCGCCGGCCGTCACGCGCTTTTGTCAGTGCATCGTCTTCAGCCACTCGTCCACGTCTTTGCGGACGGCTTCCTTGCTCTTGCCATAGCGGCTCTGCAGGGCGCCCTCGAATTGCTCGCGGTTGCCCTCGATCTTGGTCAGATCGTCATCGGTGAGGTCGCCCCATTTCTCTTTGATCTTGCCTTTGACCTGTTTCCAGTTGCCCTGGAGCTGGTTCCATTCCATTGTACAACTCCTATCGCTTCGCGCGCCTACTCGTCGCGCGGCGTTCGGTTCGTAATCAATTCTTTTGCGCGGCCTTGGTTCCAAAAACTTCGCTACGCTCGAGCGCTGCGCTATCTATCGTCGGGCATTCGAAAGAGGCCGATCATGCTTTCCAAGTTCTGCGTCGCGTTCGCTGTGGCGGCGGCGCTCGCCACGTCTTCCGTCGTCGCGGCCCAGCCGCCTGCGCCGCCGAAAAAGGAGGTGGAAGAGCCGGCGGAGGCCGGGAAGGGTCTGCCGGCGGAAGTCGCGACGACTCATACGATGACGTTTCGCGGCGAGAAGATCACTTTTGTCGCGCGCGCCGGCGCCGTGCGGCTGCGCGACGCCAAGAGCGGGGCGCCGCGGGTAGATGTTTCCGTTGTTTCCTACGAGCGTTCCGACGCCGATCCGGCCGCGCGGCCGATCGCCTTCGTGTTCAACGGCGGTCCCGGCGCGGCGTCCGCCTGGCTCGGCCTCGGCGGAATTTCGCCCTGGCGGCTGGCGCTCGGGCCGCAGCCGCCTTCGCCCTCGGCGCCGCCGGCGATTGTCGACAATGCCGAGAGCTGGCTGCCTTTCGTCGACCTCGTCTTCGTCGATCCGCCCGGCACGGGCTTCAGCAAATTCCTCAGCGACGACGAGGAGACGCGCAAATCCTTCTTCTCCACCAAGGGCGACGCAGACGCGCTCGCCGTCGTGGTGCGCAAATGGCTCTCCGCGCACCGGCGCATCGGCTCGCCCAAATATTTGGTCGGGGAGAGCTATGGCGGCTTTCGCGCCGTCGAGATGCTCCATGCGCTGCGGGAGCGCGAGAGCGTCGGCGTCGAAGGCCTCGTGCTGATCTCGCCCGCGCTCGATTTCGCCTGGCTCGACGACGACCATAATCTTCTCGCCCTCGCGGGACGCCTGCCGTCCTATGCGGCGGTCGCGCGCGAAGCCCGACAGCGCGCCGATCTCGCCGATGTCGAGGCCTATGCCTCGGGCGAGTTCGTCGTCGATCTGCTGAAGGGCGTGCGCGACCAGGACGCGATGGGACGGCTCGAGGCGAATGTCGCGCGCTTCACCGGGCTCGGGTCGCGAATCGTCGAGGAGGAGGGGGGACGCATCGGGCTGAAGACCTTTCTGCGCGACCGCAAGCGTGGGGAGCGGGAAGTGGTCAGCGCCTATGACGGCGAGGTCGCGGGCTTCGATCCGCGCCCCTTCTCGCGCGAGAGCCGATGGCCCGATCCGGTCCTCGACGGCCTGCGCGCGCCGCTCGGCGCGGCGATGACCCGCGTGACGCTCGACAAGCTGCAATGGCCGGTCGGCGACGCGCGCTATGAAATTCTCAATGATCGGGTCGCGCGTGATTGGGACTTCGGCCGGGGCGGCCGCGCCGAGGCGGAGTCCGTCTCCACCCTCCGCGAGGAGCTCGCGCTCGACCGGCGGCTCGAGGTCACCATCGCGCATGGGCTCGCCGATCTGGTCACGCCTTACTTCGTCAGCAAGCTGCTCATCGACCAGCTGCCGGGCTTCGGCGCCGCGCCGCGCGTAAAGCTCGTCACGACGCCCGGCGGCCACATGGCCTATCTGCGTGACGATGCACGCCGGATGCTGCGCGACGCGGCGCGCGCGGCGATCGAGCGCAAATAGGGCGTCGGCGAGTCAGCATGGCTGAGGCTGTGCAACGGCGCCACACGCAAGCAGTATTTGATGAAAAATAGTGGAATAGTTCCAAAGAGGCGCTTTCATACAATGTTTGAAAGCAGACAGCTGGTCGCGAGCAATTATTAGCAAGAATAGTTCTTTGCAACAATTCCAGTATGCGCTCTGGTTCGTTGACGCTGCCCCTATGAAAAACTAACGATCGTGAAACCACTTAGTCCCATCTGCGGGACGTGCGCTTCACGGGGGCAGAAAAATGAGCAAGATCAAAGCGCCGCTTTCTCTTCGCAGTCTGCGACGCGGAGACCAGGGGCGCATCGACGGCGCTTCGGCTTCTATTCTTGGCGCCGCCGCGATGTTCGCGGCCGGCGTCGGCATGGCGACGGCGCAGGAGGCGAACCAGTCGCTCCCGGCGGTGCGCATCGATGCGCCGAAGGAGAAGCCGCGGCCGGTCGTGCATGCGGCGCCGGTGGTCCATCACGCCGCCAAGCCGCGCCGCGCGGTCCGCGCCCCGGCGACCCATGGAGACCGCCAGAGCGCGCCGGGAGCGGCGACCGCGCAGGCGGGTGTGGGCGGGGGCGGCGCGGCGCCGGCCGACGCCAATCCTTACGCCGATCCCGCCGCGCCCTATAAGGCCGACCGGCTGTCGTCGAATAAATTCACCCAGCCGATCCTCAACACGCCGCGCTCGGTGACGGTCCTCACCAAGGAGATCCTCGCCGACAAGAACGCGACGTCGCTGAAGGAGATCGGCCGCAGCACGGCGGGCGTGACGCTCGGCGTGGGCGAGGGCGGCAACGCCTTCGGCGACCGCTTCTTCATCCGCGGCTTCGACGCGCGCAACGACATCTTCATCGATAATGTCCGCGATCCGGGCGTCAGCCTGCGCGAGAATTTCTACACCGAGCAGGTCGAGATCCTGCGCGGGCCGGGCTCCAGCTTCGCCGGCCGCGGCACGGCGGGCGGCGCGATCAATGTCGTCACCAAGCAGGCCAAGGACGTCGATTTCTACGATATGACGTTCAGGGGCGGGCCGCTCGACGATTCGAAGCGCTTGACGGTCGATCTGAACAAGTCGATCAGCCCGATTCTCGCGGTGCGCTTCAACGGCCTCTTCCAGGACTCCAAGGTCGCGGGACGCAACTTCGTCACGGACGACCGCTATGGTTTCTCCGGCTCGGTCGTCTTCAAGCCGCTCGAGGATTTGACGCTCACCGCGAGCTACACCCACGTCTATCAGGATGGTTTACCGGATTTCGGCGTTCCCTATAACCGCGCCGCCAACCGGCCCTATTCGCAGGGAGTGACGTCTCGCAACACCTGGTATGGCCTGCTGAACCGCGACTTCCAGAAATATCAGCAGGACTTCGGCACCTTCACCGGCGAATATCGCGTCGACGAGAGTTTGACGTTCAGCAGCCGCTTGCGGCAGAGCCGCTCGGTGATCGACTATATCGGAACGCTGACGCAAGCGTCCAACAGCGCCGCCGGAACCGTCAATATCGGCGCTCAGAGCCGCTATCAGGTCACCAGCACACTTGCGAACCAGACCGATGCGAATATCAAATTCGCGACCGGTCCGGTGAAGCATGAGGTGGTCGTCGGCACGGAATTCGGTCGTGAATGGCTGACGCGCACGAACTACACCGGACTCCTGTCCGAGTTCAACGGAGTTCCGACCGTCGGCAACGCCAGCGTTTGCAGCCTCTACTATGCCTGCAACTATCTGCCGTTTCCGAACACGCCGACTCGCAATTCCAATGCGACTCGCATCGCGGTCGACACCAAGGCCGGTTATCTGATCGAGACGGCGAATTTCCAGGACATCGTGATCGCCAACGCCGGCGTCCGCTACGACGACTACAACATCACCAGCCGTAACGACGCCGGCACGAGCTTCGCCGCCAACCATTCCGGCATGATCAATTGGAACGCCGGGCTCGTGCTGAAGCCGCTGCCGGAGGTGAGCCTCTATGCGGCCTATGCGACCTCCAGCAATCCGGTCGGCGCCGAGCTCGACGGCGGCGCCGCCAATTACGGCGGCATCAACGCCGCCTCGCAGATCTTCGCGCCGCAGCGCAACTACGCCAAGGAAATCGGCGTCAAATGGGAGTTGTTCGACCGCCATCTGCTGGCCACGGCGGCGCTGTTCCGCACCGATGTGACCGGCGCGCGCGAGGTGAACTCGGGCGTCACCACCGCCGGCGCCGCCTATTATGTGCAGGGCGCGGACATCGAGGTCACCGGCAACATCACCGATAAATGGAGCGTGACCGGCGGCGTCGTGATCATGGAGTCGAAGGTCAAGGAGTCGCAGATCCTCACCAATGTGGGCCTGCAGCTCGCCAATGTCGCGCATGAATCCTTCAGCCTGCTGAGCAAATACAAGTTCGGCGATGTCTTCGGCCTCGCGCCCGACATACTGGAGATCGGCGGCCAGGCGATCTATCGCTCCAAGATCTATGGCGGCAACAACCTCATCGCCAATGGCGCCACGGCGACGGACGCCGCGACGCGCATGCCGACCGCGGCCAATACGACCGTCAATTGGCCGACGGAGCTTCCCTCCTATTGGCGCTTCGACGCCTTCGTCGAGGCGAAGGTCACGGAGAACATCACGCTAAAGGCCTCGATCATGAACATGTTCGATCGCACCTATTATGACGCCTTCTATCAGACCGCGACGCCCTACACCGTGGTGGCGCCGGGGCGGACGGTGTTCCTCGAAGCGCGCGTCAAATTCTGAGACGGGCGGACTCCTCGGGCGCTCGGCCCCTTGGAATCGTTTCAAACAAGCGCCTGTGATCTTCCCATGCTTCCCTGAAGCATGGGAAGATAATGGGGCCGAGGACCTCTTCCATGCTGGTTTCAATTCCCGAAGTGCTGAGCAAGGACGCCGTTGCCACATTTCGCAGCGCTCTCGACGCTGCGCGATGGGAGGATGGCGCATCGACTGGCGGCGCGGCGGCCGCCTTCAAGAGCAATGAGCAGCTGCCGCCCAACGGCGAATTGTCACGCCGGCTCGGCGAGCGCCTGCTCTCGGCCGTCGTCTCCAATCCGGGATTCGTGTCGGCGGCCATTCCGCTGCGCGTCTATCCGCCGCTGTTCAATCGCTATGGCGTCGGCCATTATTTCGACGTCCATGTCGACAACGCCGTGCGCGGCGATCCGATGACCGGCCTGCGCATCCGCGCCGATCTCGCCGTCACCGTCTTTCTGTCGGAGCCCGACGAATATGACGGCGGCGAGCTGATCGTCGACGACGCCTATGAGTCGCACAGCGTGAAGCTCTCGGCCGGATCGGTCGCCGTCTATCCGGCGAGCAATCTGCACATGGTGACGCCGGTGACGCGCGGCCTGCGCCTGGCCTCCTTCTTCTGGGTGCAGAGCATGATCCGCCAGGAGGGCGTGCGCGATCTCGTCTATGATCTCGATCTCGCCATTCAGGAGCTGACGCCGCGTCTCGGCGCCCGCGACGAGGATATGGTGAAGCTCGGCGGCGTCTATCACAATCTCATTCGCCATTGGAGCGAGGTATGAGGACCTCGCGCCGATGCTGATCTGCATTCCGGATGTGCTCGCCAAGGAGCAGGTCGCCCATTTCCGCGACGTGATGTCGCAATCCCTGTGGGAGAATGGGCGCACGACCGCGGGGTCGCAGTCCTCGCTGGTGAAGAATAATTTTCAGCTGCCGCAGGACAGCGCCGCGGCGCGCGAGCTCGGCGACATGGTGCTCGATGCGCTCGCCGCCTCGCCCTTGTTCGTCTCGGCGGCGCTGCCGCATCGAATCTTCCCGCCGCTGTTCAATCGTTACGGCGTCGGACAGAACTTCGGCCTGCATGTCGACAATGCGATTCGCGGCGTGCCGCGCACGCCCTTGCGCATTCGCACCGATCTTTCCGTCACCCTGTTTCTGTCGGATCCAGAGGAATATGAAGGCGGCGAGCTGGTCATCGAGGATCATTTCGGCTCGCAGGAGATCAAGCTGTCGGCCGGCCATCTGGTGCTCTATCCGTCGACGAGCCTGCATCTCGTGCGTGAAGTGACGAGCGGCGAGCGCATCGCCTCCTTCTTCTGGCTGCAGAGCATGATTCGCGACAATATGGTACGGTCGTTGCTTTTCGATTTGGACCAGACGATCCAAAGCCTCACGGCGCGGCTCGGAGCGGGCGACAGCGCCTGCATCAGATTGACCGGCGTCTATCACAATCTCATTCGCACATGGGCGGAAGCATGAAACGTTCAATTCTGACGGCGTCGGTCGCGGCCTCGGTGTTCCTGCTGCTCCCCGGCCTTTCATTCGCCGAGGCGGCGCGTGCGATCGACATCGCGAGTCGCCCGCATGATCTGTCCGTCTGGACGATGTTCGTCAACGCCGACATCGTCGTGAAGGTGGTGATGCTCGGACTGCTCGCCGCGTCGATCGGCACATGGACGGTGCTGATCGCCAAGACGATCGAGCTCGATCGCGCGCGCCGCCGCGCGCGCGCCTCGATCGAGCGTCTGCAGGAGGCGCGCGGCCTCGCCGAGGCGCGCGTCGCGCTCGGCTCCGACGATGCGCTGGCGAGCGCGCTGATCGCCGAGGCGCTGCGGGAGTTCCGCCTCTCCTCCGACCTCTCCGCCTCGGGCGGCTTGAAGGAGCGCGTCGCCTCGAGCTTCGCCGAGCTCGAGCGCGCCGAAGGGCTTTCGATCCGCCGCGGCACGGGCCTGCTCGCCTCGGTCGGCTCCACGGGTCCCTTCGTCGGCCTGTTCGGCACGGTGTGGGGCATCATGAACAGCTTCATCGGCATCTCGAAGGCGCAGACCACCAATCTCGCCGTCGTCGCGCCGGGCATCGCCGAGGCGCTGCTCGCCACCGCCATCGGCCTCTTCGCCGCCATTCCCGCGGTGCTGATCTATAATCATCTCGCCCGCCAGATCGGCGCCTATCAGGAGCTCGTCTCCAATCTCTCGGGCGAATTGCTGCGCGTCGTCTCGCGCGACATCGATCGCGGCGCGCAGCATCCGTCGCATCATGCGGCGCTGCGGGCGGCGGAGTAAGCGCGATGGCCGGCAACATCGGCGGCTCGCCGCGCGGCGCGCTCGAGGAGACGCACGACATCAACGTCACGCCCTTCATCGACGTGATGCTGGTCCTGCTCATCATCTTCATGGTGGCGGCGCCGCTCGCCACCGTCGATTTGCCGGTCGATCTGCCGGCCGCCAATTCCGCGCCGCATGAGAAACCGGACAAGCCGGTCTATCTCACCGTCCAGGCCGATCTCGCGCTCGCGCTCGGCGAGACGCCGGTCAAGCGCAACGATCTCGTTTCTTCGCTCGATTCGCTCGCCAATGGCGACAAGAACAAGCGCATCTTCCTGCGCGCCGACAGCGCCGTGCCCTATGGGGAGATGATGGCGATCCTGGAGCGCTTGCGCGCCGGCGGCTATCTCAAGGTCTCGCTGGTCGCGCTCGACGCCGGCGGAGCGCAGAAATGAGCGTCGCCGCGCTGTGGGGCGCCTCCGGCGGCGATCGCCGCGTCTGGAGCGTGGCGGGCGTCGCCGCGCTGGCGCTGCATGTGACGGCCATAGGCGCGGCGCTGTTCGTCGCCGCCGCCGAGCCGGAGGACGACGCGGACGGCGCGCCGGCGATCGAGATTTCGCTGGCGCCGGCCGCGCCCCATGTCGAGGATTCTCCCGACGCGCCGCCGGGCCCGCCGGCCGAGGAGGCCGCCGCCGCGGCGCCGGCCGTCGCCTCCTCGCAGACCAAGGACAGCGACGATCCCAAGATCGCCCGCACCGAGGCCGAGGACGCCGATTACACCCACGCCGAAAAGCACGAGAAGCCGGTCGAGGAGCCGACGAAGCATGAAGCGACTCCGGTCGTCTCGGCCGAGTCCGCCGCCTCCGTTGCGGCTGCGCCGCCGAAATTGGACGCTATGCAGGAAGCGCCGAGAGCGGCCGCACCCGCTCTCGGCGCAACGGACAAGGCCATTCGCGCCGCCAAGCTCGATTGGACGAAGCGTGTGTCCGCCCACGTGCGCGCCAATCTACAATATCCGCGCGGCGCTCCGAAGCTCGACGTCGTGGTCCAGATCGACTTCACTCTCGATCGGCTCGGCCATTTGGTGGAGGCGCATGTCGGCAAGTCGTCGGGCGTGGCCGTCTTCGATGCGGCGGCGCTTGCGACGTTGAAGCGCGCCGATCCCTTGCCGCCTCCGCCGCCGGCCACCGCGGACGAGCGCCTATCCTTCACCATTCCGGTGAAATTCGGCCTTTCCGGCGGGCGCTGACGTCACTGCGGAACGGTCATCAGCTCCATCAGATGGCCGTCGGGCGTCTCGAAATAGACGCCCTTGCCGCCGTTCCAATCATTGAGCTTGCCGTCGGCGCGGCTCCATGGCGCGCTGCCGAAGGGGCGCCCGGAGGCGCGCACGCGCGACAAAATGGCGTCGAACTCCGGCTCGGAGACGTGGAAGGCGTAATGCGCGGCCGCGATGGAGTCGGCGTCGGCGAACAGAAAGGTCAGCGCGTCATTGACATACACCGGGACGAAATGATCGTCCGGCTGCTCGAGCGGCAGATCGAACACGCCGGCGAACCAGCGCGCGGCGGCGGCCTTGTCGTGGGCGGGCACGATCGTATGGTTGAGGACGATGGTCATCGGCGCATTCGCGAGACGATTGCGGCATGATAACAATCTCGTCCGAGGGGTGGTTCCATAGGGACGCCGCCGCCTCCGCCGAAGGACGAGGGCATGACCCGAGGAGATCTCGGCTGGAGCGCGCTGACCCGCGTGAAGCCGATCGAAACGCTCTGCGGGCAAGGCGGGGCCGAGAGCGGGCTGCGCCGCGTGCTGGGCCTGTGGCAGCTCACCGCGATCGGCCTCGGCGGGCTGATCGGGGTCGGCATTTTCGTGCTCACCGGCGTCGTGGCGGCGACCCAGGCGGGCCCTGCGGTCTCGCTCTCCTTCGTCATCGCCGGAGTCGCCAGCGCGGCGGCGGCGCTCTGCTACGCCGAATTCGCCGGCATGATTCCCGCCGCCGGCAGCGCCTATACTTACGCCTATGCCGTGCTCGGCGAGCTCGCCGCCTGGATCATCGGCTGGGACCTGCTGCTCGAATACGCCCTCGTCGTCGCCGTCGTCTCGATCGGCTGGTCCGGCTATTTGCAGGCGCTGCTCGGCCAGCTCGGCCTCGCTCTGCCGGTCTGGGCGGCGGGCGCCGCCGGAACGGGCGAGGGCCGCGTCGTCGATCTCGCCGCCACGCTCGGCGCGCTCGGCGTCGCCGCGCTGCTGGTGCAGCGCATCGAATGGGGCGCCCGCTTCAACGCGGCCATGGTGCTCATCAAGATCGCCGCCGTCGTGCTGGTGGTGGCGGCCGGCCTTCCGCATGTGCGCGTCGAGAACTGGACGCCCTTCATGCCCTTCGGCTTCGGCGGCGTCGTCGAAGGCGCCGCAGTCGTGTTCTTCGCCGTGTTCGGCTATGACACGCTGACCACCGCCGCCGAAGAGGCCCGCGATCCGCAGCGACAACTGCCCCGCGCGGTGCTGCTGTCGCTCGGCGTGGCGCTGACGCTCTATATCGCCATGTCCTTCGTGCTCACCGGCATGGCGCGCTATGATACGCTGAACAATCCGGCGCCGGTCGCTTCCGCCTTCGCCGCTCTCGGCATGCCCTGGGCGACTCTGCTCGTCTCCGTCGCCGCGGTCGCCGGCATTGTCAGCGTCATGCTCGCCTTTCTGCTCGGCTGCGCGCGCATCTGCTTCGCCATGAGCCGGGACGGGCTGCTGCCGGCCTGGCTCTCGAAGCCGCATCCGCGCTTCCACACGCCGCACCGGCCGACCTTGGTCATCGGCGCGCTGACCGCGTTCGTGGCCGGCCTGTTCCCGATCCGCGAGGTGGCCGAGCTCGTGAATATCGGAACGCTGTCCGCCTTCGTCGTGATCTGCGTCTCGGTGATCGTAATGCGCCACACCCGGCCCGACGCGCCGCGCAGCTTCCGCACGCCTTTCTCGCCAGTCACGCCGCTCGTCGGCGTCGGCTTCTCGCTTTGGCTGCTGTCGAAGCTCCCCGCCATCGCCTGGGAGCGCTTCGCGCTTTGGATGGGCCTCGGGCTGATCCTGTATTTTTCATATGGGCGCCGGCGCAGCCGGCTCGCCGCCGCGTCTTGCGCCGGGCGCAGCTGCGACGCCTCCGGCGCGGCGCCGGATTGACATTTCTCGACTGTGCTTTAGTTGTTCTAAAGCAGGCCGGCGCGACACGGGAGCGGCCCTCCTGTGTCGCCGCGGAGGATCCGGCGGATGAAAGAGAGTGTCGGCGACTCCTTCATTGCCGAGACGAGCGAGACGAAAATCGCCGTACTGGAGGCGCGACTCGCCGCGGTGCAGGACGAGCTTCGACTGGAGCGGGAGCGCTATGCGGAGCTGCGCCATCGCATCCGCAACGACCTGCAGGGCCTCGCCACGCTGATCTCCGCACAATCCCGCCGTCTCGACAGGCCGGAAGGATGCGCCCGCTGCGCCATGCGCCTGCGCAGCGCCGCGGCGCTGCACAATGCGCTGGACGAGGACGGCGCGTCGGACATTCGAATGGACGATTATCTCTGGGCGCTATCGGAAGCGCGGCGCAACGCCTTCGACGACCGCATAGCGGGTAAGATGGCCGCCGATGCGGACATCTGCCTCGACTATCGTCGCGCCCAATGTGTCGGCCTCGTCTATGTCGAGGCGGTCACAAATGCGATGAAGCACGCTTTCCCTGGCGGAGCGGCGGGCCAGATTGCCGCGCGGTTCCGTCGTCTCGGCTATGATCTCGAATTGACGGTGATCGATTCCGGCATCGGATTCGATCCCTCGCATTGCGCGCGCGGCAACGGCATAGAGCTGATGCGCGGCATCGCCCGACAGCTGCGCGGCCGGCTCGAGCTGTGCAGCTCGAAAATGGGCGCCATGGTGCGCCTCACTTTCCCCGAAACACTGGTTCGAGGACCTTGAAAGGGCGGCTCGCAGCCCGGGTTCAGCCGTAGCGGACCGCTTCTCCGTTCAACGCCGAAACCGCGCCTTGCGGGCCCCGCGCGCCGGCGCGGCGCGGAAGCAGCGCGATGCGGCGCGCCGCTCCGGGCGCGAGATGCAGCCAATTATCCGCCGGACGAAAGTCGTCCGCCTCGATCTCGACCGATTGCGCGACGGCCTCGCACGACAGTATCAAGGCGTAGCCCTGCGCGTCTTCCACGAGCTCGGCGCGAAGCCCGAGCGTCGCTTTGACCGCGCTGCGGCCGAGCGGAAAATGAAAAGCGTCGATCGGCGCATCGCCGCCCTCCGCGACGAAGCTCGCATGCGTGACGTCATGCGACGGCGGACCGAAGCCATAGGCGAGCGTCGTATCGAAAAAGCCGCCCCAGAACTCCACGTCGCGCAGCGTCACGACGCCATGCGCTTCGACCACGATGGGCCGGCGCGCCTGCATCACCTTCACCTTGCCCTCGCGATAGCAAGAGAGCGTGATTTCGCCGGCGACCCGATGCGGCGCGTCATTGCGCAGATGCACCAACAGCCCGTTGACCCCTTCGTCGGCGAGGATGAGCGATAGCGGGCGACAGGCGCGCTTCAAGGCGTAATAGGCCGATTTCGGCTCGTTATGCGCGTCGATGACTCCCCAGCCCGGCGAGGGCCATAGATCCTTCAGGAACCAGACCAGCGCGCCATGCGTCGACGAGCCGGCGCGCCGCCATTCGCCGATCGTCGCCTCCATCGCCTCCGCCACGGCGGCGCGGGCGATGTGAAGATAGAGCGTCGGATCGCTTTCGCGCAGCGCATCCGGATCGCAGCCGTAGAGCGCGCGCATGTAATGTTCGGTCACTTCACCGAAAGTCTGCATCGCGCCCATGTCGCGCGGCGCGCGTGCGGCGTAGAGCGGCGAGGCGAGCGGCGCCGCGCCGAAATCGCGCGCGAGCGACGCATTGTCCGGAGCGCAGGAAAAGCCCAGGCATTCGGAGGCGAAGCGCACGGCGGCGCGACGGGCGTCCTCGAGCGGACGGCGATAGGCGCCGACGCCGTAATAATGCGCGACGCCGCTGTCCGAATGAAAGGGCAGGGCGCCGCCGGAGGGCGAATTCTCGACATAGACGACGTCGGGACGATGCGCACGCGCGAGGCGCGGCAGCAGCTCGTCGAACAGAGGCGAGCGCCATTTCGCCTCCGCGAGGCCGAGCATGGCCGCCTGCTGATAGACCTCGCTGCCGCCGCAGAGCACCGACAGCGACGGCGCGGATTGCACGCGCTGCAGAAACTGCGTCGCCTCGCGCTCGACGCTCGCGCAAAAGGCCGCGTCCTGCACGGGGAAATCGAAATTGGCGAAGGCGAAGTCCTGCCAGACCATGATCCCCAATTCATCGCAGAGATCATAGAAATCGTCGCTCTCATAGAGAGTGACGCCGGGGACGCGGACCATGTTCATGCCGGCGTCGCGCATGGCGACGAGCAGGGGCTCGCAATCCTCGCGCCGGCTGCGCAGCGACACCGCATCCGCCGCCGTCCAGCACGCGCCGCGGCAGAAGATCGGAAGTCCGTTGACGAACAGCTCGAAGTCGCGCCCGTCGGCGCCGCGCTCGACGCGAATGTCGCGAAAGCCGACGCGGCCGAGGTCGATGTGCAGATCGCCGACGCGCGCTTCGACGACGTGCAGATGCGGTTCGCCATGCGTATGCGGCGTCCAGAGCGGACAGTCCGGCAGGCGCAGCGTCGCCTCGAGCCGCCGTTCCCCGGTGCGCGCCAGCGTCGTTCGTCGTCCGGCGCAGAGCAGCAGCGCCTCTCCCTCCGGCGTCGTCGCGAAATCGAGGGCGACGCGCAAGGTCGGAACGCCGTCCTCGACACAGGCGCGCATGCGCGCGTCGGTCAGCGGACCGGGCTCGACCAGCGCGATCTCGCGCCAAGGGCCGACCGGCGGCGTCGGCGGCGCGAAGCCGGGCAGGCGTCCGAGCGCGGTGGTGCGAATGGCGCGCAGGCCCGCGGGAACGATCATGCGCGGACGCCAGCGCGCGCGTCCGCTTGTCTTGGCGATTTCGCGCTCGACCGAACGGAAGGCGATGTGCAGCCGATGACGGCCGGGGCTCGCGACCGCGATGCGATGCGCGTGAAACATATTGTCGGAATGCAGGACGAGCGCGCCGTCGAGAAACACGTCGGCGACGCTGGCGAGACCGTCGAGCCGCAGCTCCGCCGGCCTCTCCGCGATGAAGCTCGTCTCGTACCAGACGTCGAGCGAGTCGAGCGCCGGCAAGCCGTCGAGCGCCTCGCCCGCATCAAGCAAGGCTTGCGCCAGCGTTCCGGGAACGCGCGCGGCGCGCCACAGGGCAGTCTCCGGAACGGCGCCGGGCTCGGCCGAGGCGCCGGTCTCGTCGATGGCGAAGGACCAGCCCTCTTCGAGGGCGATCCGATGGTCTCCGCCGCGCATCCGCATTGCTAGCGCGCGAGCCGTTTCGCCAGTCCGTCGACCAGCATGTCATAGGCGAGCGCCATCTCGTCGAGCGCCGGGCTCGCCTCGAGCGCGCGCTTGCGCGCGGAAGCGCGCGCCGCCTGGAACTGCAACGCCTTCGCGCCGGAGGACAGGCGCTCGCACGCCGCGCTCTCGGCGATGAAAGCGCCATTTGGCCGCAGCCATTCGAGATGACTGCCGAGCAGCCCGAAATTGGCGCCGACCTGGCGGAAGCTGTTGAAGGCGAGGCTGTGGAAGAAGCACGGCGGACGCGCGAGCAGCGCCTCCCACAAAGCCGGAAGCGCCGCGGCGAAGGCGCGCAATGGATTTTTCGCCGGACGACGGGCGAAGTGCTCGACCAGAAGACCCTCCGCAATCTCCCGCAGATCGTCGCGCGGCTGCGCGCGATCGAAGCGCACGAATTCCGCATAGGGAAACAGCGCGGCCGGATCGCGTTCTGCGCCTTCGGGTCCGAAGATCGCGTCGAAGTCCTCGCCGTCGAGCGAGAAATAGCCGTCGTTATGGAAGTAGTCGATGCGGCGGGCGCGAAGGTCGATGGCTTCGACGCCGATCGTCGTCTTGGAATGGTCGATGCGATAGGTCACGCCGCGCGTGTCGGGCAGATAATGTCCGTCGACCTCGACGAGCACGACGCGGCCGCGCGAAACCTGCAGCTCGATCTGGCTGTCGAGACGATCATAGAGCGACAGCTCCTCGAGCCGAACGCCATAGAGCCGTTCGAGATCGGCGATGCGCGGCTTGAAGAAGGTGAATTGATCGCCTTCGAAGTCCTGCGCGACCGTGAAGCCGAGCATCGCCGAGGGATCGAGCCCGCGCGAGGCGAGAAGCTCGACCCACAGATCGACATAGCAATTGGTCTGCGGCCAATCGCGCTCGGGATGATGCAGCGCATGACGCTCATGCGCCGCCTCAGGAGCGAGCGGGCTCGCCTCCTCGTCAGAGAGTGAGCGCGGCGCGCACTGATTTCGGCCAGCCATCGGTATCCAATCCGTGATGCTTGAACAAGGCGAGGGTGAGACGCTCCATGCCGAAGCCGACGCAAGCCGTGTGCGCGGTCTCGCCCGACGATGTCTCGATTCCCCACAGGGAGCCGAAGTGGTCCTGGTGGTAGTTGAAGCTCTGGCAGGCGGTGGGCTTCTCGACGCTCTCGATCGGCACCAGCAGCTCGAACTTCAGCGCCTGATCGCGCTGGCTCGACGCCATCATCTTGCCGGCGCGTCCGAAGAACGGATCATTGGCGACGTCGATATGATGCGGCAGCTCGAGCCGTTCGGCGAAGTCGCGCGCGCGATCGAGCCAGCGCTCGCGGAAGGAGGCGGCCTGCTCCGGCGCGCCGATGCGCACGAATTCCCGCATGCGGAACATCTGCATGCGCGCCGGGTCCTTGGACGGCTCGTGGCGGAAGCAATAGGACTGCACGTCGAACAACGCGCCCTCCGGCGTCAGCGGACCGCGCCGCGCGACGATCGGATAGAGCGGATAGCAGGCCGCTGGCGTCAGCACGATGTCGGTCGCAGCCTGTCCCTGCGTCCACGCGCCGCCGTTGTGAATGGCGTCGAGCAGGGCCATATGGTCCTTCTCGTTGCCATCGAAGCTGTGGACCGTTCCCGCGAGCTGCGGGAAGTTCTTCATATAGCCGCTCTTCTCGAACAGAGCGCGATTCATGCCGGGCGGAAAGCGAATGACTTCGGCCGCGTCGTCGCTGGCGAGGCGCGTGATCAGCCGGTCCAATCCGTCGACGACCGCTTCGAAGGAGGCGCCGCGTCCATAAAGTCCGTCGACGCCGGTCGCATGCAGGACGCCCTTGGCGAACATGCGGTCGAGAAAGCTGTCGCAAGCCTCGCACATGGCGTTAGTCTCCCAGTCGCGCGTCGATGCGCTGCGCGAGCAGCAGCGTCGACATATTGCCGAGGATGCGATCGTTGGAGATCATCACCCGCGCCGACAGCGCGTCGCGCATGTGGCGGCCGACGCTGTAGGGCGTGCCGTTCTTGTAGCCGGCGATGCCGGCGATGAGCAGCGCATGATTGATGATCTCGAGGGCGAGCTCCGAGGAGCCGACCTTGACGTTGTTCATCGTCACGGCGAAGCTCATCGAGTTGAGATCGTCCGGCTCGCTGTTGGCGCGTTCGAAGCGCCTCAGGCCTTCGACGATATTGGCGCGCATCAGCTGCAGCTTGGTCGAAGCCTCCGCGAGGCGCAACGCGCCGGGCGAGGGGCCGTCGAAGCGCTTGCGCGCGTCCTTGCGCACGAAGGCCTGAGCGCGGCCGAGGGCGTCGCTGGCGATTCCGAACCACACCGAGCTCCACAGCAGATGCGCCGTCGCCAGCATGGAATGCGAGGCGATATCGGCGAATTCGCTGGCGAGGATCTGCTCGTGAGGCGCTTCGCCGCTGAGCGTGAAGCCCTCGCTGCAAGTGCCGCGCATGCCGAGAGCGTCCCATTCGCCGCTGCGCTCGAGGCGATATTGTCCGCGCGCCAGCACGGCCATGCGCTGATCGGAGGGCGGCGCGTCCGCGGCGCGGCGCGCCGTGACGAGGATCGCGTCGGCCTGCGCGCCGTAAGAGATGAGCGCGCCCTCCTTGGAGACGCGGAACATGTCGCCGTCTCGCTCGAAAGCGCAGATGCTGTTGCGCAGATTGCCGCCGACCCCGCCTTCTGTCGTGGCCGATGCGAGCAGGAGCTGGGCGTCGGCGACGCGGCGCATGAAGCCGCGATGCCACTCGCTCTCCATCCCATGCGCGACGAGGCTCGACACCTTGATCTGATGCATGGCGAAGACCATCGCGGTCGACGCGCAATGATGGCCGAGCGTCGTGCACAGCTCGGCGACGTCGGCGAGCGGCGCGCCGGCGCCGCCGAGCTCTGTCGGGATCAGCAGCGACATCAGTCGCGCATCCTTGAGCGCCTGCACCGCTTCCGCCGGAAAGCGACCGCGGCGATCGACATCGTCGGCATGAAGAGCGGCGGCGGCGACGACGGTCGCTCCGCGATCCAAAGGCGCATTCATCAGGCGACCTCCTCCGGCTTCAGTTCGGCGATGCAGGAGGCGATCGCCGCGATCGAGGCGAAGCTGCGCCTGTTGAGCATGCGCTCGGGGAACTCGACGTCGAACGCCTCCTCGAGCGCCAGCATGAGCTGCACCGCAGCGAATGAGGTGAGTCCCGACGCATAGAGATCGGCGTCGTCGCGCAGCGTGTCGGCGGCGGCCGAGAGGCGTCCCTGTTCCTCCACGAGGCGTCGGATCGTTGCGAGCATCATCATCTCCATCGACATGTGAGTTGCGTATCGTCCTGTGGCTTCACCATACGGATTTCGCCGGCATTTGCAGCAAAGTTGCCGCTCGATGGTGAAGACATTGCGATCGGCGAAGGTGAATCGATCGACAATCGTGAGCGGCTGCTAATTCTGTTCCATTCGATTTGACCGTTTTTGGAAAGAATCTCCTACCGAGATGCACGAAAATGACACGCGCAGGCCAATCCTGGGACAGGCGATGCGTCCCGATATCTCACAGCGTCCCACAAATGCGTTTCGGCGCCTGCAAATCGTCTTTATTCGCCGCTAGCAGAAAATGCGGCTTGCGAGCATTTGGAGAATATCAACCACGGCGCCGAAATGCGGAAGGCGACGCGACGTCGTCGCCGTCGCGAGATTCGGGCCAGCAATGGACATCGCATGATGCTGGACTATCGCAGTCGAGGCGGTGACACGACCGAGAGCCCGGAGAGCGTCGTCATCGAAGAGGCGCGCGGCAAGAGCTCCATCACGCTCGCGAGCCTGGCGGCGCTCGCTCTGCGCTCGCGCTGGCTCATTTTATCCGTGGCCGTGATCGGCGCGGCGATCGGCTTCGGCCTCTCCAAAGGGCTGACGCCACGCTATGTCGCCGCCGCGCAGATCTATCTCGATCCGCGCAGCCTCCCCGGGCTCGAGGGCGACAATCAGGCGCAGGATTCGAACGGCTTCATCAATTTCGTCGAAACGCAGACGCGCATCATCGCCTCGCAAGCCGTGCTGGAGCGCGTCGTCGCCTCCGAGCATCTGCTCGACGATCCGCAATTCGCCGGCGCTCCGTCGCTGCTCTATCGTCTGTTCGGCGTCGGCCGGCGGCCGACGGAGGCGGAGAAAATGGCGGGTGCGGTGCATGCGCTCGGCGCGCGCATCGTCGTGCGGCGGCCGGAGCGCACCTTCATCATCGATATCGCCGCATCGAGCGATGATCCGAAAAAATCTGCGCGCATCGCCAATGCGGTCGCGCAGGCCTATATCGGCGTGCGCGGCGCCATGCATGCCGACGCCGCGCGGCAGGCGGCGAGCTCGTTCACCGCTGGGATCGACAGCCTGCGCGAGCGTGCGCTCATGGCCGAGAAAGCCGTGGAGAATTACAAGGCGCGTCACGGGCTCATCGGCACGCGCGAGCTCTATGCGGATGAGCAGCGGCTCAAAGAACTCAATCAGCAGCTCACTTTCGCGCGCACGCGGCTCGAGGACACGCGCTCGCGCTATGAGCAGGCGCAGAGAGGCGGGCGCTCGGACGCCGATCTCGCCGATATCGCCGCGAGCATGAATCTCATGACGCTGAACAATCTGCGCAATAGCCAGGCGGAAGCGGCGCAGCGTCTCGCCGATCTCTCGGCCGATCTCGGCCCGCGGCACCCGGTCGTGCGCAACGCGACGGCGCGGCTCGCCGAAACACGCCGTCTCGTCGCCGCCGAGCTCGGCCGCGTCGCGGGGTCGCTGCGCAAGGATTATGAGCGCGCGCGCAGCACCGAGGAAGCGCTGAGCCGAGAGGTGCGCAAGCTCGAGGGGCGAGCCGCGGACGCAGGCCAGGCCTCGGTCGAGCTGCACGATCTCGAGCGCGAGGTGGATGCGAGCCGCAGCATTTATCAGTCGTTCCTCACGCGCGCGCGCCAGACCGGCGAGGCGCGCCAGCTCGATGCGGCGAGCACGCATGTCATCACGATGGCGACGCCGCCGATCGCGCGCAGCTTCCCGCCGAGCGGCACGCTGATGGCCGGCGTGGGCCTCGCGGCGGGCCTCGCCGCCGGGCTCGGGATCGCCGTGCTGCGGGCGCGTCGCGCGCCGGAGAAAGACACGCAGCCAGAGACGCAGGCCGCAGGCGTTGCCGCGGGTGTTGCCGCGGGCGTCGCCGCTTCTGGCGAGCCCGAGAGCGTGACCGTCACGACCCGTTTCGCTCCGGTCGAGGAGGGGGAGAGCGGGGCGCAGGCGCGCAAATCCGCCTGACGCATCGCATCAGGACAATCGCATGACCGCCGAGGATACGCCCGCCGAGACGCTGTTCCTGATCTCGAGCTCCCCCGCGCCTTGCGGCGTCGAGGCCTTTGCGCGCGCCGTCGCCGGGGCTTGGCCGCGGATCGGGGGGAAGGCGCGCATGCTCGCCGTCTCGGGCGGGCCGCGCGATCTCGCGGCGATCTGGAGGGCGCTCGGCGCATGCGATGCGATCGCGATCAATGTTCCGGTCGTGGCCTGGAAGAAAGCGCTGCTGACGCCGCTCGCCGCTTTGATCTCGGCGCGTCTGCGCGGCCGCGGCAGCGCGCTCGTTCTGCACGAATGGGCCGATCTCGACTGGCGTCGGCGCCTCGTCGTCGGCGCTTATGCGCTGGTCGCGCAGGCGCTCGTCTTCTCGTCTCCGCATGTGCGGGCGGGCTTCCTGGCGAGCCGCGCGATGCGCCTCGCGGGCAAGCCGACCGTGATCGCGCCGATTCCGTCCAATATCCCGCCGGTCGCGCCTTCCGCCGCGCCGCGCTTCGCCGCGCGGCTGCGTGAGGCCAAAGCGCAAGGGGGGATTATCATCGGCCATTTCGGCGCGATCTATCCCAAGAAGCAGAGCGGCTTCGTGCTCGATGTCGCGGAAGCCGCGATGCGCGCGGGCTGTCCGGCCTTCTGCCTCTTCATCGGGGGCTTCGTGAAGGGAGCGGATCGCGTCGAGGATGAATTTTATGCGAAGGCGCGCCGGCTCGGCGTCGAGGAGCGCATGCTCGTCACCGGCTATATCGACGATTTCGCCGAGCTGAACGCCCTGTTCGGCGAGGTCGACTGCTTCCTCTATCGTTTTCCCGAGGGGCTCACCTCGCGGCGCGGCAGCGTGCTCGCCTGTCTGCAATCGGGTCGGCCGGTGATCGTCAATGCGCCGCGCGAGACGGACGAGTTCGATCATCATCGCATCTATCGGCGGGCGTTCGCCGACGGATCGCTGCGCCTCGTCGACAGCGGAGCGGATGCGGCGGCCTATGTGAGGGCGCTGGCGTCGATCGATGCGGGAGGCGTCGCGACGCGGCCCGCGAGCGGCGCCTATGTCGACAGCTGGCGCGATGCGGCGGCGGCCGTCGCCGGCGCGTTGCGGCGCTCCGGGAGCCGCGTCAGCGCCCGGTCTTCACGCGCGTCCATTCGCGGGTGACGATCTTCTGGATCGCGAGATCCGGCGCCGTCACGGTGAACAGCTTTCTCATCGCCGCCGTGTCGGGATAGATGGCCGGATTGTCCGCGATCTCCTTGTCGACGAGCGGACGCGAATCGGCGACGCCATTGGCGAAATGCGTCACCTTGGTGTTGCGCGCGGCGATGTCGGGACGCAGCAGGAAATCGATGAAGAGATGCGCTTCGTCGGGATGCGGCGCGTCCTTGGGGATGGCGAGATTGTCGAGCGACATCAGCGCGCCCTCCTGCGGGATCACATAAGCGATCTCGACGCCATTGGCCGCCTCGCGCGCGCGGTTGCGCGCCTGGAAGCTGTCGCCCGCCCAGCCAATGGCGAGGCAGATGTCGCCATTGGCGAGCGCATTGATATATTCGGAAGAGTGGAATTTCTTGATGTATCGGCGCAGCCCCGAGAGGAGATCGGCGGCGCGGCGAATGTCGCCAGGTTCCTTCGAATTCGGATCGAGCTTCAGATAATTGAGCGTCGTCGAGAACAGATCCTCGGGACTGTCGAGCACATAGACGCCGCAATCGGCGAATTTGCGTAAATTATCGGGCTTCAGCGCCTGGTCCCAGGAGACGATGGGCTTGTCGCCGATGCGCTCCTTGATCTTGGCGACATTGAAGGCGATCCCGGTGGTGAACCACATGTAGTTGACAGCAAATGCATTGCCGGGGTCGTAGCGGGAGAGGCGCATCGCGATGTCGGGCCAGACGTTCTTCAGATTGGGCAGCTTGCTCTTGTCGAGCGGCCGGAACACGCCGGCCTTGATCTCGCGCTGCAGGAAGGTCGCCGAAGGGACGACGACGTCATAGCCCGCCGAGCCGGCGAGCAGGCGCGTCTCCAAAACTTCGTTGGAGTCGAAAGTGTCGTAGACGACCTTGACGCCCGTCTCGCGGGTGAAATCCTCGAGCACGGTCGGATCGATGTAATCGCTCCAATTGAAGATATTGACGACGCGCTCGGCGCCATGGGCCGCGCCGGCGCCGAGGGCGAGGAGCAGAAGGGCGAAGATCGATCTCATTTTTGCGCGGTTCTCCTCGGTCGCCGGGGTCCGAACGCTTGCGCGCGGCGTGGCGCCGGCGCCAAGATCACGCTCGTCGCCCTTTCGAGACGAGCGAGAGCGCTTCGATGGATATTGCACCCCTCCCGCCGCCGGTCGGCGCGAGCCTTCGCGAGGAGAATGCGCGCCTCGTGACGCGCGGGACCCGCCGCTATCTGCGCGCGGCGGGCCTCTCCATTCTCACCGAGCTGCCGCTGCCGGGCGGGCGCCGCGCCGATCTCGTCGCGCTCGCGCCCGACGGCGCGATCCGCATCGTCGAAGTCAAATCCTCGCTCGCCGATTTCCGCGCCGATCATAAATGGATGGACTATCGCATCCATTGCGACCGTTTCTATTTCGCCATTCCCGGAGATTTGGAGCCGAACGCATTTCCCGCCGACGCGGGGCTCATCGTCGCCGACGGCTATGGCGCCATCGTGCTGCGCGAGGCGCCGGCGCATCGTCTGGCGCCGGCGAGCCGCAAGGCCATGCTGCTGCGCTTCGCCGGCGCGGCAGCGGAGCGTCTCTATCTCGCTTCGCATCGTGACGAGCGTTGAGCGCCGGCGGCGCGCGATCATCGCGGCGCGCGCTTGGCCAGGATGCGCTGCAGCGTGCGGCGATGCATGTTGAGGCGGCGCGCCGTCTCCGAGACATTGCGGTCGCATGACTCATAGACGCGCTGAATATGCTCCCAGCGCACGCGGTCGGCCGACATCGGGTTTTCGAGCACGTCGGGCTTGTCGATCTGCGTCGCCATCAGCGCGTGATAGATTTCGTCGGCGTCGGCCGGCTTGGCGAGATAATCGAAGGCGCCGAGCTTCACCGCGGTCACCGCGGTGGCGATATTGCCATAGCCGGTGAGAATGATGCCGCGCGAATCGGGACGCTTGGCCTTGAGCCGCGAGATCACGTCGATGCCGTTGCCGTCGCCGAGCCGCATGTCGATGATGGCGAAGGCGGGGGCGTCCGCCTCGACCGCGGCGAGCCCTTCGGCCACGGTCTCGACCGCGGTGACCGCGAAGCCGCGCGCTTCCATGGCTCGCGTCAAGCGCGTGAGGAAGGGCTTGTCGTCCTCCACGATCAGCAGCGAGCGCTCTTGCGGCAGCTCGCCCGTCTCTTCGAAATCGGCGTCCTGGGCGCTGTTCTCTTCGATCGTCATTGCGTCGACGTCCCCGATCATGATCACCCCCGAATATATCACTGCTTCGTGTCCGGCGAAGCCGTTTGTGCCTCTCCAGGCCGCGTGTCGCGCTCGCCGCCGGCGGCGCTGCGCTCCAGCGCCGAGCGCGGCCACACGATCGTGACCCTGGCCCCGGTCTTCGGCGGAAGCGCATTGGCGGTCGTCACCGTCGCGCCCGAGCGCTCCAGCAAGGTCTTGGCGATGAACAGTCCGAGGCCGAGCCCGGCGCCGGGCTCGGTCTTGGTGCGGCGCTCGCTCGAGCGGCCGCTCACATAAGGATCGCCGAGCCGGTTGAGAATGTGCTGCGAGAAGCCCGGGCCGTCGTCCTCGATGACCACGACGACGAGATTGCGCGACCAGGACGCCTCGATCTTGACTTTCGAATGGGCGAAATCGACGGCGTTCTCGACGAGATTGCCGAGCCCGTAGACGATCGCCGGATTGCGCACGAAGGCCGGCTCGTCCGGCGGTCCGCTCTTGATCACCTCGACCTCGACGCCGAAAGCGCGATGCGGCTCGACCACCTCCTGGATCAGCGTCTCCATCGACGCCTGGTCCAGCAGCCCGCCGGTGTCCTCCGAGCCGAGCGAGACGAGCTTGCGCAAGATTTCCCGACAGCGCAGCGCCTCCTGCGCGAGCAGAGCGAGATCGTCGGCGAGCGCCGGCGCATTCTCCGGCAAGGACTTCTGCAGCTCCTTGGTGACGAGCGCGATCGTCGCGAGCGGCGTGCCGAGCTCATGCGCCGCCGCCGCCGCGAGCCCGTCGAGCTGGGAGAGATGCTGCTCGCGCTCCAGCACCAGTTCAGTCGCCGCGAGCGCGGTGGAAAGCAGCCGCGCCTCGTCGGAGACGCGCGCGGCGTAGAGGCCGACGAAGGCGGCGCTGAGCACGAGCGAGGTCCACACGCCCGTTCGATAGAGCAGCGGGAAATGCAGCTGCACGCCCTCGTACCAGGGCAGAGGCAGGAACTCGACGGTGAGGATCGTCGCCGCGGCGATCATCAGCAGGCCGAGCAGAATGGTGAGCTTGCGCGGCAGCGACACCGCCGAGATCATCACCGGCGCGAGGAACAGCATGGCGAAGGGATTGGCGACGCCGCCGGTGAGATAGAGCAGGGCCGAGAGCTGCAGAATATCATAGGACAACAGCAGCGCCGCCTCGCTGTCGTCGAGCCGGAAGGTGCGCGGCGTGCCGAGGCGCAGCGCCACATTGAGGCAGGCCGAGGTGGCGATGGCGATGAAGCTGAGGCCGATCGGGAAATCGAAGTTGAAGTAATAATAAGTGGCGAGCGTCGCTATGGTCTGGCCGATGATCGCCAGCCAGCGCAGGATGATGAGCGTGTCGACGCGAAGCTGGCGAGCCTGATGGCCGAGATCGGCGTCGGCGGGATTGATCATGGGGCGCGGATCGGTCTCGGAGCTTGCTGCGATTCTGGCGCGTGCGGGCGCGGTTTCATCGTCCATAGCGCGTTTCGGGCGCCGGATGCATCAAACTTCGAGGGGTGCGACATATGGGCTCGCGCTTTCCGCGAAGCCAGCGGCATGACGCCGATCACAGGCCTTTGCCGCGCGCGGCGCGCCACAGCCGCCATTGCCGGCGCCATTGCGCGGGCGGGGCGGCGGGCCGAAACGGATCGAAGGCCTTGCTCTCCATCGGCTTCAGATAGAGCGGAACCAGAGCGGCGGGCAGCAGCGCCGCGCCGGCCGGTCCCTGGCCGACCACAGCGCGCCGCGCCGCCTCGTAATGGGCGAGGGCGTGCGCGCGGATTTCGGCGAGGACGCTGCGGATGGCCGGGGTTGCGCGGGCGTGGCCCATGTCCTCCGCGGCGCGATGGCGCGCCATCAGCTCGGCGGGAATAAATTGCTGGCCGAGGGCCAGATGGTGGGGAAGGGAGCGAAGAACAAAGGCGAGGCCGACGGCGCGGCCGGCGAGCCGCAGCGCCTCTTCCTGGCGAGCCGCGTCTTCTGCGTCGATCGCGGCGGCGCGCCAGCGCATGGGCGCGCCGAACACATTGTCGCTATAGGTCTCGAGAGCCTCCATGGATTCCATCGGCTCGTCATAGAGGTCGAACACATGCGCTTCGAGCAGGCGGATGACGTCCTCCGGCGGGATGGAGCGGCGCTGCAGCGTGTCGATCAGCGCATCGGCGACCGGGTGCGCGCGCGCGCCGCCGCTCTCCTCGCCCGCCCCCGGCTCGCCGGCCGCCTCCAGCGCGTCATACCACCATCGCAGCCGCATCTCGCCGAGCAGAGGCTGCGACGTCTTGGCCCGCACGCTCGCGATCTCGACGGCGAAGGCGCCGATGGCGTGGAGATGCGGACGCGCGGCCGCGGGCGCGAACAGACAGGAGAGCCAGAGATCGACGTCCTGCTCGCGGACGAGCTCCTCGCAGCGTCGGTAATTCTCGGCGAGCTCGGCGTCCCGCTTCGTCCGCGCGTCGTCCATCTCGATCGGCTCCGCTTTTCAAACGGCGATCAGCACCGCCGCGACGCGCCGATCCTCGTCGACCAGCATGTTATAGGTGCGCACGGCGGGGCCCGTCGCCATCGCCTCGACCATGATCCCGCGCGCGCGCAAGCGAGCGTGGAGGGCGGCGCCGAGCGGGCGCAGATTGGCGCCGGCGCCGAAGATCAGCAGCTCGACCGTCCCGGGCGGCTCGGCGAGGAGGGGAGCGAGCGTCCCCTCGGTCACTGCGGCCGCTTCGGCCGCGTCGATGGCGTGGACGCCGGACGGCAGGGCGAGCAGCGAGCCGCGATGCGACATGTCCGCGAAACGGAAGCCCCCGCCGCCATAGGCCTCGATCCTGTGACGGCCCGGAACGAAGCCCTGTCCATGCTCCGCCATGGCCCCGCGCCTCAGGCGGCCTTGGGCTTGGCGCGGGCGCTCGTCTTGGCGGGCTTGGCGCCGGATTTGGCCGGCGCGGGCTCGGGCGCCTTGTCCTGATCCTCGCTGCGCAGGCCGAGATAGATCAGCATGGGCGAGCAGATGAACACCGAGGAATAGGTGGCGACGAAAATGCCCCAGATCATCGCCAGCGAGAAGCTGCGGATCACATGGCCGCCGAAGATCGCCAGCGACATCAGCGCCAGGAACACGGTCGTCGCGGTCATGATGGTGCGCGGCAGCACGGCGTTGATCGACAGATCGATCATCTGATCCGTCGGCATCTTCTTATATTTTCGCATCATCTCGCGAATGCGGTCGAGCACCACGACGGTCTCGTTCAGCGAATAGCCGACGATGGTGAGGATGGCCGCGATCGAGGTCGTGTTGAACTCGAGCTGGGTGAGCGAGAAGAATCCGACCGTGAGCAGAAGATCGTGCATCGTCGCGATGACGGCGCCGATGGCGAACTGCCATTCGAAGCGGAACCAGAGATAGGTGAGCACGGCGACGATCGACAGCACGACGCCGAGCGTGCCCGACTGCACCAGCTCGCCGGAGACGCGCGGGCCGACCACTTCCACGCGGCGCAGCTCATAGTCCGCGCCGACGGCCCCGCGCACCTTCTCCACCGCCGCCTGCTGCGCGGCGTCGCCGCCGTCCTGCAGGCCGAAGCGCAAGGTCGCGTCGGACTCGTTGCCGAAGGCCTGCACCTCCATGTCGCCGAGGCCGAGCGTCTCCACGGTCGAGCGCAATGTCGCGACCTCGGCGTGGCCGGATTTGGCGCGCACCTCGATCACCGTGCCGCCGGCGAAGTCGATGCCGAAATTCATGCCATGCAGGATGAACAGCAGCACCGAGGCGATCGAGAGCATGGCCGAGAAGGGATAGCTCACGCGGCGGAACCGCATGAACGGGAATTTGGTGTTCTCCGGGGCGAGACGCAGGAGCTTCATATGCTTCACCCTCAGATCGGCAGGCGCGTCGGACGCGCGAAGTGATACCAGGCGGCGATCATCATGCGCGTCATCGTCACCGCGGTGACGATGGTCGTCAAAATGCCGAGCGCCAGCGACACGGCGAAGCCGCGCACCGGGCCGGAGCCGAGGAAATAGAGGATCGCCGCGGCGACGAACATGGTGACATTGGAGTCGACGATGGTCGCGAAGGCGCGGTTGAAGCCGGCGTCGAGCGAGGCGAGGATCGATCGCCCGCCATGCTGCTCCTCGCGGATGCGCTCATAGATCAGCACATTCGAATCGACCGCCATGCCGATCGTCAGCACGATGCCGGCGATGCCGGGCAAGGTCAGCGTCGAGCCGGTGAGCACGAGGCCGGCGAAGATGAAGGCGATATGGACGAACAGCGCCAGATTGGCGAAGATTCCGAACACGCCATAGGTGATGAGCATGTAGACGACGACGAGGCCGGCGCCGACATAGGCCGCGCGCTTGCCCGCGTCGATCGAATCCTGGCCGAGGCCGGGGCCGACGGTGCGCTCCTCGACGATGTCGAGCTTGGCGGGCAGGGCGCCGGCGCGCAGCAGGATCGAGAGATTATTGGCCTGCTCGACCGTGAAATGGCCGGAGATCTGTCCCGAGCCGCCGGTGATCGGCGTCAGGATGCGCGGCGCCGAAATCACCTTGTTGTCGAGCACGATGGCGAACAGGCGCCCGACATTCTTCGAGGTGACCTCGCCGAACTTCTGCGCGCCGCGAATATTGAAGCGAAAATTGACGACAGGCTCGCCATTGCGCTGGTCGAAGCCGGGCTGGGCGTCGGTCAGATCCTCGCCCTGCACCATGACTTGGCGTTCGATGCCGATCTTGCCCTGCTGCTCGGTCTGTTCCAGCTCCTCGATCTCGGAGGGGCTCGCGCCGGGCTCGGCGACGAGGCGGAACTCGAGCTTGGCTGTCTGGCCGAGGATCTGCTTCAGCTGCTCGGGATCCTGCAGCCCGGGGACCTGCACGATGATGCGATCGTCGCCCTGGCGCTGAATGCTCGGCTCTCTGGTGCCGAGCGCGTCCACGCGGCGGCGGATGACCTCGATCGACTGCTCGACGGCGCGGCGAACCTTGTCGGTGACGCCCGCCTCGGTGACGACGATCTGGACGAGGCCGTCGTCGCCCTCGCGCACTTCGAGCGGCGGCGCGCCGCCCATCCGCGCCGAGCCGAAGCCCTGCGCCAGCTGGCGGAACTTCGGCAGCGCCTTGGCGCGGTCGGCGGCTTCGGGGATGCGCAGCTGCACGCCGCGCGCCTGCGCGCCGATGCCGCCGGTGATCGCTATTTTTTCCTCACGCAGGATGCGGCGCACGTCGTCGCGCAGATTCGTCACCTGCGTGTGCAGCACGGAGGGCTTGTCGACCTCCAGCATCACATAGGAGCCGCCCTGCAGATCGAGACCGAGCACGATGGTGCGCGGCTGCGCCCATTCGGGCAGCGCCTTGGATATGGCCTGCAGGCTCGCCGGCGATACGAGGCTGGGAACGACGACGAAAATAGCGGAGAGCGTCAGCGCCAGAACGGCGATGATCTTCCATTTGGAGAAGCGCAGCATCGAGCGTCCGTTCGATGTAAAAGCCGCGCGCGCCGGCCGATCCGGCGCGATTGCGGCGAGCGATTACCGCCGATGCGTCAACGCGCGCCGGCTTGATCCTTTACCGGCTCGCCCTTGGCGCGCACGTCCGAGATCGCCTGCCGAAGGACGCGCACGCGCACGTTCTGCGCGATCTCGACCTCGACCTCGGCGTCGTCGATCGTCTTGGTGATCTTGCCGACGAGGCCGCCGCTGGTGACGATGGTGTCGCCGCGGCGCACATTCTTCAGCGCCTCCTTCTGCTCCTTGGCGCGGCGGTTCTGCGGCCGCAGCACGATGAAATAGACGATCAGTGTGATGAACAGAAGCGGCGCGAGCTGCGTCAGCATGTCGGGAGCCGGCGGGGGCGGGGCGGCGGCGTCCGGCGCGCTCTGCACGGTGGCCGTCGGCGGAACCGGCGGCGGCGCGGCCGGCGCGGGCGCCGCAGGAGCCGGGGGCGCGGGAGGCGTCGGAGGGGCGGGGGCGGGCGCCGGATCGGTCTGGGCTTGTGCGATCTGGATCAATTTCATGTTCGATCTCTTAGAAGCGGCGGACGCGCCTGGCGCCGGCGCGAACGGCCGGCCAACGGGCGCGGACTATAGCCGCCCGCTTCCCGAAATCAATGGCGGCGCCGGCTCTCGCGATCACGCGGCGGTCGGTGGGATTTCCGCGTGAACTGTGCGACAACGCACAAGGCGCAAGCCGCGTCCGAGCTAGTATTCCTCCCTCGAAGCGACGACGCATCAAAAAGGCGCCGGCTTCGCGGCCGCTCAAACGGAGGGTTACCGATGTCGAACAAATATATCTTGGTTCTCGCCCTGGGCGCGGCGCTCGCGGCGCCTTCCGCGGCGCTCGCCCAGCATCACGGAGGCCATGGCGGCGGCCATGGCGGCTGGCACGGCGGCGGCGGTCATGGCGGCTGGCACGGCGGCGGCGGTCATGGCGGCTGGCACGGCGGCGGCGGTCATGGCGGCTGGCACGGCGGCGGCGGTCATGGCGGCTGGCACGGCGGCGGCGGTCATGGCGGCTGGCACGGCGGCGGCGGTCATGGCGGCTGGCACGGCGGCGG
>NZ_JAINDZ010000162.1 GCF_019802345.1 Methylosinus sp. Sm6 | reverse complement strand
GGCCATCCACGCCGTGACGGCCCGCAAAGCCGGAACATGAGCCGAACATCACCGCCTCTTTTTCCCGCACGTCGCGGCGTCACGGCGTGGATGCCCGCGACAAGCGCGGGCATTACGCGGTTGCACGGAATTTGTTAACCTGGATTCGAAGCCCTGCGCCTCATCGCGCCCGCCTTGAAGACAGCGGAAATTCGGCTTAATCTCAGCTGGACAGAATCTCGTCTCGTGAACTGCGTCAATGAAGGGCGTTCGACGCCCCCTCCCCAACCCTCCCGCGCTTTGCGGGAGAGGGAGCAGATTCGGCGCTTCATAGTAAGGTTCGCGAAACGTCGACGCCCCCTCTCCCGGGAAGCGGGGGAGGGCGAGGGAGGGGGCCTTCGGGCCTTCAATTCAGATGACGCGGAACATTAGTGGTCCGCGTCATCGGGTCGTGTCCCCACCGGTGGTGTAGCAGTTCGGGAGCAAGCCGCTCGCGACGCGCGCTTTTCATAGCGCCGTAG
>NZ_JAINDZ010000161.1 GCF_019802345.1 Methylosinus sp. Sm6 | reverse complement strand
CCACGCGGCGCATGCTCTCTACGAAGCGGTGAAGGATGTCGTCGCGGGCGTCTGCGGCGGCTGCGCGGATGTCTTCGGCGCCACGGAGGACGCCCGCAAGACCGGACTGAAGCTCGATTACGAAAAGGCGATTCCCGGAACGCCGGGTGTGCTCGATCTGTCGAGCTATCTCGACCAGGGCTACAGCCTCGTCACATTCTGATCTCCGTTCTGCGCCCGGCCGCTTTCGCGGCTGGGCGCCCGCTCCCTCGACTCTGCCAAGGGATCGATCATGGACAATCAACGCCCCAACAGCGACATCGCCTTCACCGAGACGGTGAAGCAGCTCCAGCGCCGCAATGGCTCGCGCGACGCCTACGCCAAAATGGAGGCGCGCGGCTGGCAGGACCGCATCACCCCTCAGCTGGCCGCCTTCATCGCCCAGCAGAACAGCTTCTACCTCGCGACCGTGAACGCCGAGGGACAACCCTATATCCAGCATCGCGGCGGGCCGCGCGGCT
>NZ_JAINDZ010000160.1 GCF_019802345.1 Methylosinus sp. Sm6 | reverse complement strand
CCGATCGGCGGCGTCTCGCCGGGAACGAGCGCGCCGCTCATCGTCGCGCAGACCGTCGACTCCGTCGGTCCATAGGCGTCGATCATGTGGCAGCGCGCCGCCCATAGCGCGGTCGACGCCGAAGACAAAGCTTCGCCCGCCGCCACCAGACAGCGCATTGCCGATTCATCGGGCGGCGTCAGTCCCGCCAGCACCGCGGGCGGAAGAGTGGCGTGCGTGACGCTCTCCGCGACCAGCAGCACGCGCAGCGCTTCCCCGGCTCTCTGCTCGCTTCGCGGCAGGACGAGACAAGCGCCGGACGACAGCGTCATCGCAATTTCCCAGATCGCCGCATCGAAGCTCGCCGACGAGAATTGCAGCACGCGGCTGCCAGGCCCCGCTCCCAGCGCCGTCTGCGCCATCGTCAGATTGCTCAGCCCGCCATGCGTCACGGCGACGCCCTTGGGGCGTCCGGTGGAGCCGGATGTATAGATCACATAAGCGAGATTGGCGGGATGCGCGACATT
>NZ_JAINDZ010000015.1 GCF_019802345.1 Methylosinus sp. Sm6 | reverse complement strand
GGACCCACGCCAATACGAGATAATACTATGCCTATCTTGAACCGGACAGCCGTGCGACAAGCGCGGCCATGACGCTGAAAACTCTCTGCTCGTTAACCCGAATTCGGAGCCCTGATTGTCGAGTGCGGGAGCGAGGGGAAGGACGGGCGAGCGCCGGAGCAGGCGCACGGATGGCCGCAATCGCCCTCGAACGACCGGGGCTGCCGTCGCGACACTCGCCTTCGCGATGCGTCGCACCGACCGAGCGCCGCAGCGCTCGCCGGCGGGGAGACGGTCGGCGCGAAAAGGCGCGCCCCGACGGCGACGTGGCTCATTCGCGATAATGACGATCGATCGACCTCGCCGGCCAGCGGAGGGGCACCGCCTCCGTTCCGAACGTTTGTTCTCCTAGGCGGCTCAAATCGAAAAAATTGTTTCACGGCATGTCCGATTCGCGCCGGCTCGCCCGTTCTGTTGTATGACGACGCGTTTTTTAGGAGAGCGTATACATGGCTGTTTTTCTGCGACGTCGTCGCTGTATGTCGTCGTATTTGCACGTATATACATCACGAAAGATGTACTATTGTGCTAACTATCAAGTATTTGCATATAAATGCGCCGTCGCATAACGTATGTATGTGTGCAGTTGGCAATTATGGCGAGCGCTCTATGAATGCGCTGGCCGCAAGATTCTGAGATACCGCTCGGTTTGACGTTACGAGCGGCGCAGACGACAGTATAGAGACGTGAATCTTTTTATTGTCGATCCATAATCAACGTCACAATGGAGAAGTCAGATGGCTATCAAGATCGCTACGAAGAAGGTCCTCCCGGTCATCGGTCGCGCCGCCGCGATGTGCGGCTCGTGCAACACCTGCAAGACCGGCTGCTGATCTGGTTCTCGCGGGCGCCGTCCTCCGATTTCGGGGGGCGGCGTTTTCATGGGCTCGAGCAGGCGGAATTTGCGGCGGACGCGCCGCGCGCCGACGTGTCATCGGTGGAAACTGTCGAAATCCCGACATTCGGATGGAGGGCGAATTGAAAATCGGCTTCAATTTCACACTGCCCGGCTCGCTCGGCATGGTTCAGAAAATGATCAAGGCGCGCCAGATCGATTATGTGGAGCTGCTGATCGATAATTTCCTTCATCTCCCGCCGCAGGAGCTGATCGACGCCTTCGATTGCCCGGTCGGCTTTCATATGATGCTCTCGAAATATGCCGAGAACGATCTCGAAACCTAGAAGAAATTCGGAGATCGAATTCGCTTCTTCATCGAAGAGATGAAGCCTATTTATGTGTCCGACCACGTCCTCTATTTCGTGCATGACGGGACGGAGCTCTTCCACCTCGGCGAGGTCGATTACATCAAAGAATACGACCGGCTACGGGAGCGGGCCGCGATCTGGCAGGACATGCTGGGGACGCGACTCTATCTGGAGAATTATCCGTCGATCATGGACGGCGCCTGGGATGCGCCGGCGTTCTACGAGCGCCTCAGTCGCGACATCGGCGTCGGCGTCTTGTTCGATGCGTCCAATGCGATCTGCGCTCAACACAACTCCGGCGCGCCGGTCGAAATGTGGAAAAACATCATCGAATCGACGCAGCATTTTCACGTCGCGGGATATGGCACGGCCTACATCGAGCCCCGCGTCAAGGTCGATTCGCACGACCGCGAAATGGCCGACGACACGCTGGATTTCCTGAGACGGATGCGAAGCGCCTTCGACAAGCCCGGCGCGACGATCACCTATGAGCGCGACTTCGAGCTCGATTACGATTCGATATCCCGCGATCTGCAGAATCTGCACGACATTTTCGACAGCGAGGAGGAAAAGCGTCATGAATCCCTTGCCGACTGCGCCGGTTAGGATCGATGCGGAGCTCTACGACGATCTGTGGAATCCGACGCGGCAAGGCTCCTATCCGGAGGACTCTCGCGCGTTCGTCCGAATCGACATCAGCATTCGTTCCTATTGGCATACATTGTTCGACACATGCCCGCGGCTGCTCGATTTCACCGGGCCCGACGGACACGATATCTACATGCCCTTCATGGCATGGGCGATCGAGAGGAAGCTGACGTTCGGCTGGAGCTTCTTTCTCTGGGTCTATGAATGGCTGCTGCAATCGGAGTTTCGCGATCGGCTGGGAGAGGAGCAGCTCCTGCCGATCATGACCGCGGCGGCGACCCGATGGATGATGCTGGACCGCGACACCGACAAATGCCAGCTCATTCTAGGAAGCCGCTCGCTCGACGGGGCGGCTGTCGTCGCCGCCAAGATCGATAGCGTCTATTGCGGGCTCGAGCAGGTTCAGCATGTCCGCTTCGATACGCCGCTTCCCGCTCCCGAGGGCGAGTTCGGATATTTTGTGACGCCGACCTTCGACCTCGACTACTTCCCCGGCTGGAGCCCCATACCGCGATGACGGTCGTCGACAAGAGCTTCTGGCGAGGATATTGGCCGCTGCTCTCGGCGCTCGGCGTGGCTCAGCTGACTCAGCAGGCCGACATCGTCATGGTCGCACGCCTCGGCGGCGGCGCCTCGGGCGCTTATGTGATGCTGACGCGCATGGCGATCGTCGACATCGTGCTGATGGCGGCGATCGGCGCCGTCGCATCGACGCTGATCCCTCAGGCGGAGCGGAGCGGCGACACGCCCCGCGTCACCGCACAGGTCCTCATCGTCGCATCGATAACCGGCCTCTGCTGTTGCGGGTTCGGCCTCGCCTTCTACCCCGGCTTGGTCGGATGGCTCTTTCACGACGCCGAAATCGCCGGTCCCCTCGGCGTGAGCGTGTTCTGGTTCGCGCTCGCGGCGCCCTTTCGATTCTTCGGCAGCACAGCCGCTTTCGTTCTTCACGCATTGGCCGATGGACCGAGGGTCGTCCGTTGGAGGCTGATCGAGGCGATAGCGAAGATCGCCGGCAATCTCCTGTTCATGAATGGTCTGGGCATGGGACTCGCGGGATGCTTCGTCAGCGGTTCGCTCGTGGCGATCCTCTCCTCCTTCTGGTGCTGGCGCGTCCTCGCGCAACGAAACGCGCTGTCGCTCGTCGTTCCGGAGCGCGCCTGGACGCTGCGTTTTCTCCGCTCCACGGCGTGGGAGTCGCAGCGCATCCTGACAATGCAGGCGGCGATCTTCGTCTGTCTCAGCCTATTCGCTGCGCCATGGCTCGGGACATATCATATCGCACGGATCAATTCCTACGCCGCGGGCCAGACGCTGATCCTTTTCGTGTTCGCGCCTTTCATGGCGCTCATGCGATATCTCGCTTATCGATTGCCGGAGCGAAATGGCCGCGAATACGACCCCATCATAAGAGCGTTGTGGCGTCACGGCGCGATCGTCGTCTTTCCCTTCGCCGCGGCTCTGATCGCGTGCCGGGACCCGTTGGGAGGCCTTTATGGTCAACAGGGGCCATGGTGGTCGGTCTTCATCCAGGCGCTCGCTCTGTCCTTGCCGCTCCGTTACGCGACCAACGTCCTGCGCGCGGTTTCTCAGGCGCGAGGGGACTTCACCACGGTCGCGAAAGCGGACAGCGCGTCGCTCTGGCTATTCGGCGTTCCGCTCGTCGCTCTCGGACTTCATCTCGACTCGCCGGCGATCGCCTATCTGTCCCTGATCGTTCCAGAGGCGGCATGCGGCGTATGGCTCTGGCGCCGTCTCCACGGGACCGAGATGCAGCGCGCATGGCCGACGTTCGAGAAATTGCGCGATCTCGCAGGACTGCACGTCGATCTGTGGAGAACCATCTGGAGCCGAGCGGAAAAATAGGACTCCCCCCGCAATGCGAAAGAGGCTGCGACCATGACTCTCAGACACGTGCCTGTCCTGATCGCGGGCGCAGGATATTCTGGACTGACGACGGCGTTGCTGCTCTCGTCTCGCGGCGTCCCTTGTCTCCTGGTCGAGCGCCGTTCGACGCTGTCGAGCCACCCGCGAGCGCATGGTCTCAATCTCCGCAGCCTCGAACTGCTGCTATTGATTCCCGGGCTCGAATCCGAACTGCAACGGGCCAGCCGGGCGGCGCCCGGAGACAACACGACGATCATCGCGGAAAGCCTCACCGACCCGCCGATCCGAACGCTCGGCGCGCCCGGGTGGTCGGACACGAGTCGGCTATCGCCGGCGAGGATGTGCAGCGCCGGCCAAGATCGGGTCGAGCCGATCCTGCTTCGGCGCGCGCGCGAACTCGGAGCCGATATTCGCTTTTGCACAGAGCTCGTTTCCTTCACGCAGGACGAAAACGGCGTTCGCGCCGTGCTGCGCGACGCGTCCGACGGAGGAGAAACCACCGTCCTGGCGGACTATCTCGTCGCGTCAGACGGGAGCGGCAGCGAGATTCGAAAATCGCTCGGCGTCGGAATGGTCGGGCGGGACGGCGTCTCGCATGCGGTTTCGATACTTTTCGAAGCCGATCTCGCCCGCGCGCTGGCCGGCCGCGGCTTCCTGCTGTGTTATATTCGCAATCGGGAGTTCACGGGCGCTTTCGTTAGCTGCGATGATCAAGATCGCGGTCAGCTCAATGTGGAATACGACCCGCATCGTGAGAGTCCTTCGGATTTCGATGCGGCGCGCTGCGAGCATGTGGTGCGGGCGGCGCTCGGTCAGCCCGATCTCGAGGTGCGGATTCTCGACGTCATTCCCTGGCGCATGTCGGCGCTCCTCGCCGAGCGAATGCAGGTCGGCCGCGTCTTTCTCACGGGGGATGCGGCGCATATCATGCCGCCGGTCGGCGGGCTCGCCGGACAGGCCGCGATTCAGGATGCAGCCGATATCGCCTGGAAGCTGGCGATGGCGATCCATGGCGAAGCCGGTCCGGCCCTGCTCGACACCTATGAGCCCGAGCGACGTCCGGTCGCGCAGCTCGCCATAGCGCGCGCGACGGAGAATTATGTCGAGCGCATACGCGGCGATCGCGCAGAGCTCTCGGATGCGCGCGGCCGGGTGAACTATCTCGATGTCGCCATGAGCTATCGATACCGATCCTCGGCGATCTGCCTCGAGGAGCCCGACGACGGCCGCGTCGTGGACGACACTTTGAGACCGAGCGGTCGTCCCGGCTCACGCCTCGCGCATGTCGCTCTCCTTCGCGACGGCGCGCGAATCTCGACGCACGACATCGTCGGTCGGGGGCTCGTGCTATTCGCCGGGCCGTCCGGGGGGGCATGGATCGCCGCGGCGTCGCGCGCGGCGGAAGCGACGGGCGGCGCGCCGTTGACCGCGTTTCAGATCGGCGTCGATTTGATCGAGGAGGACGATTCGTTCCTCACGCGTACCGCGATCGGCTCCGGCGGCGCATTGCTCGTGCGCCCTGACGGCTTCATCGCCTGGCGCGCGCTCGACGAGCCATCCGACCCCGTCGCAGTATTGGCCAGCGCGATTACGCGCGTCCTGTGCATCGATTCGTCGGAGGGATGAGACATCGCGCCGCCGAGAAGGCGAGAAAACGGGAAACTCGATGAGCAAAAGCGTCATCCTCGGCATATCGGCCTTCTATCACGACGCGGCGGCGGCTTTGCTGGTCGACGGCCGATTGGTCGCAGCGGCTCAGGAAGAGCGCTTCACGCGTAAGAAGCACGACCCGGATCTTCCACTCAACGCCATTCGCTATTGTCTCGATCGGGCCGATGTCACGATCGACGAGGTCGAATGCGTGGCCTATTATGAGGACCCTTACGCGAAGCTCGGTCGCAACATATGGCTCGGATTGCCCGATCTCCCGATCGCCACGCCGAAATCGCTCTATCGCCTCAATCCACATCTGCCCGAGCAGAGCATTCGCGAGCGCCTCGGTTTCGAAAGAGAGATTCTCTTTTACGACCACCACCTCTCCCATGCGGCGAGCGCCTACCATTATTCCGGTTTCCGAGAGGCCGCCATTCTGGTGGCCGACGGCGTCGGCGAGTGGCGGACGTTGAGCTTCTACAAAGCCGAAGGCGCGAGGATCGAACTCTTGGGCGACGTGTCGTTCCCGCATTCGATCGGTCTCCTCTACAGCGCGATCACCGCCTATCTCGGCTTCGAGGTGAACGACGGCGAGTACAAAGTGATGGGGCTCGCGCCTTACGGCTCGGACAAATATGTTCCGCACATCAGAAAGCTGGTGCGTCGCTCCGACGGCGGATCGTTCGAGCTCGACCTTTCATATTTTGCATTTCTGCGCGAAGAGAAAATGTATTCGGAGAGGCTCGTCGAGCTGTTCGAGCATCCTCCGCGTCGCAAAGAATCGGAACTCACGGATGTCCATGCCGACATCGCCAAGAGCCTGCAGATCGTGCTCGAGGAGCTTCTTCTCGAAAAGGCCGCGCATCTCCACACACTTTATCCGAGCGAGAATTTATGCATGGCCGGCGGGGTGGCGCTGAATTGCGTCGCCAACGCCAGGATTCGGCGCGATGGTCCTTTCGAGAGGCTGTTCGTGCAGCCTGCCTCGAGCGACGCCGGAGGCGCTCTCGGCGCCGCCGCGCTCGCATATGCGGAGCGTCACGGCGGATGCTCATCTGGGCGAGCTCTCGACCATGTGTATCTCGGGCCGTCATTCACCGATCGCGAGATCGGCGCGATGTTTTCGGCCAGGCATGTTCCTGTCGAAAATTATACCGCGGATGTCGAGCGATTGATCCAGGCCGCCGCGCGGCGATTGGCCGATGGCCAGGTCGTCGGATGGTTTCAAGGCGCCATGGAGTTCGGGCCGCGCGCGCTCGGCAATCGCTCGATCTTGGCGGATCCCCGCCGCCCCGAAATGCGTGACCGCATCAACGCCTCGGTCAAGATGCGGGAAGCGTTCCGCCCCTTCGCCCCTGCGACGATTTTGGAGCGGACGCCCGAGCATTTCGATCTCGACCATGAATCCCCCTTCATGTTGGAGACCTGCCGCGTCATTTCCGCGCTCGACCTTCCGGCGATAACGCATGTCGACGGCTCGGCGCGGATCCAAACGGTCGAAGCCGGTCGAAATCCACGCTTTCATGCGCTGATCGAAGCGTTCGGCGTCCTGACCGGCTGTCCCATCCTGCTGAATACTTCGTTCAACATGCGAGGCGAGCCCGTTGTCTGCACGCCGCTCGAAGCGCTCCTGTGCTTCATCAGATCGGATTTGGATTGTCTCGTTCTCGGCGGATTTCTGCTCGATAAGACAGCGGTTCCGCAGCGCTGGTCGGAATGGTTTGCGAACACGCGCCCAGAGCGTTTCGAGGGCGTCAGCAATACGGTCTACACATTCCTGTGAACGAGGACGGTCTCGTGGAAGATTTCGACAGGACGAAGTTTCTCGCGACGGAGCTCGCAAAACATCTGCGCGGTCGCGAAGGGGCGATGAGCTTGGCGCTCATGCAACGTCTGCGCTCGCGCATAGACGCAGAAAAGAAGTGCGAGGCGCCGGTTCGAACGAGCGAATCGAAAACCATCGGCGTCTGGAAGGCGTCCGCCGACGGCGGCTGGACACGGCAGATCGAGCGATTCGAGGAATGGCGATGCTGGGCCGATGTCGAATTCATTCCGCCGAAAGCCGACGGTAAGACTCGCATTCTGCTCATAGGCGAATCCGTTGCGCGAGGCTATTTTTTCGACCCGGCGGTCACTCCGGCGCGCATGCTTCGAACCCGGCTCGAATCCGCCTATCCGGGGCGGTTCGAGGTCGTCGACTTGGCTCGGATCGATATCAATCAATTCGCAATGCTCGACTTGATCGACAAAGCGAAGTGTCTGGAACCGGATTTCGTCGTCTTCTGGGGCGGGAACAATTGGGTCAATCGCGGCGAGCTCGAACCGCGGCACATGGATTGGCTTCTCGCCAATCTCGATCGCTACTATCAGGAAAGCCATCGCTTGTTCCTCGAAGAGCTTCTGCCGGCAGCAGCGGAGCGAATCGCGCATCGGTTGGCGCGGCTCGCGGAGGCCGGGAAGACGCTAATGATCGTTCCGGATTGGAATCTGGGACGCTGGCGTAACGAGCCCGGCGTCGCAATTCCGTTTCTGCCCGGCGGCGGGCATGGCCGCTGGTATAGGTTGCGCGAGGAAGCCGAGCGCGCGCTCGCCGAAGGCGATCTCGCCCATGCGCTCGAGATCGCAAATGAGATGGGTGCGATCGACGGCGGCTCGGGCGCGGATACATTCGAGATTCGGGCGCAGGTCGCGCTCGCGCAGAACCGTCCGGCCGACGCGCGGCGGGAGCTGGAAAAGTCGCGTGATGCGTTGGTGGGTCTGCCGATCCCGACGGGGCCGCGCTGTCCGGCGTCGCTGCAGGACGCCTTGGAGCGCGCAGCCACCGCGTCGGGCATGCGCGTGTTCGACCAACGCGAGAGATTCGCCGTCGACGGGCGCGAGCGCTACTTCATGGATTACTGCCATCTCTCCAGGGAAGGGCTGCTCGACTCGGTGCAGGAGATATTCTCGCATTTGCAGTCGGCTTTCGACTTGCCTGCCGCGACGCCCGAGAGCCCACCATCGGAATTTCCTCCCGAGGACGAGGCCCTGGCGCATCTTCTCGCCGCCGTGCACAATGCTCATCATGGCCAGAGCGACGCCGAAATCGGTTTTCATGTGCGCAAGGCGGTCGAGATCTTTCCGCAGATCCGCGACGACATCCACTCGCTGCTGGACGTCGTCAATCGACGAGCTCCTCGTTGGATGTGCGAGAGCTTCGAGCGATTGGCGAAGAAGGCCGTCGTGAATCGCTACCTGCATCCACGCAATCCGACGGAATGGGACAAATTCGAAGAGACGCCGTTGAATCGCGCGCTGTCGAGCGTGCTCGAGGAGGCGGAGGCGGCGGCCCTGAGCGAATTGATGCTGGCCGAACATTTCACTCCGTCGAAAGGCGTCGACCTGCTCGACTACCAATATCGCGCCCGCACCTTCCGTTCACGATTCGGCCATGGCTTGGGCTTGCCTGTCGGCTTCTTTCGCTCCTGCGAGCCGGTCAGCCGCTTCCGTTTGATCGCGCCGCAGTCCGCGCGCGTGACGCTGAAGATCACCTATCGGCTCGCATTCGATCCGACGCCTGGATGCGGACCAGAGGTAAGAGTGAACGGACGTGCGATTGCCGCGCTGGCGCCCGCGCGGTCCTGGGTCAGCTTCGTTATCGACGTGCCCGAAGAGGCGCTCGTCGGTGCCGGCCAAGAGGTGACGATCCATTGGCCCGAGCAGGATTTCGACTGGAGCGCGCATCGCAGGGAGATCGAATATTGCGTGAACTCGGGCGGGTTCGCCGACGCGCTTCCGATATTCGGCGAGGTCTTTCGGTTCCGGGCGACGTTCTCGACGCCGTGACGCCGTGTCGGCCGATCACTCTTCCATCGGCAAAAGGGCGTAAGCTGGGAGCGAAGGCTTATGCCGACCGCCCTTTTCTAGCAGAGGACAGCAAGGAGGAGGCAAGTCGGAGCGTGTCCAGGCGGCGCGCTTCGTTTCTTGCCTGCTCGGCGGTGAACTCGACGCCGTGTCGGCCGACCGTCACGCGATGGTCTCGGCCGCCCTGGCTGTATTGCAGGAGGTAGATGCGGCCCCCTTTAGGGGTCACCTTGCAGCCAAATCCGGGAATCTCGCTGTCCCAAAGACAAGGTGTCACGCACCGAAGGCTCGATCGCCTCGACCGTCCGCTTGGTGATCTTCTCCCGCATACCCGCTGGAAGCCTCGCCGCCGGTCAGGTCGAAGCCGATGACCGTTCCCGAGGCATCGGCTTTCGCGTGGATTTTCGTCGTGAAGCCGCCGCGCGAGCGCCCGAGCGCTTGCCCCTCTTGCCCCCCTTTTGCGCCAGCGGCGGAGACGTGAGCGCGGACGATCGTCGAGTCGAACATTTGGATGAGATGGGCGGAAGCGCTCATCGACGCGAGCGTGTCGAAGAACGCCTCGAACACGCCGGCCTTCGGCAGAAACCGGCCGCAGCTTGTAGTAGACGGAGCTGCGGGCGACGCCCAGCGCCTTCGCTTGCCGGGCGATCGGAAGATCGTGCTTACGGTCAATCATCTTTATGCGCTCAGCAATCCCGCTTTTGTGAGCGCGCCGGACAAAAAATCGTTCGCCAGCGTCAGTTCGCCGATCTTCGCGTGAAGCCCCTTCAGGTCGACGGCGGCCTCCTTCGGCTCCGTCTTCTCCGGCCCGAAAACGCCGGCCGCGCCTTCCAGCAACTGGCTCCGCCACGTGGTGATCTGGTTCGGGTGGACGTCGAACTGCTGCGCCAACTCGGCCAGCGTCTTCTCGCCCTTGATCGCGGCCAAAGCCACTTTCGCCTTGAAGGCCGGAGAATGCGTCCGGCGGCTCCGCTTCGTCATCGAATGCTCCTGATTCGCAGCGAGAATCCTCGCCGCTGTCAGGCAGAAAATCCACTCAAGCTACTGTCCGAATTTCCAGGGCCGGCTCTCTCTCCGCCGGGCCGTGATCCGCGACGAAACCCAGCAGGAGGAGAGGCGGACTCTCAAGTCTCCCCGCGCTTCAGGCGCGCCAGATACTCCTCGCGCGTCATGGATCTCGATCCCGCCTCCTCGCGCCGAACCCGATCCCGGCCCGGGAGGACGTCGCGGAGGACGTCCAGATTCTTCCAGGGCGCCATCTCGTCCCCGCGCGGCTCGCCCGGCACGAAGGGGGATGTTTCCGTGCGCTGATAGCGATGCACATAGCGCGAGCAGTTCACGAAGGCCTCATAGACCTTCACCACCAGCAAAAGCTCCGCGCCGGGAAAGGCGGCGAGCTCCGCCTCGTCGCGCACGAGGCGCGCGGCGCCGTGGATGCGCAGCCGGTGCGGCTGCTCGAAATCGATGAACAGCAGTCCGACCTTCGCATTGGCGGCGACATTGCCCGCGGAGAGATACATGCCGTTGCCGTCATAGCTCGGCAAGACGAGGGTGTCGTCGTCTGGCGCTCGAACGAATCCCGGCGCCCCGCCCTTGTAGGAACAGGTCGGAAAGCCGCGATGGTCGACGGTGGTGAGGAACACCATGTCCCGTCCGGCGATGAAGGCCCTGTGCTCGGCGGTCAGCGTGCTCGTCACCATCATCTTGCGCAGGGCGTTGGCCAGCGGCCGGCTGTCGAAGGCGTCCTGCAGCGAGCGGTGCGACTCGCCATAGAGCTCGGCGATCGCCCCGAGCGATGGGCGAAAGGCGGGCTCGTCCGGCGGGGGAACGAGCGACCAGACGAGCCGGTCGAGGCAGATCGTCCACAATATGCGGTGCGTCGCGGCCGCATCCTCCCCCTTTAGCTCGCCGTGGGTGAGCGTCAGCTCGCAAGCGTCGGCGCCCAATGGGCGCAGATCGACGTCGACCCGCGTCGGCGGCCCGCACAAGCCGGCTGCGGCGCCCTCATATTCCCAGCTCAAGGCGATCCGCCGCTCCGGCGCGACCTCGATGTAACGGCCGCAGAGCCGATAGCGCGTTCCATCCGGATCGAGGCCCTCCAGCCGGTATGCGCCGCCCGGACGCGGGTCGATGACCGCCTCCCGCAGCGCCCCGGCTCCCGGAATCAGCCAGCGGACCAGCCATTTCGGGTCCGTCCAGGCGGCGAATATCCGTCCCGCCGGCGCATTGACGCGGCGGACCAGGACGAGCGAGACCGGGCGACCCGCGGCGCCGGTCATGTCACGTTCTCCAGGGCGCGGCCGCGTGTCTCGGGCAGGAACAGTCCTCCGACGATGAGGGCGACCAGCAGGACGCCGGCCGCGTACCACAGGCCCGCATAGAGATCGCCCGTGGCCGTGAAGGCGGCGAAGGAGATCGCCGGCAGGAAGCCGCCGAACCAGCCGCCGATATTGTAGGACATCGCGAAGGCCGTGGTGCGGATGCGGGTCGGGAACATCTCCGCCATCCAGGCCGAAAGCGGGGCGGACGCCATTGCGACGAAGACGCTGAGGGCGGCCATGAGCGTGATCAGCATCGACACATTGGTCAACTCCGGCGCGGCGCGGGCAGGATATCCCGCATCGGCCAACGCAGCGGCGAGGGCGACGTCGAAGGCCTTGGCCTGCTGCGTGAAGGCCGCCCGGTCGAGCCCGACGCCCTCGAAGGCGGGAACCACCGCGGCGCCGATCTCCACCTCAGCGACGCGGCCCGGCGACGCTGCGCGATTGGCGTAGGGCACGCCGAGCTTGGCGACGGCGCGCCGGGCGATGTCGCAGGGGTTGCGGAACTCGGCGAGGCCGAACGGATCGAACTGGGGGCTGCACGTCGCCGGGTCGGCCGCCACCGTCACCGGATGCGTGGTCATCGCCGCCGCAAGGCGCGGGTGCGCATAGTGGGTGACGCCGAGGAACACCGGATAGGCGGCGAGCGCCGTGCCGATGAAGCCGGCGAGCACGACGGGCTTGCGGCCGATCCGATCCGACAGCCAGCCCGCCAGGATCATGGCGGCGATGAAGACCACGCTGTAGCCGAGGATGGTGTAGTGCAGCAGGAAGGGATCGATCTTGAGGTTCAACGCCAGGAGGTAGATCGGATAGGAGCCGGTCGCGATCGCGACCGACTGGCCAGCGGCGGCGCCGAACAGGACGAGCAGCGCTACGCGCAGATGGTCCCAGCGGCCGAACGCCTCGCGTAGCGGCGTCCGCGAGCCGCCGCCCGACCGCTTCATGGCCAGGAACACCGGAGATTCCTGCAAGCGCAGCCGGATATAGACCGAGACCAGCATGAGCACGGCGGAGAGCAGGAATGGAATGCGCCAGCCCCAGGCCTCGAACGCCGTCTTTCCGAGCGCCAGCTCGCAGGCGAGCACGACCAGGATCGCCAGAGCCAGGCCGCTCGCCGCGGTGACGGCGATCGCGCTGGTGGCGAAGCCGCGCCGGTGGGCGGGGGCATATTCGGCGATATAGGTGACTGCGCCGCCGAACTCGCCGCCATAGGCAAGGCCCTGCAGAATGCGCAACGCCATGAACAGCAGCGGCGAGGCGACCCCTATCGCCGCGTAGCTCGGCAGCAAGCCGATGAGCACGGTCGACAGGCCCATGATCAGGATGGTGAGTAGAAAGGTGAATTTGCGCCCGGCGCGGTCGCCGAGGGGGCCGAACACCAGCCCGCCGAATGGGCGGGCGACATAGGTCACGGCGGCGGAGAGCAAAGTGAAGATATAGGCATAGGCGGGATCGAGCCCGGAGAAGAACTCGGCGGCGACGATCGCGGCCATCGGCCCGTAGAGCACGAGGTCATAAGCTTCGAAGATGGCTCCGAGAGAGGAGGCCACCACCACCCGGCGCAGGCTTCCGGGATCGGCCGCCTGGTCGGCGGCGGGCGCGGGCACGGACGTTGTGGCCCGTTCGCTCGAGAGGGCATTCTGGGTCAAGCGCTTCCTCCATCTTGTTTCTACCGGTTGACGCCCGACTCCTAGGGGCCCGTGTCCTCCGCCTTCATCTGAGCGACCACGGCATCCAGGGCGTCGAGGCGCTCGCTCCAAAAGCGTTCATGCGCATCGAGCCAGTTCCGGGCGGCGTCGAGACCACGGCGGTCGAGGCTGCACATCTGATGACGGCCCTGCTTGCGTCGGATGACGAGACCCGCTCGTTCCAGCACCTTCATGTGGTTGGAGACAGCGACGAAGGAGATCGGAAATGCGGGAACGATTTCTCCAATGCTGCGCTCGTGTTCGGTCAGCATGCGCAGGATCGCCCTCCGGTGCGGGTCGGCCAGAGCGTGAAAGACCGTGTCGAGCGTCGCCTCAGAACATTTAATCATCTTATTAAATATCATCGCCCGCGACGTCGGTTGTCAAGATGGAGTGCAGAATAAAGGGCCACGCCTCTGCGGAAGGACGAAGGCGCCGACAAGACGAGCTATGCCGGAAAGTGGGTGATGACGGCGTGAGGAGAGCGGCGTAACGGGGTTGGTGTCCAGCCGACCCGAACCTCCAAGAGGCGCGCGTCTCCCAATCGCGATCACGATAGCCGTTGCGCTGAACACGGCGGTCCGCCGAGCGCTCGCCGTGGGCGGCGCCGGTCAGGGCGCCGACTTCGAGCTCCATCAGCCGCTCGGCGGCGAAGCCGATCATCTCACGCAGGAAATCCGCGTCCGGGGACTTTTCCAGCAGGGCGCGAAGGTTCATCATCTCGTCGGTCATCGGTGTTCCTCGGTTGCGTTTCGAATCGCAAACCGATGCTACCGGAGAACCGCCGATGACCGCCCAGCGGCACTCGGACGCGCTGCGCGGCGGCCTACGGCCTCCGCTCCGCGCGCCCGAGCGCCGCTGCTACACCTCTCCAAGGGGCACGATCCGTCTCCTCTCCAATCCTTCATCGAGGGGCTGGGCCGATACCCTTCGGCTGACGCGCTTCTTCTTCTGTGGGCGGCTATGTTCAGCCGCTCGCATGCGCAAGCGGCGCTTCGAATATCCGGTTTACGCAGAACCCACTACATAGGTGCGCCGTCGCCATTCTTTCTGCCGCAGCAATGCGCCGAGCGTGATTGACATTCGTGCGGGTTCCATTGGCGGCTCGACTTCACTCCTCTAGCCCTTCGAGCAGTGCAGCGAGCGCTGCCTCCATGGCGTCCGGTCCGACTTTCGCGGGCGGAAGCAATCCGCCGATGGCGAGCATGGTGAGCCCGTGCACCAGCGCCCAGCATGTCGTTGCTTGACCTTGAATGGGCCGTTTTCGTAAGACGCCTTCCTTCTGTCCGCGCTCCAGCGTTTCGAGCATGACGCCGAATGCAGCGAGCGCGCGTTCGCCCGAGTGGATATCCGCCGCCTTGCCCGCATCGGCGCCGAACATCAGCCGGTAGAGAGCCGGATTGGACGTTCCGAACCCGACATAAGCATGCGCCAAAGCAAATAGCTCCTCGCGGTGCGAGGCGAACGGGCGGCGCTCGGCCGCCGTCAGTTTTTCACGGAGGCGGTCGAAGCCGAGCATGGACATTTCAGCAAGCAGGGCGCCCTTGTCGGAAAAGTGCTTATAGGGAGCGGCATGGCTTACGCCAGCGCGACGCGCAACCTCCCGCAGCGTGAATTGCCAGCCCTGCTCCTCGTCCAGCATGCCCATCGCCGTCTCGATAATCGTCCGTCTCAAGTCCCCATGGTGATACGGGCGGTCGGATGTCTCCTGCATGGGTCCTCGAAGTTGTCAGTGACAACATATGTAGACGTCGCCTACTTTTAGGCCTATGTCAATGAGAGAAAGTTTTCACTGTCAACATCGAAGGAAGCGCCATGAACGCCACTTCCGAAATCCGAACCGACGCCCAATTCGGCGATATCCTCGCCCGTCAGCGCGCCGCCTTCCTGCACGATGGCCCGCCTCCGCTCGGCCGACGCCGGGCTGATTTGAAGAGGCTCAGGGCCGCCGTCATCGCCCGACGACCTGCCATTGAAGCGGCGTCGAACGCCGACTTCGGCCATCGCTCGAGGCATGAAACGGCGATGATGGAGATAATGACCTTGGTCATGGGCATCGACTATCTTCACCGCAATTTGCGCCGCTTCATGCGGCCGACGCGTCGGCATGTCGCGCTGCCCTTCCAGCTCGGCAGCGCACGCATCGAGTATCAGCCGCTCGGCGTCATCGGCGTCATATCGCCGTGGAATTATCCCTTCTCGCTGGCGCTGATGCCGCTCGCCACGGCGATTGCAGCCGGCAATCGGGCGATGATCAAGCCGTCGGAGCTCACGCCTGCGACAAGCGATCTACTCGGGACGCTGCTCGCGGAAATCTTCCCCGAGGAGCAGGTGGCGGTGGTGACCGGCGACGCAGCGGTGGGCGCCGCCTTCTCCGCCCTGCCGTTCGACCATCTGGTGTTTACCGGTAGCGCCTCGGTCGGGCGCGCGGTCATGAAGGCGGCCAGCCAGAACCTTGTGCCCGTGACATTGGAGCTCGGCGGCAAGTCTCCGGCGATCATCGGCGAGGGAGCCGCCATCGATCACGCGGCGGCGGGCGTCGCCTATGGCAAGCTCGCCAATGCGGGCCAAACCTGTGTCGCTCCGGACTATGTGCTCATAGGTGAGGCTGAGGTCGACGCCTTCGTCGCCGCCTATGGCGAGGCGGTAGCCGTGCAGTATCCAGATGGTCCGGCGAGCGATGATTATACCTCCATCGTCAATGACCATCACTATGCGCGTCTGACCGGCTTGCTCGAAGACGCTCGTGCGAAAGGCGCGCGCATCATAGAAGTCGGACAAAGGCCGAACGAGGCGCGTCGCCGTCCGCACACTATGCCGCCGACGGTCGTCGTCGGCGCGACGGACGACATGGCGATCATGCAGGAAGAGATCTTCGGCCCCATCTTGCCAGTCCTGCCCTATCGCGATATCGACGAGGCCGTCGCTTACGTCAATGCTCGGCCGCGACCGCTGGCGCTCTACTATTTTGGCGACAACGGCGAGAACCGCCGCAAGACGTTGACGCGCACCACCTCCGGCAACGTCACCATCAATGGCGCGCTGATGCACTATGCGCAGGACGATCTGCCCTTCGGCGGCGTCGGGCCCAGCGGCATGGGCGCTTATCATGGCATAGAGGGCTTCCGCTCGCTCAGCCATGCCAAAGGCATTTTCGACCAGGGGCGATGGAACGCAAGCACGCTTCTCCGCGCGCCCTTCGGGCAAATCGCCGATAAGATCCTCGGGCTGATGCTCCGTTAGGTCACCCGAAAACGGCGCTGTCGCCTCACAGGTCGCGGCGATGGCCACCGATCAAAAATCGCGCCACTGCTCGATAAGAGTCGCATTTCCGAATGTACAAAAATATCGATTGTTTGATTTCGATCAAGAGCAAAGATGCGCCTTCAAATTGTGGGTGGAGGCATGTCCGCCCTTGGAAATGACTTATGGTGAGTCGTTCGATGATGACGATCATCGCCCATTTTTAAGATCGAGCATGCCATGGTAGGGCTGCTTTGTTGGCGCTTATCTGAGCTCGAAGTCGAAATATCTGGCGCTTATCGCTCGAAGAGTTCCGTCGGCGATGATCGCGGCGAGCGCCGCGTCGACGCTGCTCTTCAGCGCGGAATCCTCCTTGCGCAGGCCGACGCCGAGCCCGGCGCCGAAATAGGCCGGGTCCTGCGGCAGATCGGCGGCGATGCGGCAGCAGCGCCCTTCCTTGCGGCTCTTCAGAAAGTCGAAGGCCGCGAGCTTGTCCGTGGCGACGGCGTCGACACGGCCTTCGGCGAGGTCGAGCATCGCCTCTTCCAGAGTCGCATAGCGGCGCAGCTCGATCTCCGGCAATTTGTCCTCGAAATAGGACTGTTGCGGACCATCGGCCGGCACGCCGACATGCAGGCCCTTCAACGCCGCGGCGTCGGCGCGCGCGAGCGCCGACGCCCGCTCGACGATCAGCGTCGAGGGCGTGCGCGCATAGGGCTCGGAGAAGGCGATGCGCTCGCGCCGCTCCTCGGTGATCTCCATGGCGGCGATAACGACGTCATATTGCTTCGCCGTGAGCCCTGGAACGAGGCTCTCCCATTCCTGCGTGACGAAGGAGCATTCGGCCGCAATGCGCTTGCAGATTTCGCGCATGAGATCGATCTCGAATCCGGCGAGCTGATTATTGGCGTCGAGATAGTTGAACGGCGGCCGTGCCCCCTCGCTGGCGACGCGCAGGCTTGAAGCGGCTCGCGCGCCGCAGGGCGCGAGAGCGAGCAGGGCGAGGACGAGCGCGAGGAGGCGGCTCATCCGCCGGTCGTGCTCATATGACGCGCGACCGCGGGGGCGCGCGTCGCGCGATCGATGACGAAATCATGCCCCTTGGGCTTGCGCGCGATCGCCGCGTCGATGGCGGCGTGCAGCGAGGCGTCGCTCGCGTCCGTGCGCAAGGGCGCGCGCAGATCGGCGGCGTCCTCCTGGCCGAGGCACATGAACAAGGTTCCCGTGCAGGTGACGCGCACGCGATTGCAGGATTCGCAGAAGTTATGCGAAAGCGGCGTGATGAAGCCGACACGCCCGCCTGTCTCGGCGATCCGCATATAGCGCGCCGGTCCGCCGCTGCGATAGTCGATCTCCTCGAGCGTGAAACCTTCGGCGAGGCGCTCGCGCACATGGGAGAGCGGGACATATTGGTCGATCCGCTCCGCGCCGTCGATCTCGCCGAGCGGCATCACCTCGATGAAGGTCATGTCCATGCCGCGCTCATGCGCAAAGCGGGTCAGGTCGACGAATTCCGACTCGTTCACGCCGCGCAGCGCGACGGCGTTCAGCTTCACGGCGAGTCCGGCGCGCCGCGCCGCCTCGACTCCCGCGAGCACGCGCGAATGGTCGCCCGTGCGCGTCAAGGCGCGGAAACGGTCGGGGTCGAGCGTGTCGAGCGAGACATTGACGCGCTTCACGCCGCAATCGGCGAGCGCCTGCGCATAGCGCTCGAGCTGCGAGCCATTGGTGGTCAGCGTCAGCTCCTCGAGCCGCCCGCCAACGAGGTGGCGGGAGAGGCGGCGGAACAGGCTCATGATGTCGCGCCGCATCAGCGGCTCGCCGCCGGTGATGCGCAGCTTGCGCGTCCCGCGCTCCACGAAGGCCGTGCACAGCCGGTCGAGCTCCTCCAGCGTCAGCAGGTCGCGACGGGGCAGGAACTCCATATGCTCGGACATGCAATAGACGCAGCGGAAGTCGCAGCGGTCGGTCACCGAGACGCGCAGATAGGAGATCGTCCGTCCGTAAGGATCGACGAGAGGGGCCGGCGCAGCCGGGTCATAGGCGATTGTCGGGCGCGGATTCATCGATAGACCGTCTCGCGGCGCGCCGCTTGGCGCGCAGCCTGCATCTACGGCCTATATATTTGGCGAAAGACGCCGCGTGAAGCCCCTCGGTCCACAGGGCGGGGGCGGCGCGGAACGGGAGCGAAGGAGGGGGACATGGGCGACGCCGACATTTGGCCGAGCGAGATACGCCTGCTCGAGGCGGGACGACGGCTGCGCGTGAGCTTCGAGAGCGGGGAGACCTTCGAGTTCTCGGCCGAACATTTGCGCGTGCGCAGCCCCTCGGCGGAGGTGCAGGGCCATTCGCCCGAGGAGCGCAAGACCGTCGGCGGCAAGCGCAATGTGGCGATCATAGCGGTCGAGCCGGTCGGCCATTATGCCGTGCGGCTCACTTTCGACGACCTGCACGACACCGGCATCTACACCTGGCCCTATCTGCACGCGCTGGGCTCGGGCGCCGAAGCCGATTTTTCCGCCTATCTGGGCGAGCTGGCCGCCAAGGGCCTGGATCGGGACCTGCCCGGGGAGCGCTGAGGCGCGCTCCCGTCGTGCCGCGTCCGAGCCTTTAGAGCGCTTTCCGATCGAACGGAACCGTCCGATCGATCAGAATTCGCTCCAATCAAGAAAACGGCTCTAGCGCTGGACGATGACGCGCGTGCCGACCCGCACGCGCTGGTAGAGGTCGACGACATCGTCATTGGTCATGCGGATGCAGCCGGAGGACACCGCCTGGCCGATCGTCTCCGGCTCGTTGGAGCCATGGATGCGATAGAGCGAGCCGCCGAGATACATGGCTCGGGCGCCGAGCGGATTCTCCGCTCCGCCGGCCATGTGGCGGGGCAGGTCGGGACGGCGGCGCAGCATCTGGGCGGGAGGCGTCCAGTCGGGCCATTCACGCTTGTTGGAGATGTAGCGCGTGCCGGACCATTCGAAGCCGGGGCGGCCGACGCCGACGCCGTACCGGATGGCCTGGCTGTTGCCGAGGACATAATAGAGCCGGCGCTCATTGGTGGCGACCACCACCGTGCCGGGCTGGTAACGGCTCGTGAAGCTCACGATCTCGCGGGGGATGGCGGTCGCCTGCGGCCGGCCGTCGGACGACTGGCCGCGCGTGGGGCCGAGCTCGAACAGCTCGCCGAGGGGGCCGCCGCCGTCATAGGCGAGAGCGGCCGAGCACGCGGAACCAAAAGCAATCAGAGCCACTGCGAAACGCCGCATGTTTCTTCCCCCGTTCCGGCATGATGAAAAGCTTCGGCGAGCCCTGCGCGCGCGACTGCCGCGCGGGAGGCGTTGCGCCGATCCGCGTTTTTGAGGTCCCGCACGCGCGCAAGAGAGGCGAGAGCGCGTGAGGCGATTTTCGGATTCCGGCGCGGCGCGTTGCGGCTGCGCGACGATCTCGGCGGCGGCGCGGCGCGTTTTTAGCGCGTGCGGCGGCGGCGCTGCTGGCCGAGGCCCATCTGCTTGGCGAGATTGGAGCGCGCCTTGGCGTAATTGGGGGCGACCATCGGATAGTCGGGCGCAAGACCCCATTTCTCGCGATATTCTTCGGGCGAGAGGCCGTATTGCGTGCGCAGATGGCGCTTCAGAGACTTGAATTTCTTGCCGTCTTCGAGGCAGACGATGAAGTCGTTGGTGACGGATTTGCGAACCGACACGGCGGGCTTGGGCGCCTCGACCGGCTCCACGACGGCGCCCGTGCCGACGCGCATCAGCGCCCCATAGACTTCGTTGATGAGCCCGGGAAGATCAGCCGCGGGAACGGAATTGTTGCTCACATAGGCGGAGACGATATCGGCGGCGAGTTCTATGTTGTTGGTCGAGGTCATTGCTTCACTCTTCACTTTCTTTCGTTTGGGTAAGCCGGTTTACCCTGGCGCGACCGAGCAGCCGACGGGACGGCGTCCGGAACAAGACTCGCGAGGGCAGATCAGCGCCGTTCGGTCCGCAAAGACACGGACTGTATACATCGGTGCATTGAGCGCCGCAACTATTTCCTAACGATCATGGACTAAATCTGGGTATAAATATTTAGGGCGACTGCTAAGTAGTACTACGGGCCGGGTCCGGCCCGCCGAACACTGTCCGGTTGTTCTTGGCCCTGCGCCCGGCCGCGGATCGAACGCCCGAGCCGCCCTCATCGCCTGGAAAACCGTCGCAAAAATGCGGGCGGGCGGGCACGCGGCCCGCCTGCGCCGAAGCCTTTCGGAAGAAGAGAGACATGCGCTCGCGCGAGTGAGTCTCGCGACGTCTTCGCGCCTCACGCGCCGGACGATTGTTCGAATTCGACTTCCGCGCGAAGACTGTCGAGATCGCGGCCGATCGTCGCGACGGCCAGCTTGCGATCGCCGCTGAAATAGCTCACGGCGCAATCGCGTTGTGCGACATCGCCGTCGATCTCGACGCGCTCCCAGGCGGGGGCGTGTCCGACATAGGAGATGACGAGATCGAAATGCCGGCTCCAGAAGAAGGGCGGCGCTTCGAAAGCTTCGCGCCGGCCGAGAATATTGCGCGCGGCCGTCTCGCCCTGCCGCTCGGCGGTGACGAAATGCTCGATCCTGATGCGTTCGCCCGTGCGATGATCTCTCCACCGGGCGATATCGCCGGCGGCGAACACGCCGGGCGCGCTCGTCTGCAGATATTCGTCGACGAGCACGCCGCGATCGGTCGCGAGGCCCGCCTGCTCGGCGAGCTCCAGCGCCGGCCGCACGCCGACCCCGACGACGACGAGATCGGTGGCGATCGTCGCGCCGCCAGAGAGAACCGCCTCGCGCTCGCCGATGGAGGCGACGGTCTCGCCGAGATGAAAAACGACGCCATGGGCTTCGTGAACCGCGCGCGCCGCTCGGCCGAGCGCGTCGCCGAAGGTCTTCTGCATCGGCGTCGTATCCGGCGCGACGACATGAACCTCGAGCCCGCGCTCGCGCAGCGCGGCGGCCGCCTCGAGGCCGATGAAGCTCGCGCCGATCACCAATGCGCTCGGCGACGCCTTTGCCGCGGCGATGATCGCGCGACAATCCGCGAGGCTGCGCAGGCAGTGGACATGCGGGCGATCGGCTCCCGGCGCCTGCAGCCGGACCGGCCGCGCGCCGGTCGCCAGCAGCAGCGCGTCATAGCGCAGCCTTTCGCCCGTTTCGAGCAGCACGGAGCTCTGCGCGAGATCGAGGGCGGCGGCTCGCGTCGCGAGCCGCAATTCGATGCGGCGCTCCTCGTAAAAGGCGCTCGGCCGCAGCGGCAGCCAGTCCTCGGGCGCGGCGCCCGCGAGATAATCCTTCGACAGATTGGGCCGGTCATAGGGAGCGTCGGCGTCGGCGCTCACGATCGTGAGCGCGCCGGAGAAGCCCTCGTCGCGCAGCGTTCGCGCCGCCGCCAGCCCCGCGGGGCCGCCGCCCACGATCACGACGCGCCCGAGCGCCGGAGGAGGAGGCGGTCTCACGCGCGCGTCCGGGTCGATCCTCTCGGCCGCGAACACATGTTCGCCGCGTCGCTCGGCGCGCCAGCAGGGAATGGGGTCGAGCGCGGGCGCGCGCAGCGCCCGGCCGTCGCGCAGGCTGAAGCAGGCGTGATGCCACGGGCAGCGGATCGTCTCGCCGACGACGAGACCGTCGGCGAGCGGTCCCTGATAATGCGTGCATGCCGCCCCGACGAAATGGCAGTCGTCGCCGCGGCGGATGAGCATCGCCGCTTCTTCCCCCACGCGGCCGCGCAGGATCGCGCCTTCCGCGACCTCCGCCACGGCGACGCCGAGGGAGAAATCGGGGCCGGAGGCGTCTTGTCCATGTTCGCCCATTCGTCACGCCTCGACAGGGAGCGGCCGCATCTGCGCGCGCGAGCACATAGCGCGCGCGACGAAAAGGACAAGCCGCGCGCCGCGGCCTCCGCCGGATGCCGTCGGCTTCGCCTCCCCTATATGCAAGCCGGACAGCCGTGGCCTTCGCCCGGAATGCGAGGAGGCGCGCCGCCATGAACGCCGTGCTCGTCGTGGAGCTCTTCGTGCTGCTCGTCGTCGCCAATGGCGCGCCGGTTCTGGGCAAGCGCCTGCTCGGCGCGACAGGCGCGCGGCCGGTCGACGGCGGCGCGCGATTCGTCGACGGCCGGCCGCTGTTCGGCGCGGCGAAGACCTGGCGCGGCATTCTTCTGTCGATCGCCGCGACGACGCTCGTCGCCTCCGCGCTCGGCCTCTCCGCGGCGGCCGGCGCGATCATCGGGGTCGGAGCGATGGCGGGCGACTTGTTCTCGAGCTTCGTGAAGCGGCGTCTGGGACGGCCCGTGAGCAGCCGCGCGCTCGGCCTCGATCAGATCCCCGAGGCGCTGGCGCCCCTGCTGGCCGTCGCGCCGATGGTCCCGCTCGGCCTGCTCGAAATTCTCATGACGACGGCGGGCTTCTGCGTCGGATCGCTGGCGCTATCGCGGCTGATGTTCGACCTGCGCGTGCGCGAGCAGCCGTTCTGAGGGCGAGAGCGCTTTCCGATCGAACGGAATCGTTCGATCGATTCGCTCCAAATCAAAAAAGCTGGAGCAGTTTTCGATCCACTCGGATCGGAAATTGCTCCAGCCGTCAGTCGCCCGAGGCGCGTCCGACGCTCGCCGTCGCGAGCGCGCCTTCCGCGGAGGGCTCGCCACTCGGCTCGCCGGGCAGAGGGGCCTCCTCCCCGAGCGCGTCGCGGACATAGAGCTTGTTCACCATCACGAACACGATGACCGTGATCGGCGCGGCGAAGACGGCGCCCGTCACGCCGAACGCATAGCCGATCGCCACGATGCTGAGCAGCATCACCGCGGGCGGCACGAACACCATTCGTCGCTGGATCAGCGGCATGATCAGCTGGCCTTCGGCCTGGTGGATGGCGAGATAGGCGACGAGCGTCCATAGCGCCGCCGCCGGACCGAGCGTCACCGCGACGAGAATGGCGGGCACGGCCGCGATGATCGGCCCGAGATAGGGAACGAATTCCGCCACTCCCGCGATCACGCCGAGCGCGAGCGGCGACGGCAGCCCGATGAGCCAGACGGCGACCCCCGACATGACGCCGATGATGATCATCTCGATCATCTGGCCGAACAGCCACAGGCGCAGCGCGCGCGCGACGGCGTCGACCGTGTCCTCGACCTCGCCCCGCCATTCGCGAGGGAACAGCTTGGCGAGCCCCTCCCTGTAGACCGCAGGTTGCGCCGCCAGATAGAGGCCGCCGAACACCATCACGACGACGCCGACGAGGAAATTGGCGCTCACGCTGAACAGGCGCCCGAATATGTCGGTGAGAGGCAGCTCGGCGCCGCGCATGCGGCTCAGCAGAACGCGGCCGATGTCCGACGACTGCAGCGATCGCCACAGAGCCGATTGGGCTTCCTGCACGCGATCGACGACGACCTGCAGCTGCGCCGCCGTCGCCGTTCCGAGCAGAAAGCCGACGCCGAGCAGCACGCAGAGAACGAGCGCTCCCGAGAGGAAGAGCGCGAGGCCGTGCGGCAGCCGCAGCCAGCGGAACGGCTCGGCGACGACCTGGAGCAGCACGGCGACGAGCACCGCCCCGACGATGACGAGCACGACGTCGGACAAGAGCCACAGCGCCGCGGCCGCCAGCAGGACGCCCGCGACGACGAAGGCGCGTTCGACCATTTTTTGCGTATTCGTCGCCATGGCCGCCCTTCGCCTCGGCCGGCGCGGCCGCCGCGCGCCGCTCGCGGAGAATATCGGCGCCGTCGCCCGCGGCGTCCAGTTGCGCGTGGCTCTTCGAGCGCTTCCCGCGGCGCGCTTTCCGCACTAGCTTGGAGGCTCGATTTCGGAGCCGGCGCCGGTCGCTCGAGCCGGGGCCAGGCTCGCGTATGGGCAGCGCCGTCCGTTCGGCAGAGGAGCGCCTCGAAACATGACGACCGAAACCGTTCTGGAGACGATAGACGCAAATCTCTCCGCCGCCACCGAGAGGCTGTTCGATTTTCTTCGCATCCCATCCATTTCGACCGATCCGGCCTTCGCGCAGGATTGCCGCCGCGCCGCCGATTGGCTTTGTGGGCAGCTGCGCGACCTTGGTTGTGACGCCGGCGTGCGCGCGACGCCCGGACATCCGATCGTCGTCGGACATGCGAAGGCGAAGCGTCCGGACGCGCCGCATGTGCTGTTCTATGGTCACTATGACGTGCAGCCGCCGGATCCGCTCGACAAATGGACGAGCGGCCCGTTCCAGCCGCGGCTCGCCGAGGGCGAGCATGGCAAGGAGATCGTCGCGCGCGGCGCCTCGGACGACAAAGGCCAGCTGATGACCTTTCTCGAGGCCTGCCGCGCCTTTCAGGCGAATGGCGGGCTGCCCTGCCACATCGTCTTTTTGTTCGAGGGCGAGGAGGAGACCGGCTCGCCGTCCTTGCCGGCGTTCTTCGCAGCCAATCGCGAGGAGCTGAGCGTGGCCGATCTCGCGCTCGTCTGCGACACGAGCATGTGGAACCACGAGACGCCCGCCATCACCACCATGCTGCGCGGCCTCGCGCAGGAGGAAGTGGTGATCCACGGGCCCGACCGCGATCTTCATTCCGGCCTGTTCGGCGGGCCCGTGCGCAACCCGATCCATGTGCTGGCGAAGATCATCGGCGATCTGCACGATGCGGAAGGGCGCGTCACATTGCCGGATTTCTATGACGGCGTCGCCGAACTGCCGGACGAGATCGCCGCGCAATGGCGGGCGCTCGATTTCGACGAGGCTGCCTTTCTGAAGAGCGTCGGCGTTTCGCAGGCGGCGGGCGAGATCGGCCGCAGCGTGATGGAGAAGATCTGGTCGCGCCCGACCTGCGACGTGAACGGAATCTATGGCGGCTATATGGGCCCCGGCGCCAAGACGGTGCTGCCGGCAAAGGCCGGCGCCAAGGTCTCTTTTCGCCTCGTCGGCAGGCAGAATCCGGAAAAGATCCTCGAGAGCTTCCGCGCCTTCGTGCGCGAGCGCCTGCCCGCCGACGCGCGCGCCGAATTCGTCACCCATGGCGCGTCGCCGGCGCTGCAGCTGCCTTTCGATTCCGAGGCGCTCGCGCGGGCGCGGCGCGCGCTCGGCCAGGAATGGGGCAAGGAGGCGGCGCTCATCGGCTGCGGCGGCTCGATCCCGATCGTCGGCGCCTTCAAGGTGCAGCTGGGGCTCGACGCGCTGATGATCGGCTTCGCGCTCGACGACGACCGCATCCACTCGCCCAATGAGAAATACGCCTTCGACTCCTTCCACAAGGGAACGCGCTCCTGGGCGCGCGTGCTCGCCGCCCTCGCGGCGTGAGCGTCGCTTTTCAGGGCCTCGCGGCCGGCGGACCGGGTCTATATAATGCCCTCCGCGGCGCTTTCGCCGCGCCGTTCCGCCGACGCTCGCACATGGTCGCTCCCGATTCTCCCTTTGCCGCCGAGCTGCGCCTCTCGCCCAATCACGGCGAGCGGCTGCGCCCGCTCTCCGCGCTGATCCTCCACTATACCGGCATGCCGACCGCAGCCGCAGCGCTGCGTCTGCTGACGATCGCCGAATCGCAAGTCTCCTCGCATTATTTCGTCGACGAGGACGGGACCATATTGCAGCTCGTGTCGGAGGCGCGCCGCGCCTGGCATGCGGGCCACAGCTTCTGGGCGGGTGAGGAAGACATCAACTCCGCCTCGATCGGCATCGAGATCGTCCATCCCGGCCATGACGATCCGCATCCCTTCCCGGATCGTCAGATCGAGGCGGTGGCCAAGCTCTGCCGCGACATTTGCGCGCGCAATGCGATCGTTCCGGCGCGCGTGCTCGGCCATTCCGACATCGCCGTCGGCCGCAAGATCGATCCGGGCGAGTTCTTCCCTTGGAAGGTTCTGGCCGAGCGCGGCGTCGGCCTTTTCGTCGAGCCCGCGCCCATCGTCGGGGGAGAGACGCTGGAGCGCGGCGCGCAAGGCGGCGAAGTCGAGGCCTTGCAGAGAGCGCTCGCCGATTACGGCTACAAATCGCCCGTCTCCGGCTCCTATGGCGACGACACCGCGGCAGTCGTCGCCGCTTTCCAGCGGCATTTCCGGCCGCGACTCGTCGACGGCCGCGCCGACGCCTCCACCCTCGAGACCTTGCGCGCGCTCGCCGCCGGCGCGCGCGCATGAGCGAAAAGCGCGCCATCGTCGTCACCGGCGTCTCCTCCGGCATCGGCCATGCCGTGCTCGAGGCGCTGACGCGCGAGGGCTATCACGTCTTCGGCAGCATCCGCAGAGAGGCCGATAGCGAGCGCCTCGCGAACCTCTACGGCGCCGGCTGCTTCACGCCGCTGCTCTTCGACGTGACCGACGCCGAGGCGGTCGCGCGCGCAGGGCGCGAGGTCGAGCGGCGGCTCGAGGGCGCGACGCTCGCCGGCCTCGTCAACAACGCCGGCGCCGCTTTTCCCGGGCCGCTGCTCCACCAGCCGCTCGAGGAGTTCCGGCGGCAGATCGAGGTCAATCTCATCGGCCAGCTCGCCGTCACGCAGGCTTTCGCGCCCCTCCTCGGCGCGAGCGAGGCCCGCCGCGGGACGCCCGGCCGGATCGTCAATATGAGCTCGGTGGCGGGCTCGGTCGCCGCGCCGTTCCTCGGCGCCTACGCCGCGTCCAAACATGCGCTCGAAGCCTTTTCCGACTCGCTGCGGCGCGAGCTGATGATTTATGGCGTCGACGTCGTCGTGATCGAGCCCGGCGTCGTCGCGACGCCGATCTGGGACAAGGCGGAGCAGGCCGATTTCTCGGCCTATGAGGCCACGGCCTATGGCCCGGCGGCGCGGCGGCTCAAAAAATGGGCGGTCGAGAGCGGCCGCATCGGTCCGCCGCCCGACCGTGTCGCCGCGGCCGTGCTGCGCGCGCTGCGCGCCCAGCGCCCGCCCGCACGCATTCGCGTCGTGCCGAATTATCTGCTCGATTGGGTCCTGCCGCGCATGCTGCCCGCGCGCCTGCTCGACCGGATCATCGCCCGCCGGCTCGGCCTGAGGCGGCAAGATCGCCGACCGCCGCAAGGTGGCTGAAGCAAGTCCAGGAGTCGCAGCTCATGGCGAAGCACAGAATTTACACGACTAGTTTTGCGAGCGTTTATCCGCTCTATATCGCGAAGGCTGAAAAAAAGGGGCGTGCGAAAGAAGATGTCGACAAGGTTATTTCGTGGCTGACGGGATATAGCCGGCAGGAACTCGATCTTCGGCTGAAGCGGCGCATCGACTTCGAAACTTTCTTTGCGGAGGCTCCGAAGATGAATCCCTCGCGAGCGCTGATCAAGGGCGTCGTCTGCGGCGTCCGGGTGGAGGACATCGAGGAGCCGACCATGCGCGAGATACGCTATTTGGATAAGCTCATCGATGAGCTGGCGCGGGGAAAAGCGATGGACAAGATTCTTCGCGAGGCCTGATTTTCGTCGATCTCGCCAGCGGAAAATCGAGCCGAGCCGCCGCTCGCCCGCGGCCACAGGATACGGGAAAGCTCTTTCGTGCTAAGCCTCGCCTCGACGGACGCAGCGCGAAGGGGACCTTTCGGGATGTCATATGATCTCATCGTCATCGGCACGGGACCCGGCGGCTATGTCTGCGCGATCCGCGCCGCACAGCTCGGCCTCAAGACCGCCGTCGTCGAGAAGCGCGCGACCCATGGCGGCACCTGCGGCAATGTCGGCTGCATTCCCTCCAAGGCGCTGCTGCACGCCTCGCATATGTTCGAGGAGGCGGCGCGTGGCCTCGCCCCGCTCGGCGTGATCGTCGAGCCGCCGCGGCTCGATCTCGAGGCGATGATGAAGCACAAGGCCGAGACGGTCGCCGCCAATGTCGGCGGCGTCGCTTTCCTGTTCAAGAAGAACAAGATCGACAGCTTTCACGGGACCGGCCGCATTCTCGGGCCCGGCCGCGTCGAGGTGACGCCGGAGGAGGGACCGGCGGAGACGCTCGAGGCGAAGGCGATCGTCATCGCCACCGGCTCGGCGGTCGCGCCGCTGCGCGACGTCGACGGCAAGGAGATCGCCTTCGATGAAAAGACCATCCTCTCCTCGACCGGCGCGCTCGCGCTCGACCGCGTGCCCGAGCATCTCGTCGTCGTCGGCGCCGGCGTCATCGGCCTCGAGCTCGGCTCGGTCTGGCGCCGGCTCGGCGCCAAGGTGACGGTGATCGAATATCTCGACCGCATCCTGCCCGGCGCCGATTCCGAGATCGCGACTCGCTTCCAGAAAATTCTCGAGAAGCAGGGCTTTGCCTTCCACCTCGCCTCCAAGGTGACGAAGATCGAGAAGGGCGGCGACGGCCTCTCCGTCTCCTTCGCCTCAACCAAAAGCGGCGGCGGCACGCCGATCAAATGCGACGCCGCGCTGATCGCCACGGGGCGCATCCCCTTCACGGCGGGCCTCGGCCTCGAGGAGGCGGGCGTTGCGACCGAGCGCGGGCGCGTCGTGATCGACGATCATTTCCGCACCAATCTGCCGGGCGTCTATGCAATCGGCGATGTCGTGCGCGGCGCCATGCTGGCGCATAAGGCCGAGGAGGAGGGCGTCGCCGTCGCCGAGCTGCTCGCGGGCGAGGCGGGACATGTAAATTACGGCGTCATTCCGTCGGTCGTCTACACCATGCCCGAGGTCGCCTGGGTCGGCGTCACGGAGGACGAGGCGAAGGCCGCGGGCCACGCCTATAACGTCGGCAAATTCCCTTTCTCGGCCAATGGCCGCGCGCGCGCCAGCCGGCAAACGGAAGGCTTCGTCAAAGTGCTCGCCGACGCGGCGACGGATCGCGTCATCGGCGTGCATATTCTGGGCTCCGACGCCAGCGAGATGATCGCGGAAAGCTGCGCGCTGATGGAGTTCTCCGGCTCCGCCGAGGATCTCGCGCGCACCTGCCATGCGCATCCGACGCTCTCCGAAGCGGTGAAGGAAGCGGCGCTCGGCGTCGCCAAGCGCGCAATTCACATGTAGTCGGCTCTCGACACCCCCTCCTCCGCTTCGCGGGAGAGCAGGCCTCAATGAAGGTGGAACTCCTTGTCGACCAGCGAGAATTCCGCCGGCCGGATCAGCCCGCTGTGCGCGACATGGACGGAGTGGAGCCTGCCGTCGAGGCTCTTCTCCCAAAAGGCCAGAAACTTGCGCAGATGCGGGAAGTCCGGCTGCAGATCATAGTCCTGCCAGACATAGGACTGCACGATCGCCGGGTGATCCGGCAGACGGTAGAAGATATTGGCCGTCGTCAATCCATATCCTTCGAGCATCTTGCGGAAATCGCGTGAGGCCATAGCGCCGTCTCCTTTCCGGCCGAGGATCGATGATAGTCGCAGTCTTGGAGCATGCAAGGCGAATGCCGAAATAATCGTTACACTACAATGTGTTGGCAGCATTGCCGGGCGAGTGCTGATGGCTTCCGGAGGCGTGTGTCGCGCTTCGCACGCGACTCCCACATCGAGGAAATGCGCGAACGCTACCGCGACGCCGCATCCTTCTCCCCATGCGTGCGAACAAGAAGCAGAAAAGACTCGGCTTCGATGCTCTCGTCGGCCGCCGAGCCCAGCGCGTCGAGACTTTGGAGCCTTTCGATCGCTATTCGTCGCAGCAGCGCGTCAGACATGACGCGACGCGGCGGGAGCGCCCGTCTGCGGGCGATGTCGAAGCGCAGCCGCTTCAATGCGCGCAAAATAGCTTCGTCGCAGACGCGCAGCGGTTCTTGTGGCGCCGCGATCTCGGCGACGGGGAGGGCCGGCTCCGGGGCGCTGGGCTCGACGTCGTCGACCGGCGCCTCGGCGTGCGCGAAACGCGCGAGCGCGGCGACGCGCAGCCGCAGGCCGACGAGGCCCGCGCGCCGCGGCAGGGACAACAGCCCGCCCCGGCAATTGTCGCAACGCCCGCATCGCCCGCTCTCCTCGCCGAACGCCCGCAGCAGCGTCTGGAAACGGCAGGACGGCGTGAGGCACAGATCCGCGATGGCGCGGCGGCGGAGCGCGCCGGCCTCGCTCGCAGGAGAGACGCCCCAGCGCGCGGCGAGATCGCGCGGATCGAACAGAGCCAGCGCGTCGGCCGGCGATCCATCGCGGCCGGCGCGGCCGATCTCCTGATAATAGCTCTCGATCGAGCCGGGCAGATCGGCGTGGACGACATAGCGCACGTCCTGCTTGTCGACGCCCATGCCGAAGGCGATGGTCGCGACCATCACGACGCCGTCGCGCGCGAAGAATGCGTCCTGATGCTCGCCGCGCGCGCCGGCGTCGAGGCCGGCGTGATAGGGCAAGGCGTCGAAGCCGAAGCGCCGCAGGAGCTCGGCCAGCTCCTCGGTCTTGCGGCGCGAGGCGCAATAGACGATCCCGCTCTGCCCCTCCCGCCGACGCAGAAAGCTCGCGATTCGCCGCAGCGAGTCGCGCCGGCGCTCGAAGGCGAGGCGCAGATTCGGGCGCGCGAAGGAGGAGACGAAGATCTCCGGCTCGCGCGCGAACAGCCGCTCCACGATGTCGGCGCGCGTCGCCGGCCCCGCCGTCGCGGTGACGGCGAGAATCGGCGGCGCGCCGAGCCGCGCCGCGACCTCGCCGAGCCGCGCATAGTCCGGCCGGAACTCGTGTCCCCAATGCGAGACGCAATGCGCTTCGTCGACCGCGAGCAGCTTCACGCGCGCCTCGTGCAGCAGCGCGATCGTCGACTCTTGCGCCAGTCGTTCGGGCGCGACGTAGATCAGCCTGGCGCGGCCGTCGGCGATGGCGGCGATCGCATGGGCCTGCTCCGCCTCTGTCTGTGCCGAATGCAGGGCGACCGCCGCGGTCGCGGCGACGCGCAATTGGTCGCGCATCAGCGAGATGAGCGGCGACACGACCACGACCGGGGCGCGCCCCATGGCCGCGGGCAACTGGTAGAGCAGAGATTTGCCGGCGCCGGTGGGCATGACGGCGAGCGCATCGCGGCCGGCGAGCACGCAGGCGAGGACGCGCTCCTGCCCAGGGCGGAAATCCTCATGGCCGAAGACGGCGGAGAGAACGCGCCGCGCCGCGTCGAGATCCGGGGGCGCGTTCAGCACGTTTCGGAGCGCCGGGCGAGCAGAGACAGGCGGACGAGATCGGAGAGATTGCCGGCGCGCATCTTCGCCATCAAATGCGCGCGATGCGCCTCCACCGTGCGCACGCTCGTGCCGAGCTCATGCGCGATGATCTTGTTCGAGCGGCCGCCGAGAATGCCGGACAGAACCTCCTTCTCCCGTGCGGTCAGCGTCGCGATGCGCTCGCGCGCCTCGATCGCCTCGGCGGTTTCCCCGCGGCGGCTCAAGATCTTGCGGACGGCCCCGAGCAACGCCTCGTCGCCGAACGGCTTCTCCAGAAGATCGAATGCCCCCGCCTTCATCGCCCGCACCGCGAGCGGCACATCCGCATGGGCGGTGATCACGATGACGGAGAGGCCGATGCGCCGCGCCTTGATTTCTGCGATGAGATCGAAGCCGCTCGCCTCGGGCATGCGGACGTCGGTGATGACGCAGCCGGTCTCGTCCGGCGCGACGACGGCGAGGAACTCGCGCACGGAGGCGTGCGCGCGCGCCTCGATCGCCTCGGTCGACAGCAGCAACTTCAAGGAGTCCCGGACGGCGGGATCGTCGTCGACGATATGGACGATCCGCGCGCCGCTCATCGACGCGGCTCCCCTTGCGCAGCGGGGCGGCGGACGGAGGCTCGGCCCGACGCCGACTCTCGGCCGGGATCGAGCGCGCGCGGCGAAGCCGCCGGGTCGCCAGACGATGGGGGCGCCACGATGTTCGTTCCGCTCTCTTCGAAACCGCGCGCCGCCGATGGGCGCCTGAACCAGGCCGGCTCCCGCCTGCCGGGCGATAGGGAGGGATAGTGGAATCGGCTCGGCCCTTTGGCAATAGGCGGCGCGTCGTGACAAGGGCTCATGCCGGCGACGAGCGCGGCCACGACGCTCGAAAGACGCCCGTTCGTCGACCCGAGTCGGCCTTGGCCTCGTGACGCGATGACGCGCCCGAGCTAGTGGCGTGACTCAGCCGAATCGAGCGAGCCTGAAGGCTCGCTCGTCGAGAGGCTGCAAATTCGTCGACTCGAGCCGTTAGACATTCGCCACCGCATAGCCCCGCTCGCTCTCGCCGGCCGGCGCGACGCCCGGCGCGGCGAAGGGCTCGAAGCCGGCGAGCTTCACCACGGTCGGCGGCGGCGCCGGCGGCGCGACGGTCACGCCCGCCTCGGCGAGGCGGCGGAAAATGTCGAAATGCAGATCGCTCTTGATTCGCGTCGACTGCTCGACGTCCTCCACATAGCACCAGAGCTCGAAGCGGAAGGCGGTCTGCTCCATCGACAGGAACATGACCGACGGCGCCGGGATGCGCAGCACGCCGTCATGGGCCCTGGCGGCTGCGAACAGGATCGCGCGGATCTCCTCCGGATCGACGCCCGCATGCGGGGCGAGCGCGATCTTGATGCGGCCGATGCGGTCATTGCGCAGCCAGTTCTTGACGACGCCGGACACGAGATTGGAGTTGGGCACGATCATCGTCGCGCGGTCGAAAGTCTCGATCTCGGTCGAGCGCACATTGATGCGCTTCACATAGCCCTGCTCGTCGCCGACGACGACCCAGTCGCCGACGCGGATGGCCCGTTCCCACAGCAGGATGAGGCCCGAGACGAAATTGCCCACGATCGACTGCAGGCCGAAGCCGATGCCGACCGAAAGCGCGCCGGCGACGATGGCCAATCGCTCGAGGCCGAGGCCGAGCTCCGACAGGGCGACCGAAAGCGCGACGATGAAGCCGGCGTAGCCGACGCTCGCGCCGATCGAATGGCGCAGGCCCTTGTCGAGCCGGGTCAGCGGCAGAAAACGCTGGTCCAGCCAGCGCCGCAGCGCCCGCGTCGCCCCATAGGTGAGCGCGAACAGCGCGAGAGCCGTCGCCATGCCCGAGGGCGAAATGACGACCTCGCCGATCTTGAACCCGGAATAGGCGGATTTCAAATTGCCGAGAATATCGTCCGACTGGAAGCCATAGGGGACGAGCGCCACGAACAGGGCGAAGCCGTAGAGCGCCAGCGACGCGACCCCGGAGAGAAGAAGGGCGAAGGGGCCGAGCGATTCGGGCCGCGCGCCGAAGCCGGAGACGAACAGGCGGCCGAGCGGCGCAGATGGCAGGAAGGCCTGTTCGGCGCCGGCGTCGACGAAGGCGAGCAGCAGATAGAGGGCGGCGCCGACCGCGGCGAGCCAGGCCATCTGCATCAGCAGGAAATTGGCGAAGGCGACATATCCGGCCGCCAGCGCGCCGGTGATGACGACGATCTCCGTCCAGGCCAGGAGCCGCAGCGGCGCGGTCCAGTCGCGCGCGCCTTCCGGCGCGCCGGGATCGTCGGCGCCGTTCTCGTGGCGCGTCGCGACATTGACGATCAGGAAGAGGAGCGCGATGACGAGGGCGCCGGCGCCGCGCGTCAGCACGACGACCGAAACTCCAGCCTGGACGAATTCGGCGATCTGTTCGAGCACGCGCGTCGCCGCGGCCACGGCGCCGACGGTGACGGCGAGAGACAGTATTCTCCGCGACATCCGCTCCCCGATGCGCAGCAGACGCCATTGCGGAAGCCCTGGAGCGAGCAGGCCGCGCGCCAGCGAGTGCGAAACGGCGACGAAGGCGACCGCCTCGGCCAGGCGACGCCCGAGCGGCGCGAGGACCGGATCGTCGAGATCGAACGCCTGGATCGCGAGCGTGAGCGCCGAAACGGCGGCGATTGGAATGGCCGCGCCGGCGACCGCCGCCCACAGGCCTCCGGCCGCCTTGCGGAAGCGGCTCGGCTCCGGGGTCTCCGCCGCGCGCGTGACGATGCGACGGGCGAGGCGCGTCTCCGCGCCGACGAGCAGCAGGATCACGAAGGCGGCGGCGAGGAAGCCGGCGAGCTGGCCGTCGCGCAGCCGGGCCGAGACAACGCCGGCGCGCTCCTGGAGGGCCATCGCGAACACTTTCGCGTCTAGGGGCGCCTCCTGCAAAGCGGCGCTCCACAGGGCCGGCGAGAACAGGCCGCTCGTGCGCAGGAACAGGGTGCTGGCGAAGAGCGCGCGCTGGCGCGCCCTGATCGTCAGAGCGGTCTGCCGCGCCTCCAGCGCCAGGGCGCGCGCCCGCTTCAGCGTCGCGTCGGTTTCGTCATAGAGCTTTTTCTGCTCCGCCCATTCGGCGTTGACGCTGGCCGCGGCGAGCGATTCGCCATCGGCCGGCGGAGCGGGGGCCGGCGCCGGCTTGGGCTCGACCGAAACCTTGGCCGCCAGGAGCTTGCCGGCGATCGGGACCTGCGCGCCTTTTCCCGGCGGCGGAAAGATCTCCTCGCGCTTTTGCGGCGCCGGCGGCTCGGGAGCCGTCTCCTTTTTTTCGGGCGCGGACTTGGCCGGGCCGGCGAGCTCGTCGAGCCGGGCCTGCAACCCGGCGAGGCGCGGAGTCAGCCGATCGATCACGTCCTGCAGCTCGGCCGGCAAGGCGTCGACCCGATCGCGCAGGCTTTGCAGCGTCGCGTCGCTCAGCGAAGGGTCCGCCAGCGCCTTCTCCACATCGTCGAGAGTGGCGCGCGCGGCGTCGAGCCGCTCGTTGAGCCGGTCGAGGCCGGCCGTCTGCTCGGCGGCGAGAGCCGGGCAGGAGAGAAGGGCGAAGAGGGCGATGGCGAATGGGAGCAGAAATCGACGCAAGGCGAAGCTTTCGTTGCAGAAGTGATGTCGGGAGCAGTCAGAAACCCAAAATTTCGCCAATCTCGGGGCGGAGCAATCGGACGAGCGAGAGCGTCGCCGCGAAGCTTCAGTCTGCCACGGCCCGTTGCGCCATCTCGTCCGCGCTCTCGCCCGGATAGGCGTGCGCGCGCCCGGCGCGGTCGCGGACGAGCCAGCCGCCGTCCGGGCTGCGCTCGAGATGGGGAGGCTGCAGCGGAACCTTACCGTAGCCGCCGGGAATGTCGAGGACATAGGCCGGCGAGGCCACGCCCGAAACGCGCCGCGCCAGCTCGGCGTAGAGGGCGCGTCCCTCGTCGATCGAAACGCGGAAATGGGAGGTGCCGGGGGCGAGATCGGGATGATGGAGATAATAGGGTTTTACACGCAGCGAGGCGAGCGCGCGCATCAGCCGCTCGAGCGTGTCGGCGTCGTCGTTGACGCCGCGCAGCAGCACGGTCTGGGCGAGCGTCGTGACGCCGGCCTCCTGGATGCGGGCGATGGCTTCCCGCGCCCGCGGCGTCAGCTCGCGCGCATGATTCACATGCAAGGCCATATAGACGGCCTTGCCGCTGGCGGTCAGCGCCGCGAGCCGGTCGGGGCTCGCGAGATCGGGAGAGGCGGTCGGCGCGCGCGTGTGAATGCGCAGCAGCGCGACATGCTCCATTTCCCGCAGCCGCTCGGCGACGGCGCGCAGACGCCGCGCCGACAGGGCGAGCGGATCGCCGCCGGTGAGGATCACTTCGAAGATTGCGGGGCGCGCGGCGATATAGGCGAGCGCGCGCGACAGCGCCTCGTCCGAGAGGGCGCCGCCCTTGCCGTGGCCGACGCTCTCGCGGCGAAAGCAGAAGCGGCAATAGACCGGGCAGACGGAGAGAAGCTTCAGCAGCACGCGATCGGGATAGCGATGGACGAGCCCCTCCATCGGGCTGAACGGGCCGTCGCCGATCGGATCGGCGAGTTCTTCCGCGCGCGTGTCGAGCTCGCGCGGATCGGGCAGGAATTGGCGGGCGATGGGGTCGCGCGGATCGGCGCGGTCGATCAGCGCCGCAATGTCCGGCGTCACCGCGACGCTGTAGCGGGACGCCACGGCGGCCAGAGCCGGAGCCGCTGCGGGCGCGAGCAGGCCCGCGGCGACGAGATCGGCGGGAGATTTCAGCGTCGGCGCCGTCGCGTCGGAACGCGCGAGGCTGTGGCCGCCAGAGGCGCCGGGCGGCGTTCGGATCTCATTGTCGCCGCGCTCCTCGGCGCGACGGGCGGTCTGCTCGGTCATCGCGCGGCTTATAGGGTCTTATCGGCGCAGGCTCAAACCAGCCGCCGTCGGCGCTCACTTATAAACGAAGACCGTGCCGCAGCCGTAGAGGCCCTTCGGGCAATTGGCGCTGCGGTCGCCTCCGGTCAGCGTCGTCCCATAGATCACGCCATTGGTCATGACGATATCGGCGTAGGGAACGTCTCCCCCCGCGTCCATCGGCTTGAAGGAATGGAGAACCTTCGCGCTCCACCGCGTCCCCGACGCCGGCGGGCTGAGCCTGTAGAGCGTTCCGCCGCCGCTGGCGCCGCCTCCGCCGCTGGTTCCGTAGAGATTGCCCGAGGCCGCCCGGACGAAGCCGGAATGCGGCAGATTCGGCAGCGCGGTCCCCTGGCCGAACACATAGAGCTGCTTATAGGTCCAGGCGCCGCCGGTTTTCGCTGGCGGCTTCAGCGAATAGGCCGTTCCATAGCCGGAGGCGTTGCCGCCGAAAGTGGTCGTTCCATAGATGGTCCCGTCCGGGCCGAGCGCGAGGCGCCCCTCCGGATTGGCGCCGTCGGTCGACTGGGGGATTTGGATGGTCCCCTTGAAATTGTAGATGACGGAATAGGACCCGCCCTTGGTGACGCGGAACACCGCGCCCTGATTATATTTGCCGCCGCCGAAGGTCGTCCCGTAGATCGCCCCGTCCTTGCCGAAGATCAGCTCGCCTTGCGGTCCCGAGGTGAAATTGCCGGCGAAATTGTGCAGGATGCTGAAGACGCCGGTCGCGCCGATCTTGAAGATGACGCCGGACTGATTGGAGCCGCCGCCCGAGGTCGTTCCGTAAATCGCGCCGTCCGAGCCCACCAGCACGCCGCCGATCGGCGTCGTTCCATGCGTGCGGTCGAAACGGCGGATCACCTTATATGTATAGGTCGATCCCGAGGGCGTGAGCCGGAACACCTCGCCGCATCCGCAGCTGGGATCGGCGCCGGCGGAGGTGGTTCCATAAATCTTGCCGCCGGCGATGGTGAGCGGGCCCGTCGGCGCGATGCCGTCCGGTCCGAGCTCGAACTTATGTAGGATCTTGAAGGTCCAGGTCGTCCCGCTGGTCGGCTTCACGAGCTCGTAGATGACGCCGCAGGTCGAGCAATTGCCGCCATAGAGCGTGGTCCCGAAGATATTGCCGGCGGAGTCGACGGCGATGCCGCCACGCGGCCAATTGCCGTTCTTCGAGAACTTGTGAATCGTCGAGAAGATATCGGCGAATTGGGTCGCCGCCTCTTGCGCCAGCGCGCGCTGGTCGAGCGTCGAAGCTCCGAGAAACAGGATAAAGGCCGCAAGGGCCTGCCGAGCCGAACGCATCGGTTCCTCCGTCGCACGAAAAATGGCCCGTTCAATCGGGCGCTATTCTGAACGCGAGGATCGTTAAAGGCAATGGCCGCGCCCGAGGCAGGCGGGTGCGAGGCGTCAGTCTCGCATCGCCGCCTCGCGCAGCAGAGCGGGAACGAGCGAAGCGAGCCGGCGCGCATAGGCGGACAGCGAGAAATTCTCGTCGTAAGTGCGCCGCGTCGCGCTCGCCGCGCGCTCGGCCTCGGACGCGATGCGCGGATCGTCCGCCGCGTCGCGCAGGGCGCGGGCGAAGGTCTCGGCGTCGTCGGCGATCACGACATTGGGGAAATCCGCCGCATTCATGCGCATGCCGCGAAAAGCGTGGCGCGTCGCGATCATCGGCAGGCCGCTCGCCATCGCCTCCACCGTCTTGATCGACAGTCCGTGACCGCTGATCGTCGGCAGCAGCACCAGGCGCGCCGCGGCATAGACGGCGGCCGGATCCTCGACGCGCCCGATGAAGCAGGATCGAGCGGCGCGATAGATCGCCGGGTCGCGCGCCTTCACGCCCGCGTCCACATTGCCGACGATTTTTATGGGCGGAGCGCCGGCGCGGCCGAACACCTCGCGCAGGAACCAGATCACGCTCTCGACATTGGCGCTGTTGTCGCTCGCCACCAACACGATGTCCGGCCCGCCGGGCCCGAGCGGCGCGTCCGGCGCGCCGGGATAGTGCAAGGCGTGAGTCTTCTCCGGCAGGAGAGCGCGGAAATCGTCATATTCCTGCGCGTTGAGATGCAGAAGAACATCGGCGCCGCGCATGAGATCGAGCTCCCGGGCGAGCATCTGCTCATAGCTCACGCGGGGAGAGAGGAGGAAGGCGCGCTCGTTCATCAGAGCGAACTGGCGCGCCTGAAGATCATGCGTGTCGAGCAGGATCGGCGCGCGCGCGGCGGCGAGCCGCTTCGCGACCGGCATCAAAAAGAAATGATTGCAGTGAACGAGATCGAAGCGGCGTGCCGCCAGCGCCGCCGAGACTCGCGAGCGCTCCGCGATTCCAGCGCGGATGATCGCCTGATCGCCGTGCAGATAGGGCCACAGCGCTTCGCTCAGGAAGCGCGGCGCGACGAAGGCGCGAAAGGGCGCGCCGCCGAACCAGCGCTCGCCCTGCGACAGCTCCGGCGTCGCCTCGACGAAACTGCGCCAGCGCCATGCGCGCTCGGGCGCAAAGCCCGGCAGGTCGCTGACGGCGATGGGCGCGACGCGCGCGCCGAGCGCGCGATAGGCGGCGATCTGCCCGAGCACGACGCGATAGGTTCCGCAAGAATGCCAGGCCGGATGCACCAGCGCGACGTCGCGGCCGGCGAGCGGCTGTGGCTCGGTCCCGCTCACGCGCGCAGCAGCGGCGCCGCCGCCTCCTCGAGCGCGCGCGCATAGGCGTCGAAGCTGAATTTCTCGTCATAGAGTCGGCGCGTGTCGGATTCGCCGCGCGACGTCGTCTCGGAGCGCGTTCCGATCGCGCGCAGCGCGGCCGCGAAACTCGCCGCGTCGTCGGCGAGAGTCACATTGCGCAAGCTCGCGGGATCGAAGCCCATGCCGCGAAAGGCGTGGCGCGTGGCGATCAGCGGCGCCCCGCTCGACATCGCCTCCACCGTCTTGATCGACAGCCCGTGTCCCTCGATGGTCGGCAGCAGCACCGCGGCCGATTGCGCATAGACGGCGTTCAAATCCTCGACGCGGCCCTTGAACAAATGGCGATGCGCCTCGTACAGCGGCCTGTCGAGACCGGCGAGCCCCGAATCGATATTGCCGTAGATCTCGATCGCAACCTGCGGCGCCAGCGGCAGCGCCTCGGCCAGCAGCCAACGCAGGCTCTGCCGATTAGGCAAATTGTTGCTGGCGACGAAGATCACGCGCTCGCCGCCGGGTCCGCAGGCCACGGGCGCGATCGCCGGATAGACGAGACGGTGCGAAGACTGCGGCAGCAGCCGCGCAAAATCGGCATTCTCTTCCGCGTTCAAATGGATGCAGCGGTCGGCCCGGCGCATCCAGTCGAGCTCGACGGCGAGCAGGTCCTCATAGCGCGCGACCGGCGGCGCGCAGAAGCGCGTCTCGTTGCGCAGGACGAATTGGCGCGCCTGAATGTCCTGCGTCTCGAGCAGAACCGGCAGGTCGCGCGCGGCCTTCAAGCGCGCGACCAGCGGCAAAGTGAAGAAATGATTGGCGTGGACGAGATCGATCCGCTCCCTCTCGACCCCGCTCGGAAGCTCGACGCGCTTCGTCATCTCGATGAGATAGCCGGCCTCGTCGCCATGGACCACGCGCCACCATGCGGGCAGGCCCATGCGCGTCGGTCCGCAGAAATAGCGCGCGTCGGCGGGAAGATCGGAGGTCGCGGCGATATAGGCCGGCCAGCGCCCGCCGTCGGGCGGCGGCGGCGATGGCGCATCCATCACCGCGATCGAGATCGTTCGCGCGCCGAGGGCGCGATAGGCGAGCAGCTGACTCACATTGAGCTGATAGCTGCCGCAGGAATGCCATGCGGCGTGAACCACTGCGACCGTCCTGCCGGCGAGCGGCCGGCTGGCGGCGGCGACGGGGCTCGAAACGGCGGTGTCGATCACGGCCTCCTGCAACCTCCGGGACGCAAAGGGAAAATCTCCTTCCCAGCGTCCACTTGCTCGGAGGCGTAATTTCCAAGTAGAAGGCTTATATGAGCGACGGCCCTGCAAATCCACCCCTATCCTCCCCCGAGACTTTCGAGCCCGAACAGAGCGCGGCCGCCAATGAGGCCAAGCGCTGCGGGATCGCCATTGTCGGCAACGACAAGATCATCGACTGGCTCCTGCCCTTCCTCGAGAGCTATCTCGCGACCAATGCGCATCTGCCGATCTACCTCATCCCCTATGACGAGAATGTCGCGCTGACGCGCCGCGCCGCGGACATCTATGGCGCGCATTTCATCGAGGAGACGCCGGCCGCGATCGACAGTCTCGCGCTCGAGCTCTATCCTGGCTTTTTCAACAGCCATCGCCGGCGCCTGCGCAAGCTCCACGCGCTCGCCCTTCCGCTCGACGAGGTCGCCTATGTCGATGTGGACGTCGTGCTGTTTCGCGATTTTGCGCCGATCTTCGGGCGGCTCGAGGCCGGCCAGACGGAGTTCATCGTCGCCTCTGGGAGCCTCGAATATGTCTACAACGAGAAGCGCGCCAATTACGACTTTCTGCGCGACGCTTTCCTCTTCAACGACGGCTTTTGGATCACGTCGAGCAAATATCTGAAGATCGAGCATTTCATCGAGACGATCCGCGAAGATGCGGCGATCTTCCACGAAGTGCGCAAGCGCGGCCAATTATTCGCGCAGCCGCTCGTGAATTTCGTGACGCACCGGCGCGGCGTCGCCATTTCCACTCTGCCGCAATGTGTCGAGAAAGCTTCGTCCGAGAGCTTCTATAAAGCGAAGGGGATCACATTCGAGGACGGCAAGCCGCTCGATCCCTGGGGCGCCGAAATCTATTTCGCCCATTGGGCGGGCGCGACACTGCTGCCCTCGACCCGCGCTTTCGACGCCGCCTGGAAGGAATATTCGCGCCGGGCCTGGGAGCGATTTCGCAAATAGGCCGAATTCCGCTATTCATATGCGGCGAAGGCGCCCCTGCAGAGGCGTCGCGCGCCGCGCGCCGGAACGGGATCCATGCCTCGCTTATTGTTCGTCTATCTCGCCCGGCGCATCCTGTTCAGCATGGCGGTCGTGCAATTCGCCCTCAGCGTGCCGGTCGTTCTGTCCTATCTGCTCTACACGCTCACGCCGGCGGCGATCCGCGCCGGCCTGATGGCGCCCGCGCTGATCGGCACGACGCCGACCGTCGCCTACATCACCCTGCCCATGGCGATCGGCGTCGCCACGGCGCTCGAATTCGCGCGCATGTCGAGCGAGGGCATGATCGCCGTTCTCTATGCGCTGCGGCTGTCGGTATGGGCCGTGTGCCGGCCGGCGATCGTCTGCGCCGGGGCGATGGTGCTGCTCGGCTATGGCCTCGCCAATTTCATGGCCCCGCATTATGCGGGCGCGCTGCAGGATGTCATCAATGTCGTGCGCAACACGCTGAACCACCGCATGCTGGAGGCGGCGCGCTTCTACACTTTCGACAATGGCTTGAAGACACTGTACCTCGAGCGCTGGGAGACGCCGGACGTCGCCGTCAACCTGTTCGTGCGGCAGCTGTCGCTGGCGAAGAACCAGGAGGAGACCATCACCGCCGCACGCGCCGAATTCCGCCGCACGCCGACCGGCGTCATCCTGGCCTTGTCTCGCGGCAGCATTCAGACGCGCCCGTTCGACGCCGACGAGGTGCGCATCGCCGGCTTCGACGAATATGCGATGGCGCTGCCGATGCAAGGCAGCGAATCGCTGCCGGCGCGCAGCTGGCGCGGCGTCTATGAGATGGGTCCGCGCGAATTCCTCGATGATTGGAGCGTGGCGCGGCTCGACCGGCGCCTCTCCGGCGAATGGGCGGCGGAGGCGGCCAAGCGCTTCGGCATGCCGCTGCTCTCCCTCGCCCATACATTGCTGGCGATGGCGCTGGTGCTGACGTTCGGCAATGTCACCGGCCGGCGCGGCGCGTCGAGCAGCCTCGTCATCATCGCCGTTCCGGCGGCGCATATCTTTTTTCTGGTGGCGCTCGAGACCCTGCTGCGCGCCGATCCGCGTTACGCTTGTCTGCTCGCGGCGCTGATCGCCGCAGAGATCGCGATCGCCGTCGTCCTGATCTCGCGGCGGAATAGAAACGCGAGCCCGATGCGCCGCGTCTCGGCCTATGAGGAGGTCGACCGGGAGCGCGAGAGCCTCGCAGCTTAGCGGTTTCGAAATGCGAGCCTGCTGAAGGCTCGCGGTCCAGGGGGCGGGGCTTGGACAGCGAGCCTTCAGGCTCGCTCCTTTTCTCACCCGTGCTCCGGCCGCACCATATGCTCCTTGAGCACCTGCTCGTTGGTCGAGTCGATCTCCTGCAGCAAGACTTCGTAGCCCCAGAGATTGGCGAGATGGCCGAGCACCATGGAGGCGTTGGCGAGCTCGAGCATTTTTCCGTCGCGAACGCGGTGATGCAGCACGAGCTTGCGATTGCCGGCGAGATCGACGTCGACGATCTGAATATCCGGGGCATATCCGCCCACCTCATATTGGGCGGCGAGGCTGCGGCGCAGGTCGCGATAGCCGCGTTCATTGTGGATCGAGGCCACTTCGAGATGCGGATGCTCGCGATCGTCGACGACATGGAACAGCCGCCAATTGCGGATGAGCCGCGGGCTCAGGAATTGCGCGATGAAACTGTCGTCGCGGTAATTCGCCCAGACATGGCGCAGAACCTCCATCGCGTCGCCGGTTCCGGCGATCTCGGGGAACCAGTAGCGGTCCTCCTCGGTCGGCTCGCGCACGATGCGCTCGATGTCGCGCATCATGTCGAAGCCGAGCGCATAAGGATTGATCCCGCTATAGGACGGGCTGTCGTAGAAGGGCTGGCGCGTGGCGTTGGTGTGCGAGGTCAGAAATTCGAGAAAGCTGCCGTCGCCGATCTGCCCTTTCTCGTGCAGCCGGCCGAGCAGGCGATAATGGCAATAGGTCGCGCAGCCCTCGTTCATCACCTTGGTCTGCTGCTGCGGATAGAAATATTGCGCGATCAGCCGGACGATGCGCAGCACCTCGCGTTGCCAGGGCTTCAGCCGCGGCGCCACCTTCTCGAGAAAATAGAGGATGTTCTCCTGCGGCAGGCCGAGCAGCGCGCGCCGCTTGTCGCTGGCGAGCTGGCGCGAGCCGCGCGCGCGGCCCGGCACGGTGCGCCAGAGATCGTCATAGAGCCGCTCGCGCTCCTCCTTGCGATCCTGCTCGCGCTTCTCCTCCAATTGCAGATTCATCGGCCGCTTGCGCGGATAGCGGTCGATGCCCTGCGGCATCAAGGCATGGGCGGCGTCGAGCAGGCGCTCGACCTCGGCATGGCCGTAGCGCTCCTCGCAATTGGCGATATAGGTCTTGGCGAAGGAGAGATAATCGAGAATGCCTTCCGGATCGGTCCATTGCCGAAACTGGTAATTATGCTTGAAGAAGTGATTGTGGCCGAACGCCGCATGGGCGATCACCAAGGTCTGCATCGTGGCGGTGTTCTCCTCCATGATGTAGCTGATGCAGGGATCGGCGTTGATCACGATCTCATAGGCGAGGCCCTGCAGGCCCATGCGATAGACGCCCTCATGCTGGGCGAATCGCTTGCCGAACGACCAATGCTTGTAGAACAGCGGCATTCCGGTCGAGGCGTAGGCGTCGAGCATCTGCTCGGCGGTGATGATCTCGATCTGATTGGCGAAAGTGTCGAGGCCGAGCTCCTTATGGGCGATCGTCGCGACCGCGTCATGGACGCGCTGGATCGTCTCGAAATCCCAATCCTTGCCTTCGAAGAGCAATTCGCCCCGCATCAGTTAGCCTCCGCGGTCTTGGCGGCGCGCCGCTGGAACAATTGGCGGAACACGGAATAGATGTGCTCACGGCGCGAGACGCGGCGCATCTGGAACTTGTCGTTCTCCTTCTGCAGCGTGGCGTAGGTGATCCACAGCGAGCTCTGGCCGTGGTGCGGCACATAGCCATGCGTCTCGGCGTTCGGTCCGCTCACCTCGACATAAGCGAAATATTGGCAGAGCGGCAGAATGTGGTTCTGCAGCAATTCGCGCGTCAGCGGATTGTCGCTCGACAGATTGTCGCCGTCCGAGGCCTGCGCGGCGTAGATGTTCCAGACGCCCGGATCATAGCGCTCGCGGATGACGCGCGCCATTTCCTGCAGCGCGGACGACACCATGGTGCCGCCGGTCTCGGCGGAACGGAAGAAGGTCTCCTCGTCCACCTCGCCCGCCCTGTCGGTGTGGCGGATGAACACGATCTCCACGCGCTTGTAGCGGCGCGTGAGGAACACATGCAGCAGCATGAAGAAGCGCTTGGCGAGATCCTTCATATGCTCGGTCATCGAGCCGGAGACGTCCATCAGGCAGAACATCACCGCTTGAGTGACCGGCTTCGGGAAGCGCTCGAAGCGCCGATAACGCAGATCGATGGGATCGAGATAGGAGATGCGAGCCCGCTTCTGCTGCAGCGCCTTCAGCTCGGCGCGCAACCGCTCGGCCTCGGCCGAGTCGCGCAGCGCCGCCGCTTCGATCCGTTGGGCGAGCTCGTCGATGGTCTGCTGCTTCGGCCGCTTCAAGGCGATGCGGCGCGACAGCGAGGTCTGCAGCGTGCGATGCAGAGCGAGATTGGCGGGCGTGCCGCTGGTGGTATAGCCGGCGCGGCGCAGCCCTTCCTTCTCGGTCTGCGCGACGCGCCGCTTGGCGAGATCGGGCAGCTCGAGATCATCGAGGAAGATGCTCAAAAACTCGTCGCGCGTGAGGATGAAGCGGAAGGCGTCCTCTTGCCCATCGCCGCGGCCGACCTGGCCGCCGGCCCCTTCGCCCTCGCCCTCGCCCTGCGGGCGCTCGATCAGATCGCCTTCGACATATTCCTTGTTGCCGGGCAGCACGAGGTCGCGCCGCGAGCCCTGCGTATGGCGGAAGGTGGGCTCGCGCGTTCCCTCGGAGGGGATGGAGATTTCGCCGGGGCTCTCGAGGTCGCCGATCGCGCGATCCTTGCTCGCCTCGCGAACCGCCTTCTCCACCATGTCCTTGGCGCGCCGCAGAAAGCGCTGGCGGTTGGCGAAGCTCTTGCTTCCGGGGTTCAACCGACGATCGACGATGTGCATCGTTCCATCACCCGCTCTTCGCCGGCCTCCCTCTCCGTCAGCCGGCCTGTTTGACGCGCATGTACCATTCGACCAGACGGCGCACCTGTCGCTCCGTATAGCCGCGGGCCATCATGCGGCTTACGAATTCTGCATGTTTTTTTTCTGTCTGGGTGTCTTTTTTCGATCCGAACGAAATGATCGGCAGCAGCTCCTCGACCTGCGAGAACATGCGCCGCTCGATCACGTCGCGGATCTTCTCATAGCTCGCCCAGGATGGATTTCTCCCTTCGTTGGCGGCGCGCCAGCGCAGCGCGAACTTCACCACCTCATTGCGGAAATCCTTCGGATTGGCGATGCCGGCGGGCTTCTCGATCTTGGTGAGCTCCTGGTTCAGCAGGTCGCGGTCGAGCATCTGACCCGTGTCCGGGTCCTTGAAATCCTGATCCTCGATCCAGGCGTCGGCATAGTCGATATAGCGGTCGAACAGATTCTGGCCGTAGTCCTGATAGGATTCGAGATAGGCCTTCTGGATTTCGTTGCCGATGAACTCGGCGTAGCGCGGCGCGAGCTCGGCCTTGATGAACTCGAGATAGCGCTTTTCCGTTTCGGCCGGCAGCTGCTCGCGGCGCAGCGATTGCTCGAGCACATACATGAGATGCACCGGATCGGCCGCGACCTCGACCGTGTCGTGATTGAAGGTCGCAGCCAGAACCTTGAAGGCGAAGCGGGTGGAGAGTCCATCCATGCCCTCGTCGACGCCGGCCGCGTCCTTGTACTCCAGCATGCTGCGCGCGCGCGGATCCACCTCGCGCAGGCTCTCGCCATCGTAAACGCGCATCTTGGAGAAGAGGTTCGAGTTCTCGTGCGGCTTCAGGCGCGAGAGCACGATGAAGCGGGCGAGCATCTCGAGCGTGCTCGGGGCGCAGCTCGCCTCGGCGAGCTCGGAGCCGTGCAAGAGCTTCTCATAGATGCGCTGCTCCTCGGTGACGCGCAGGCAATAAGGCACTTTGATCACATAGATGCGGTCGATGAAGGCCTCGTTGTTGCGGTTGTTCTTGAAGCTCTGCCATTCCGCTTCGTTGGAATGCGCCATCACGATGCCGGAGAAGGGGATCGCGCCGATATTCTCGGTGCCGATGTAATTTCCCTCCTGCGTCGCCGTCAGCAGAGGATGGAGCATCTTGATCGGAGCCTTGAACATCTCGACGAATTCGAGCAGTCCCTGATTGGCGCGGTTGAGCCCGCCCGAATAGCTGTAGGCGTCCGGGTCCGCCTGAGCGAGCGTCTCCAGCTTGCGGATGTCGACCTTGCCGACCAGCGACGAAATATCCTGATTATTCTCGTCGCCGGGCTCGGTCTTGGCGATGCCGATCTGCCGCAGCCGCGACGGCGTGAGCTTGACCACGGCGAACTTCGTGATGTCGCCGCCGAACTCGTCGAGCCGCTTCAGGCACCAAGGGCTCATGAGGCCGGTGAGGCGCCGGCGCGGAATGCCGTAGCGATGCTCGAGCATGTCGCCGGCGGTCGCCGGATCGAACAGGCCGAGCGGGCCCTCGAACACCGGCGAAAGCTCGTCGCCGGCCTTGAGCACATAGATCGGATCGACCTCCATCAGCGCCTTCAGCCGTTCGGCGAGGGAGGATTTGCCGCCGCCGACGGGGCCGAGCAGATAGAGGATCTGCTTGCGCTCCTCGAGCCCTTGCGCCGCATGGCGGAAAAAGCTGACGATCCGCTCGATCGTCTCCTCCATGCCGAAAAATTCGGCGAAGGCCGGATAGATGCGGATCGTCCGGTTCATGAAAATGCGGCCGAGCCGCGGGTCGCGCGAAGTGTCGATCAGCTCCGGCTCGCCGATGGCGTCCAGAATGCGCTCGGCGGCGCTCGCGTATGTCTTCGGATTTTCACGGCAGAGGTCGAGATAGTCGGACAGCGACATCTCGACCGCCCGCCTCCCTCTGTAGGTCCGCGCAAAATCAGAGAAAACGTCCGAGTTCGTCATGGGGCACCTGTCGCCTTGCCGCGCTACGGCTCATCGTTCCGACGACCCGGGAATAGCCTCGGGCCGTCCCTCGCCAGTTCCGGTCGACCGCCCCACCCCCGTCGACCGGGAGCATGCGAGGCAAAGATTGTGCCGGGCTGGCGGGAAGCCTCTCTCAACGTCCATATGAGCATCGCATCGGGCTCAGGGTAGACGTGACGGTTCTTTCCGTCATCAGTTGGGGCGTCGAAACAGATATTGGCGAAGTTCGCGCGCCGCGTCGATATGATTCGTCGCGAGCATGGTAAAGTTCTCGACGGCGAGCGGTCTCGGTCAAGCCTGGCGCGCCGCCTCGAGGCAGCGCGCGCAGCGGCCGGCGATCTCGATGACGCGCGTGCGCGGCTCGAAGCGCACGGCCTGGCTCGAGCCCGTCAGCGCATTCGCGAGCGCGGGCGAGGTCGCCTCGCGCACCTCGCCGCAATCGTCGCAGATGAAGAAGATCACCGGCTCGCCTTCCTCGTGATCATGGCCGCAGACGACGAAGGCGTTGCGCGAGGCGAGCCGATGGGCGAGGCCCTGATCCAGCAGATAGCCGAGCGCGCGATAGACCGAGATCGGGGCAGGACGCTTGCCGCTCTCCTCCGCGAGCAGGTCGATCATCTCATAGGCGCCGACCGGGCGGTTGGCCTTGGTGAGAATATCGAGGGCCGCCCGCCGCGCGGGTGTGAGGCCGCGCGGCTGCGTCCGCGGCGCGACTCGCTTTGTGCTCATGGCTCATTGTAGCGTGTCGGCGCGACGAAGACGAGCGCGCCGCGGCAACCCGGTGTCGCGGACAGGGCCCGCGCGCATCTGCCGGCCTGAGAAGGATGAGCCGCCGACCTCGCGAGCCGCGTCGAAGCTGCGGCGCGCGTCCTCGATGCGGTCGATGTTCTGCATCGCCCAGTCTCCCAGCCGCTGGACCGGCTCCAGCAGCGAGCGGCCGAGCGGGGTCAGCTCGTAGTCGACCCGCGGCGGAATGCTCGGAAAGACCGTGCGCGTCACGAACCCGTCGCGCTCCAACGCCCGCAGGGTGAGCGTGAGCATGCGCTGCGAAATGCCGCCGACCCGCTTCCGGATTTCATTGAAGCGCAGCGGCCCGTCGCTGAGCAGCGCGACGACCAGAATCGTCCATTTGTCGCCGATGCGCGACAGCACCGCGGCGATGCGTTTGCAATCTCCGGGAACATGAGTGTGACCGCGTTCCAAAAATGTGCCTCCTTGCGCGCCAGCAACGAACTCATCTAGCCTGAGTTACTCAAATATACCAGGAGCGCGCAAATGACAGGCTTGTTGCATATCGATTCCAGCATCCTTGCCGAAGGCTCGGTCAGCCGCCTCCTCACGGCGGAGCTCGTCGCCAGGTTCGGCCGCGAGATTCCCGGCCTCGCGATCACCTATCGCGATGTCGCGGCGTCCACGCCGCCGATCCTGTCGAGCGCCCATTTTTTCGCGCGTGCGAGCGGCGCGGAGCCCGATGACCCGCAGCTGCGCGCCGACCTCGCGCTCGGCCGCGAGCTGCTCGACGAGTTTCTCGCGGCGGACATCGTCGTGATCGGCGCGCCTATGTATAATTTCTCGGTCCCCACGCAGCTGCGCGCGTGGATCGATCATCTCGTCGTTCCCGGCCGGACCTTCGCCTACACGCCGTCGGGCATTCAGGGGCTGGTCTCCGGCAAGCGCATCATCGTCGTCTCCACGCGCGGCAATGTCTACGCCGGTGACGTCCCGCGGGCGCCTTTCGATCACCAGGAGGCCTATTTGCGCACAGCCTTCGGCAATATCGGCGTATCCGATCTCGCCTTTGTCCGCGCCGAGGGCGTCGGCCTCGGCGAGGCGCAGAAAGGCAAGGCGATCGAAGCGGCGCGACGGGACATTTCGGCGCTGCGAGCCGCGTGAGAAACGTCACCAGGGGCGCTCCGGCGCGATCCCCGGCGACCGACCCCGACCCGTCGGCGGGCCTCACTGCCCGCCGACGACCGTCACCACGCCCGAGACGTTGGTGGCGTTGTCGCGGATGAAGTTGTTGCCCGCGCTCTCGATCTTCGATCCGCCGCCGTAACGGACGAGGCCGGTGACGTTCTGGGATGCGGTGGAATGGGCGATCTCCAGTCCGGCCTGCCCGCCGGCCGCATAGCCGACCGAGCTGTTGGTGACGAGCGAATCGGTCACGCTCACATGGTTCCAATAGTCGACATAGACGCCCGCCGATCCGGCTCCGTTCACGGTGAGATGGCGGATCGCGCCCGAGGCGGTTCGGGGCGTCGAGCGGACCCACACGCCATCCTGCCCGACATTGATCACGGTCGTATCCTCGATGAGGAACTTGATCTGGCCGACCGTCGGGGCAATCGCCACTCCGGCGCCCCAGAAGTCGCGAATGACGCAGTTCTTGACCGTCAGCGCGCCGGCGGACAGGGCGTTCACGCCGCGGAACGCGATGCCTTCCGGAGCATGAGCGCCGGAGCCGACGAGCTCGAGGCCGATGATGTTGACGACATCGGCCACGCCGGCGGCGACCGTGACGGCGTCGCCGACGCCGTACTGGCGGATCATCGCGCCCTCGACGCCGGAGACGGTCAGCGACTTGCCGATGGTGAAGGCGCCGAACTGGCCCGGCGTGATCGCCTTGACCTCGCCGCGCACGGCGGTCTGGCCGACCGCATAGCCGAAGGTGCGGCAGGCGGTCGCCGTCGTCGCGCAATCGCCGGAGTCGGCGCCAGCGCTCGAGACATAGGTGATCGGCGAGCCGGCCCAGGCGGGGCCGACGAAGGCGCAGGGAGCAACAGCGGCGGCGAGGAGCGCGGAGCGAAGACGAAGGAAGGCGCGCATTTTGTAAACTCCTGTTTCGATTTTCGACGCCGCGGTGACCGCCGCCGCGTCCATGGCCGAGCTTCTAGCCGGCGACGGAGCGCGCCGACATGCGCCAGAGCACGCGCCGAGAGACCGGCGAGGCCCTTCGCTCGCCTTCGTCCGATGATCCATCCGAGCGCTGGTTGCGAGCGCCTTGCACAGGCGGCGAGCGCCGGTATAGTCGCGCCACGATTTCGGCCGCCCGGCCATGGAGAAGAAGAAAGTCATGTCTCGCGCCAAGAAAGACGTCAAACGCGTCGTCCTCGCCTATTCGGGCGGCCTCGACACCTCGATCATCCTCAAATGGCTGCAGACGACCTATGGCTGCGAGGTCGTGACCTTCACCGCCGATCTCGGCCAGGGCGAGGAGCTGGAGCCGGCGCGCGCCAAGGCGGAGCTGCTCGGCGTCAAGCCCGAGCACATCTTCATCGAGGATCTACGCGAGGAGTTCGTGCGCGACTTCGTCTTCCCGATGTTCCGCGCCAACGCCCAATATGAGGGGCTCTATCTGCTCGGAACCTCGATCGCCCGTCCCCTCATCGCCAAGAAGCAGATCGAGATCGCGAGAAAGCTCGGCGCCGACGCCGTCTGCCACGGCGCGACCGGCAAGGGCAACGACCAGGTGCGCTTCGAGCTCGGCTATTATGCGCTGGAGCCGGACATCAATGTCATCGCGCCCTGGCGCGAATGGGATCTGACCTCGCGCACCGCGCTCATCGACTTCGCCGAGAAGAACCAGATTCCGATCGCCAAGGACAAGCGCGGCGAGGCGCCCTTCTCGGTCGACGCCAATCTGCTGCACACCTCCTCCGAGGGCAAGGTGCTCGAGGACCCTGCGCAGGAAGTGCCGGATTATGTCTATTCGCGCACCGTCGATCCCGAGAAGGCGCCCGACGTTCCGCAATATGTCACGATCGACTTCGAGAAGGGCGACGCCGTGGCCGTGGATGGCGTGGCGCTCTCGCCGGCGGCGCTTCTGACCAAGCTCAACGAGCTCGGCCGCGCGCATGGAATCGGCCGGCTCGACCTCGTCGAGAACCGCTATGTCGGCATCAAGTCGCGCGGCATGTACGAGACGCCCGGCGGCGCCATTCTGCTCGTCGCCCATCGCGGGATCGAGAGCGTGACGCTCGACCGTGGCGCCGCGCATCTCAAGGACGAGATCATGCCAAAATATGCCGAGCTGATCTACAACGGCTTCTGGTTCGCGCCCGAGCGCGAGATGCTGCAGGCGCTGATCGACAGGAGCCAGGAGCTGGTCGCCGGCCGCGTGCGGCTGAAGCTGTACAAGGGAAGCGCCATCGTCGTCGGGCGCGAGAGCCCCTATTCGCTCTATGACAAGGAGCTCGTCACCTTCGAGGAGGGCGCGGTCGCCTATGACCACCGCGACGCCGAGGGCTTCATCAAGCTCAACGCGCTGCGCCTGCGCACGCTCGCCAAGCGCAACGCCCGCGGCGCCAAGGGAGGCGCATAATTTTCATCGGTTCGCCTTGGAGAAATCCACAATCGGTCGCACATTGCCGGCAGATTCGGCTTCGTGACCGAGGCTGCCCGAAAAATGACGCGAACCGTTCTCGCCGCCGTCGCCGCCGTTCTCGTGATCGTCGGCGGCGTCGCGGCGGCGCTCTACGCCTATAATCGTCCGACCGAGCTGCGCGTCGCCGTGGCGCAGGGCGCGCAGGACTTCCGCCTGATGACGGCGGCGGCGCAGACCTTCGCGCATCAGCGCGAGGAGGTGCGCCTCAAGGTCGTCCCGGTCGCCGACGCCGCCGCGGCCGCGGCCGCTTTCGAGCATGGTTCGAGCGACCTCGCGGTGGTGCGCAGCGACGCTTTGCCGCCGGACGCGCGGGCCATGGTGGTGCTGCATCGCAATGCGGCGCTGCTGATCGCGCCCGGCGGAACGAAGCTGAAACGCATCGCCGATCTGCGCGGCAAGAAGGTCGGAGTGGTTCAGGAGGTCGCCGGCGCACAGTCCAATGCGCGGCTGCTCGAGACAATTCTGGATCAATATGACATACCGCGCCAGAGCGTGACGACGACCGTCATCGCTCCCGGGGCCGTCGAAGACTCGCTGCGCGCGCGCACGCTCGACGCCATCTTCCTCGTCGCGCTGCCGCAGATCGGCGTCGCCAGCGAGGTCGTCGGCAAGGTCGCCGCGGCCGGCAATGGCAAGGCGCCCGTCTTCCTGCCGATCGCCGAAGCCAAAGCGATCGCCAAGCGCGTCCCGACGCTGGAGGCCACGGAGGTGCTGCGCGGCGCGCTCGGCGGCGATCCGCCGCGCCCGGCCGAGCCTCTGGAGACGCCGAGCGTCGCGGTGCTGCTGGTCGGCCGGCCGGGCATCGCCGCGAGAGTAGCCGGCGAGGTCACGCGCGAGCTCCTCGTCCACCGCGCCGCGATCGCCGTGCTCGCGCCGCTCGCCAATTACATGGAGGCGCCGTCCACCGACAAGGACTCGGCTGTGCCCGCGCATCAGGGAACGATCGATTTCATCGACGGCAACGAGCACGGCTTCTTCGACACATACAGCGACTTCTTCTATCTCGGCGCGATGCTGATGTCGCTCGTCGGCTCGGCCGCGGCGGCCCTCGCGAGCCGCTTGCGCGTCACGACGCAGGAGCGCTCCGAGCAATTGATCGAGCGGCTGCTGGAAATCCTGCCGGCGGCGCGCTCCGCGTCCGGCGCCGCCGAGCTCGACGATTTCGAGCGCGAGCTGGATCAGGCGATCATCGACGCCATGGCCGACGTGCGTCTGCGCAATATGGCCTCGACCGAGCTGCATATGGTGTCTCTGGCGCTCGATCAGGCGCGTCTCGCCATTCAAGAGCGCCGTCGCACGCTCCGCGAGACCCGCGCCGAGATCGCGCCCGTCCGCAGCTTGCGCGAGGCGCGGGCGGCGGATTAGAGCGAGCTGCTAGCGGCATGATTCAGCCGATTTGACAGGGTGAAAGGGCGAGCCTTAGAGGCCCGCTCTCGCCGCGTCGCCCTCGTCGCGTCCCCCTTGGCGCGTCGCCCATTCGCTCCAGATAAGCGTCACGCCACGCGCACGCGGCCGTCATGATCCGTCTGGACGAGGTCAGCAAATCCTATGGCGACGTCCTCGCCGTCGATCGCGTCACGCTGACGATCGAAGACGGTCGCACGACGGCGCTGATCGGCCCGTCCGGTTCGGGCAAATCCACCCTGCTCTCGCTCATCGTCGGGCTCGAGCAGCCGGACGCGGGAACCATCGAGGTCGAGAGCCATCTGCTCACGCCGAAGTCGGCGCCGCATCTGCGCAGGCTGATGGGCTATGTGATTCAGGACGGCGGGCTGTTCCCCCATCTCACCGCGCGGCGCAACATCGAGCTGATGGCGCGCGAGGACGGCTGGTCCGCAGAGCGCCGCGCGGCGCGCCTCGACGAGCTCCGCCAGCTGACCCGCCTGCCGGGCGCGGCGCTCGAGCGCTATCCCGCCGAGCTCTCCGGCGGTCAGCGCCAGCGCGTCTCGCTGATGCGCGCGCTGATGCTCGATCCCGACATTCTGCTGATGGACGAGCCCTTGGGCGCGCTCGATCCGCTCATTCGCGCCGATCTGCAGGATGATCTCGCCGCCATCTTCGAGCGGCTGCGCAAGACGGTCGTCATCGTCACCCATGACCTTCCAGAAGCCGCCTTCTTCGCGGAACGAATCGTGCTGATGAATCACGGCCGCCTCGTGCAGACGGGCCGTTTCGCCGATCTCGTCGAGCGCCCGGCCGGCGAGTTCGTGACGCGCTTCGTGCGCGCCAGCGCGCGCCGGCTCGCCGATCCGCCCGCCGCGGGGCCGATGTGAATCGCGCCCTCACGATTTTCGCGATTGTGACGCTGGCGCTCGTCTGCGCCTGCTCGCGCCGATCCTTCGATGTGAGGGTCGGCTCCAAGACATTCGTCGAGTCGGCGATCGTCGCCGAGATCGTCGCCGATCTCGCCTCGGCGTCCGGCGCGAATGTCGAGCGCCGCCTGGGGCTCGGCGGCACACGCTTGCTGTGGAACGCGCTCGTCGCGGGAGAGATCGACGTCTATCCGGAATATTCGGGAACTCTGAAGCAGGAAATTCTCAGCGATCGCACTGTCTCGACCCTGGCCGAGATCGAGCGGGCGCTCGCCGAGCGGCAAATCAAGATGAGCCTGCCGCTCGGATTCGGCAACAGCTATGCGCTCGGCATGCGTCGCGACCGGGCGGAGGCCTTGCGCATCGCCGCGATCTCCGACCTCGCGCGACGGCGCGAGCTGACCTTCGGCGTCAGCGAGGAGTTCCTCGCTCGCGCCGACGGCTGGCCGGCGCTGCGCTCCGCCTATGGCCTCGATCCCGACACAATACGAGGCCTCGACCATCACCTCGCCTATAAGGGGCTGATGGACGGCTCGATCGATGTGATGGATCTCTACACGACGGACCCGGAACTCGCCGATCGGCGCATCCTCGTGCTGGACGACGACCGTCGCTTCTTCACCGAAAATCGCGCCGTGCTGCTCTATCGCGCCGATCTCGCGCAGCGCGCGCCCAAGGCGCTCGCCGCCATGCTGCGGCTCGAAGGGCGCATCGAGACCGCCGCCATGGCGGCGATGAACATCGCCGTGAAGACGGGGCTGCGCAGCGAGCGCGAAGCGGCGGCGAATTTCGTCGTAGCGCAATTCGGCGTCGTTCCGTCGCTTCCCTCGCATGGTCTCGCCGAACGGGTGTGGCGGCGCACGCTCGAGCATATCTTCCTCGTGTCCGTCTCTCTCCTCGGCGCCATTGTCGTGGCGCTGCCGCTCGGCGTGCTGGCGTCGCGGCGCCCGCGCCTCGGGCGCTTTGTGCTGGCGGGTGCGGGGCTCTTGCAGACCATCCCGTCGCTGGCGCTGCTCGTCTTCATGATCCCGCTGCTCGGCCTCGGCGCGGCGCCGGCGATCGCGGCGCTGTTCCTCTACAGCCTGCTGCCGATCCTGCGCAATGTCGCGACGGGGCTCGCGAGCATTTCGGCATCGATCCGCAATTCGGCGATCGCCATCGGCCTTTCGCCCCGGCGCCGGCTGCTGCTCGTCGAGCTGCCGATCGCCTCGCCCGCCATTCTCGCAGGCCTGGAGACGGCGGCGATCATCAATATCGGCACGGCGACGCTCGGCGCGCTGATCGGCGCCGGCGGCTATGGCGAGCCGATCTTCACGGGCGTGCGGCTCGACAATCTCGCGCTCATTCTCGAGGGCGCCGTGCCGGCGGCGCTGATGGCGCTCGCCGCGCAGGGGCTGTTCGCGCTGGCGGAAAGGCTGCTCGTGCCGAGAGGGCTGCGGTTGAAAGCGGGCGGATGAGACGACGACCGAATGCTTTCAGGCGCCCGCTTCGACGAGAATGCGGGCCCTTGCCGCCGCTCACTCCTTCGGAAAATCGAGCCGCATCTCGCGATAGCGTTCTGGATCGTCGGCCCAGTCCTCGCGCACCTTCACGAACAGGAAGAGATGCACCTTCTGCTCGGCGGCGTCCTCGATCTCGCGCCGCGCCGCCTGGCCGATCGCCTTGATCGTGCGGCCGCCCTCGCCGATCACGATCTTCTTCTGGCCGTCGCGCGCCACATAGATCGTCTGCTCGATGCGCGCCGAGCCATCCTTCTGGTTCTGCCAGGATTCGGTCTCGACAGTCGATTGATAGGGCAATTCGTCGTGCAGCCGCTCGAAAATCTTTTCGCGCGTGATCTCGGCGGCGAGGATGCGCAAGGGCGCGTCGGAGAGCTGGTCTTCGGGATAGAGCCAGGGCGAGGGCTTCATCATCGAGGCGAGCTTCGCCAGCAGGTCGGGCACGCCGTCGCCATTCAGCGCGGAAATCATGAAGGTGTCGGAGAAATCCGCCTTCTGCGTCACCGCCGCGGTCAGCCCCAGCAGCGATTCGCGCGGCACGACATCGACCTTGTTGAGCACGAGAATCTTCGGCGCCGAGAGCTCGCGCAGCTTGGCGATGATCTCCTCGACCTCCGCGTCGAGACCGCGGCGCGCGTCGATCAGCAGCACGATGGCGTCGGCGTCGCCGGCGCCGGCCAGCGCGCTCGCCACCATGGCCCGCTCGAGCCGGCGCTTGGGCGCGAATATGCCGGGCGTGTCGACCAGGATGATCTGCGCCTCGCCCGAGATGGCGATGCCGCGCACCAGCGCCCGCGTCGTCTGCGCCTTGCGCGAGACGATCGACACTTTGGCGCCGACGAGTTGATTGAGCAGCGTCGATTTGCCGGCGTTGGGCGCGCCGACCAGCGCGACGAAGCCGCAGCAGGTCTCTGTCACGAGAAGGCTCCAACGCGCGCCGCGTCCACCCTTCGAGACGCCCGCTTCGCGGGCTCCTCAGGGTGAGGGATTGTCCATTTCGCCCGGTTCATCATACCCCTTCCCGGTCTATGCCTTCGCGATCGAGAAAGGCCTGGGCCGCCGATTGCTCCGCGATGCGCTTCGACGCGCCGCCGCCCGCCGCCGCGATGAAGCCCTCGACCTCCACCTCGACCACGAAGAAGGGCGCGTGATCGGGCCCGCTGCGCGATTTCATCTTGTAGCTCGGCGTCGGCAGGCGCCGCCCCTGCGCCCATTCCTGCAGCGAGGTCTTGGCGTCGCGCAGGCGCCGCCCCTGCGTCTGCATGCGCGCGCCGAAGGCCTCGCGCACCACGGCCTCGGCCGCCGCCGCGCCGCCGTCGAGATAGACCGCGCCGATGATCGCCTCGCACATATCGCCCAATATGGCGCGCTTTTTCCGTCCGCCCGTCTGCGCCTCGCCGTCGCCGAGCCGCATGAAGGCGCCGACGCCCCAGCGTTCTGCCACTTCGGCGCAGGATTCCTTGCGCACGAGATCGGCGAGGCGGCGCGACAATTCGCCCTCGCTCTCGGCCGGAAAGCTCTCGTAGAGCATATGCGCGACGACGACGCCGAGCACGCGGTCGCCGAGGAACTCGAGGCGCTCGTAGGAGTCCGTCCGCGCCGTCGAGCCGCTGACGTGAGTGAGCGCATGCTCGAGCAGGCCCCGGTTCGCGAAACCGTGACCGACGCTCGCCTCCAGCGCCTCGAGATCCTTGCGGCCGGGCGATCCCATCTTTCCTGCGCGCGCGTCAATGCGCCGGCTGGAACAGCCGGCTCCAGCGCACGGACCAGGGCCAGCGCCAGAAGGCGAGCGCATATTCGTCCTTCTGCACAGAGAAGAAGATGATCTCGGCGCGGCCGACGAGATTCTCGAACGGCACATAGCCGACGCCGCCTTCGTCCGCCGCAAAGCGCGAGTCCGTCGAGTTGTCGCGATTGTCGCCCATCATGAAATAATGATTCGGCGGCACGACGAAGAGCTCGGTGTTGTCCTTGTAGCCGTGGTCGCCCTCGATCTCGACGATCGTATGGGCGACGCCGCCCGGCAAAGTCTCCGTATAGGTCGGCACCTCGACCTCGCGGCCGTCGCGGCCCTCCTGGCGTTCCTTGGCCTTGGCCTCGCGCGGAACGATCTCGCCATTGATGGAGAGGCGGCCGTCGATCATCTGAATGCGGTCGCCGGGAAGGCCGATCACGCGCTTGATGTAATCCGTCTCATTGTCGCGCGGCAGCTTGAACACGACGACGTCGCCGCGCTTGGGCTCCGAGCCCATCACCCGGCCGGAGACGAGATCGAGCCGCCAATCGAGCACCGGCACGGAGGGGAGCGAATAGTTCGAATAGCCATAGGCATATTTGGAGACGAACACATAATCGCCGATCAACAGGGTCGGGATCATCGAGCCCGAGGGAATGTTGAACGGCTGGAACAGCAATGTGCGAATGACCAGCGCGATGATCAGCGCCTGGACGATCACCTTGATCGTCTCGAGCAATCCCCCTTCGTCGCGCCGTTCCGCGACCGAGACGTTCCTGGTCAAGCTGCGTCACTCCCTCTTGGCCGAAGGCCGCTTTTCCGGTCGTTTGGTGGAAGGCGAGCCTGAAGGCTCGCGGCCCGAGCGCACGCCTGGACCGCGAGCCTTCAGGCTCGCCATCCTCCCGCTCTATCACGTCACCGCCTCGATGAGAACCTGGGCCTGCGCGAGCGGATATTCGTCGGTCAGAGTCAAATGAATGACGATGCGCGCTCCGGCTGGGGCGAGCTCGGCGAGACGCTCGGCGGCGCCGCCGGTCAGCTCCACGGTGGGCTTGCCGGAGGGCAGATTGACGACGCCCATGGCCTTCCAGGTGACGCCGTCCTTTATGCCGGTGCCGAGCGCCTTGGCGCAGGCCTCCTTGGCGGCGAAGCGCTTGGCGTAGGACGCCGCCCGCGACGCGCGCCCGTCGGATTTGGCGCGCTCGACATCGGTGAAGCAGCGGCGCGTGAAACGCTCGCCATAGCGCTCGAGCGCCTCTTCTATGCGACGGATGTCGCAGAGATCGCTGCCGAAGCCGATGATCATGGGGTTGCCGCGACGCCCAAATCGATGGTCCCCTGGTCGATCGCCCGCCGCATCCGCCGGATCGATTCGGAAAGGCCGACGAACACGGCTTCGCCCACGAGGAAATGGCCGATATTGAGCTCGACGATCTGCGGCAGCGAGGCGATGCGCCGCGCCGTCGCATAATCGAGCCCATGGCCGGCGTGGCATTCGACGCCGCGCTCCGCCGTGTGCGCGGCGGCGGCGGCGATGCGTGCGAATTCGCGTTCGGCCAGCGCCGCGTCGCCGATCTCGACCGCATGACACCAGGCGCCCGTATGCAGCTCGACGACGGGCGCGCGGATCGAGGCCGCGGCGTCGATGGCGTCGGGGTTCGGCTCGATGAACAGCGACACGCGAACGCCGGCGCGGTTCAATTCGTCGACGAAAGGAACGAGATGGTCGTGGCCGCCGAAGACGTCGAGCCCGCCCTCGGTGGTGCGCTCGGTGCGCCGCTCGGGCACGAGGCAGACGGCGTGCGGCTGCGTCTTCAGCGCGATGTCGAGCATCTGCTCGGTCGCCGCCATCTCGAAATTCAGCGGCTTGGAGATGCTCGCCTTCAGCCGCGCCATGTCCTCGTCGCGAATATGACGACGGTCCTCGCGCAAATGCGCCGTTATGCCGTCGGCGCCGGCCTCGATGGCGAGCAGCGCCGCGCGCGCCGGATCGGGCGAAAGGCCGCCGCGCGCATTGCGGATCGTCGCGACATGGTCGACGTTCACGCCGAGGCGGATGTGACGTGTCATGATTCGAGCTCACCCATTGACGCGCTCGACCTTGCTGACCACGGCGCTGGCGCGAAGGCGGGCGATGATGTCGTTCAAATGCTTCAGGTCTGCGACCTCGAGGTCGAATCGCATCTCGCGGAAGTCGGGAGAATGGACGCTGAAGGAGACATTGTCGATATTGGCGCCCGTCTCGCCGATCAGCGTCGCCAGCGCGCCGAGCGTGCCGGGCTCGTTGATGGCGGTGACGAGAATGCGGGCCGGGAACAATTCGCGATTCTCGGGATCGATGTCCCAGCGCACGTCGAGCCAGCGGTCGGGCTGATCGTCGAAGGCGGTCAGCGCCGGCGATTGAATAGGATAGATGGTGATGCCCTCGCCGGGGGTCAAAATGCCGACGATGCGGTCTCCCGGCACGGCGCCGCCCTCGGGCGCGAAGCGCACCGGCACGTCGCCGCGCAGGCCGCGAATCGGAATGGCGCTCGCCTCGCCGGTCGCGCCCGGCGCCTTGAACACGACATTCACATTGGACTTCATGCCGAACCAGCCCGGCTCTCCGGGCTCGAGCCGCTTCAGCGGCGCGGGCTGCTTGCGCTCCTCGGTAAAGTCCGGATGCACCGCCTTCACCACATCGCCCGAATAGATCTCGCCGCGGCCGACGGCGGCGAAGGCGTCGTCGAGAGAAGGGCGCGCGAGGCGCGGCAGCGCGATCTTCAGCTTATCGTCGGAATAGGGGCGGCCGGCGCGCTCGAAGGCGCGCGCGACGATCTGCCGCCCGAGCCCGGCATATTGCATGCGCACGGCTTCGCGCGTCGCGCGGCGGATCGCCGCCCGCGCCTTGCCGGTCACGACCAGCGATTCCCAGGCCGCCGGCGGCACATGGCCCTCGGCGCGGATGATCTCCACCTCGTCGCCGTTCTGCAATTGCGAGAGCACTGGCGCGATGCGTCCATTGATCTTGCAGCCGACCGCCGAATTGCCGACCAGAGTGTGCACGGCATAGGCGAAATCGATCGGCGTCGCGCCGCGCGGCAGGGCGATGAGCCCGCCCTTGGGCGTGAAGCAGAACACCTGATCCTGGAACAATTCGAGCCGCGTATGCTCGAGAAACTCGTCCGGGCTGTCGCCATGGGCGAGCAAGTCCAGCGTGTCCTGCAGCCATTTGAAGGCGCGGCTCTCCTTGGCCAGCTCCTCCTTGCCCTCGATGCTGGCGCTGTCCTTGTAGAGCGCATGGGCGGCGATGCCGAAGCGGGCGATCTCGTGCATCGTCGCGGTGCGGATCTGCAATTCGACGCGCTGATGGCCGGGGCCGATCACCGTCGTGTGAATGGAGCGGTAATCATTCTGCTTGGGCGTCGAGACATAGTCCTTGAAGCGGCCCGGCACGCTCGGCCATTTGGTGTGGACGACGCCGAGCGCTCGATAGCAGTCCTCGACCTCGTCGACGATGATGCGGAAGCCGAAGATATCGGAGAGCTGCTCGAAGGCGATGGATTTGCGCTCCATCTTGCGCCAGATCGAAAAAGGCGTCTTCTGCCGCCCGGTGACCGCGGCGTGTATGCCGCGCGCGGAGAATTCTTCCGTCAGCTCCTTCTCGATGCGCTTGATGATGCGGCCGTTCCTGGCGCGCAATTCGTGCAGGCGCGATTCGATGGCGAGATAGGCCTCCGGCATCAGATGGCGGAAGGCGAGGCCTTCCAATTCCTCGCGCAGGCGCTGCATGCCCATGCGTCCGGCGAGCGGCGCATAGATGTCGAGCGTCTCCTGCGCGATGCGCGCGCGCTTCTCGACCGGCACGAAATGCAGCGTGCGCATATTGTGCAACCGGTCGGCGAGCTTGACCAGCAGCACGCGCACATCATCGGCGACGGCGAGCAGCAGCTTGCGGAAGTTCTCGCCCTGGGCGGCTTTCTTGGAGACGAGGTCGAGCTTCTCGATCTTGGTCAGCCCGTCGACCAGCTTGCGGATCTGCGGACCGAACAGCCGCTCGATCTCGTCGAGCGTCGAGCTCGTGTCCTCGACCGTATCGTGCAGCACCGCAGCGACGATGGTGGCGTCGTCGAGCTTGAGGTCGGTCAGGATCGCCGCGACCTCGAGCGGATGCGAGAAATAAGGGTCGCCCGAGGCGCGCGTCTGCTGCCCATGCGCCTTCATGGCGTAGACATAGGCGCGGTTGAGCAGGTCCTCGTCGACCTTCGGATTATATTTGCGAACCCGCTCGACGAGTTCGTATTGGCGCATCATCGGCGTCGCCCAACGATCATGTCGTGCGGACCGTCGGCGGCCTGTCGGAACCCTCGAAGGTGAACGGGCGAGCGAACAAAGAGCCGAAAGCCGGCCCGAGGCCGCGTTTCGCCCTCAATGTAGACCAGCTCGCCCCGCGTCTCCAGCGCCATATGCGTCCGCGCGGGACGGCGCGCGGACCTACTCGCCCTCGTCCTCGACTTCGGCCGGCGGCACCAGGCCTTCGAGGCCGCGCAGCAGATCCTCTTCCGTCATGCGGTCGAATTGCGCGTCGCCCTCTGCGATGTCGGCGCCGCTCGCCGAAAGCGGCGGAGCCGCCTCGGTCTCCGGCTCGTCGACCTCGACATGGCGCTGCAACGAATGAATGAAATCTTCCTTCAGATCGTCGGGGGCGAGCGCCGTCTCGGCGATCTCGCGCAGGGCGACCACCGGATTTTTGTCCTTGTCGCGCTCGACGAGGATCGACTGGCCGGAGGAGATCAGCCGGGCGCGATGCGCCGCCAGCAAAACGAGATCGAAGCGGTTCTCGATCTTGTCGATGCAGTCCTCGACGGTAACGCGCGCCATTTCGACGACTCCCCGAATGATCCCAGTCCGGCGGCTGCTACACCAATTTCGGTGAGGACGCAACGACGAGAACGAGCATGACCGAGACCATTGCACGCGCGGAAAACGCGCATGTCTCAATGTCGCCACAACTGCGGCTGATGATTGCTTCGTTATTTCTGAATGAAATTTGTATTCCCCTCTTGACGCCCGGCGTTTCATGGTCGATCTACAGCGATTAGGGACGTGTAAGTCCGCAGGCGCGATCGTCTGCGCGCCGCGATGAATGACTACGCCGGGACAGAGCGCAGAAACCATCGGGGCGACGCAGAAAAATTATCGCGCGAGGGGCCAAGGACGAAAAATCGTGCGAAGCGCTGCCGTTGGAAGGGTTGCACAGCGCATTCGTCGAGCCGCGATCCTCCCGATGGCTGGAACCCGATGAGCGAGAACGAGACAAATGGCAGACCCGGAACGCATTGCTCTATTCATTGACGGCGCCAACCTCTACGCGACAGCCAAATCGCTCGGCTTCGACATCGATTACAAGCGCCTGCTGCGTGAGTTCCAGTCCAAGGGACGCCTGATCCGTGCCTTCTATTACACCGCTCTGATCGAGGATCAGGAGTATTCCTCGATCCGGCCGCTGATCGACTGGCTCGATTACAACGGCTACGCCGTCGTGACCAAGCCGACGAAGGAGTTCGTCGATTCGCTCGGCCGCCGCAAGGTCAAGGGCAATATGGACATAGAGCTCGCGGTCGACGCGATGGAGATGGCCGAGCATATCGATCATCTGGTGCTGTTCTCCGGCGACGGCGACTTCCGGTCGCTGGTCGAGGCCGTGCAGCGCAAGGGCGTGCGGGTGTCGGTGATCTCGACGATCACCACGCAGCCGCCGATGATCGCCGATGAGCTTCGCCGCCAGGCCGACGAATTCGTCGATCTCATCCATCTCGTCGGCAAGATCGGCCGCGATCCCGGCGAGCGCGCCGAGCGCATGCAGCGCTTCCAGGAGCGCCGTCCGCAGCCGATCAGCCAGGGCGTGACGGAAGACGAGCACGACTGAGTCGTCTCGCCCCTACGGGGGCGAGCCCGACGCCGACTGCCCGCTCTGCCCGCGACTCGTCGCCCTTCGGCGCGAGCTGCGTGCGCGCGAGCCTGCTTGGCATAACGCTCCCGTCCTCGATTTCGGGCCGCGCCGCGCGCGGCTGTTGATCGCGGGGCTCGCGCCCGGGGTCCGCGGCGCCAATCGCACGGGCCGCGCCTTCACCGGGGACGAGGCGGGGCGGCTTCTCTATGCGACGTTCGCGGAGTTCGGCTTCTCGCGTGGCGACTATGACGCGCGCCCTGACGATGGCCTAGAGCTGGTCGACTGTCTCATCGCCAATGTCGTCCGCTGCGTGCCGCCGGGCAATCGGCCGCTGCCGGCCGAGATCGCCGCCTGCCGGCCTTTCCTCGTCGCGACGCTGGAGAGAATGCGCGATCTGCGCGGCGTCGTCGCATTGGGGCGCGTCGCTCATGAGGGCGTGCTGCGCGGCCTGTCGGCGCGGCCGCGCGACTATCCCTTCGCCCATGGCCGCGAGCATGTCGTCGCGTCGAATATGCTGCGAAGAGATATTTTTCTTATCGACAGCTATCATTGCTCTCGGCTCAACACGAATACCGGCGCGCTCACTCCGGAAATGTTTCGGGCGATCTTCGCGCGCGCGAGAGAATTGCTGGATCGCGACGTGCGAGCCTGAAGGCTCGCGGTCCAGTGGGGCGGTGCGCGGACGGCGAGCCGTTAGGCTCGCCGCCGACGACGCTTCGCTCCTCACATGATTCTCAGCCGCGCTCGCGCAAAAGCCGGCTTTTCTCCCGGCCCCAGTCGCGCTTCTTCTCGACCTCGCGCTTGTCGTGCAGCTTCTTGCCGCGGCCGAGCGCGATCTGAAGCTTGGCGCGGCCGCGCGCGTTGAAATACAGCCGCAGCGGCACGATGGTCATGCCCTCGCGCTCGACGCCCTGCGCCAGCTTGGCGATCTCGCGCTGCTTCAACAACAGCTTGCGCAGCCTTTTGGGCTCGTGGTTGAAGCGATTGCCGGCGAGATATTCGGGGATGTTGGCGTTGACGAGCCAAGCTTCGCCCTGCCGATCGACATGGGCGTAGCTCTCGGCGATCGTCGCTTTTCCGGTGCGCAGCGACTTCACCTCGGTTCCGGTCAGGGCGAGGCCGGCCTCGAAGGTCTCGCCGATCTCATAATCGAAGCGCGCGCGCCGATTATCGGCGACGACCTTGAAATTGGACGTCTGCTGCTCGGCCACGGCTTCCCCTCGCTCAGCCGATGAGGCCCGCGTGGACCATCGCCGCTCGGATCGCCGATCGGGTGGCCTCGCTCGAGGGGACGAGCGGCAGCCGCACCTCCTCGCGGATGCGGCCGAGCAGCGACAGGCCAAATTTCGCGCCGGTCACGCCCGCCTCGAGGAAGGTCGCCTGCTGCAGCGCCGTGAGCCGGTCCTGTATCGCGAGGGCCGCGGCGAAATCGCCGGCGAGGGCGGCGTTCTGCATATCCGCGCAGAGCCGCGGCGCAATGTTGGAGACGACCGAGATCACGCCGGTCGCGCCGACGGCGACGCTCGCGAGAGCGAGAATGTCGTCGCCCGAGAATTGGACGAACTGCGGCCCGATGGCGGCGCGCTGCTGCAGGATGCGTCCGACATTGCCGGTCGCGTCCTTCACGCCGACGATGTTCTCGAGCTGCGCGAGCCGGGCCAGAGTGTCGACGCTCATGTCGATCACCGAGCGCGGCGGGATGTTGTAGACGATGATCGGAATCGAGATCGCCTCGCTCACCGCCTTGAAATGCTCGAAGAGGCCGAGCTGATTGGGCTTGTTGTAATAAGGCGTGACCACCAGCACGCCGTCGGCCCCCGCCTGCTGGGCGTGGCGGCAGAGCTCCACCGCCTCCCGCGTGTTGTTGGAGCCGGCGCCGGCGATGACCGGAACCCGGCCGGCGGCCTGACGGATCACGGTCTCGACGACTTGCCTGTGTTCCTCATGGCTCAGCGTCGGGCTCTCGCCCGTCGTGCCGACGGGGACGAGGCCATGCGTGCCGCTGTCGATCTGCCAGTCGACCAGCGCGCGCAAGGCGGCGTAATCGACCGCGCCGCCGGCGAAAGGGGTGACCAGAGCCGTATAGGATCCGCGAAAGACTGCCGTGTCGTGCATATGCCGTCGCTTTCACTGCGCCTTGCCGGCGCCGCAATCGCCGGCCTAGATTATCGGGAAGTGTCTCGGAGAAGGAAGCGCCCTGTCCTCGCCGGGCGAGCCCGCGCAGCTACGGAGGGCGCAGCCGACTCCGCCCGTTCCGAGCCCGTCGCTCCGCCTCGAAGGGCGCGCTCGCTTCCTGTCATAGCCGCTGGGCGACGATGAGGAAAGGGGCCGCAGCCCGTGACGCGGCGTCGAATTGCTCAAAAATATCATCGAGCCGCGGCGGCGGCCGAATTTGCGCCCGGAGCGGGCGGAAGCTGAACAAAGGGTCACTTCGGCGCGGAACTTTTCGCTCTTGGTTGAGGTTTCGGAAACGAAATGGCCGCAGGCTGACGGTTCGTAGAGTATCGGAGCGTAACGTCGATGTCGAAGCGCTTTGGAGGCGCCGCGCGCCTCGTGTTGTGCCTGTCCGCGCTGGGCGCGGCGGCGTCCGTCTATTCGTTCGCGGTCCGCCGGCCCCCCGAGGCGTCCGACGGGGGGACGCAATCCGCCGCGCCGCCGCGGGACGCCAGAGCCTCCGCGCGCGAGGCGCTCGGCGGTTTCGCCGGCCATGTCCGCGATCAAGGTCGCGACGCGGCCGGCGCGCCCGCTCTCGCCTATGCGCCCGCCGACGGCGGCCTGGGCTCCGACACGGAGACGCCGCCGCCGGCCCTCGATCCCGCCGTTCTGCTGGGGCCGGACCTCGAGGCGTTCAATCTCGCGCTCGAAAGCTATAAGGCCGGAGAGTTCTCCGCCGGCGACGCGGCGCTGGCCTCGGTCGAGGCGCCGCTCGCGCGCACGACCGCGCAATGGGCCGGGCTGCGGCTGCATCCGCGCGAGGCGGGCTTTACGCGGCTGTCGCAATTTCTCGCCGAGCATCCCGCCTGGCCGGCGGCGGCCTGGCTGCGCCAGCGCGTCGAGGAGGCGCTCTATGGCGACAAGCATCCCGACCAGCTCGTCGTCGATTATTTCGCGGCGCAGCCGCCGAAGACGCCGGCCGGCAAGCTGGCGCTCGCCCGCGCGATGCTGCGCCGCAGCCAGCCGCTCGAAGTCGCCGCGCTGATCAAGCCGATGTGGCGCGCGGATGATTTCAACGAGGCGCTGGAGACGAGCGCGCGCAAGGAGTTTTCGGAGTTTCTCGACGCCGCCGACCACAAATATCGCGCCGACCGGCTGCTCTACGCCGAGAAGGCCGCCGCCGCTCTGCGCATCGCCGCCCATGCCGGCGCCGATGTGCTGGAGCTGGCCCGCGCCCGCGCCCTCGCTCTGAACGAAACCGCGACCGACAAGAGCTTCGCCGCCGTCCCCGCCGCGCTGCAGAACGACCCCGGGCTTGTGTTCGCGCGGGTCTACACGCTGCGTCACCATAAGAAATTCCTCGAGGCGGCGACGCTGCTGCGCGCCGCGCCGCGCGATCCGGCGCTGGTCGTCGACGGCGACGCCTGGTGGGTGGAGCGGCGGCTCCTCGCCCGCAAGCTGCTCGACCTCGGACGGCCGGCCGAGGCGTTCGAGCTCTGCGCCGGCCATGCGGCGCGCTCGCTCTCCTATCGCGTCGAGGCGGAGTTCCACGCCGGCTGGATCGCTCTGCGCTTCCTCGGCGATCCGGCCGAGGCGGAGCGGCGCTTCGAGACGATCCTGCGCATCGCCGAGACGCCGATCCAGAAATCGCGCGGCGCCTATTGGCTCGGCCGCGCGCGCGAGGCGAAAGCGACGCCAGAGGCGGTCGCCGCGGCGCGCGACGCCTTCGAGCAGGCGGCGCTGCAATCCACCACTTTCTACGGCCAGCTGGCGCGCGAGCGGCTCGGCGTCGCTGCGTCGCCGCTGCGCCCCGGGCCCGCGCCGGCGGTCGGCGAAGCCCGCGACGAAGCGGTGCGCGCCGTCGAATTGCTGTTCGCGCTCGACGAGCGCGCGCTCGCCGCGCCGCTCGCCGCCGACGCGGCCAAGACTCTGGACAATGACGCGCAGCTCGCGGCGCTCACCGCGGTCGCCGAGCGGCGGCGCGACGCCAAGACCTCGCTGACGCTCGGCAAGCTCGCCTCCTATCGCGGCTTCGCCATCGATGACGCCGCCTTTCCGGCCTTCGGCGTGCCGGCCTTCGCGGCGCTGCCGGGTTCGGCCTCGCGCTCGATCGTCTACGCCATCGCGCGGCAGGAGAGCGCGTTCGATCCGAAGGCGGTTTCGAGCGCGGGCGCCATGGGGTTGATGCAGATGATCGAATCGACGGCGCGTCAGACCGCGCGCCAGACCGGAGTCGGCTTCGACATCAAGCGCATGCTCGACGAGCCGGCCTTCAACGCCCGTCTCGGCGCCGCCCATCTCGGCCTGCTGCTCGGCGAGCACAAGGGCTCCTACATCCTCACCTTCGCCGCCTATAACGCCGGCGGCAAGCGCGTGAAGGAATGGATCGACGCTTATGGCGATCCGCGCCGCAAGGACGTCGATCCGGTCGATTGGGTGGAGCGCATTCCGATCAGCGAGACGCGCAATTATGTGCAGCGCGTGATGGAGAATCTGGTCGTCTATCGCGCGAAGTTCGACGACCGCGATCTGCGCTCGCCGCAGAGCGAATTGGCGCGGATGTAAATGTGCACTTCCCTCGGTTCGCGAGCGTTGCCGCTTGTATCGAATCAACAGCCTCGGGCTGAATCCTCAGCGGTTCGCGGCAGGCGAAAGCAGCTCGAGGACGGGAAGACGCGGGGCCACGCTGCGCGCCCGGGCGCTATAAGGGCACTCGGGATGCAGCGCCGTGCATCAGCAGTCGAGCGGGACCGTGAGCACGCTCGCGTGATGGCGAGCCGTTCTCGGAACGAAAACAGCGCGTCATTGCGAGCGAAGCGGATGAACAAAGAATTACTCCAGGTCCCCGATCGCATTCTCAACTTGGCGATGGCGGCTTTAGCACAAGCCAATACGCACGCGGTATTTCAAGATCCGGGCAATGAGCACTGGCTCGCAATGTCTGTCCTCAACACTGCGCATGCTGGCGAACTATTTTTGAAGGCTATAATAGCCAACGAGCATCCATTGCTTATCTTTAAAGACATTTTCAGCCTCGATGACAACAAGGCCGATGAGCTGAGCATTCAAAGCCTTCTGACGCGAGGACGAACACATGACTTTGAGAAGCTACCACAGGTGCTTTGGGCTACGACCGGCATTCGGATTCCAAATCCGAATTGCTACGAACGCTTACGAAAAGCTCGCAATGCGATTCAGCACTTCTGCTTACCTGACGATGACGACCTACGTAAATTGTCACTTGAATATATTTATACTATTATTGATCCATTGATCGCTCAGCGCTTTGGGTTATATGCAATCGATTACCACGATGACCATAACGTCGGATATGATTATGTTGTAGCATGTCTATTGCGGTGGGAGTTTCGCTTTTCTGTGCCCGACAACTTTTCGGTGACTGAAATTGATATTGCTGAGGAAACTGTAGAAGCGACGGCTGCGTATCGGTCATGGCTTCAAGACGAGCTTCGGCGCATAGGCAAGGCGGCGCTCCTCGACGGTCGCCGAAAATGATCAACCGATCGCACACATTCGTGGTGATCTGGAAAAATGCCCCCTCACCCATGCACCCCCGGCGCCTCGCGCCCGGTCCGCTCCACATATTCCACATAGCCGCCGCCGAACTGGTGCACGCCCTCCGGCGTCAGCTCCAGCACGCGGTTGGACAGCGCCGCCAGAAAGCGGCGGTCATGGGAGACGAACAGCATCGCACCCTCATAGGAGGCGAGCGCCGCGACCAGCATTTCCTTGGTGCCGAGGTCCAAATGATTGGTCGGCTCGTCCAGCACCAGAAAATTCGGCGGATCATAGAGCATTTTCGCCATGACGAGACGCGCCTTCTCGCCGCCCGAGAGCACGCGGCATTTCTTCTCCACATCGTCGCCGGAAAAGCCGAAGCAGCCGGCGAGGCTGCGCAGCGACCCCTGGCCCGCCTGCGGAAAGGAATCCTCGAGGCTTTCGAACACGCTGCGGTCGCCGTCCAGCAGCTCCATCGCGTGCTGGGCGAAATAGCCCATCTTCACATTGGCGCCGAGGCTCGCCGAGCCTTCGTCCGGCGCCACGGCGCCCGCGATCAGCTTCAGCAGCGTCGACTTGCCGGCGCCATTGACGCCCATCACGCACCAGCGCTCCTTGCGCCGCACCTGGAAATCGAGCCCCTCATAGATGCTGCGCGAGCCATAGCGCTTATGCACGCGCGCCAGCGTCGCCACCTCCTCGCCCGAGCGCGGCGCCGGCGCGAATTCGAAGGCCACCTGCTTGCGCCGGCGCGGCGGCTCGACGCGATCGATCTTGTCGAGCTTCTTCACCCGGCTCTGCACCTGCGCGGCGTGCGAGGCGCGCGCCTTGAAGCGCTCGATGAATTTGATCTCTTTCGCCAGCATCGCCTGCTGGCGCTCGAACTGCGCCTGCTGCTGCTCCTCGTTCTGCGCGCGCTGACGCTCGTAGAATTCGTAATCGCCGGAGAATGTGGTGAGCGAGCCGCCGTCGATCTCGATGATCTTGCCGACGATGCGATTCATGAACTCGCGATCATGCGAGGTCATCAGCAGAGCGCCGCCATAGCCCTTCAAAAAGCTCTCGAGCCAGATGAGGCTCTCGATGTCGAGATGGTTGCTCGGCTCGTCGAGCAGCATCACATCGGGGCGCATCAACAGAATGCGCGCCAGGGCGACGCGCATCTTCCAGCCGCCGGAGAGGCCGCCGACATCGCCGTCCATCATTTCTTCCGAGAAGCCGAGGCCGGCCAGCGCCTCGCGCGCGCGGCCGTCCAGCGCATAGCCGTCCAGCTCCTCGAAGCGCGACTGCGCCTCGCCATAGCGCTCGAGGATGTCGTCGAATTTGTCCAGCTGATCGGGGTCGGCCATTGCGGCTTCGAGCAACGCCAGCTCGGCGGCCACCGCGCTCGCGGGGCCGGCGCCGTCCATCGTCTCGGCGACGGCGCTGCGGCCGGCCATCTCGCCGACATTCTGGTCGAAATAGCCGATGGTGATCCCGCGATCGATCGACACTTGTCCTTCGTCGGGCGGCTCCTGCCCGGCGATCATGCGGAACAAGGTGGTCTTGCCGGCGCCATTGGGGCCGACGAGCCCGACCTTCTCGCCGGAAAGCAGCGCCGCCGAGGCTTCGACGAAGAGGAGCTGCTGGCCGTTCTGCTTGCTGATGTTCTCGAGGCGTATCATCGCTCAGGCTTTCAGGGTCGATTTGCGCGGCCCTTATGCCATGGGGAGCGGTATTTTTGAAATCGCCGCCCGCCGCCGACCAGGGCGGGCGGCGGCGCGTGTCAGTTCACGCCCTTCTCGTTGAGGAAGGAGCCATAGAGCTTGTCGACCTTCGGAATGTGATTGGTCAGCCAATCGACGAGGAAGGCGGCGGTGTCGGCGGTCACGTCCGCCTCGCCCGCATGAAACTTCTTCTGCAGGTCGAGCGCGGTGGCGACGAGCTTGTCATGCTCGACCTTATGGCCGGGCATGGCGGGATAGCCATAGGATTCGAAATTGGCTTCCTCGGCGGCGAAATGCTGCGCGACATAGGCGATCAGCGCGTCGAGATCGCGGCCGACGGCGGCGCGATCGCCGCTCGCGACCGAATCGCCGAGGACATTGAGCAGACGAAAGATCTCCTGATGCTCCGCGTCATGCGCGGAGACATTGGTCGCGAATTGCTCCCTGGTCCAGGTGATGAGCGGCATGAGCTTCCTTCCCATCTTATGTTTTCGTGCGATTCGATCGGAAGCGCGCGAGGAGGAGGCGCGCCTGACGATCGAATGTCGAATCGCTAACGCGGAACGATGGCGCGTGTAATTGACGAGCGTCAAAACGAGGCGAATAGCCGCATGCGTGCTTTGTCGAGGACGGCGGCTGCGCGGCGATAGGGACGCGCATTCATTCTCGTGCAACGAACAGGCGCGACGATCACGCCGCAGCGACATGCGCGAGATAATCGCGCGTGATCGGCGCCGCGTCGATGCTCTTGCTGAGCTGCAGCTGGAAGTTCACCAGTCCCGAATGGCGGAATCCCGCTTCGCAGCTCGCCAGATAAAACTCCCACATGCGGCAGAAGCGCTCGTCGTAGAGATCGGCGATGCGCGCGCGATTGGCGGCAAAGCGTGCGCGCCAGGCGCGCAGCGTCTCGGCATAGTGCAGCCGCATCACCTCGAGATCGGCGAGATAAAGCCCCGCGCGCTCGACATGCGGCGCGATCTCCGACAGCGAAGGAATATGACCGCCGGGGAAGATATATTTGTCGAGCCAGGGGCTGTCGCCGCCCGGCCCCGCCGCTGCAGCGATGGTGTCGACGAGGGCGACGCCGTCGTCGCGGAGCAGATCGCGCAGCCGCGACGAGCGCCATCTTGCGCCGCTGCGCCGCCTCCAGAGTGTCGTCGGGCGCAGCGAAATAGGCGCGGTCAGGACACACATATCGCGATGCGCCGGATTGCCAGCGCTCGGGAGCGGCGCCGGCGCCGCTCCGGAATGCTCATTCGCGCTGAAACGTCAGCGGCCCCAGCCTTCGAAGCTCGACGTGTGCTTGGCCCGCTCCAGCTCGTCGGCCTGGCCGTTCAGCTGAATATGGCGGCGCTCGGCCACGTCGCGCTGCAGCCCGTCGCTCAGGATCGCGATCTTCAGCTGCTCCGTGGCCTGGCGGCTCAGCGCATTGATCCAGCGGTTGATGTTGGCGACGACAATGTCCTTGCGCAGCGCGTCCGCTTCCTTGCCGGCGGCGTCGCTCTTGAGGATGTCGAGCTCCCTGACCGCGGCCGCCTTCTGCTTGTCGAGCTCGGCGAGCCTTGCCGTGAGCGCGGCGTCGCCCGGCGTCTTGTCGAGCTTCTCCTGCGTCTCGGCGCGGGCCTTGTCGATCGCCTTCACGCCGTCGGCGAGCCAGGACGTCTGCTGCTCGAGCAGGTCAGTCTTGGTCTTCTCGAAATAATTGGGCAGAGGGAAGAAGGGGCTGATCTCCACGGCCGGCGTGGGCGTCGCCACGAGGAGCGGCGCGCATACGGCGACGAGGCCGAGCGCGGCGGATTTGAACGTCATGTTTCTCTCCCATGCTGCGGGTCGTTCGGCCTTGCGAAGGCCGCCGGCCGTTTTCCGGCCGGGTTCCGCCCGCTTCGAGCGGCGTTCAACATGGGCTATAGCCCGGACGCTGGCAAGACGCTTCGCGACTCGTCGCGAGTGCGAGCCTTCAGGCTCGCTGTTCTCCCCGCGCCGTCAGCTCTGGTGTGGGCCGAGCGTCTCCTTGATGATCTGCTCGATCCGCCGCCATTTCTCGGCGTCCTCGCGTCGGCCCTGCTCCTCCAGCGCCCGCGCCTTTTGCGCGGCTTCGGCCACGGCCTTATCGCCATGCGCGTCATAGAGCCGGCGGGCGTAGTCCTGAAGATCGACGATGCTCGTGGCCATGGTTGGTCCCCTTTCGTGGCGCGCCTCGCGAAATGGCGCGGCTCAGCGGCGTTTCAATCGTTCCGCCTCGGGGCGCGACGAAATGCGCGTCCTTTCGTCTTGACGCGCGCGGGCTTCGAACTCACATTCGATACAGTCCTCGCGGGAGAGGCCGGCCGTCGCGCCGGAGCCGAAGGCGCAACCGCCCCGGAAACGCTCAGGCAAAAGGACCGCGAGGAAGGTAAACTCTGGAAAGCGGCGCGCTTGTTCGCAGGCGCACCCACCGACGGGCGCAACCTGCGGCGACGCGGGGAAATCTCTCAGGTCTCCAGACAGAGGGGGCGACAGGGCGGGACAACTGCGTCCCGCGCACGCCGGAGCGCCCCTTGGACGAGCACGCATCCTCCCCCGCTATCGCCGAGACGCCGACCGCCGAGCCCGCGCTCGCGACCACCCCGCTCGACGCGCTGCACCGCAGGCTCGGCGCGCGCATGGCGCCGTTCGCCGGCTATTCGCTGCCGCTGCATTATCCGAGCGGCGTCATCGCCGAGCATCTGCACACGCGCGAGAAGGCGAGCCTGTTCGATGTCTCGCATATGGGACAGGCGTTGCTGACCGGCCGCGGCGCCGCGCGCCTGCTCGAGACCTTGGTTCCCGCCGATCTCGAGAGTCTCACGCCGGGGCGCACGCGCTACACGCAACTGCTCGCCGAGGACGGCGGCATTCTCGACGATCTGATGGCGACGCGCCTGCCCGGACGCGAGGAGCGGCTGCTGCTCGTCGTCAACGCCGCCGCCAAGGAGCAGGACTTCGCGCTGCTCGGCCAGGAGCTGCCGCAGCTCTCGCTCACCGTGCTCGCCGGCCGCGCGCTGCTGGCGCTGCAGGGCCCGCGCGCGGCGTCCGTTCTCTCTCGAATTCTGCCGGGCGTCGAGGAGGCGCCCTTCATGGGCTGGGTCGCGACGGAATATGACGGCGCGTCGGCCTTCGTCTCGCGCTCGGGCTATACGGGCGAGGACGGCTTCGAGATCTCGATCCCCGGCCATCTCGCGACGGGACTGTTCGAGCGCCTGCTCGCCCATGAGGACGTGGCGCCGGCGGGCCTCGCAGCGCGCGATTCGCTGCGGCTAGAGGCGGGGCTCTGCCTCTACGGGCACGACATCGACGCGACGACCGATCCGGTGGAGGCCGGTCTGCTGTGGTCGATCGGCAAGCGCCGGCGCGAGGAAGGCGGCTTTCCCGGATTCGCACGCATTCGCGCCGCGATCGACAACGGCCCTGCGCGGCGGCGGGTCGGCCTGCTGCCGCAGAGCAAGGCGCCGCTGCGCGACGGCGCGATCCTGACGGCGCCGGACGGCCGCGTCGTCGGCGGCGTCACCTCCGGCGGCTATTCGCCCTGTCTCTCGCGGCCCATCGCCATGGGCTATGCCGAAAGCGCTTTCGCCGCGCCCGGCGTCCGGCTCGCGAGCGAGCTGCGCGGCAAGCCGGTCGAGGTCGAGGTCGCGGCCTTGCCTTTTGTCCCGCACCGATATGCGTCTCGAGGAAAGGGTCGAGCATGAGCGGCGAGCGATATACCAAGGATCATGAATATGTCCGGCTCGAAGGCCAGGGCGACGACGAGGTCGCCGTGGTCGGCGTCACCGATTATGCGCAGGCGCAGCTCGGCGACATCGTCTTCATCGAATTGCCCGAGCCCGGCGCGCGCGTCGACAAGGGCGGCCAATTGGCGACGATCGAAAGCGTGAAGGCGGCGAGCGAGGTCTATTCGCCGATTTCCGGCGAGATCATCTCCGCCAATGACGCGCTGGACGACGAGCCGGGGAGCGTCAACGAGGACCCGCTCGGCAGGGGCTGGCTGGCGAAGCTGCGCATTGTCGACGCCACGGAGCTCGAGGGGTTGATGGACGAGAACGCCTATCGCGCTTTCGTCGAGAGTCTGTAGCTCGAAGAGCGAGCCTGAAGGCACGCGGTTCAAATGGCGCACCCTGGACCGCGAGCCTTCAGGCTCGCGCTCGAGAAGCTTGCGACACGTGAGGGCGACATGCGCTATCTGCCTTTGACCGACGAAGACCGCGCAAAGATGCGCGAAGCGATCGGCGTCGCGACGATCGACGAGCTCTATGCGGATGTGCCGAAGGACGTGCTGCTGAAGGCGCCGCTCGATCTGCCGCGCGGCGCGCCGGAGATGGAGGTCGAGCGTCGTCTCGCCGCGCTGGCGCGCGAAAATGTTCCGGCGTCGCGCGCCTTTCTCGGCGCCGGCGCCTATCGGCATCATATCCCGGCGAGCGTCGATCATCTCATCCAGCGCTCGGAGTTCCTCACCAGCTACACGCCCTATCAGCCGGAGATTTCGCAGGGCACGCTGCAAGTCCTGTTCGAGTTCCAGACGCAGGTGGCGGCGCTGACCGGCATGGAGATCGCCAACGCCTCCATGTATGACGGCTCGACTGCCTGTGCCGAGGCGGCGCTGATGGCGCATCGCCTCACCAAGCGACGCAAGGCCGTGCTGTCCGGCGGCCTGCATCCGCATTACGCCGAGGTCGTGCGCACCATTTCGCGCTTCGCCGGCGACGAGGTCGTGACTCTGCCGCCGGATATTTTTGCACGAGAGGATGTCGCCGCGCACATAGACGCGGACGTTTCTTGCGTGATCGTGCAGACGCCGGACGTGTTCGGCAATCTGCGCGATCTCTCGCCGATTGCGGAAGCCTGCCACGCCGAGGGCGCGCTGCTCGTCGCCGTCTTCACCGAGGCGGTCTCGCTCGGCCTCCTGACGCCGCCGGGCGCGTTCGGCGCTGACATCGTCGTCGGCGAGGGCCAGTCGCTCGGCAATCCGCTCTCCTTCGGCGGGCCTTATGTCGGCCTGTTCGCGACGAAGCGCGAGCATCTGCGGCAGACGCCCGGCCGATTGTGCGGCGAGACCGCCGACGCCGACGGACGGCGCTCTTTCGTGCTGACGCTCTCGGCGCGTGAGCAGCACATTCGCCGCGACAAGGCGACGTCCAATATCTGCACCAATTCGGGCCTCTGCGCGCTCGCCTTCAGCATCCACCTCACCCTGCTCGGCGAGACGGGACTGCGTCGTCTCGCGCGAGCCAATCATGCGAGCGCCGTGCGTCTCGCGGAGCGACTCGCGCCTATCGCCGGAGTCGACGTGTTGAACGATGCCTTCTTCAACGAATTCACGCTGCGCGTGCGCGGCGACGCCGCGGCGCTCGTCGAAACGATGGCGGCGCGGGGCGTGCTCGCGGGCGTGCCGGTCTCGCGGCTTCTGCCCGGCGCCGGACTCGATGATCTGCTCATCGTCGCCAGCACCGAGGTCGTGACGGAAGCGGATCGGGACGCCTTCGTCGCCGCAATCGAAGGAGCGCTGTAATGCTCGATCATGCCAATCACCCGGCGGCGCCGGAGACGTTCAGCGGCGACCGCGGGCTCGATCACGAGGAGCCGCTGCTGTTCGAGATCGGCCGCGCCGATGTGACCGGCGTCGACATCGCCGAGCCGGAGCCCTTCGCATCGCGTCTCGGCGCGCTCGAGCGCAAAGGACCGATCGGCCTGCCGGGGCTGACCGAGCCGGAGGCGGTGCGTCATTACATTCGGCTGTCGCGGAAGAACTATTCGATCGATGCGGGCCTCTATCCGCTCGGCTCCTGCACGATGAAGCACAATCCGCGCCTCGGCGAGAAGATGGCGCGGCTCGACGGCTTCGCCGACATTCATCCGCTGCAGCCGCAGTCGACCGCGCGCGGCGCGCTCGCGCTGATGGAGGAGCTCTCACGCTTTCTGCTGGCGCTCACCAATATGAGCGCGGTGGCGCTCTCGCCGAAGGCCGGCGCGCATGGCGAGCTGTGCGGGCTGATGACGATCGAGGCGGCGCTGCGCGCGCGCGGCGAGGCGAGGACGCGCCGCACCGTGCTCATTCCGCAATCGGCGCATGGCACCAATCCGGCGAGCGCCGCTCTGCTCGGCTTCGAGGTGCGCGCCATTCCCGCGGGCGAGGACGGAATCGTTCACGCCGATGCAGTCGCCGCCGCGCTCGACGACAGCGTCGCCGCGATCATGCTGACCAATCCCAACACTTGCGGCCTGTTCGAGCGAGATGTGGTCGAAATCGCGCGGCTCGTGCATGAGGCGGGCGGCTATTTCTATTGCGACGGCGCCAATTTCAACGCCATCGCCGGCGTCGCGCGGCCGGGCGACATGGGCGTCGATGCGATGCATCTCAATCTGCACAAGACGTTTTCGACCCCGCATGGCGGCGGCGGTCCCGGCGCCGGACCCGTCGTGCTGTCGGCGCGCCTCGCGCGTTTCGCGCCGGTTCCGTTCCTCCTGCGAGAGGGCGGAGAACTGCGGCTCGTCGAGCATGCGAACGAAACGCAGAGCTTAGGGCGGCTCACGGCCTTTCACGGACAGATGGGCATGTTCGTGCGCGCGCTCTCCTATCTGCTCTCGCATGGCGGCGACGGCGTCGCGCAGGCTTCGCGCGACGCCGTGCTCGCGGCCAATTATCTGCGCGCGCGCCTGCGCGACGTGATGACGCAGCCCTTCGGCGATCGAATCTGCATGCATGAGGCGCTGTTCGACGACAGCTTTCTGAAAGGAACGGGCGTGACGACGCTCGATTTCGCCAAGGCGATGATCGACGAAGGCTATCATCCGATGACGATCTATTTTCCGCTCGTCGTTCACGGCGCCATGCTGATCGAGCCGACCGAATCGGAATCGAAAAGCTCGCTCGACCGCTTCGTCTCGACCTTGCGCGCGCTGGCCGAGAGCGCCAAGCGCGGCGAGACGGAGCGCTTCACGCAGGCGCCGCGCCACGCGCCGCGCCGGCGGCCGGACGAGACAGCGGCGGCGCGCAAGCCGGTGCTGAGGTGGCGCGGCTGATCGCGTGCCCAGGTCGAAGCGACCCTGAAGGCTCGCTCTCGAATTCTCGATGGCGGCGAGGTCAGCGTGCGACGTAAGCAATGCGATAGACAGCTCCGTTCTGATCATCCGTCACGAGCAGCGAGCCATCGGGCAACTGCGCGACATCGACGGGGCGGCCGAGATAATGCGGATCGGTGGTGTTCCATCCTTCCGCGAAGGGCTCGCTCGCCGAGGCCTTGCGATCGGCGCCGACCGGCGTGAACATCACCCGCGCGCCGACCGGCATGGCGCGGTCCCAGGAGCCGTGCTGCGCGGAGAAGACGCCGCCGCGATAGCGCGGAGGGAACATGTCGCCCGTATAGAAGATCATGCCGAGATCGGCGGCGTGCGGCGCCTCCTCGACCTCGGGAAAGACGACGTCGGCGGGCGGCGTCTCGCGCGCATATTCGCGCGTGCGCACCTTGCCGCCGCCGTACCAGGGAAAGCCGAAGTTCAGACCGGCGCGCGGCGCGCGATTGATCTCGCCGGGCGGCGTGTCGTCGCCCATGCTGTCGACCTGATTGTCGGTGAACCAGAGGACGCCGTCGGACGGATCGAAATCCATGCCGACCGAATTGCGGATTCCTCTCGCGAACACCTCGCGGCCGGAGCCGTCGCGATTCATGCGGATGATTCCGCCCATGCCGATGCGATCGTAGAGCGCGAGCTTGTCGGGCGGCGGGACATTGTGCGGCTGACCGAGCGAGACATAGAGCTTCCCGTCGGGGCCGACGCGGCAGATGCGGGCCGAGTGGAACGGGCTCTGCTCGGCGGGGGGGATCAGCGCGCCCTGCGGCACGAGAATGCGCGCGTCGGCGGCGCGCAGCCGGTGGCGGTCGGACGCCGCTCTGGCGAAGCTCGACACACGATTCTGCTCGGCGACGAACAAGGTTCCGTCCTTGTCGAAACACAGGCCGTGCGGCATCACGAAAGCGGCGTCGCTCGCAAAGGGCTCCACCGCCGCCGCCCGCTCGCCGCCGGGGGTCAGCGCGAAAATGCGGCGCTCGTCCGTGCCGACGAAGATCGCTTCGCCGCCGGGCGCGACGGCGAGGCTGCGCGCATGCGGAACGAGCGCGTAGAGCGAGATGGAGAAGCCGTCCGGCAGGCGAATGCGGCGCAGCGTGGCCTCGACCTCCTCCGCCCGGCTCGCTGTGGGCTCGGCGCGCGCATATGCGAAGAGCGCCAGCAGCGCGAGGACGGCGGCGCCGAAGGCGAGCTTGCGAACGGCATCATGCATGGATCGCCTCCGTGCGCGGCGCGCCCGCGCTGCAATCATCACAAATAGGCCCGAGCGGTGTCGCGGGCAGGGGCGTCTTCCCTTTGCGGCGAGACTGTGCGACGGCTCGGTCTCCGTCCCTCGCCGCGCATTCTCGCTCCCTGTCCGCCCCATGTCGATGAAGCGAAAATACCATCATGGCGCGCTCAAGGAAGCGCTGGTCGAAGCGGCGCTGGAGCTGCTGGCCGAGGGCGGACCCGCCAATCTCAGCCTCGGCGAGGCCGCGCGGCGCGTCGGCGTGACCGCCGCGGCCCCCTACCGCCATTTCGCCAGCCGCGACGAGCTGCTGAACGAGGTGGCGCGGCGCGGCTTCCTCTCCTTCGCGGCGGCGCTCGAAAAGGGCTGGGACGAGGGCCGGCCGGACGCGGCGACGGCCATGTGGCGCATGTGCGAGGCCTATATCGCCTTCGCCCGCGCCGAGCCGGGCCTCTATGCGGCAATGTTCGGCTCGGCGGCGACGCTCGCGGCGAAGGCTTCGGCCGACGCCGCCGATCATGCGCTGGAGATTCTCTGGCGCTCCGTGGTGGCCTTTCTGCAGATGCGCGGCGTCTCCGCCCAAGGCGCGCGCAAGCTGGCGCTGCAGGTCTGGGCGCTCGCCCATGGCGTCGCCATGCTGGCGGTCTCCGGCCATCTCGATTCGGCCAAGGGACTGGACCCGACGCCTGTGCTCGACGGCGCGATCCGCAATCTGATGGAGAGCGCGGTTCGCCGGGCCGAGCCGGCGCCGCCGTGAAATTCGACGTTCCTATGCCCGCGCATTTGGGCTAGAGCGTTATCCGAGCCAATCGGATCGGAAACTGCTCTAGGAGCGCCTTATCTTCTCGCGACGGAGGGCCGTCCATGGGTCAGTTCTGGCGGGACAGGCTGCGGCGCATCCGCGATCGGCTGGCGTCGAGCCCGCGCTTCCAGCGCCTCGCGGCGACGCATCCGCTCACCCGCAAGGCGGCCAAGCGCAGGGCCAGGGCCGCGCTCGATCTTTGCGCGGGCTTCGTCTACTCCCAGGTGCTGCTCGCCTGCGTGCGGCTGAAGCTGCTCGAGCTGCTGCTCGAATCGCCGCGGAGCCTCGAGCAGATCGCCGAGAAGACCGAGCTGTCGCCGGAAGCGGCGGCGCGGCTCCTGGACGCCGCCGCCTCGCTCGGCCTCGTCGACCGCCGCGGCAAGGGCCGCTACGGCCTCGGCGACATCGGCGCGGCGCTCGTCGGCAACAAGGCCGCATTGGCGCTCGTCGACCATCAGCCGATGCTCTACGCCGATCTCGCCGACCCCGTCGCTCTGCTGCGCGGGGCGGAGGACGCCGAGCCGAAGCTCGCCGATTATTGGCCCTATTCGGCCGCCGAGCGTCCGACCGAGCTGACGGCCGAGCAGGTCGCGCCCTATAGCGCGCTGATGGCGGAATCGCAGCCGCTGGTCGCGCAGGAGGCGATCGCCGCCTACAGCTTTCGCCGCCATCGCCGGCTCATGGACGTCGGCGGCGGCGAGGGCGCCTTTCTCGCGGCCGTGGCGGCGCGCTATCCGAAGCTGCAGCTGATGCTGTTCGATCTGCCGGCCGTCGTCGAGCGCGCCCGCGCCCGGCTGAAGGCGGCCGGCCTCGCCGAGCGGACGGCCTTCTTCATGGGCGATTTTTTGACCGATCCCTTGCCTCAGGGCGCCGATGTGATCGCCCTGGTGCGCATCGTCCATGATCACGACGACGCTTCGGCGCTGGAGCTCCTGCGCAATGCGCGCCGCGCTCTGCCCCGCGACGGCGTGTTGCTCATTATCGAGGCCATGTCCGGGATGGAGGGCGCCGAGCCGCTCGACGCCTATTACGGCTTCTACACTCTGGCCATGGGCCGCGGCGAGCCGCGCACGGTCGCCGAGTTGGAGCGCATCGCGCGCAAGGCCGGCTTCGGCCGCTTCCGCCTGCTGCGCAATCCGATGCCGATCGTCGCCGGCATTCTCGTCGCCCGTCCCGATCCGGATTATCACGGGCCTTAGTGACTTGTGTCGGCCGAACCGAGGGGGGCGAAGAGCGAGTCTGAAGGCTCGCGGTCCAAGGCGCGTGTGGACCGCGAGCCTTCAGGCTCGCTCTCGAGAGATCGCAAATCGGCTGACGCGAGACGCGCCGGCTCAGATCTGTTCGGTGGCCTCCGCGAGGCGTCTCGTCGCGCGATTGAACACCTCGGCGCCGTAAAGGCGGACGCCGATCGAGCACAGGAATTTCGCCACCTCGAGCTCCGCCTTGGGAGGCAGCTTGGCGAGAAAGGCGAGCGGGCCGCCGCCGTGGGAGTCTCCCTTCGACCGCTCGAGCCAGGCGATCGCCAGCTCGTGACCGAGCGCCGCGACGATGTCCTCGAAATGATGCGACAACATGGCATGGAGCGATAACGCCGCTTTCGCCGGGGCGGAGCGTTCGTCGCGCGTTCGACTCGCCATCTCGCAAATCGCGCGAAGATGGCCGGCATCGTCCAAGATCGCATGGAAGCGCGCGAAATTCTTCAGGAGATGCGAGAGAAAGAGGCGGTCCGCGCGACCGTCGAAGGTGAGGCCTGCGCGGCCGGGCCGGATATTGTTGAGCGATGGCCGCTCCGCGAAGCCGTTGGCGCCGTGGATGCGATAGATCATCATCGGCCGTTCGACGAGAACGCTGCCGGTGAGCCGGTTGACCGACCAGGCGAGGTAGCAATCCGTGCCGATGCGCATTTGCGCAAAGCCTTCGGCGTCGATGACGAGATCGAGGGCGTCGCGACGAAACATCATCGCCGACATCGTCGACCAGGGCCACCATTTCTCGTCCCAGGGGATGAAACGGATCGAACGCGCCTTCACCTCCGGCGCCTCGAAGCCCATCCGCTTCAGAGTCTCGGCAGTGTGATTGCCGATCAGCGTCGAATCGATCGGTCGATTGATGAAACGAGCCGAAAGATAGCGCGAGGTCGCGCAAATGATTCGATCGTCCGTCATGGTGAGCGCGTCGCAGCAGGTGAGGCCCACCGGCACGCGCAGCGAAAGATGCGTTGCGACGTGAGTCGCGACGAATTCGGGCAGGATCAGATCGTCGGAATCCAGAAAGACGATATATTGGCCGCTCGCACGCGCAAAGCCGGCGATGCTCGACGCCGATTGCCCACCGTTGGTTTCCATATAGACGACGATCAGCTCCGGCCACGAAAGCGCCGCGCGCTCGAGCACCTCGCGGCTGTCGTCCGCGGAGCAATCGTCGACGACGACGCATTCGATATGCGGATAGGTTTGGTTTCTCACGGCGGCCAGCGCCCCTGTGAGAAATCGTCCGTAATTATAGTTGGTGATGATAACGGAAACGAGCGGTGGGCGACAGAGAGCGTTCATTGAAGCACCGAAGGACGAAAACTGCGGTTCTGTTCGAGCGCGCCCTCTACATGCGCGACTTCGCCGCATTCCACAGTCGTGTTCCGGTGCGGGTGAGGCCGATGGTGCAGAGAAACTTCGCCAGCTCGAGCTCGATCCTCGACGTCGTCGACGCGGAGCGTGGCCGGGGGATTGCGATCGTCGCCGCCTCGTGAGCGCAATCGGCGCCGTGCGCCTGCGCCTCGGCGCGCAGCTTGGGCGAATATTCCGTCACCTTGTGGTCGAGGAACCGGGCCTCGGCCTTGTCGAGCACGATAATCTTGCGTTTTTTGCGGAGCGAGGCTTCGGCAATATCGGCGTTGGTCTGCGTGTAGGTGTCGATCTCCTCGAAATCCATATGGCCGATCACCTTGGCCGGAACGCCGCAGCCGGGACAGAAGCGAGCCACCTGATCATCGAAGCTCGCCACATTTCGCCGCCACCAGCCGGGCTCCACATCGACGCCGAAATCCGTTCCACGCGCGAGATCGAAAGACGCGGCGACTTCGCAGAAATAGGCCCGCAAGCGCCCGTTGTTCTCGACGATGGAGGCCGACCAGTTGTGATTGATGTCGCAGCGCCCGATGCGCTCCCACATCTCCGTCTCGTCGAAGAGGTCCTGCATCGCCGTCAGCAGCGGCGAATGCGACGAATGGCCGGCGTGATACCAGCTGCCTTCCCGCAGAGGCTCCAGCGATTTGACGCCGCGCTCGACGCCATGCGGGTTCAAATTGAATATGCCGAAGGTCTCCTTGGCGAGCTCGGCGAATTTGAACACATTGTTGGTCCACAGTCCGCGCCGCTCCTTCTCGGGAATCTCCTCGACGAGGATGGCGCAGATGTCCTCGAAACGCCGATGCATGACCGGATTGCCGCCGATGATCGCGACGATTCCGGGATAGTCGGCGAGGCTGCGCGCCGCGAGACGGAAGTTCTCGAGCGACATGTCCCAGAAGCCGTCTTGATTGGCGAGCAGCCGGGTGCAGTTGGAGCAGGCCAGATCGCATTTATTCGTGATGTCGATGCAGATGATCCCCATGTCGTAGGGACTACGCATATTGGCGATCGCATTGCGGCGAAGGATTTCGGAAGACGTGCTCATCTCACCACCGCTCCCGGCTGTTTCGAGGAAGTGTCGGGCTGCGGCAAAGCCGATCGGGACGTGATGAAAGCCATCGTCATCGAGAATTTCCGCAACATCGAACTCGTAATTCCGGCCGCCGTCGACGCGAGGGCCACGCGGCTGGGACTTTAGCGTGTATAGCAGGCGGACTGCCGCGGAGCAATGCACCGGTACGCCAGGGCGAGGCCCGCCTTCGCGCGGGCGGGACTTGGCGGGGTCGGGACTTGGCGCGGTCGGGACTTGGCGGGGCGCGCCGAAGCGGCATTTTTCGAGCGAGAGGAGATCTGTGATGAGCAACGAGCCTCTGCTGCTCACCGCCACGCGCGTTTGCACGTTCGAGGGGCCGGCGCTGCTCACCAACGCCAGCGGCTTCTTCTTCGCGCGCGAGGAGCGGCTGTTCCTGGTGACGAGCCGCCATGTGCTGAGCGACGCGCCGAGCAAACATTTCCCGGACCGCATCGAGATCGAGCTGCATGTCGACGCCGATAATCTGGCCAAGGCCGAGAATGTGTCGATCGCGCTCTATGGCGGCGAAAATCGCCAGCCGCGCTGGCGCCAGGGCGTCGACGGCGGCGGCGAGGTCGATGTCGCGGCGATGGAGATCGCGCCCGGCGCCTTGCCTGAGGCGGCCGTTTATCGCGCCTTCACCCCGGCGCATCTGTGCCGCGCCTTCGATAGGGTGGAAATCGGGTCGTCCGTGCTCGTGGTCGGCTTTCCGCTCGGCTTTCACGACACGCTGCACCATATGCCGGTGGCGCGGCAGGGCGTCGTCGCCTCCTCCTTCGGGCTGCGCTTCCAGGGCCTCGGCTATTTCCTCACCGACGCGCGCACCCACCGCGGCGCCAGCGGCGCGCCGGTGGTCGCGCGGGTTCCGGCGCTGGAGAGCATCCAGGGCGATCTGCCCTGGACGCTGCTCGGCGTCCATTCCGCCCGCCTCGACGTCGGCTCTAGAGACATCGGCCAGGACGAGGCGCTGGGGCTCAATTGCGCGTGGTATGCAGATATTCTGCTGACGCTGACGGAGGCCTGAGAGGTCGAGCGCGCCTCCGCGAGGGGGCGCGCCGCAGAGGCGCCGACCGCCGAATCTGCCGCCTCGATCTATTGCATCCGCTGGCAGACGGCGCCGGAGCGCGACGCCGTATGGGTCGCGTCGCCGAGATAATTCGCGCGCAGCGAGTGGCAGCCGGCGCCGAGCGTCGAGGTGGCGAATCGGGCGCGGCCGCGCAGGATGGCCGAGAAGCCCGTCACCGGAGCCGGGAGGCTGCGGTTCGTCGTGGAACCGTCGCCGATCTCGCCGACTTCATTATAGCCCCAGCATTTCGCCGCCCGGGACGACAGCAGCGCGCAGGTATAGTCCCAGCCGGCGGCGATCGCGACCGCCGGACCGCCGAGATTTACGACGGGTCTCGGTGTGGCGAGATGGTGGGCGGTCGTGCCGTCGCCGAGCTGCCCAAAGCGGTTCGAGCCCCAGCAGCGCACGCCGCCGTCGATCAGCAGGGCGCAGTCGTGCGAACGTCCCGAAGTGATCGCCACGACGCGGCTCGAAAGTCCGGAGACCAGCTTCGCCGACGAGCTCGCGGTCCACGGCCCGCGCCAGCATTTTACCGCGCCTGCCTTGGTGATGGCGCAGCTGTGATCGACGCCGGCCGTCACCGCGACGATTCCGCTCTGAGCCCCGGCGATCGGCACGGGGAGAGCGCCGAATCCCTCGCCCCAGCACAGCACCGCGCCCGTGTTCGTCAGCCCGCAGCTATGCAATTGGCCCGCGGCCACGGCCTTGTAGATTTTGGCCGGTCCGCCGATGCGCGTCGGCGGCGCGTAAAAGGCTGGATCGCCGCCGATGCCGAGCTGACCCTCGGCGTTGCGGCCCCAGCACATGACGCCGCCCGCGATGGTCACAGCGCAACTGTGGGCCGAGCCGGCGGCGATGGCGACGACGCCGCTCGTGAGGCCGGGGACGGGCGCGGGAGTGGAACGAACTCGGGCCGAGGAGTCGCCGAGCTGCCTCCACGAATTATCGCCCCAGCACTCGACGGCGCCATTGATGGTCAGCGCGCAGCTATGACTGCCGCCCGCCGCCAATTCGACTGCTCGCGCGGAGAGGCCCGTGACCGGAACCGGCGTAAAATGGTCGGAGGTCGAGCCGTCGCCGAGCTGTCCGTACCTGTTCCAGCCCCAGCAGTGGACGCCGGCGGGGCTGGCGAGCGCGCAAGTGTGCGCGAGACCTGTCGTCAGCGTCGCCTGGCCGGCGCCGAAGACGCTCAGCGGAGCCGAGCCCAGCACCGTGTCGCCTTCGGTGAAGGACGCCGTTCCGGTGGGCGCGCCGCCGGCCGGCGTATCGACCTCGGCCGTCAATGTGACGGCCTGGCCGACGGGGGCGGGGCTGATGGCGATGAGCCTCGTGCGGGTCGGGGCCTTGGCGACGGCCGGAACGGCCGGCAGAGCGACCAGCGCGCAGGCGATAGAATATCGTGCAAGAGCTTTGAAATACATGACCGCCTCGTTCAAAGTTATTCATCACATATTCCGATCGTAAGCTCGGCCTTGCCGATTGTCGAACGGCAATACACGTTAACATTAACGTAGCAGAGGGGCCGAGATCCGCGCGCTCGACAGTCGAACATCGGCGCTTCGGCCGCGCGATAGACGAGCCTGCGCGCGTTGTGCGGTCGGAGCGCGCGCTCATCGCTGCGGGCGGCGTCGTCGGCTGCGCGCGCCCCTCGCTTTGCGAAACGGCCGCGATCTGTTAGAGGCGGTTCGAGATCAACCCCCCGCGCGAAGGCCTTCCGAGCATGGAAAAATTCGTCAAGCTGACCGGCGTCGCCGCGCCAATGCCGATCATGAACGTCGACACGGACATGATCATTCCCAAGCAATATCTGAAGACGATCGCCCGCACTGGCCTCGGCAAGGGATTGTTCTCGGAGCTGCGCTACCGCGAGGACGGCTCGGAAAATCCGGATTTCGTGCTGAACAAGCCCGCTTATCGCAAGGCGCAGATCCTCGTTGCGGGCGACAATTTCGGCTGCGGCTCCTCGCGCGAGCATGCGCCCTGGGCGCTGCTCGACTTCGGCGTGCGCGCAGTGATCTCCACCAGCTTCGCCGATATTTTCTATAACAACTGCTTCAAGAACGGCATTCTTCCGATCAAGGTCGCGCAGGTCGAGCTCGACAAGCTCATGGACGACGCCGAGCGCGGGGCCAACGCCACGCTGACGATCGATCTCGAGGCGCAGGAAATCCGCGGGCCGGACGGCGGCGTGATCCGTTTCGAGATCGATCCGTTCCGCAAGCAATGCCTGCTCGAGGGCCTCGACGAGATCGGCCTCACGCTTCAGAAAGAAGCGGCGATCGAGAGCTTCGAGAAGAAGGCCGCCGCCGCGCGCCCCTGGGCCTGAGCCTCGGCGAACGCCAGATTGCCGATTTTTAATGGGGAGGTCGCCTCCCGACGATCTAAACAAACAGCGGCGGCGACCCGGCGCGGACGCGCCGCTTCCGCTCGTTTCGAGGACGCCTCCGACTTGCGCTTGAAGCCCTATCCATCGGCGAGCGAGACCGGGCGCGGCGGGTTCCTCACCCGCCTCGCCGAGCGGTTTCTCGCCCGGCGGGGCGCGCCGAACGCGGAGGGAGCGCCGCCCGCCGCCCGGGAACTCGACGAGCGGCGCGACGAGGGCGCCCAAAATTCAGGCGCCGATTTGGCTCCGGGGACAATGGCCGCCGAGCCGGCCGAGGGCGCGGACGACCGGCAAGGCGTCCTCTCGATCCGCCATCTCGCCAAATCCTATAAGCAGCGCCGCGTGGTCGAGGATGTGAGCCTGCATGTGGCGCGCGGCGAGGCGGTCGGACTTCTCGGCCCCAACGGAGCCGGCAAGACCACGGTGTTCTACATGATCACCGGGCTGGTGAAGCCCGACAAAGGGGTCATCGCGCTCGATGGTTACGACGTGACGGGCCTGCCGATGTATCGGCGGGCTCGGCTCGGCATCGGCTATCTGCCACAGGAGGCCTCGATCTTCCGCGGCCTCAGCGTCGAGGACAATATTCGCGCCGTGCTGGAAATCACCCAGCCGGACAAGAAGCTGCGCGAGCAGGAGCTCGACGCTCTGCTCGAGGAGTTCAAGCTCGAGCGGCTGCGGCGCTCGCCCGCGATCGCTCTCTCGGGCGGCGAGCGGCGGCGTTGCGAGATCGCCCGCGCGCTCGCCGGCCGGCCCGCCTTCATGCTGCTCGACGAGCCCTTCGCCGGCATCGACCCCATCGCCGTCGGCGGCATTCAGGATCTCGTGCGGCATTTGAAGAAGCGCGGCATCGGCGTGCTGATCACCGACCACAGCGTGCGCGAGACCCTCGGCCTCACCGACCGCGCCTACATCATCTACAACGGCCATGTGCTCACCGAGGGAACGCCCGAGGAGATCGTCGCCGATCCGGACGTTCGCCGCATCTATCTCGGCGAAGACTTCCGCATGTGAGCCGGGGGCGGAGATTGTCGCTGCGATTAACCGCTAGGCGGTTTTTCGGGGAGGCGCCGAATAATTGGCCCTGCGAACGAAGCCGCATCGTGCTATAGCAAGAAACAGGCCGAGAATGCCGTCGCCGCCCGCGGCCGACGCGCGGCAGAGGTTTCGAGTAGCAGATCATGGCGATTTCCACCAAACTGATGATGCGTCAGGGCCAGGCCCTGGTGATGACGCCCCAGCTGCTGCAGGCGATCAAGCTTCTCCAATTCTCCAATCTCGAGCTCTCGGCTTTTCTCCATGAGGAGCTCGAGCGCAATCCGCTGCTCGAGGCGGTGGACGCCAATGATTTCCCCGACGCGCCGCAGGAGGCGCATGGCGACGGCGCCGCGGCGGGCGAGCCGGGCGGCGAGAGCCTCGGCGAGCCGGCCGAAGGCGATTGGGCGCGCGACAGCCTCGCCGTCGACGCAACGCAGCTCGCCGCCGAGCTCGGCACCGAGCTCGGCAACGCCTTCGAGCTGGACGCCGCGCGCAGCCCCGCGGATGCGGCCGGCGCGCTCGAAGGGGCCGGCCTCTCCGCCAATTCCTGGACCGGCGCCGGCGGCGCGCCGGCAGACGGCGAGGCGCCCAATCTCGAAGCCTATGTCGCCCACCAGGCCAGCCTCCACGATCATCTCGCCGAGCAGCTGGCGCTGGCCTGCGCGGATCCGATCGACCGGCTGATCGGCCAGGCGATCATCGACGCCATCGACGAGATCGGCTATCTGCGCGAGGACGTCGCCGAGATCGCCGCGCGGCTCGACGCCGATCCGGCGCGCGTCGCGGCGGTGCTCGCCACCGTGCAGCGCTTCGACCCCTCGGGCGTCGGCGCGCGCGATCTTTCCGAATGTCTCGCCATTCAGCTGCGCGAGCGCGACCGGCTCGATCCGGCGATGCAGATTTTCATCTCCAACCTGCCGCTGCTCGCGAAGCGCGATTTCGTCCAGCTCGCGCGCCTGTGCGGCGTCGACGACGAGGACATCGCCGATATGGCGGCGGAGGTGCGCCGCCTCGATCCCAAGCCCGGCCGCGCCTTCGGCGGCGCGCCGCTTCAGCCGCTCGTCGCCGATGTGATCGTGCGTCCGGCGAGCGACGGCTCCTGGATCGTCGAATTGAACTCGGACGCGCTGCCGCGCGTGCTGGTCAATCATTCCTATGCGGCGCAGGTGAGCGCCGGCGCCAAGCGCGACGGCGACAAGACCTTCATCTCGAGCTGTCTGCAGAACGCCAATTGGCTGACGAAGAGCCTCGAGCAGCGCTCGCGCACCATATTGAAGGTCGCCTCCGAGATCGTGCGGCTGCAGGACGCCTTTCTCGCCAAGGGTGTCGAGCATTTGCGGCCGCTCAATCTTCGCACCATCGCCGACGCCATCGGCATGCACGAATCGACCGTCTCGCGCGTCACCTCGAACAAATATATGATGACCCCGCGCGGCATTTTCGAGCTCAAATATTTCTTCTCCGCCTCCATCGCGACCACCAGCGGCGGCGAGGCCCATTCGGCCGAGGCGGTGCGCTATAAGATCAAGCAGATGATCGACAAGGAGAGCCCGCTCGACGTGCTGTCGGACGACGCCATCGTCGCCAGGCTCAAGGAAGTCGACATCGACATCGCCCGGCGCACGGTCGCCAAATATCGCGACAGTCTGCGCATTCCGTCATCGGTCGACCGCCGCAGGGCCAAGCAGAGTCAGCTGCGCGAGACCGCGCAGCCGGCGCTCTGAAGCAGCAATCCGGGGGCGGCCATTGACTTCGCCCGCCCGGCAACTTAACGCTTCCGGCCAATGGTTGGGCATTCGCACGGCTGGGCGCCCGAATTTCCGCCACGTTCGAGCGGCAGAAGGGACAGCCGAGAGGAAAGCGCCGATCCAGCGGGGGCAGGCGGTCCCGCTTCGAAACGACGGCGAGCATGAATTAAGGGACATTTCCGAGAGCAGCGCGCGCCGCCGCGGCGACCGCGCGCGGCCCGATGAGATGGAGCAGGCATGTCTTTGCGGGTGTCCGGCAAGAATATCAACATCGGCGAGGCTCTGCGCGCGCATGTCGCCGAGCGGCTCGGCGCCGCCGCCGCCAAATATTTCGACGGCGAGATCAGCGGCCATGTGACGATCGCGCCCGAAGGGTCGGGCTATCGCGCCGATTGCAGCCTGCATCTCACCTCCGGCATCGTTCTGCAGGCCGACGGCCGCGCTCAGGAGCCCTACGCCTGCTTCGATCAGGCCGCCGACCGCATCGAGAAGCGGCTGCGCCGCTACAAGAGCCGGCTGAAGAATCATCATGCGCCCGGCGCCGAGGTCGGCGAAGTCGCCGCCAGCTATGTGCTCGAGGCTCCGGATCAGGACGTCGAGGCGGTCGAGGAATTCGCGCCGGCCATCGTCGCCGAATCGACGGCGCGCCTGCGCCGCCTCAGCGTGTCCGCTGCGGTGCTCGATCTCGATCTGACCGGGGCGCCGGTCGTCGTCTTCCGGCACGCGGACACGGGCCGTCTCAACGTTGTCTATCGGCGCAGCGACGACCATATCGGTTGGATCGACGCGCCGGGCGGGGAATAGGCGGCATATATCTTGCCACGAATCGGGGAAGCTGCGGCGATGAGACTGCGACCGCTCCAGAAGCGCGATGTGACGCAGCGCGATGGCGGCGCGAAGCCCCGTTCCGACGCGCTGTCCGACAGTCGAATAGCTCCGCGGACCCAGCCTTCGCCGCTCGCGGCTCGGGCGAGTTCTCACGCCGAATAAGATCGTGAATAGGATTGACGCCTCATGCGGCTCGCTGATCTGCTCACATCGGAAGCGATTATTCCGGCGCTCAAGGCCAACACCAAGAAGCAGGCGCTCCAGGAACTGAGCGAAAAGGCCGCGGAGATCTCCGGCCTGCCGGCGCGCGAGATTTTCGACGCTCTGCTGCAGCGCGAGCGATTGGGCTCCACCGGCATCGGCAACGGCATCGCCATTCCGCACGGCAAGCTGGCGCGAATCAAATCGATTTTCGGGATTTTCGCGCGGCTCGAGCGCCCGATCGATTTCGACGCGCTGGACGGCGCGCCGGTCGATCTGGTTTTTCTGTTGATCGCCCCCGAGTCCTCGGGGGCCGATCATTTGAAAGCGCTCGCTTGCGCTGCGCGCGTTCTGCGCGATCCGGGGGTGGTCGCGACCATTCGCGCGACCCGCGACTCTTCGGCGCTCTATTCCGTCATCGCGCAAACCACCAAGCCTCACGCCGCATAGGGCGGCCGGCGCTCGACACGCCGAATCGCTCCTTGGTCGACGCGAACGGCCGCGGATTACTCCGCGGCTGTTCTCGGCTTGGAATGCGATGCGTGCCCACCCTTTCGCCCGGCTTCGGACGCGAGCGTGTGATCGCGGGAAAAGCTGCGCTTCGTCGGGTCGACGCTCTGGCCGCCCTTCCGTCCCGCTTTGGCCGCGAGCTCCGGATTTTGCGAAAAGCTGCGCTTCTCGTCGGGGACGTTCTGGCCGCCCTTGCGTGCGATGGCGCGCTGCTTCTCGGGATCCATTGAAGCAAAGCCGCGGTTCGACTTCTTGGGTTCCTGCATAGCGGTCATCTTATCTACCTTCTCCTGTCCCCCGGGAGGTCAACGCCCGAGTGAAGACAAGGTTGCGCTCTCTTCGCGCCGGATAGAAGTTTTTTTTGATCTAACTTGACCTGTGGTCTATACGTACGAAATCTAACTGCTGCTCAAGCTGTCGCTTTTTGCTTTCAATTGTGTGTATTATTGCATTTGACATGGGAACGTCTGTCGAAGAACAAAGCTTGGCTGATGATGGCTTTCAGACTGTCGACGCTGAACGGTTTGGCGATCAGAAATGCGGGTTCCGGCGGCTCGCCTTTGAGGAAGCGTTCCGGATAGGCGGTGACGAAGATCACCGGCGTCGACACCGAGCCGAGGATTTCGTTCACCGCTTCCAGGCCCGAGCTGTTGTCGGCGAGTTGTATGTCGGCCAATATCAGGCCGGGCGGAGACTTCGCAATGGCGGCCACGGCGTCCTTATGCGTGCGAGCCACGGCGATGACGCGATGCCCGAGCTCCTCGACGAGGGCGCGCAGATCGAGCGCGATCAGCGGCTCGTCCTCGATGATGAGCACGTCGGTCGCCAATTGGCAGGCGATCTCCGCGCTGGCGGCGTCGATGAGAGCCGCGGCGCGCGCTTCGGGCACGCAGAGCGCGCGGGCGATCTCGGGGAGCGAAAAGCCTTCGAGGGCGTGGAGGAGAAAGGCGATGCGCGGCTGTAGCGAAATGGCTTCGAGATTGCGCTGCGCTCCCGCCTCCTCGGCCGGAGCGACGCCCGAGTGGTCCGTATGCGCGTTGATCGGGCTCGACGTCCAGACGTCGAGGAAGAGCCGATATAGAGCAACGCGCAGGTCCTCGCCCGCCTCGATGCGGCCAGGATCGGCGACCATCGTCTCCAGCGTGGCGAGCACATAGGCGTCGCCGCCCTCGCGGCTGCCCGAAAGGGCGCGCGCAAAACGGCGGAGATAGGGGAGGTGCCTTAGAATAGCCTGAGATACGGACATCATGTGTCCTCGCTTTGCCGCAGTGCGGAATTTCCGCCGGCTTTCAAGCCCCCCGCTGCGTCAAATCGTCGCCCCGACCCGGGGAACCTTTTGGTAAAATTAGCGTTGTCGTGGCGTCGGCGCAATGCAGTATGGCGCGGTCGCGTCAGCTCGTCAGGGCATGGACTTATGCAATTCTCGAGGAGCCGATGGGAAAAAGCACCCGCAAAACCATTGCCGCCGCGCTCAGCAATTCCGATAGCCGAGAGGTCGGGGAGGAGATGACGTTTGGTCCGGTGGTCACGCAAGAGGAACAGCTTTCCGCGGCCGACCGCGACGGATTGGTGGCTTTGAACTCCCGCCGCCCGCCGCGTGAGCGGAGCCCGCGCCAGAAATCTAGGCGCGATGACGACAGGAACAAGGTCGGCGCGCAAATCGGCGACCAGCTACGTAATTTATACAAGGATGTGCTCGAGCAGCCTGTGCCCGAGCGGTTTCTCGAGCTCTTGAACAGGCTCGAAGCGGATACGATATCCCCACCGAGCTCGAAAGCGCCCGGGGAGAGATAGTGCCGGAATCCGAGGCGGCGAAAGCCGGGGGCAAGGGAACGAAAGCCGACCTCGTCTCGGCGATCCCGAATCTGCGCGCCTTCGCGGTCTCGCTCTGCGGCAACGCCGACCGCGCCGACGATCTGGTCCAGGAAACGCTGGTCAAGGCCTGGAGCAGCCTCGCCTCCTTCACCGAAGGCACCAATCTCACGGCGTGGCTGTTCACGATTCTCCGCAATATCCACTACAGCGAATTTCGCAAGCGCCGCCGCGAGACGCCCGACCCCGACGGGCTCATCGCCGCGCGGCTCGTGTCCTTGCCGGCGCAGAACGCGCATATGGATTTTCTCGATTTCCGCGCGGCGCTGCAAAAGCTGCCGCTCGACCAGCGCGAGGCGCTGATTCTCGTCGCCGCCTCCGGCCTCTCCTATGAAGAAGCCGCTTCCATCTGCAACTGCGCCCCCGGCACGATGAAGAGCCGGGTCAATCGCGCCCGCAACCGCCTCGCCGACGTTCTTTCGCTCACGAGCGGGGCCGATATCGGCGACGCTTTTTTCCTCGGCGAGCCGACGGCGCTGCCGCGCGCCGGCAATGATTGATAGACAGGCGGAAATGCCGCATAGGGAAGCTCGAGCCTTTCCTCGAGTTCCACGAGCGTAGAGCGATGACCGACCCTTTCCGTATCGAGCGCGACTCCTTCGGCGACATCGAAGTCCCGGCCTCCGCCTATTGGGGCGCGCAGACCGAGCGCTCGCGGCGCAATTTTCCGATCGGGGTCGGCCGCATGCCGATCGAGGTCGTCCATGCGCTGGCGCGGGTGAAGCTCGCCGCCGCCGAGGCCAACGCCGAGAAGGGCCTATTGAAGGCCGAGGTCGCGGCGGCCATCGCCGCCGCCGCCCGCGAGGTGATCGAGGGCAAGCTCGACGAGCAGTTTCCGCTGGTCGTCTGGCAGACCGGCTCCGGCACGCAGTCCAATATGAACGTCAACGAGGTGATCGCCAATCGCGCCAATGAGAGCTTGGGCGCGGGGCGCGGGGCCAAGTCTCCGGTTCACCCCAATGATCACGTCAATCTCGGCCAGTCGTCCAACGACAGCTTTCCGACCGCGATTCACGTCGCCGGCGCCATCGCCATTTCTCGGCGCCTGCTGCCGGCGGTGGAGCGGCTGCACGCTGCGCTGGAAGCGAAGGCGAAGGCTTTCGACCATATCGTCAAGATCGGCCGCACCCATCTGCAGGATGCGACGCCGGTGACGCTCGGCCAGGAGTTTTCGGGCTATGCCGCGCAGGCGCAGTTCGGCGCGCGGCGCATTCGCGAAGGGCTGGCCGATCTCTTCCTGCTCGCCCAGGGCGGCACGGCGGTCGGCACCGGCGTCAACACCTACAAGGGCTTCGCCGAGGCCGTCGCGGCCAGGATCGCGGCGCAGACCGGACTGCCCTTCGTCACCGCGCCGAACAAGTTCGAGGCGCTCGCCGCGCATGACGCCGCGGTGTTCGCCCATGGCGCGCTGAACGCGCTCGCCGCCGGCCTCTACAAGATCGCCTGCGATATTCGTCTGCTCGGCTGCGGTCCGCGCGCCGGCTTCGCCGAGCTGAAGCTGCCGGAGAACGAGCCCGGCTCGTCGATCATGCCGGGCAAGGTCAATCCGACGCAGGTCGAATCGCTGACCATGGTGTGCACGCGCGTCTTCGGCAATCATGCGACGATCACCTTCGCCGCTTCGCAGGGCCATCTCGAGCTCAATGTGCTGAAGCCGGTCATTGCTCTCGCCCTGCTCGAATCGACGATTCTGCTCGCCGACGGAATCGACAGCTTCGTCACGCGCTGCATCGACGGCATCGAGCCGGACGAGGCCAACATTAAGAGCTTCCTCGAGCGCTCGCTGATGCTGGTGACCGCGCTCGCGCCCAGGATCGGCTATGACGCCGCCTCCAAGATCGCCCGCGCCGCCCATCACAATGGCACGACCTTGCGCGAGGAGGCGCTGAAGTCCGGCAAGGTGACCGAGGCCGAGTTCGACGAATTGGTGCGGCCGGAGAAGATGCTCGCGCCGAATGATTGAGGGACAGGGATGCGAGCCTGAAGGCTCGCTCCTTCCTCGCACGTCTCACTCCACCGTGATCTCGACGATGCGCGACGCCTCGGGTCGCATCGGCGCTCGCGCCTGGATGCGGTGTGTCCCCGGACGCATCGGCCAGTAGACCGCCGCGTCGGCCTCGGCGAGCGCGAAGGGCTCGCCGTCGACATACCAGAGGATTTGCCCGACCGAAGGCGTCGCCGAAGCTTTGAGCGCGAGACGGTTCAGCGCCGCCGGCTGCTCGGGGTTTCGCCAGATATGGGTGCGATGCTCGGGCGTCGTGATGGCCAGCGCCGCCGGCTGCGTCGGGCCGGCGGCCAATGCGGGCGCCGCGAGAGCCGCCGCAGGACGCTCGTGCGGCTTCACCCATTCGACCAGCGTCTCGTTGCAGGCGCCGCCATTGGCCCCGCCGGCGAGGCACATTTCGACCGGGATGCGTCCCTCCGGCGCCGGAAAGGAATCCTCGGAAAGATCGCCGGGCTTCGCGCCATGCATATGGGCGAGCACGGCATGGGCGAGCCGCGCGGCGGAGGCGGCGCCGCTCAAGCGGTTCATCACGCCGGCGTCGCCGCGGCCGAGCCACACGCCGACGATCGCCTTGCGCGAGAAAGCAATGGTCCAGGCGTCGCGATAGCCTTGCGAGGTTCCCGTCTTCACCGCCACGGCAAAGGGATATTCGAGCGGCCCATAGCGCGGGAAGCTCGGCAGGCGCGCGAGCGGATCGGCGAGCATGGAGGTGACGAGCCGCGCCGTATCGGTCGACATCACGCGGATGGAGCGGCGCCGCGTCTGCTCTGTCGCGAACACCAGATCGGAGAGCACGCCATCCTCGGCGAGCGCGCCATAAGCGGCGACCAGCCGCTCGAGCCGCGTCGGCAGCGCGCCGATCGCCATGGCGACGCCGAAGGATTCGGCCGGCGCTTCGAGATCATGCAGGCGCAAATCGTGCAGGAAGCGGAAATTGGCCTCGAGCCCGACACGGCGCAGCAGATTGGTCGCCGGCACATTGCGCGAATTGGCGAGCGCCTGGCGCGGCAGCATGGGGCCGAGGAACAGGCCGTCGGCGTTGTCGACGCCGGAGGCGCCTTCGGGAATATCCGAGACGATGTCGGTCGCCCGCAGCGCGTCGCGCTCGAAGGCGAGCGCATAGACGAAGGGCTTCAGCGTCGAGCCGGGCGAGCGCTGCACGCGGGTGAAGTCGATGGCGCCCTCGCGTGGATCGCGATAATCGGAGGAGCCGACATCGGCGAGCACGGCGCCGGTCCCGCGCTCGACCACCATCACCGCGGCCTGCCTTGCGCCGGCGCCGCGCCAGAGCGAGAGATAGCGCCGCGCGAGCGCTGCGACCCGCTCCTGCAGCGACAGATCGATGCTCGCATGAATGCGCGGATCGTCTTTCGAGCGCGCCATGATCGCGCCGTCGCCGATCAGCGACTCATAGCGCAAGGCGAGATGCAGCGCGTCCAGCCGCCGCGCCGCGCCGATGGGACGCAGCGTCGCGAGCTGACGTTCGGCGAGCGCAACTTGCGCGGCGTCGACGGCGCCTTCTTCGCGCAAATGCGCAAGGGCTCGCGCCGCGCGCGCCCGCGCGAGCGTGAGGCCGTGCTCGCGGAACAGATTCATCCGTCCCGGCGATTGCGGCACGGCGGCGAGCAATGCGATCTCGGCGAGCGAGAGGTCCTCGACCGGCTTGTCGAAATAAAACCGCGCGGCGTGAGCGACGCCATGGCTGCCATTGCCGTAAGGGGCGAGGCGCAGATAATGGGCGAGCACGGCCTCATGGCCATGACGCGAGATCAGCGCCAGCGCGGTCGCCGCCTCCATGAGCTTGGCGCCGAAGCTGCGCGGCGCCGGCGCCTGCATGCGCGCGACCTGCATGGCGATGGTCGAGGCGCCCTCGCGCCGTCCGCGCCCGGAGACGTTGCGCCACGCGGCGCGCAGCACGGCGCGCGCCTCGACGCCGGGATGGGAGAAGAAGCGCCGATCCTCGAGCGCCAGCGTCGCCAGAGCGACGCGCGCGGGAATGGCGCGCAGCGGCCAATAGCCATGCTCCGCGCCTGCGCCGATCTGCGCGAGGAAAGCGCCATTGCGGTCATAGACGATCGGCGTCGGCTCGGGCGCGACGAGCGGCGCGGGCAGGAAGAGCCCGGACGCGCAGAGCGCGACGACGCCGAAGAAAAGGCAGAGAAGCAGGCGCTCCCTCCTTCTCCCGCGCGCGGGAGCAGCCAGCCCCGCGGAGCGGGGCCAGATGACGGCTCTCGCGGCTCTCGGCGTCCTCATCCGGCCCGTCGCCTTCGCTGCGCGCGGGACAGGGCGATGCGAACATTCTTCATCTCGCGCGGCCTGATGTGCGATGAGTCGCGTCGGGGCGTCCCGAGGAGACCGACCGACCGATGACCGACGATGACATTCAGCGCTGGCTCGAGGCGCGCCTCGGGCCGCAGCGCGCCCGCGAGCGGCTCGCCGTGGAACGCGAGCACGAGGCGCAGGCGTTCGGACAGGGCCTCAATTTCTTCCATATCGAGAATGTCGCCTATTCGCCGCGCGTCATTCGCGCCGCCCTCGCTCTCGCCGGGCTCTACCGCCGCGGCCGCGGCAACGCCGAAAAGGTCGCGCTGCGGGAGAACCTCGTCGTCTCGGCGAGTTTGCCGGCGGCCTTCGACGACTTCACGATCCTACATCTCAGCGATCTGCATGTCGATCTCAACCCCGGCGCAATGGCGCGCGCGCGCGCTCTGATCGAGGAGCTGCGCTATGATCTCTGCGTGCTGACCGGCGATTATCGCGGCGCGACCAAGGGGCCCTTCGAGGCGGCGCTCGCCGGGCTCGCCACGCTGCGCGAGGCGATCGCGGCGCCGATCCTCGCCGTGCTCGGCAATCACGACACGATCCGCATGGCGCCTGGGCTCGAGGCGATGGGCATGAGCGTGCTGCTCAACGAGCGGCAGGAGATCGAGCGCGGTGGCGCGCGCATTCTCGTGGCGGGCGTGGACGACCCGCATTTCTTTCGCGCCGACGACATCGGCCGCGCCCTCGCCGGCGCGCCGCGCGCGGAGTTCTCGATCCTGCTGTCGCATACGCCCGAGATTTACGCCCGCGCCGCCGAAGCCGGCGTCGATCTGCTGCTGGCCGGCCACACGCATGGCGGCCAGATCTGCCTGCCGGGCGGCGCGCCCGTGACGCTCGACTCGGCGCTGCCGCGCGCCTTCGGCGCGGGCGCCTGGCGCCATGGCGGGATGCAGGGCTACACCTCGGTCGGCGCCGGCTCCTCGGTCGTGCCGGTCCGCTTCAATTGTCCGCCCGAGATCACCCTGCACCGGCTGCGCAAGGCGGACTGAGCCGCCCGCCGCCGCCGCCCGGTCGGCGCGATTTTTTTCGCCGGCGGCATTTTTTTCGCTGACGGCTGGACATGCCCAAATCGATTTGTTATGTCCGCGCCTCGTTCGCACCACGCGAACGGGCGCATAGCTCAGTTGGTAGAGCAGCTGACTCTTAATCAGCGGGTCCAAGGTTCGAGCCCTTGTGCGCCCACCAATAAGCAGACGCGGCCGAAGGGCGGCGAGGCTGCCGGCCGACCTACCGAATCTGCGCCCGCCAGCCGCCGCTTCCGAGATCGGCGATCGTGATCCTCTCGCCGAGGAACGCCTCGACGATCGCCATATTCGTCAGCATATGCCGCGAGGGCGCGCAGGTGACGAAGGAGCCGCCCGCGCCGAGCGCCATCGGCACGAGCAGTTGATCCGCGAGATGCGCGCCGACCGGATGCTCGCCGCGAAGATAGGACGCGACTTGCGCAGCGCATTCCTCGGCGACCTGCTCGGCGCTCGCGCCGATGCGGCCGAAGGCGGAGCAGACCTCGGTCACATGCTCATAGGCGAGCGTGGCGACGAGAATATTGCCGGGTCCCGTCGCGCGCCTCTCCGTCATCGGACGCACGCTCTCCTGCGGCCAATCCAACAGAGCGCATAGCGTCTCCGCCTCGCGGCAGGCGATCGATTCGGCGAGATTGGCGACGATCGCTCGCGCCCGGCGCTCGACCGTCGCGCCGCGCTCCGCGATGTCGATCCGACGCTTCTCTCCCGAGGCGCCGATTTCGACCCTGATCTCGCCGCCGCCGGCAGGATAGAAGCCGGGGCGCGTCAAAGTCGCCGTGACGTCATAGCCCATGCGTCGCAGCTGCGGCACAAAGGCGCGATCGATGAATTCGAAGGGCGGCGCCGCGAGATTATGGGTCCCGCCGCGAATGGCGACACGCGAGGGCGCGCCAGCGAGCACCAGCGGAACGAGCACGGCTTGAAGCACGAGGCTGGTCGAGCCCGCGGAGCCGATATCGAAGACATAATCGCCCGGCCGCACGGCGCCGGGCGCGAAGGTCAAGCGCGTCGAGCCGACCTCGTCGCCCGTCGCCTTCGCGCCGCAGATCTGCTTGGCCGCCCTCACGGCGGCGAGGTGCTGCCGCATCAGGCCCGGCTTGGCGCGGCCGGCGCGAATCCTGTCGATGACGAAGGGTTTCCCCGTCGCCATCGACAGGCCGAGCGCCGAGCGCAGGATTTGGCCGCCGCCCTCGCCGAGGGCGCCGTCGATCGTGATCATCGCGGCCTCACCCTTTCACGCAGACGAGCTGACGCAACGTGTGCACGATCTCGACGAGATCGGCCTGCGCCGCCATCACGGCGTCGATATCCTTGTAAGCCTTCGGCGTCTCGTCGATCACATCGGCGTCCTTGCGGCATTCGACGCCCGCGGTCGCCGCGACATGATCCTCGACCGTGAAGCGACGCTTCGCCTCGGCGCGCGACATCACGCGCCCGGCCCCATGCGAGCAGGAGCAGAAGCTCTCGACATTGCCCTTGCCGCGCACGATGAAGGACTTCGCCCCCATCGAGCCGGGGATGATCCCCATCACGCCCGCGGCCGCCCGCACGGCGCCCTTGCGCGTCACCAGCACATTCTCGCCGAAGTGATGCTCGCGCGCGACATAGTTATGATGGCAGTTCACCGCCTCGAGACGCGCCTCGAAGGGCTTGGCGATCACCTTGTGCGCGGCCTCGACGGCGTGGCGCATCATCACCTCGCGATTGGCCATGGCGAAGGACTGCGCCCAGTCCACCGCCTCGACATAATCGTCGAAGCCTTGCGTTCCCTCCGGCAGATAAGCGAGATCCTTGTCCGGCAGATTGATGAAGTAGCGGCGCATCTCCTCTCTGGCGCGCTCGATGAAATAAGAGCCGATGGCGTTGCCGACGCCGCGCGAGCCCGAATGCAGCATGAGCCACACGCGATCCTCCTGATCGAGACAGAGCTCGATGAAATGATTGCCCGTGCCGAGCGTGCCGAGATGATTGGCGGTGTTGGCCTTGGCGAGCTTTTGATGCTTGTCGACGATGCGCGTAAATCCCGCCTCGAGCGCGGACCAGGCCTGCGCCGTCGCCTCGGGCAATTCGCTCCAGGCGCCGGTGTCGCGCTTGTCGTGTCCGACGCTGCGGCCATGCGGCACGGCCTTTTCCAGCTCCGCGCGCAAGCCCGCCAGATTGTCGGGCAGGTCCGCTGCCGAGAGCGAGGTGCGCGCCGCCATCATGCCGCAGCCGAGATCGACGCCGACAGCCGCGGGAATGATCGCGCCCTTGGTCGGGATCACCGAGCCGATGGTCGAGCCCTTGCCGTAATGAACATCGGGCATCACCGCGAGCCATTTGTAGATGAAGGGCATGCGCGCCGTGTCGAGCAGCTGCTGCTTCGACGCCTCGTCCACCGGCACGCCCCGCGTCCACATTTTTATCGGCGCCGCATCCTGCGCCCTGGCGGCGTCGAAGGCCTCCGCGAGAAAATCATAAGAGCGATCGGCGGTCGTCTGCATCGGTCATTCCTCGTTTTGAAAGCGCTCCTCGCGGACTGTCGCTGGTCCCGTGACGGAGGCTCCATGGCGACGGGCGTGCCAGAGCGTCCGCATCGGCGACGTCATCGTACAACACACTGTTTTGAAGCGTGAAAAATTTCGGCCGGCGCAAGATTGCGCGATTGCCGCGCGCTCAATGCCGATATAAAAATATCGTCTTTAGATTTTAGGATAGACTCATGGCGCGGCCCCGGGTGGTGATCGGCTTCCTCGGCACGACGATGGACGCCGGCAAGGACAATCGCTGGGAGCGCTGGCGTCCGACCGTGGCGCTCTGCCAGCATGAAGATTTTCTGGTCGACCGGCTGGAGCTCCTTCACGACGATCACGCCGCATCGCTCGCCGAGCGCGTCGCGCGCGACATCGCGCAGGTCTCGCCGGAAACGAAGGTCCGCGCGCATATTTTGAACTTTTCAGACCCCTGGGATTTTCAGGAGGTCTATGGCGCCATGCGCGACTTCGCCGACGCCTTTCCTTTCGACACGGAGAAGGAGGATTATCTCGTCAACATCACCACGGGCACGCATGTCGCGCAGATCTGCTGGTTCCTGCTCGTCGAGGCGCATTACGTTCCGGCAAAAATCCTGCAGCTGACGCCGCCCAAGCGCTGGCGCGACGGCGGAGCCGGCAAATACGACATCATCGATCTCGATCTCGCGCGCTACGACAAGATTGCGACGCGCTTCGCCGCGGAGAAGGCGGAGGCGACGTCTTTCCTCAAATCGGGCATCTCCACGCGCAACGAGGCGTTCAATCGGATGATCGAGCGCATCGAGCAGGTCGCGGCCCTCTCCAAGGCGCCGCTGCTGCTCACGGGTCCGACGGGAGCCGGCAAATCGCGGCTCGCGAGCCGCATCTATGAATTGAAGAAGACGCGCCATCGCCTCAGAGGTCCCTTTGTCGAAGTGAATTGCGCGACGCTGCGCGGCGACGGCGCGATGTCGGCGCTGTTCGGCCATGCGAAGGGCGCCTTCACCGGCGCGCTCGCCGATCGGCCCGGCCTGCTGCGCAAGGCGGATGGCGGGATTCTCTTTCTCGACGAGATCGGCGAGCTCGGCCTCGACGAGCAGGCGATGATCCTGCGCGCCATAGAAGAGAAGCGTTTCCTGCCGCTCGGCGCCGACAAGGAAGCGATGAGCGATTTCCAGCTCATCGTCGGCACCAATCGCGACCTTTCGCTCGACGTCGCCAAAGGGAAATTCCGCGAGGATTTGCTGGCGCGTCTCGATCTCTGGACCTTCGAGCTGCCGGCGCTGAAGGACCGTCGCGAGGACATAGAGCCCAATCTCGATTTCGAGCTGACGCGCTTTTCCGAGCGCGAAGGCGCCCGCGCGACCTTCAATCGCGAAGCGCGAGAGCGCTATCTCGCCTTCGCGCGCTCCGACCGCGCGCTCTGGCGCGGGAATTTCCGTGATCTCGGCGCCTCGGTGACGCGCATGGCCACCTTGGCGCCGGCGCGCCGCATCACCGAGGACATCGTCGTCGAAGAGATCGCGCGGCTGGAGAGATCATGGTCGCGCGGCGGCGCGGAGGGACCGGAGGCCTTGCTGCGCCAATTCTTCGACGAGGACGCGCTCGCCGGCGTCGATCTTTTCGATCGCGTTCAGCTCGCGGCCGTGGTGCGGGTCTGCCGCGCGCATTCCTCCCTCAGCGCCGCCGGCCGCGCGCTGTTTTCGGCCTCTCGCGCGCAACGCTCGAGCGTCAATGACGCCGATCGATTGCGCAAATATCTCGCGCGCTTCGAGCTCGATTGGAAAGCAATCACGACGACATAGGCTGCAGGGACGGGCTCCGGTCCGGAATTCGCCACATGCGCCGCATCCGCCGCCGCCGCATCGATGATCGGCTCGGAAGGAGCCCGCTCCCTATCCCCACTTCGGCCGCATTCCCCGCCGACAACCGCCCTCCACCGTTCACGAGGGAAGTCTTCATGACCTCGACCGACCGGGCGCGCATCGCCGGCGCCCTCGCTCTTCTCTTTGCCCTCGCTCTTCTCCTCTCCCCTGCCGCGCCGGCGGCTGCGAACCCCTTCGATCGTGGGCCGGTCGCCGATTTCATCAATCAGTTCCGTATCCAGTCCATCCCGCGTCAGACCGTCCTCTGGAAGCATCCGGAATTTCCACGGGGCTCGGTGGTCGTCTCCACCAAGGAGCGGCGGCTCTATTACGTGCTGAGCCGGACGCGGGCCATCGAATATGGCGTCGGCGTCGGGCGCGAGGGGTTCGAATGGGCGGGGATCAAGACCATCACCGCCAAGCGCGAATGGCCCGATTGGCGCCCGCCCGCGACCATGCTGAAGCGCCGGCCGGATCTGCCCCGCCATATGGAGGGCGGCATGGACAATCCGCTCGGGGCGCGGGCGATGTATCTGGGCTCCAGCCAATATCGCATCCACGGCTCCAACGAGCCGGATACGATGGGCGCCGCCGTCTCCTCCGGCTGCATCCGCATGACCAACGCCGATGCGGTCGACCTCTATGACCGGGTGAAGGTCGGGACCAAGGTGTTCGTGCTGCGGTGAGGGGCCGGGTGAAGCTTTCCCTCGCTGAGGCGCTCCATTCCAGGACGATCGGGTGAAGGACAGAAATCCCGAACCTCGTCCTGAGCCGCCGCAGGCGGCGTCTCGAAGGACGGCCTCAGTGCGAAATCAAAGCCTTCTCCCCGCTGCCGTCCTTGCCCGCTTCGCGAGCGCCTCAGGACCAGGGCATAGGTGTATATTCCCTTATCCGATCGCCTTGCGCTTCCTTCTCGCGCTGTTAATCGTCCCTTGCTAAAATGCCTCCGCGATGGGGTCGCGGGGAGTGCGGGTCTTGCGTAGGTTCCTTGTTCCGGCGGTCTTGGCCGCGGCGTTTGCGCTGCTTTCCGGTTGCGACAAATGCAGCTATGAGCTTCAGGACATCCGCCTGCCCATGCCGCCGCACGCCTGCTCGCGCTGAAGCAGCGGGCGCGGGCGGCGCAGCCCACGGAAGCCCATGTCCAGAGCGCAAGCATATCGCCTCATGAAAGCGCGCGGCGAGAAAATCGTCGTGCTCACTGCCTATGACGCGCCGACCGCCAGGGACGAGGCCGAGGCCGGCGTCGACATCATCATGGTCGGCGACAGCGTCGGCACGAATGTGCTCGGCTATGCGAGCGAGCGCGAGGTGACGCTCGCCGACATGGCTCATCACATCGCCGCCGTGCGCCGCGGCGCGCCCGGCGCCTATATCATCGGCGATCTTCCCTACGCGACCTATGACACGCCCGAACAGGCGCAGGAGAGCGCCGCGCGTCTCGCCGCGGCCGGCGCCGATTGCGTGAAATTCGAGGGCGCGCGGCTCGACATCGTGCGCGCGCTGAAGGACGGCGGGCATGACGTGTGCTGCCACGTCGGGCTCGAGTCGCAGCATCAAGCGGCCAAGCGCCGGCAGGGCAAGACCGCGCAGACGGCGCGCAAGCTGCTCGACGACGCGGTGGCGCTCGATGAAGCGGGGCAGGATTTCCTCGTGCTGGAGCTCATTCCGCGCGAGCTCGCCGCGCGCATCACCGAGACCCTGCACGCCCCGACCATCGGCATCGGCGCCGGCGCGCAATGCGACGGGCAGGTGCTCGTCCTGCATGATCTCGCGGCGCTCGGACGGCGCGAGTACAAGCATAACCGCCGCTATGGCGAGATCGGCGCGGCGCTGCGCGGCGCCGTCGCCGCTTATGCGCGCGACGTGCGCGAAGGGCGCTTTCCGGCGCAGGAGCATGGCTTCTCGCTGGCGCCCGAAGAGCTCGCCGCATTCGAGAAGGGCTTTTCATGAGCGATACGCCCGTCGGCGCGCTGCTCGTCAATCTGGGCACTCCGCGCGGCGCCGATTACTGGTCCGTGCGGCGCTATTTGCGCGAGTTCCTGTCCGATCGCCGCGTCGTCGATCTGCCGCCGCTGATGTGGCGGCCGCTGCTCGAGACATTGGTGCTGACCGTTCGTCCGCTGCGCTCGGCGCGCGCCTATCGCGCGGTGTGGAACGACGAGCGCGACGAAGGCCCGCTGAAGACGATCACGCGCGCGCAGGCGGAACGGCTCGCCGCGCGACTTTCTCCGCAGGGCGTCGTCGTCGATTTCGCCATGCGCTACGCCGGGCCGTCGATCGGCGAGCGGCTGCATTCGCTATGCGCGCAAGGGTGCGAGCGCATTGTCGTGCTGCCGGCCTATCCGCAATATGCGGCCTCCACCAACGCCTCCGTCGCCGACGAAGCCTTTCGCGTGCTGATGACGATGCGCGCGCAGCCGGCGCTGCGCATCGCCGCGCCTTTCTATGACGATCCCGCCTATATCGACGCGCTCGCGACCTCGGCGCGCGCCGCGCTCGCGGCGCTCGAATTCGAGCCCGAGGTTCTCGTCGCCTCCTTTCACGGACTGCCGCAGGCGCAGATCGATCGCGGCGATCCTTATCGGCGCCATTGCGAGACGACTTTCGAATTGCTGCGCACAGCGCTCTGTCTACCGCCGGAGCGGATGCGGCTCACCTTTCAATCGCGCTTCGGCCGCGCGCAATGGACCGGGCCTTATACGGCGAGCCTGGTGCGAGAGCTGGCCGACAGCGGCGTGAAGCGCATCGCTCTGCTGACGCCGGGCTTCGTCGCCGATTGCCTCGAAACTATGGAGGAGATCGGCGTCGAGCTGCGCCATTCGTTCCTCGCGGCGGGCGGCGAGAAATTCGCCCGGCTCCCGTGTCTCAACGACAGCCATGACGGGATCTCTGCGCTGGAGTCGATTCTGCGGCGCGAGCTTGCGGGCTGGCTGGGATAGAGCCTTCAGCTGAGCGCTGCGGCGACGGCGCGCAGCTCGCGCCAGGCGCGGCGTTTCAGCGCCGGCGTCTTCAGCAGGCCGTCGAGCGAGGGCGCGAGCAGCGCGCGCGGCCGCGCTGCGCCGGCGTCATAATCGAACCATTGGCCGCGCAGCTTCGCCACATCGGTCGCGCCGAGCGCCGCGCGGGCGGCGTAGTCGCCGAGCAGCAGCAGGATTTTCGGAGCCGCCAGCTCCACATGCCGGCGCAGGAAGGGCTGCAGCGCCGCCGCCTCACCCGCGTTCAGCTCGCGCGCGCCGGGCGGGCGCCAGGGCGTCGCATAAGCGAGATAGGCGCTGGATCGGTCGCGCCCGATCGCCTTCAGCATATTGTCCAGGAGCCGCGCCTCTTTGCCGGCGAAGGCCGCGCCCGAGCGCTCGTCCTCCTCGCCGGGCGCGAAATCGAGCGTCATCAGCGGAGCGCCGGGCGCGCCGGCCGAGAACAGAAAATGCGCCGCCGCCGCCTTCAGCTGCGCGCAGCCGTCGAAATCGGCGAGCCGCGCGCGCAGCGTCTCGAGATCGCCGGCGCCGGCCGCGGCCTCGCGCGCCTCTCGCGCCGCTTCCTCGGGAAACACCGGCGCTCCGGCGCCGCGCCGGGCGGGCGTCGGGGCGACCGCGAGCGGCTCGCGGCGCGGCGCGGAAGGGGCCGCGGGCGGGGGCGACGCGGCGCTCTCGGCGAAACGGTCGTGCGGCGTCTCGTCGACGGCGATGTCGACGCCGACCGCGACATACCAGTCGAGCAGCGCCGCGAGGTTCTCCCTGTCCATGGCCGCGAGTGTGGCGAGGAGGCGGGCGCTGTCAAGCGCGCCAGCGATACGACGATTTTTAATTTTAGAAAATGGATTGTTGCCTCGAGACAAGACCTAGGATTTGTGTCGCTTGTGGTGATCTACCATGTATGATAGGGCGCTGACCCTGGGGCGTGACTATGATCTCCGCAAAAAGCGCCACGGCGCTCATTCAAGAACTAAACGAGACGGACGAAACAGAGCACCTCGAAGCTAAGGAGATTTCAGGCGCTGATGTCGGAAAGTCGTTTTACGAAACAGTCTGCGCCTTAAGCAACGAGCCAGATCTGGGCGGGGGCACGATTTTACTAGGGATTGAGAAAGAGCAGGCACTGTTCCCGCTCTACAGCGTGTCTGGCGTTTCTGGACCCGACAAGATCGCTTCTGACATCGCGTCAGGTTGCACGACAATTTTCAACATTCCTGTCCGCGTGGATATCTCGCAAGAGAAAGTCGGAGAGAAGATCGTCGTAAAGGTCGACGTCCCGGAGCTACAGCGCAATCAGAAGCCTCTCTACTTCAAGAGCCAAGGGCTTCCTCGAGGGGCGTTTCGCCGAAACGGACCAACAGACGTCCGTTGCACTGACGAGGATTTACTCGCATTTTTTCACAACAAGACACATGAGCCTTACGACTCCTGCATCGTTGCTGATGCCGTTTATGACGATTTGGATGAATTGGCGATCGGGGCCTACAGGCGCGCGAGAGCAGAAGTTAACAGGCTGGCGGAGGAACTAACTTGGACAGACGAGGACATGTTATACGCTCTAGGAGCTATAAAAAGGTCTAATGAATCGGTTAGGGTCACGGTAACAGGACTTGTTATGTTTGGCAAGCAGGCCGCGTTGCGTCGATTGTTTCCTAGTAATAGAGTTGATTACGTAAGAATACCCGGAAATGCATGGGTTTCTGACCCTGAAAGGGTTTTTGAGTCTGTTGACATGCGTGGGCCAGTGCTTACGCTACTCCCGCGCGTCATTGCGGCGATAATTGACGACCTGCCAAAAGCGTTTGGCATTGATGAAAATGGCTCCGGGCAGCGGACAGAGCTTCCAGTCATTCCTTATCGGGTGATACGCGAAGCCGTTGTGAACTCGCTGATGCACAGGAGTTACCAGATAGCCCAACCGATTCAAATCATCAGGTACTCAAATCGCATTGAGATTAAAAACCCCGGATACTCTCTCAAATCGCAGGAACGGTTCGACGAACCGGGTTCGCTGATCCGCAACCCCCATATTGCTGAAATCTTGCATGAAACCCGCTTCGCCGAGACAAAAGGCAGCGGTATCCGCGTCATGAGAAAGTATATGGCGAATAGCGGATTATCATCTCCAACGTTTGATTCCGACCGAGATAATGACGAATTTAGAGCTATATTCCTACTACACCACTTTCTTAATGAAAATGACTGGGAATGGCTTTCGCAATTTAAGTCTATGGACTTAACAGAAGACCAAATGAGAGCTCTTATATTTATGCGAGAAGTTGGGGCTATCGATAATTCGACCTACAGAAGCCTTACGCAGTCCGACACGCTAGGCGCCAGTAAGAGCCTCAGGCATCTGAGATCGTTGTATCTCATATCGGATAGGGGCAGCGGAGCGAGGACGTACTATGTGCCTGGGCGTTCATTTCCAGCTCAAGGGGCCGCTAACATGGATGCTAGCATGGATGTTAGTGGACATAAGATGTATGGTAAGAGTGGGGACAGGCTAGCTTTGGCTTCCGATCTACCCCCGGAGCTTAGGCTCCGCGTCCAGGCAATTGGTAAGAGACTGGAACCCGAAAAGGCTCGAGCACTTATTATCGATTTATGCCGGTGGCGGCCGTTGTCAGCGGAAGAGATCGCCTCATTTATCAGGAAAACAACATCCTACGTTTCTCAGAAGTATCTCTATGGGATGGTGCGCGATGGGCGACTAGTCTATCTTTACCCGGAAATGGTCAAACATCCGGGCCAAAAATACCGGGTGGCTGACAATCACAACGAACAGGCAGTTTGAATTGCTAACCGCGGCTGATGCGACTAAGTCCATAAAGTTGCATGTTTTTATCTCCCAAGAGGAGGCGCGCCGCATCGACCATGCAGAGTTCAATGCCTCAGCTACGGTGCTGATCACAGGCAAGAGTGACGCCATTCATTCTTTCTGATTTTGTTACCAGAGCCTAGCAGTCTGACAATTCCGGCTTTCCGCCTTCGGCTTGGTCACGCGACGCGAAGATTGCATTTCTCCGCCCGCTTTCGCATAAGGGCGCGCTCCTCGGCGAGGTCCTTTCATGGCGTCATCCACCCCCGCTCTGCGCGTCACGGGCCTCTCCAAATCCTATGGCGCGACCGTCGCCGTGCATCCTTCGAGCTTCGCGCTTCCCGCCGGCTCGGTGACCGGGCTGCTCGGCGGCAATGGCGCCGGCAAGACCACCACCATCGGCATGATCATGGGGCTCATCGCGCCGACGGCCGGCTCCATCGAAATTTTCGGCCGTGACTTTTTGAAGGACCGCTACTCTGCGCTCGGCCGCATGAATTTCGAGAGTCCTTATGTCGACATGCCGCATCGCCTGACGGTGCGGCAGAATCTCGCCGTGTTCGCGCGCCTCTATGGCGTCGCCGACGTAGAGGCCAAGATCGCCGGGCTCGCCGAGAGCCTCGCGCTGACCGAATTCCTCGATCGCCCGAGCGGAAAGCTCTCCGCCGGGCAGAAGACGCGCGTCGCGCTCGCCAAGGCGCTGATCAATGATCCGGAGCTGCTGCTGCTCGACGAGCCGACCGCCTCGCTCGATCCCGACACCGCCGATTGGGTGCGCTCGCGCCTCGAGGATCATCGCCTGAGGCGCAATTGCACGATCCTGCTCGCCTCGCACAATATGGCCGAGGTCGAGCGCCTCTGCGACCGCGTGCTGATGCTGAAGGCAGGCCGGCTCGTCGACGACGCCGCGCCCGCCGAGCTGCTCGCCCGCTACGGCCGCACCAATCTCGAGGAGGTGTTCCTCGATGTCGCGCGCGGGCGCGCGGGAGCGGCGTCATGATGCGCGAGCAGAGCTTCTCGCTGCGGCGCGTCGGCGCGATGACCTTGCGCTATTCCTATCTCTTGCGCTCGTCCTATCCGCGCATGCTGGAGATGATGTATTGGCCGCTGGTGCAGATGCTCACCTGGGGCTTTCTGCAGGCCTATCTGATCGGCCGGCCGGGCGGGCTCGCCGGGGCGGACGCCACGGCGATCGGCGCGGGCTCGCTCATCGGCGCCGTGCTGCTTTGGGACATTTTGCTGCGCGGACAGCAGGGCTTCTCCTTCTCCTTCCTCGAGGAGCTGTGGGCGCGCAACATCCCCAATCTGTTCATGAGCCCGCTGCGGCCGACGGAATTCGTCGTCTCGATGATGACGATGAGCCTGATGCGGCTCGTCGTCGGCATGGTTCCGGTGACGCTGCTGGCGATCTGGTTCTTCGGCTTCAATCTCTGGGCGCTCGGCCTCGCCTTCGGGGCCTTCTTCGCCATATTGATCCTGTTCGCCTGGAGCGTCGGACTGTTCGTCGCCGGCCTCCTGCTGCGCTACGGCCTCGGCGCGGAGAATCTGGTCTGGTCGCTGATGTTCGTCATCCAGCCGCTCGGCTGCGTCTATTATCCGGTCGCCGTGCTGCCCGCATGGGTGCAGCCGATCTCATGGGCGCTGCCGCCGACCTATGTGTTCGAAGGGCTGCGCAGCGTGCTGATCGATCACGCGCTGCGCGCCGATCTGATGGCGATGGGGCTGGCGCTGGACGCGGTTCTGTTCGCGCTCGCCTGGTGGTCGTTCTCGCGCCTGCTGGAGAGCGCGCGCGAGGCCGGCAGCCTGCTGCAGACGGGCGAATAGACACGGCGCGGGACCGGCGATGACAGAGGCGCCGGCGATCCTGTGGTTCCGCCGCGATCTGCGCCTTGCCGATAATCTCGCGCTCGCGGCGGCGGCCGATACAGGCGCGCCGGTCGTCGCTCTGTTCATCTTGGACGAAACCGATGATCCTTCGCTCGGCGGCGCCGCGCGCTGGTGGCTGCATCACAGCCTCGCCTCGCTCGGCGCCGATCTTTCGCGGCTCGGCGTTGCGCTCACGCTGCGGCGCGGGCCGGCGGCGGCGGCTCTCGCGCGCATCGTCGAGGAGACCGGCGCGCGACGCGTCTTCTGGAGCCGCGTCTATGAGCCGGCCGCGTTGCGGCTCGACGCCGAAATCGAAGCGATGCTGCGCCGGCGCGCGGTCGCAGCGGCGAGCTTTCCCGGCGCGCTATTGTTCGAGCCCGGCGAGATTCGCTCGGCCGAAGGGCGCGCGTTCCGCGTCTTCGCGCCCTTCTGGCGCAGGGCTGTCGCCGCCCTCGCGCCCGGGGCGCCCGTGCGCGCGCCGGCCGCGCTGCGCGCCGCGTCCGCGCCGCCGAGCGAGAGCCTCGACGACCTCGGCCTGACGCCGCGCAAGCCCGATTGGGCCGGCGGTCTGCGCGAAGCCTGGCGGCCGGGCGAGAGGGGAGCGCGAGCGCGGCTCGACGAATTCATGGAGGAGGGCGCGCGCGGCTATGCGGCGGCGCGCGATTTTCCCGCGCGCGAGGGCGTCTCGCGGCTCTCGCCGCATCTGCATTGGGGCGAGATCGGTCCGCGGCAGGTCTGGCGCGCGATCGCACGCGCCGACGCGCCGCGGAGCGACATCGCCGTCTTTTTGCGCGAGCTCGGCTGGCGCGACTTCTGCCATCACATTCTGCTCGCCTATCCGGGCCTGCCGGACACGCCGCTCGACCAAGCCTTCACGCGCTTTCCCTGGGCGCAGGACGACGCGGCCTTGCGCGCCTGGACGCGCGGAGCGACCGGCTATCCCTTCGTCGACGCCGGCATGCGCCAGCTCTGGCTCACGGGCTGGATGCACAATCGCCTGCGCATGGTCGCCGCCTCCTTCCTCGTCAAGCATCTGCTGCTGGACTGGCGCGACGGCGAGCGCTGGTTCTTCGACACTCTCGTCGACGCCGATCTCGCGAGCAACGCCTTCAACTGGCAATGGTCCGCCGGCTGCGGCGCCGACGCCGCGCCCTGGTTCCGCATCTTCAATCCCGTGGCGCAGGGCGAGAAATTCGATCCGGAGGGGGCCTTCGTGCGCCGCTTTGTTCCCGAGCTGGCGCGGCTCGACGCCAAATTCATTCATGCGCCTTGGACTGCGCCGGAACACAGGCTGCGCGACGCCGGCGTGCGGCTCGGCGAGACCTATCCGCTCCCGATCGTCGATCATGCGGCGGCGCGCCGCCGCGCGCTCGACGCCTTCGACTCTTGCCGTGGCGCGCGCCGCGACTAGTTCCCGAGCGAGGGTTTTGAAGCTCGAGGAGAGTCCCATGTCACTGACGCTCAGAGAGGCCGCCTCCATAGACACCGGCTACGCCTATGGCGGCGCGGCGGACGCGATCGGCGGCGTCGCCACATTGGTGCTCGCGATCTGCGGCCTCGCCGGCATCAATCCGCCGCTGATGGCGGTGATCGCGACGATCGTGTTCGGCGCGGCTCTGCTGATTCACAGCGCTTCGCTGCGCGCGCATTATAGCCAGGCCAGTCTCCCGACGGGCCGCACGGAGGGCTTTTCCGGCGACGGCGGCGGCGCCTTCTCCGGCATATTTCTGGCGGGCGCGGCGGGCGTGGTGCTCGGCGTGCTCGCGCTGCTCGGCGTCGAATCCGCCGTGCTCGCGCCCGCCGCGGCGATCGCCTATGGCGCCGCGCTGATGCTCGGCGCCGCCACCACGCGGCGTCTGCGCGCGCTGCGCCATGTGATGACGGGGGCAGCCGGCGACATGGCCTGGGGCTCCGCCAATATTCAGGCGCTCGGCGGATTGGCGGCGATCGTGCTCGGCGTGCTCGCGGTGCTCGGCAACAACGTGAATGATCTCCTGCTCGATCTCATCGCGCTGCTCACGCTCGCGGTGGCGATCATTCTGACCGGAAGCACGTTCAACGCGGCGATGATGGGCGCGGCGCGGAGCTGGACGCGGCTCTGACGCCGCCGCGGCGGGCGGCCCGCGCTGCTCAGGCGGCGCCGGGCAGCCGGCCCCTCTGCGCGACAATGCGCGCGAGATCGCCGAGATTGCGCAGGTCGTCCAGCTCGGCGGAGGTGAACTTCATGGCGAAACGCTCCTCGGTCGCCATGACGATCTCGATCTGCTTGAACGAATCCCAGCCGGCGACGTCGCGCGCCGAGAGCGTCGCCGACAGCGCGACGTCTCTCATGAACACATCCGCGAAGATGACGGCGAGTTCGTCATAGATGGCGCTGTCGGGGATCATTCGCGCCCCGCGCAGATTCGGATCGCGGTCGCGCGCGGAGAAAATGCGCCGAGAGCGAGCGCGCTCGTCGATTCCGCCTCGCTCTCGCCGAGGAGCGCGAAGCCGAGACGCTCGTAATGGCGCTCGACCATCGCGTTTCGCGCCGTGCGCAGAAAGACGCCGATGATCTCGCGCGCGCCCGCCCGCTTCGCTTGCTCGACGACCACATTCAACGCCGCCTCCTCCACTCGCCGGCCGAGCACGCGGCAGCTCATCAGCCAAGTATCGATTTGTATTCTGTCGCTCTGCATCGCGCCCTCCGAGCCCGCGCGGAGAATGATCACCGAAACGAGGCCATTGTCGCCGAAACGATCGAGCAGGCGAAACTGCAGCACGAGGCTCGACGGCTCCGCCATGATCGCGCGCAGCTCGGGCTCGCCATAGCGGCGCGTGGTCAAATTGAATTGATTGGTCTTGTTGATCAGCTGAACGACGCGCGGCAGAGAGGCCTCGTCGACCTCGCCCCAGACGAGGCGCATGTCGAGACTCTCGAGATAAGCGGCGAGATCCGTGGCGGAGGCGCCGTCAGCCGGCGGCCGACGCGCCGGATCATAATGGCTCGCGCGGGCGAAATCCTCATCCGTCAGCGCGACGCTCTCGAAATATCCCGAGTCTGCGAGGCAGGCGACATAGTTTTCCGGCTCGGCCGGCAATTCCGGAACGGCGACCATCGGCAATTCGCGACGCACGAGCGCGCGCTCGAACGGATTGTCGTCGACGAAGACGAGCGCGTCGAGGCCGATGTTCAGCACGCGCGCGATCTCGCGCAAATTCGTGGCCTTGTCGTTCCAATTGGCGGTGAAGCAGCCGAAATCCGCGAGCTTCAGCACCATCTCCGGATTGGTCTCGAAAGGCGAGCGCGCCACGGCTTCGTCGTTCTTCGAGCACACGGCGAGGATGACGCCGCGTCGGCGCAGCTCCTGCGCATATTTCTGCACGGCGACGAAGGCCTCGCCCCGCGCGCTGCCTTGGCCGACGACGACGCCGGAAGCGCCATCGTCGCCCACGACGCCGCCCCATAGCGTGTTGTCGAGATCGAGCACGCAGCATTTGGCGACGCGGCCGCGGCGCGCGGCGATGAGACGCGCGACCAGCTCGCCATACATCGGCGCCGCGGTCAGCGTGATCTCCTGCTTCGCCTTGAGCCAATAGGCGCGACTGTGCCAAGCGGCGAGGCCGTCGATCACGATGCGGGCGTCGACGCCGACGAGATCGACGCCATGCGCGTCGCAGGCTTCGCGCAGGCGATGATTGGCCGCGGCGATGAAGGCGGCGGCGGAGCCGGGATGGCGGTGCTCGTTGGAGCCGATGAGCGCCGGCGCGCGCGGCACGATGGCCTGCTGCATGAGCGTGCAGCCGAAGCGCTCGCGCGCGAGCCGCCACAGCTCGGCGAGATCGTGGAGGAAGCGCGCAAGATGTTCCGCAGCCTGCTCGCGGCTGCGGCAGGCGCCGACGCTCGCCGCGACATGATCGGCGTCGAGCGCGAAGAGAACCGAAGTCGGCGCGAAGCCGTGCAGCGGCGATGCGCGATCGACGAGCTCCTGGCGATAGAGGCCATAGGAATTCTCGTAGAGATCGAGCCACAGCCCGCGGCGGAGGGCGGCCATTTTGATGGCCGGGAGGAGATGCGTCGTCGTGGATGAGGAGAGCAGCGCCAGCCGCTCCGGCGTCGTGGCCAGCGCCTCGACCGGCGCGGCGGGAAAGACGTCGCCGACGGCCGAGGCCAACATATTGGTCAGCTGGAAATTCAGCCGGTGATCGGCGAGCGCGGACGCCAGCGAGAGAGCCGCGGCGTCGCCGCGCATGCGGGCAAGATCGCGGACGCGCGCGCGCCAATCATCGGCGGGGCTCGCGAGCCAGTAGAGCTCGGCGCCGCCGCTCATGCGGACGCCCCGAGCGCGGCGGCCGGCTCGGCGAGCGCGGCCGCGCCTCTCAATCTCGCTGTCGCGCGACAGATGTCCAGCCACTCGTCGAAGGGAACGTTCCACTCGCCTCTCGCATTGGAGCCGGGCCGCGAGAGATAGCCGACGAACAATCGCGGACGCGCCTCGATCACGCGCCCGGCCTCGCCTCGCGGGAAGCCCGCGGACGGCGCGCCGATCGGGCGCACATGCAGAAGCGCGACGTCGCCGCATGAAGCGAGCGCCGAATGCAGCATCAGCAATTGCTCGAAACGCAGCGTGCTCGAGGAGAAGACGAAAGTCTTGCGGCCTTCGGCGAGATCGGCCAACAGCTTGTCCTTCAAGAAGGCGACGCGGCGACAGAGCTTGGGATGCAGGCGCTCGGCGTCCTCGCTCCATTTGTAGATGAATGTGTGCATGGCGAGGCCCCAACGCCGATCCTCGATGAAATACTCGCCGTTGGGGTGGGTGGTGAGCGCGGTGCGCCCGGGCGCGCCCATGCCGTCGAAGCGATTGGCCGCCGCTTCGATCAAGCCGCCGATCTCGACCCGATTGAAACGCAGCAGGCCGAGCGGCTCGGCGCCGAAGCGGCGCTGCACGAGGCCGAGCTCGCAATTGTGTCCGAGACTCTCGAACGAGAGCAGCAGCGTGCGGGCGTCCTCGTTCTCGACCACGTCGATGTGAACGGGAGCCGCGATCTCGTGTCGGGAATCGTTCTGCTCGGCGCGCTCGAGCGCAAGGTTGTGCTCGGCGAGGCCCGAATGCTCCCAGCCGTACGCATCACCGGGGCGAAGACGCGAATACTCCCGCCAGAGGGTCAGCGCCCGATCCCACTGCTCCCGGCGCATCGCCAGCTGCGCTTCGGTCGAGAACGCGGCGGGGCTGTCGGGGAAGCGCTTGCGAATGAGGCGCAGCGCTTCCTCGAGCCGATCGTCGCGCCCCAGCACGAAGGCCGCGAGCGCATAGGTCTCGAGATAGATCGCGCCGCAGTCGCGTCGATGGATGATCTTCTCCCAGAACTCCAATGCGCGCGGCCAATCGAAGCGCGATTGAGCGAGGGCGGCCGCTTCCGCGATCACCGAGCTATTGTTCGGGAACCGCTCCAGAGCGCGCTCGACCAGCTGCTGGGCGTGATCATAGCGCTGCAGAGCGCGATTGCAGGCAATGGCGCCGCAATGGACGGAGGGCTCGAAAGGCCAATGGTCGCGCGCGGCCTCGAACTGCGCGAGCGCCTCCTCGAGCCGGCCCGCGGCGATCGCCTTCAGCGCCGCAGCCTTGCGCGCCTCGAGGTCGCGCTTGTCGCCACGAAGGGAGGCCGCCGCCATCGCGAGCGCGGCGACGATGTTCGGGATCCGCATCAGCGGCCGTCCGGGCAGGCGACGGGGACGCGGCCTCGATGTGGGAAACGCCATCGGCGTGTGGGCATGGGAGCGGTCCTCGCGTCGAAATCAATCGCGCCTTCCCGCCGGCGCGATCAGCGAGCGGAGGCTGAAATAATTTCGCCCGCAGAATAAACTCCGGCGACGGCGATGGTCAATCGACCGCTGCGCTCGCGCCAGCGCGAGCCTCCAGCCTCGCTCTCGCGCGCGTTCGGATCGATCGACGCGCGCCATGACGGCGGTCGGGCGATTCCCGGGTGGATCGTAGAGGTTCACATCGGCGGCGCCGAGCCCCGCATTCGCGCCGTCGCGCGACAGACGCCCAGCCATTCGTCGAAGGGAATGTTCCACTCGCCTCTCGCATTATTGCCGTAGCGGCTCACGAAGCCGACGAACAGGCGCGGCCGGATCTCGATCGCCTCCCCTGCCTTCCCTCCTTCGAGGCCGGCGGCGCGCGCGCCGATCGGGCGCACATGCAGCAGCGCAATGTCGCCGAATCCGGACAAGGCCGCATGCAGCATCAGCAGTTCGTCGAGCTGCAGCGCGCTCGAGGAGAAGACGAAAATCTTGCGGCCTTCGGCGAGATCGGCCAGCAGCTTGTCCTTCAAGAAGACGACGCGGCGGCAGAGCTTCGCATGCAGGCGCTCGGCGTCCTCGCAGCCTTCATAGAGGAAAGTGTGCATGGCGAGGCCCCATCGACGATCGCGAATGAAATACTCGCCTTTCGAGGTTCCGAGCGCGGTGTGCTCGGGCTCGCCCATGCCGTCGAAGCGATGCGCGAGGGCCTCGACGAGCCCGCCGACCTGCACCGAGTTGAACCGCAGCAGGCCGAGCGGCTCGGCGCCGAAGCGGCGCTGCACGAGGCCGAACTCGCAATCGAACCCCATGCTCTCGAAACCGAGCATCAGCTTGCGCGCGTCGTCGTCCTCGACCACGTCGATCTGCGCGCGATCGACCTGGTCGATCTCGGGCTCCACGCCGCCGCGCTCAAGAAGCGCGAGCCGCCGGCCCTGCGAGGCGGAGCCATATCCTTGCCATCCCGCCGCATCCTCCGGATCGAGGCGCATATGTTCCCGCCACAGATCCAGCGCCCGATCCCAATCCTCCCGCCGCGTCGCGAGCATCGCCTCGGCGGCGATGCGCAGAGGGCTCTGCGGAAAACGCGCGTCGAGCAGCGCGATCGCCTCCTCCAGCCGATCGTCGCGGCCGAGCACGAACAGTGCGTGGACGTACAGCGCGCGGGTGCAGGTGATGGCGCCGCAATAGCCGACGGTCTCGCCCGGTCAGCGCTCGCGCATGGTTTCCCACAGCGCGAGCGCCTCATCGAGCCGGCCGTCCGTCGTCGCCTGGAGCGCCGAGGCCTTGCAGGCCGCAAAGGCGCGCTTGTCGCTCACGAGGAAGACCGCAGCCCTCTCGATCAGCGGCCGCCCGCGTGCGAAAAATCATCACGGCGTCGCGGCATGGCGCGCCAATGACGTGTCGGCATGAATATGTCCTCGCGCCCTCCCGCCGGCGAGACGATCGAGCTCCAGGGTCGGGGAGCGTTTCAATCGGCGCAATCGCGGGGAGCGATGAAAATGTTCTCGCATGGTCAGAATTAGTCCCCGCGTCGGCGACGGTCAATCCACTGCTGCGCTCACGCACGGCTTCGAATCCAGGTTAACAAATTCCGTGCAACCGCGTCATGCCCGCGCTTGTCGCACGGCTGTCCGGCACAAAAATTGGTTGTACAAGCGCATGACATTGATTCTAATCCGGTCCTGAGTTTGGCGACT
>NZ_JAINDZ010000159.1 GCF_019802345.1 Methylosinus sp. Sm6 | reverse complement strand
TTCCTGCCGGTCGACGGCTCGCCGGGCGTCATCAACGCCAGCGGCATCGGCATGATCGACAACACGGACCGCAACATCGTCGACATCTTCATGTCGCCGTGGCTGGTCTGAGGAGGCGCGCGTCATGGCGAATATTCGCAAAGCGCAGGAGGGCGAGGCGACGGCCGGTGCTGCGCCCGCCGCGGATGCGCCGCCGGTCGGCGCGGCCTCGCCCGCGCCCGCCGCTGCGGCCGCCGCCGAACCGTCGGCTCCGCCTCCGCCGGAGCCGACGGCGGCGGCTCTCGGCGAAGACGCGCCGGCGGGCCCCGAGGGCTTCGTGATCAAAGTGCGCGGTCCGGAGGACGGACGCTGGCGCGCCGGCATCAAATTCGGGCCGATCGAGACGGAGATCGACCTCTCGGAGATCACGCGGGCGCAGCTCGAGGAGATCGCGGCGGACAGCTATCTGAGCATCCGTCGCGCCTGATTTATCGCGGAGGGCAGGCAAGCCGTCGGGGCTCACAATCCCGAAC
>NZ_JAINDZ010000158.1 GCF_019802345.1 Methylosinus sp. Sm6 | reverse complement strand
CATCCGTCGCGCCTGATTTATCGCGGAGGGCAGGCAAGCCGTCGGGGCTCACAATCCCGAACGTCGGTTCGAGTCCGGCCTCCGCACCAAGCATACCGCCCCAGCCCGTAGGCGGGGTCTCGGGGTCCAAACCCGAGCCCCCGCCGCTGGAGGCCTCTCGTCACTACGGAGAGCAGCGTGACGCCGACAGTCGGACGCATCGTCCATTTCTACACCGACAACCCAAGTAAGCAGACGAACGGCGCGGGCACGGGCCCTTATGCGGCTCTCGTCACGCAAGTGTTCTCGGCCGGCGCGGAGAACTATGTGAACCTCAAGGTCTTCCGCCCCTATGGCGAGACTATCGACGAGGGCTGCGTGAAACATGAAGAGTTCGGCCGCGAAGACGGTCGCTACTGGGTCTGGCCGCCGCGCGAGTAGCTTCCATGTCCTACGCAACCGAAGACGATCTCATTCGCAAATGGGGCGCGGCGCAGGTGGACCTCGCCGCATTCGACGATGCGACACAGGCGCGCGACGCGCT
>NZ_JAINDZ010000157.1 GCF_019802345.1 Methylosinus sp. Sm6 | reverse complement strand
CTTCTCGCGCTCGATATGGGGCGCGCGCAGACGGGTGAGCGCGAGCATATTGTCGTCTTCACGCTGCATCACATCGTTTCCGACGGCTGGTCGACGGATATTCTGATCCGCGAATTCGCCGCTCTCTATGAAGCCTTCGCCGCGGGACGCACATCGCCGCTCGCGCCGCTTTCGCTTCAATACGCCGATTACGCCGCCTGGCAGCGCGAATGGCTGAGCGGCGAGCCGATGGAGCGGCAGCTCGCCTATTGGCGCGAGACGCTGGCGGAGTGTCCAACGAGCCTCGATCTTCCGACCGATCATCCGCGTCCGGCGGTGATGGATCATGCCGGCGCAACGCTCGACTTTCATGTGCCGAAAGATGTCGTCGACGGGCTGCGCAAGCTCTGTCGGCGCGAGGGAGCGACGCTGTTCATGGGGCTGCTCGCCGCCTTCTACATTCTGCTCTCGCGCCACAGCGGACAACAGGATTTGTGCGTCGGCGCGCCTGTGGCGAATCGGCGGCGCGTGGAGCTCGAGGGGCTGATCGG
>NZ_JAINDZ010000156.1 GCF_019802345.1 Methylosinus sp. Sm6 | reverse complement strand
CGCCCCCGCGCGTCCAGAATATATATCCGTGTGTTCGAGATCGGACGCCCAATCGGAATGTTCGTCGCGCCCGGCGCAATCGAACAACACTTGTGAAGGGTAGCCCAAATGGTTGCTTCCGTAGGGCCGTAGGCATTGAAAATCGAGTAGTCGCGAGCCAAACTGGCGGCGACGGCCGCCGGCAGGGCATCTCCGGCCGCAATTATTGTGCGCCGCGTGCCAAAACTTTTTTCAAACGGCAGCAAAATAAGAACAGCCGGCGGTATTACTGCATGAGTTATGCCTGTTTCCTGTATGAGATCAGCGAGTTCTTGACCAGACAATCTAGCGCTTTCGAAAAGTTGCAGAGCGCCGCCATGACATAACGCAAAGACGAACTCGAACGAACAGGCGTCGAAACTGAACGAAGCGAATTGAAGAATACGCGAATCGTGGTCGACCGCGAATTCTCGGGCTTGCGCCGTGACGAGATTGCACAGCCCCCGATGTTCGACCATGACGCCTTTTGGTTTTCCGGTCGAACCGGAGGTGTAG
>NZ_JAINDZ010000155.1 GCF_019802345.1 Methylosinus sp. Sm6 | reverse complement strand
TGCCGATAGTTCAGCAGCGCCGAAAACAATGGGGTCGGCGCGACGACGCCGCTGCAGCGCTGCGCCAGCGACAGCGGCGCGCTCTCGTGACGCATCAGATCGAGCAGCAGCGCATGCGTGCGCCGCACCCCGCTCGCCGCCGCTTCCGACCCGATCCGTATTCGCGCCGGCAGAGTATTGATGAATATGCCGAGCGTGCGGCTCGTTCTCTCCCCGCCCTCGGTTCTGCCGGACAAGACCGTGCCGAAAACCACATCCGCGCGGCCGCAGATGCGCGAGAGAACCAGCGCGAAGGCCTGATGGAACAGGCTCGCCGCGCCGACGCCGAGCGCGCGCGCGCAGGCTCGCGCCCTCGCCGCCAAATCCGCATCGAGATCGATCTCGGCTTCGCCGACGCAGGAGCCGTCGCCGCGCACATTGGAAAGGCCGAAGGGAATGGTCGGCTCGCTCACATCGCTCAACATTCGCGCAAAGAACGCCTCCTGCTGCGCTCGGTCGGCGCCCGATCGCGCTCTCGCGACAAAATCGCGGAACGGCG
>NZ_JAINDZ010000154.1 GCF_019802345.1 Methylosinus sp. Sm6 | reverse complement strand
ATGCTCGACCATGACGCCTTTTGGCTGTCCGGTGGAGCCAGATGTGTAGATGACATAGGCGAGATGACGCGGCTGAAGGCCGACGGCGGCGGGCTGCGGATCGGCGTCGGCGTCCCGCGCCCAAAGCTCGGCGTCAGCGACGAGGTCGATGGTCCGCAGCGACGCGAGCGCCGGCGAACCGTCGAGGAGGCCCGCAATCCTGTGGGCGCCGCCAGGGCCGGTCAGCACGACGACGGGGCTGCTGTCTCGGAGCATATAGGACAGGCGTTCGGCCGGATAGGACGGATCGAGCGGCGCATAAGCCCCGCCCGCCTTCAGCACCGCGAGCAGCGCCGTCACCAATTCGGGGCTGCGGTCGAGGCAGACGGCGACGCGGGCATCCGGCCCGACGCCCAAACGGCGCAAATAATGCGCCAGCCGGTTGGCCTGCGCGTTCAGCTCCGCATAGGTCAGCCGCCGGCCGTCCTGGACGACGGCCGTCGCCGCCGGCGTGCGGGCGGCCTGCGCCTCGAATAATTCATGAACGCAGGCTTCGCGCGG
>NZ_JAINDZ010000153.1 GCF_019802345.1 Methylosinus sp. Sm6 | reverse complement strand
GCATGCACGTGCCAGCGGCCGGCGCGGCGAGCCTTCAGATCGATCGAGAACGCATAGTCCTTGCCGATCTCCAGCGACACCGAGCGCGGAGCGAACTGCTCGCCGATGAACTGCGCCGTGCGGACCAGAACCGGGCCGGGCTCGCCGGCGTTCAGGAACGACGACTTCGGGTTGGCGACCGCCTGCGGCCACGCCGAGAAGACGTGAACCTTGCCCGAAAGAACCATCGACTCGTTGACGTTCAGCGAGGTCTTCGACCACTTCACGTCATACCAGTTCAGCGTGCGCATGCGCAGGAACGCCTGCTGCGACTTCTCGCCGTGCGCTTCCGCCGGAGCGACCGAAGCCGCCGTCGCCGCGATCGCCGCCGCGACGCTCAGGCCGAAGAGCTTGCCGACCCGTCCGGTCGCCAGCTCGGCCATTCTCTCCAAAGCTTTCATGTGAACCTACCTCCCAGATTTCTCTCCTGAGCCCGCCGTTCCCGCAGAGCTGCGCGTCGGCGGCCTCGCTCGTCTTCTCCGGAGCGGTTCCGACCGAAATCGGAAGCCGC
>NZ_JAINDZ010000152.1 GCF_019802345.1 Methylosinus sp. Sm6 | reverse complement strand
GCCCTTTGCGAATATTTCGACCATTCAGACAATTGCGGCGATGAGCATCCCTTCGGCTCTCGCCATCCTGTCGATGGCGCGACGAGGCGCTCCGATTGCGCCAATGACGACGGTCGGGCTGGCGACACTCGCAGCCACGTCGATGTCCTCGGCCGTCCACCGTGTGTTCATCGAGCAGAACATGGCCGGCTCCGCTGGGTTTTGGCCCTTTTGCGCGGTTCTTTTGATGAGCGGCTTCGCCTCGCTGTTCGGACGTCGGCTTCTTCGCTGGACGACGCGCGACGAGTTCGTCGCCACTGTCCAGCGGCCGAGCTGACGGCGGAGCGCATCGATCGGTCTCCTGGTCGGCCCGGGGCGAGCACAGCCACGGACCAAACCATCACGGGAAGCTTTTGTGTGAATCTCCGTAACCTTCATCGCGGCTCCAACGAAATTGATCGACGAAGCGTGCGCAGTCTCCGGCGTCCGCCAGTCGAAACGAGGTCGGCGTCGATGCGAGAGCCTCGAATCGCATGGGTCGATAATGCAAAAGGCATTTGCGTTATCCTGGTCG
>NZ_JAINDZ010000151.1 GCF_019802345.1 Methylosinus sp. Sm6 | reverse complement strand
AGAGGGGGGCGCCATTATCCCGGAATCCCCGGGCGCCATTATCCCGTTAAAGACGGGCGCCTTCGTCGGAATCGCCACGTGACTGTGAATTCGCGCAACAGACGCCCGACCACATCGCTCATGAACAACAGGGGAATCACGACGGCAATGAGCGAGAAGGCGAGCGAGACGATGGTGAAGCCGATCTCGCGCGCGCCGATGAGCGTGGCGGCGAGCGGCGTCTCGCCGCGTTCGGCGATCTCGAAAGCGCGCGGCGCCGGGGCGACGTCGCCGACATCGGTACCTCGTTTTTGCAACTCCGCGCGAATATGGGGCTGACGTCGCAGGCCGGTCGATCAGGCCTTTTGCGCTGCGAGCGCGCGCCGTTCCCGTTGCGGGATGCTGCGGCGCAGGCGCCGCCAGGCGAGCACGACCGCGGTCGTCGACAGAGCGAGGCCGAAGAACACCCACAGCGCCATCCAGCCGTTCCACAGCCATTGATTGCGGAACAGGCCGAAATCCCAATGGTGGACGGCGGAATAGAGCCAGCGATAGACGCGCCGGCTCGCATCGATCTTGGCCAGCAGG
>NZ_JAINDZ010000150.1 GCF_019802345.1 Methylosinus sp. Sm6 | reverse complement strand
ACGCAGGCGTTCCTGTGGGAGAACTTCAAGCTCCCGTTCGGCGCGACCTTCGCGGTGCTGGGCCTGCTGATCGGCGAGTGGATCAACCGCTACTGCAACTTCTGGGGCTGGACCTACTTCCCGATCAGCCTCGTGTTCCCGTCCGCCCTGGTGGTTCCGGCTCTGTGGCTGGACATCATCCTGCTGCTGTCGGGCTCCTATGTGATCACGGCGGTGGTCGGCGCGCTGGGCTGGGGTCTGCTGTTCTACCCGAACAACTGGCCGGCGATCGCGGCTCTGCATCAGGCGACCGAGCAGCATGGCCAGCTGATGTCCCTCGCGGACCTCGTCGGCTTCCACTTCGTCCGCACCTCGATGCCCGAGTATATCCGCATGGTCGAGCGCGGCACGCTGCGCACCTTCGGCAAGGACGTCGTTCCGGTGGCCGCGTTCTTCTCCGGCTTCGTGTCGATGATGGTCTACTTCCTGTGGTGGTTCGTCGGTAAGTGGTATTCGACCACCAAGGTGATCTCGAAGATCTGATCGAAGAGACGCGAAAAGCTTCTCTTTGGTCCCTCGGAAAAGGAAAGG
>NZ_JAINDZ010000014.1 GCF_019802345.1 Methylosinus sp. Sm6 | reverse complement strand
ATGTCACGGCGTGGATGCCCGCGACAAGCGCGGGCATGACGCGGTTGCACGGAATTTGTTAACCTGGATTCGAAGCCCTGCGCGAGCCCATGACGCCATTGACAAGCAGAACGAGCGCCTATAAGCGCTGAGGTTGCTTCGGCGCGGCGGCTTCGCCGCGTTTTTCTTTTGTCCGCGCGAGCGGCGAAGACCGAGGCTCCCAAACCGGTTCAACTGCAAAGAAGCCGGCCGGCGGTCCTCCGCCCGAGCCGGGACGAACACAGGACAAACGAGATGTTCGCAGTCATCAGAACCGGCGGCAAGCAATATAGCGTGGCCGCCGGAGATACGATCACCGTCATGGCGCTGGATGGCGTCGCGGGCGACAAGGTGGTGTTCGACGAGGTTCTGTTCGTCGACGCCGACGGAACCGCCAAGATCGGCGCGCCGCGCGTCGCCGGCGCGAGCGTGACCGCCGAGATCGCCGAGCAGGCGCGCAGCCCCAAGACGATCTCCTTCAAGAAGCGCCGCCGCCAGAACTCGAAGCGCAAGCGCGGGCACCGGCAGGACCTGACCCTGGTTCGCATCACCGCCATCGAGGCGGGGGCCTGATCGGCGGAGATGGCGTCCGCGCCGCGGACGCTGTATAAGCATCGCAACGGCGTTTCCAACGGAACGCGATTGGATTTCACCGCTGCCGGCCGCGACGCGGCCGACCGGCGGCAAGAGACCAGAGAGCGGAAACAATGGCTCACAAAAAAGCGGGCGGCTCCTCGCGCAACGGGCGCGATTCGGACGGCCGCCGTCTCGGCGTGAAGAAGTTCGGCGGAGAATCCGTCATCGGCGGCAACATCATCGTTCGCCAACGCGGCACCAAATGGCATCCGGGTCGCAATGTCGGCATCGGCAAGGACCATACGCTGTTCGCGCTCATCGACGGCACCGTCGAGTTCAGGAACACCAGGGGCCGCGCTTATGTATGCGTGGCTCCGGCCGCGGCCGCGGCAGCCGAATAGGCGGAGGATCGAAAGAGCGAGCTTCCGCCGGCCTCCACTCCCGGCGGATCGACGCTCGCCTTCGGCCAAACGGCCAGGCTCCAGTCCTCGAGGACTTGCTCGAGGGCGTGGCGGAAATCCGGAAAAAGGCCCAAATGGGCCGATAAGGGGAGCGGGGCGCCGCTCCCCTTTCGTTATTTTCTGGGCCTCGAGGAGCCGTTTCATGTTTCCGGAAATTGCGCGCGACGACATCTTCCGACTGGAGACCGAAAGGCTGTGGCTGCGCTGGCCGCGCGCCGCCGACGCGCCAACCTTCTCCCGGCTCGCCGGCGACCCCGAAGTCGCGACGAAGACGGCCCGCATCCCTTATCCTTATGAGCAGGGGGACGCCGAGGCGTTCATCATCGCCGCACGCGCCGAGAATGCGCGTGGCGAAGGGCTCTGCCTGGCGCTGACGCTGAAACGTCAGCCGAACGAGGCGATCGGCGTCGTCGGCCTGCACGGCTCGGCGCCGCGCGCGCCGGCGATGCTCGGCTTCTGGCTCGGCCGGCCCTATTGGGGACAGGGGCTGATGAGCGAGGCGGTCGGCGCTTTCGTCGACCTCGCCTTCGGCCTCACCAGCATCGAGCGGATCGTCTCCTTCGTGCTGCCGTCCAACGCGGCATCGCTGCGCGTGCATGAGACGCTGGGCTTCGTGCACACCGGGCGCGGCCTGTTCCCGGCGCCGGCCCGCGGCGGCGAGGTGGAGGTCGAGACTTTGGAGTTGCGCCGCGGCGCGATCCCCACCACTTTCGCCACGAGGCGACCCCGGCTCAAATCGACGTGAGCGCGAGAGAATGAAGTTTCTGGATCAGGCGAAAATCTATGTGCGCTCGGGCGACGGCGGGGCCGGCTGCGTCTCGTTCCGGCGCGAGAAATTCATCGAGTTCGGCGGGCCGGACGGCGGCGACGGCGGCCGCGGCGGCGATGTCGTGGCGGTGTGCGTGGACGGCCTCAACACGCTGATCGACTATCGCTATCAGCAGCATTTCAAAGCCAGGACCGGCACGCATGGCATGGGCAAGAACCGCGCCGGCGCCAAGGGCGCGGACGCGGTGCTGAAGGTCCCGGTCGGCACGCAGATCTTCGAGGAGGACGAGGAGACGCTGATCGCCGATCTGACCGAGGTCGGGCAGACCGCGGTGATCGCGCGCGGCGGCAATGGCGGCTTCGGCAATCTGCATTTCACCACCTCGACCAATCGCGCTCCGCGCCGCGCCAATCCCGGCCAGCCGGGAATCGAGCGCAACATCGTGCTGCGGTTGAAGCTCATCGCCGACGCCGGCCTCATCGGCCTGCCCAACGCGGGCAAGTCGACGTTTCTGGCGAGCGTCTCCGCCGCCCGGCCGAAAATCGCCGATTATCCGTTCACGACGCTCTATCCGGGCCTCGGCGTGGTGCGCGTCGACGATCGCGAATTCGTGCTCGCAGACATTCCCGGGCTGATCGAGGGCGCACATGAGGGTCACGGATTGGGCGACCGCTTCCTCGGCCATGTGGAGCGCTGCCGGGCCCTGTTGCATCTCGTCGACGCGACCGGCGAGCATGCGGGCCGCGACTACAAGACCGTGCGCCGCGAGCTCGCCGCCTATGGCGCGGGGCTCGACGAGAAGACCGAGATCGTCGCGCTGTCGAAGATCGACGCCGTCGATCCCGAGCATTTGAAGAAGCAGAAGGAGCGGCTGAAGCGCTCCATGGCGAGCTGGGGCCCCGAGGGCGAGGAGAAGCGCCCTCTGCTGCTGCTCTCGGCCGCCACGAGCATGGGCGTGACCGAGGCGCTGCGCGAACTGGCGGCGGCGCGCGAGGAGGCCGAGAGGGCCGAAGCCCCCCTCGAGCCGGCGCCCGCCTGGACGCCGTGAAGATGCAAGCCTGAGGGCTCGCTCTCTTTCAGCTGCGATAGTCGCCGTTGATGGCGACATAGTCCTTGGTGAGATCGCAGGTCCACACGCGCGCGGAGCCTTTGCCCAGGCCGAGGTCGACGCGCAGCGTGATCTCGTCGCGCTTCATGATCTCCGAAACTTCGGCCTCGTCATAGTCCGGATCGCGCTGGCCCTTGTGAGCGACGCGCACGCCGCCGAACCAGATGGCCAGCTTGTCACGGTCGGCGGCTTCCCCCGCCTTGCCGACCGCCATCACCACGCGGCCCCAATTGGCGTCCTCGCCGGCGATCGCCGTCTTCACCAGCGGCGAATTGGCGATGGAGAGCGCGATGCGCTTGGCCGCGGCGGCGCTCTCGGCGCCGTCCACGCTCACCTCGACGAATTTGCGCGCGCCTTCGCCGTCCTTCACCACCTGATGGGCGAGATCGAGCAGGACTTCGTCGAGCGCCCGGCGGAAATCGGCGAGAGCGCGGTCGTCGCCGGTCTCGATCCAGGGCGCGCCGCGCTTCTCCGCGGCGCCGGTGGCGAACAGCAGCAGAGTGTCGGAGGTGGACGTGTCGCTGTCGACCGTGATGCTGTTGAAGGAGCCGCGCACCGAGCGCGACAGCAGCGTCTGCAGAACCGGCGCGGCGATCGGCGCGTCGGTGAACACGAAGGACAGCATGGTCGCCATGTCCGGCGCGATCATTCCGGCGCCCTTGGCGATGCCGGCGATGCGCACCTCGACCTCTCCCAGTCGCGCGACGCGCGTCGCGAGCTTGGGATAGGTGTCGGTGGTCATGATGGCGGAGGCCGCCTCGCGCCAGGCGTCCGCCCGCGCGCCGCGCGCGAGCTTGTCCATCACGCCGTCGAATTTCGAGGCGTCGAGCGGCTCGCCGATGACCCCGGTCGAGGCGAGGAACACCTGCTTCTCCGGAACAGCCGCCGCCGCGGCGACGAGCTTGGCGGCGACTTTGACGGCGTCCTTGCCGCTCTTGCCGGTAAAGGCGTTGGCGTTGCCGGAATTGACCAGCAGCGCGCGCGCCTTGCCGCCCTCCAGCCGCGCCCGGCACCAGTCGACCGGCGCCGAGGGGCATTTCGATTGCGTGAGCACGCCCGCGACCTGCGTGCCCGGATCGAGCAGCGCCAGCATCACATCCGTGCGGTCCGCGTAGCGAATGCCCGCCTGCCCGACGGCGAAGCGAACGCCGTCGACGGCCGGAATGTCGGGATAGGTCTTGGGAGCGAGCGGCGAAACGGGAGCGGCCTTGGCCATGGCGGGTCTTGTCGTCCGTTGAAAGCGGCAATGGGCAGTCGGCAATAGGCAGTCGGATGAGCGGTCGAGCGGCCGGCGTCTGACGAACGCCGACTGCCGACCGCCCGCTGCCGATCGTGGTTACTTCTTCTTTTCGGCCGGCTTTTTCTCTTCCGGCTTCTTCTCTTCCGGCTTGGGCGCGGGCTTGGCCTCGGCCGGAGGCTCGGTGCGCTCGATCTTGGCGCCCTCGCGCAGCTGGACGATCAGGTCCGACTGAGCCTTCTGCGCCACATAACGCGACACCTGGTCGCGAATTTGATCGAGCGGCGGGAAGACTTTCGGGCGCTTCTCGTCGAGCTTGATGACGTGCCAGCCGAACTGCGTCTTCACCGGGTCGGAGATCTGTCCCGGCTCGAGCTTGTAGGCCGCTTCGGCGAATTCCGTCACCATGCGGTCCTTGGTGAACCAGCCGAGATCGCCGCCCCGCGCGCCCGGGTCCTTGGAGACCTCGTCCGCCACCTTGCCAAAATCCTCGCCAGCCTTGACGCGCTTCAGCGCGGCCTTCGCCTCGTCCTCGGTCGGCACCAGAATGTGATGCGCGTGGACTTCGGTCTCGGGCTTCTGGTTCTTGGCGGCCTCGTCATAGGTCTTCTTGACCGCATCCTCGGTCACCGCGTCCTGAGCGATCTTGCCGAGCAGCGATTCCATCAGCGCCTTGTCGCGCAGATAAGCGAGCTTCTTGGCGAAATCGGGCGTCTCGCCGAGCTTGTCGCGCTGCGCCTTCTGCACCACGAGCTGCTCGTCGATCAAAAAGTCCAGAACATAATTTTCGCGAGCCTTGCCCTCCAATTGCCGCGGCAGGCCGGAGGCGAGATCATCGAGCGCGAACTTCACATCCTCCTCGGTGATTTCGACGCCATTGACTTTGGCGAGAACCTTGGCCTGCGCCGGAAGCGCGCCGGCCACGAGCAGAATGCTGACGCCGAGCGCGGCGACGGCCCCCCGGCCGCGAAGACGCTTGGTCTCGAGGTGAGGCATATTGGTCTCCAACAAAAGAGCGACAGGCCGAAGAGCCTGTCGCGACGGCGTTCCACTAGAACAAGTCCGCAAGAAGTGGAACCTGGATTTTGTGAAAGCGGCGCGGACGATCGCCGATCGGCTCTATAAAGTCGGCGGTTGAAGATATCGCAACGTTCGAGTCGTAGGTGATTGAACGAAGCGCGGCGCGCCTCGTGCGGCAGAATGCGGGAGCTTCGCCGCCGCACGCTCGATACGCCAGTCACTGAGGCTTTTTCGAGACGCACGCGCAAAAAAGATCCGCAGACGATGCGCTGGCCGCGTTTCTGGCTCTCAGCGGCGTTCTCGTCCTCGCCTGCATCCCGAAGCGTCTCGTCGACCGCTGACGACGCGCGAGCCGTCAGGCTGGCTTCGCTCCGACGATTTCCGAAAAAATCCCGCGCACGCGCCTCTGCATATCCACGAGATGCGCCTCCAAATGCTTCATGTCCGGCGCTTCGCCGGCGCGCAGCAGCAGGTCGAACAGCCCGCGCGGCGCCTGCTGCGGGTCGAAATCATGATCGATGGCGAGCCGCAGCGATTGCGTGAGGCCCTGATAGAGTCGAACCGCGGCGGTCAGCGTCTCGGCCGCGCCCGGCTCGATCAAGCCCGTTCGGGCGAGACGCTCGAGCGCGACCCCCGTCGTCGTCGTGAGAATCTCCGGATGCGCGCGCGCATGACGCAGCAGCAGATATTGCGTGATGAACTCGACGTCGATCAGCCCTCCCGGCGCCTGCTTCAAATCCCAGGCGCTCTTGGCCGGCTTGTCCCGCTCGAGCCGCTCGCGCATGTCGAGCACATCGGCGCGCAGCTTTTCCGTATCGCGCGGACCAGTCAGAGCCGCGCGGATCGCCGCCTCGACCCGTTCGGCGAAGTCGGTCGGCCCGGCGACGACGCGCGCGCGCGTCAGCGCCATATGCTCCCAGGTCCAGGCCTCCTCGGCGTGATAATCCTCGAAGGCGCGCAGGCTGACCGCCAGCGGGCCCTTGCTGCCAGAGGGGCGCAGGCGGAAATCGACCTCATAGAGCAGCCCCTGCGCCATGGGCGCCGACAGAGCGGCGATGAGCCTTTGCGTGAGCCGCGCATAGTAGGAAGGCGCGGCGAGAGGCCGCGGGCCATTCGACTCGGCGAGCGGATCGGCGTCATAGAGCAGCATCAGATCGAGATCGGAGGCGGCCGTCATCTCCCGGCCGCCGAGCTTGCCGAGCGCGACGACGGCGACGCGGCCCGTGTCGAGCTCGCCATGCGCCCGCGCGAATTCGGCCGCGACGCGGGCCATGAGCGCGGCGATCAGCGTCTCGGCGAGGCGCGCGTAGGCGACGCCGGCTTCGCCGACCGACAGCGCCCCGGTCAGGATGCGGACGCCGACGAGGAATTTCTGCTCCTGGCCGAAGATACGGGCGCGATCCAGCGTCTCCTCATAGGAACGCGCCTGCGCGAGGCTGCGCTCCAATGCCGCGTCGAGCTCCCGCGCCTCCGGCAGATGGCCGAAGAAGGCCGGCTCCAGCAGCGCGTCGAGCACGCGCGGCCGGCGCGAGATGGTGGCGGCGAGCTTGGGCGCCGTGCCGAGGATCGCCGTCAGCAGATTGAGCAGGCGCGGCTGCGACACCAGCACCGAGAAGAGCTGCACGCCGGCCGGCAGGCCGGCGAGCAGGCGGTCGAAGGCGAGGAACGCCTGGTCCGGATTGTCGGTCGCCGCCAGCGCCTCGAGCAAAGCCGGCGTGAGCTCGGTGAGGCGCTCGCGCGCTTTCGTCGAGCGCGTCGCGGCATAGCGGCCGAAATGCCAGCCGCGAATGGTTTCGGTGACCGTCTTCGGCCGCGCGAAGCCGAGCTGGGCCAAGGTCTCGAGCGTGTCGGGATCGTCCTCGCCGCCGGTGAAGACGAGATTGCCGAGATCGGAGGAGAGCTGCGGCGCGCTTTCGAACAGGCGCGCATAATGGCCCTGCACGCTCGTCAGCCGCTCGAGCAGAGCGGCCGAAAATTCCTCGAGCGTCGCGAAGCCCATCATGCGGGCGATGCGCAGCGCCTCTCGCGCATCGCTCGGCAGCGCATGGCTCTGGCGATCGGCGACCATTTGGATGCGATGCTCGACATCGCGCAGGAAGAGATAGGCGCTGGAAAGATCGTCGCGCACCGAGGGCTCGATCCAGCCGGCGGCGACCAGTGCGTCGAGCATCGGCAGGGTTGCGCGCCCGCGCAAATCCGGATTGCGGCCGCCGGTGATGAGCTGCTGCGTCTGGACGAAGAACTCGATCTCGCGAATGCCGCCGCGGCCGAGCTTGATGTCATGGCCGAGCACGGCGATCTCGCCATGCCCCTTGAAGGCGTGAATCTGCCGCTTGATCGAATACACATCGGCGATGGCGGCGAAATCGAAATTCTTGCGCCAGACGAAGGGCGCCAGCTCGGCGAGAAATTCCTCGCCCGCGAGCCGATCGCCGGCGGCGGCGCGCGCCTTGATGAAGGCGGCGCGCTCCCAATTCTGGCCCATGCTCTCGTAATAAGAGAAGGCCGCCTCGAGCGGCATGGCGATCGGCGTCGCGCCGGGATCGGGCCGCAGGCGCAGATCGGTGCGGAACACATAGCCGTCCGGCGTGATCTCGCTGACGATGCGCACGACGCGCTTGGTCAGCTTGACGAAGAGGTCGACATCCTCGTCCGGCCGGGAAAGACGCGCCCGGCGGCGATCGAACAGGACGATGAGATCGATGTCGGAGGAATAGTTCAGCTCATAGGCGCCCTGCTTGCCCATGGCGAGAATGATCCAGCCGCAGCCGCGCTCCGGCGCGCGCTGGTCATAGAGTTCCAGCTTACCGGCCGCGGCGGCCTCCCGCAGGGTGAAGACGACGGCGGCGGAGAGCGCGGCGTCGGCGAGGCGCGTGAGCGCCGCCGTCGCTTCGAGCGCGGTCCAGGCCTTGGAGAGGTCGGCGAGGCCGATGAGCAGCGCCGCCTCCTGCTTGGCCAGACGCAACGCGCGCATCAGCTCGGCTTCGTCCTGCGCAGCCCCCCGCATGGTTTCGATGATCCGCTCCATCTCCTGCGCCGGATCGCCGGCCAGCAGGCGGGCGAGACGGGACGGATTGCGCGCGGCGAGCTCGGTCAGGAAGGGCGAGGAGCCGAGCGCGCCCTCGAGCAGGGCGACGGCGTCCGGCCATTTCGCGAGAACAGCGGCGAGCGCGCCGTCCGCGTCTCGCTCCAGCACGCGGGCGAGCGCCGCTCGCGCCTGCGCGCGATCGACGGGATCGACGACGCGGCGCGCGCGAGCGAGGAGCGCGCCCGCATCGGGCGCATTGGTCGGCGTCATGCGTCCTCCCGGCGCGATTTCCTCGGCATATTCGGAGCTTTACGCTCTCTCCTCGCCATGCTCGCGCGGAAGGTCGAGCAGGGTCAAGCCCTGCCGCCGGCTTCAGCTCTCGTGCGGACGGCGCTCGCGCAGCAAGACCGTCGCCGCGATCGCCATCAGCACGATGAGGGCCAGCAGGATCATCAGCGTGGATTCCTCGAGCCAGGCGATAGCCGGCACGCCGAGCGCGAGAATGACGCCGACCAGCGAAACGCGCCAAGCGTCGGCGTGAACGCCGGCCGTGAACGAGCCCAGCGCCAGAACCGTCAGCACCGTGAGCGCGCTCGCATCCGTGTTCATCATGCGGCTGACATCGCCGATGAAGACGAGGAGCATGGCCGCCAGAACAGCGCCCCAATGGAGGGCCTGGGTTCGCAGCAGCCGCCATTTGGCGTCAGCGTCGGCAGCTTCGCGCCAGCCGGCGGCGACGCTGATGGCGCCATAGATCGGCGCCAGCAGCACCCAATAGGTGGTCATGCCCTGGCGCGTGATGCTCGTATAGGCGACGCCGAACAGCGCCAGCGCCAGCATGGCGAGATAAGGCCACTGGCGAAGCAGAAAGGAAGACAGCGAATCGAGCCGCGTCGGCGGCGCCGCGAATTCTCGCGCGTGATCGATCATGGGACGCACTCCGCACTGACGGCCGCAGCCGTTCCGAAGATGCGACAAACGACGATCGGGCGCGCCTGATCCGGGTCTTTGAAGGTCTGGCGCTCGGTTCGCCGACGTCCGCCGTTCCGCCCGAGAAGAGATAGGCGCCGGCCGCCCCGAAATCGAGACGCGCAATGCGCGCGTCTCGACGCTGAAGCCATTCCCCTCAGATCGGATCGGAGTCGCTGGCTTCTTGTTCAGCGCACTCGCCGCGTCAGGCGGCCTTTCTGCACTCGTCCGCGCAGGCCTGGCAGGCGTCGCCACAGGCCTTGCACTCGGCGATGGCCGGGAACTTGTCGCATTCCTTCTTGCAGGCGAGGCACACATCCGCCACGACCTTGGCCAAGGCCGGCGTGAAGGTCGAATTGGTGCCGGCGAGCTTGGCCAACGCGCTGCAGGCGGCAACGACGTCATAGGTCGCCTTGGTGCAGGCGCCCATGCTGGCGTCGTTCATCGCCAGCATCTCGAAGCAATGGCGCAGGCACTCTTCCCCCGAGCTCGCGCATTTCGCGCTCGACTCGAGCAGCGCCTTGTATTTGGCGCCATGGGACATGTGGTGGGCATGCTCCTCTCCCGCTGCGAGAGCGGACGAGGCGGCGGCGGCGGCGGCGAGCGCGCCGAAAGCGGTCACGAATTCACGACGTTCCATGAAATTCCCCCTGAATTTGGAAACGACGTTTGCAACCTAAGCATTGGAGGAGAAGAATCAATCTCTGTGCGCGCTCCGATTCGAGAAATCGTCGCGCGATGATGTCACGGTGACGCGAGAGCGACAGACGAACAGACGACGCGAGGCGCAACATCATGGCCGCGATCACGGGCTTCAATGCCACTGAGCTTTTCAATACACTGATCTCATTGAGCTTCGCGCTTGTGCTCGGCACGCTGATCGGGGCCGAGCGGCAATATCGCCAGCGCACGGCCGGGCTGCGCACCAATGCGCTGGTCGCGCTCGGGGCGGCGGGCTTCGTCGATCTCGGCCTGCGGCTCAATGGCGCCATCGGCGCGACCCAGGTGCTCGCTTACATCGCCTCCGGCGTCGGCTTTCTCGGCGCCGGCGTCATCATCAAGGAGGGCGGCAATATTACCGGGCTCAACACCGCGGCGACGATCTGGTGCTCGGCGATCACCGGAGCTTTCGCCGGCGCCGATCACGAGGCCGAAGCTGTCGTGATGGCGATCTTCACTCTCGCCGGCAATATGCTTCTGCGTCCGCTCGTGCATCTGATCGAGCGGGCGCCGCTCGACGAGCGCGCGACCGAGGCGATCTACCGCCTGCATGTCACGGTCAGCCAGACACGCCGCGACGCTCTGCGCGATGTCATGGTCGAGACGCTCGAAGCGGCAAATTACCCGGTGCGAGAGATCGAGGAGCTGGAACGAGGCGACGAAGAGGTCGAGCTCGTCGCGACATTGACCTCGACCAGCGTCGACCCGAAGGAACTCGACGCCGTCGCCGCCGATCTCGGCAGGATCGCCGGCGTCGAGCATGCCAGCTGGACGGCGCAGACCACCGAGTGAATGCAGACGAAATCTCGACGCGCGTCCTTTCCCGAGAACGAGAGAAGGACGCGCCTTTCACCCGGTCAGCCGACGGCACAGCCCATCCAGCTGCTCCAGCGTCGTATAGCGAATACGAAGCTCGCCGGACTCGCCGCGATGCTGGATGGTCACATGCAGGCCGAGAGCGTCGGTCAGCATCTTCTCGATCGCGATCGTGTCGGCGTCCTTGTCGATGCGCGACTTGCGCGGCTTCGCCTCGACGGCGCCGGTTTCGCGCTGCGCCAGCTGCTCGACGTCGCGCACCGTCAGACCCTCGGCCACCACCTTGCGGGCGACCGCGTCCGGGTCGTCGACCGCCAGCAGCGCGCGCGCATGGCCGGCCGAGATCGCGCCATCGCTGACGAGTCGCCGCGTCGTCTCCGGCAGATTGAGCAGACGGATGGTGTTGGCGACATGGGAGCGGCTCTTGCCGATGATGCGGGCGAGCTCGCTCTGCGAATAGCCGAACTCGCCGCTCAGCCGCTCATAGCCGCGCGCCTCCTCGATCGCATTGAGATCGGCGCGCTGCACATTCTCGATGATGGCGAGTTCCAGCGCCTCGCGGTCGTCGGCCTCATGCACCAGCACCGGCACATCCGACAGATTGGCGAGCTGGGCCGCACGCCAGCGGCGCTCGCCGGCGATGATCTCATAGGCGTCGGCGACGCCGGGCACGGTGCGCACGAGGATCGGCTGGATGATCCCCTTCTCGCGGATCGAGGCGGCGAGGTCGGCGAGATCGTCCTCGCCGAAAGCGACGCGGGGATTGCGCGGATTGGGGCGCAGAAATTCGATCGGGACCTTGCGCTGGCCGCGCGCCCGCTCGACCGCCGGCGTCTCCTCGCCGGCCTCTCCGATGAGGGCGGCGAGGCCCCGCCCCAGCCGCGTGCGAACTTCCTCGGCCATATTCGTGGTCGCCTCTTTCGGGTCGGGCAACGCCGCGCGTCAGGCGGCGCGCAGCTGCTTCTCGCGCTGGATGACTTCGGTCGCGAGCTTCAGATAGGCTTGGCTGCCGCTACATTTGAGATCATAGAGCAGCACCGGCTTGCCATAGGACGGCGCCTCGGACACACGCACATTGCGCGGAATCACCGTCTCATAGACCTTATCGCCCATGAAGCGCCGCACATCGGCGACCACTTGGGTCGCGAGATTATTGCGTGGGTCGAACATGGTCAGCACGATGCCGTGGATGGTCAGCCGCGGGTTCAAGGTCTTCTTGACCTGATCGACCGTCGACAGCAGCTGCGACAGGCCTTCGAGCGCGAAGAATTCGCATTGCAGCGGCACGACCACCGAATCGGCGCCGGCCAGCGCATTGATGGTCAAGAGATTGAGCGACGGCGGGCAATCCACCAGCACATAGGTGAAAGGCGGAATCTGCTCGCGACGTTCGGCCGGCGCCAGCTCGGCGATGGCGCGCTTCAGGCGAAAGGCGCGATCCTTGTCGCCGGCGATCTGCAGCTCGACGCCGAGCAGGTCGAGCGTCGAAGGAGCGATGCAAAGACGCGGAACGGCGGTCGCGACGATCGCCTCGGCGAGGCTGCTCTCGCCGAGCAGCACGTCATAAGTGGAAATCTTGCGCGCCTTGCGATCGACGCCGAGGCCGGTCGAGGCATTGCCCTGCGGATCGAGATCGATCACCAGAACGGTCTCGCCGACAGCGGCGAGCGCCGTGCCGAGATTAATGGCGGTGGTCGTCTTGCCGACGCCGCCCTTTTGATTCGCCAACACCAAAATGCGGGGCCGAGGAACTTCGGTCACGTCAGACTCCAAAATCCCGCGCTATGGCGATGATGCGTCCGGACGAATGGGTGCGGCTCGCAAATGTTCTGACCTGGAAATTATCTGCGACCTTCGAGTCGGTCAATTCGATCGCCCAATCTTCGCCTTTCAAAAACACGCCGACGGTGCTTTTCAACAAGAGTTCGCGCGACCACTCGACCAGCTGCGACAAGGGCGCCAGCGCGCGGGCGGTGACGGCGTCGACACTTCCCTCGAGCTTCGGCAGCTCGGTCTCGATGCGTCCGAGATGAATTTCGGCCGGCGCCCCTGTTTCACGTGAAACGGCGCGCAGGAAGGAGGCCTTGCGCTGATCGCTCTCGATCAGGTGAACTTTCGCGCCGGGTCGCTCCCTCAGGCAAATCGCGAGGACCATTCCGGGAAAACCCGCGCCGGCGCCGAGATCCGCCCATTTTTCGACGTTCGGAAAGCGTTCCAGAACTTGCGCCGAATCGGCGAAATGCCGCGTCCAGAGAGTCGGCAGAGTGCCCGGCGCGACGAGATTGATCGACTTCTGCCATTTGCGCAGAAGCGCCTCATAGAGCGCGAGCTCTCGAACAAAGGGCCGCAGCGCCGGGGCCAGCTCCAGCGCCTGAGCCCGATCGCGCGCTAACTCCCGATCTGCGCTCACTTGCGTCGCGCCCGTGCGGCGAGAAGAGTCAGCGCCGCCGGCGTGATGCCTTCGATCCGCTGCGCCTGGGCGAGCGTGCGCGGCTGCAGAAAGGCGAGCTTCGCCCGCAGTTCCGCGGAGAGGCCGCCGATCTCGCGATAATCCAGCGTCGACGGCAAGGTCAGCTGCTCGTCGCGGCGATAGGCGTCGATATCGGCGCTCTGGCGGTCGAGATAGACCGCATAGAGCGCATCCGTCTCGACGCGCGCCGCCGTCTCTGCGTCGATCGAGCGGAGCTCGGGCCAGATATGGGAGAGACGCGCGAGATCGATTCCGGGATATGACAACAGCGCGAAGGCGCTGCGCCGCTGACCGTCCTGATTGATCGGCAGACCCTGCCGGGCCGCCGCCGCCGAAGTGAGCGTCAGTTCCGTCAGCATCGCACGCGCCCGCCCGAGCCGCGACATCCGATCGGCGAAGACATCCGCCCGCTGGGCGCCGACGCAACCGAAAGCGAGGCCTCGCCCAGTCAGCCTTTCATCGGCGTTGTCGGCGCGCAGAGACAAACGATATTCGGCCCGCGAGGTGAACATTCGATAGGGCTCGCTGACGCCTCGTGTGACGAGATCGTCGATCATGACGCCGAGATAGGCCTCGGCGCGATCGAAGATGATCGGCGCACGGCCGGCGGCGCGCGCCGCCGCATTCAGACCGGCGACGAGGCCTTGCGCCGCCGCCTCCTCATAGCCGGTGGTGCCATTGATCTGACCCGCGAAGAACAGTCCTTCGACCCGCTTGGTCGCGAGGCTGGCGCCGAGCTCGCGCGGGTCGACGAAATCATATTCGATCGCATAGCCGGGCCTCAGAATGCGCGCCTCTTCCAGCCCCTCGATGCTGCGGATGAAGAGATGTTGCACCTCTTCCGGCAGCGATGTGGAGACGCCATTGGGATAGACGGTGTCATCGTCGAGCCCTTCCGGCTCCAGAAAAATCTGATGGGCCTCGCGATCGTTGAAGCGCGTCACCTTATCCTCGATCGAGGGGCAATAGCGCGGACCGGGGCCGGAGATCGCGCCGCTGCGCAGCGGCGAGCGGTCGAGATTGTCGAGAATGACCCGATGCGCCACGGCGTTGGTGCGGGTGATGTGACAGTCGATCTGTGGATTGACGATCCTCGTCGTGAGAAAGGAGAAAGGCTCGGGCGTCTCATCGCCGGCCTGCCGCTCGAGCTTTTCCCAGGCGATGGTCCTGCCGTCGAGGCGCGGCGGCGTGCCGGTCTTCAGCCGCTGCGTCGCAAAGCCGATCCGGCGCAGGTCTTCAGCCAGGCGGATCGACGGCTGCTCGCCCATGCGGCCGGCGGAAATCCGCTTTTCCCCGATGTGAATGACGCCGTTCAAAAACGTCCCGGTGGTCAGAACGACGGCGCTGGCGCGCAGCATGGCGCCGCCGAGCTCCACGCCGCAGACGCGACCCTCCTCGATGACGAGGCGTTCCGCCGAGCCTTCGACAATATCGAGCCCTGGCACAGCGGCGATCGCCGCCTGCATTGCGGAACGGTAGAGCTTGCGGTCCGCTTGGGCGCGCGGCCCGCGCACGGCGGGCCCTTTGGAACGGTTGAGAAGACGGAACTGAATGCCGGCGGCGTCAGCCACGCGGCCCATGAGCCCGTCGAGCGCGTCGATCTCTCGCACGAGCTGGCCCTTGCCCAAGCCGCCGATCGCCGGATTGCAGGACATGGCGCCGATGGTCGCGTGGGAATGCGTGATCAGCGCCGTGACCGCGCCGAGTCGCGCGGCAGCGGCCGCGGCTTCACAGCCCGCATGCCCGCCGCCGATCACCACCACGTCATAGGACGAACGGTTCATTCGACTCACCCGACAATCCTATCCGCATCACAGACGACCTTGTCCCGCCGTGTTTCACGTGAAACAGCTATCTACTTTCCGATGCAGAATTGCGCGAAGATCGCATCCAGCACATCCTCCACATCGACCGCCCCGACGATGCGGCCGAGCGCGCGGGTGGCGCCGCGCAAATCCTCGGCTACGATCTCCAGCGCCTTCCCCTGCTCCAGACTCGCCCGAAGGCAGGCCGCCGCCGCCTCCACCAGGATCCGGTGGCGCTCGCGTGTGAGCAGAGCGCCGGATCCGTCGCCGAGCCGCTGCTCGGCCCGCCGCCGAATGTCGGCGATCAGCGCCTCCATTCCAAGCCCTGTCCGCGCCGATATGGCAAGATCCGCCCCGACCGGCACGCGAACATCCGCCTTGGTCGCGATGCGAATGCAATCGCCGGCGCCCGCCGCGATCTCATCGGCCGGCGGCTCCTTGCCGCCCTCCGAAAGCCAGAGCGACAAATCGGCCTCGCCGATCCGCGCGCGCGTGCGCGAAACGCCCAAGCGCTCGATCTCGTCGGCGGTCTCGCGGAGACCCGCCGTGTCGACCAGAGTGACCGGAAGCCCGCCGATATCGAGATGAACCTCGATCATGTCCCGGGTGGTGCCGGGAATATCCGAGACGATCGCCACATCGCGCTGCGCCAGCGCGTTCAGCAAGGTCGATTTGCCCGAATTGGGCGGACCCAGCAGCAGGACGAGAAAGCCCTCGCGCAGCCGCTCCGCCGCCGGCGCCTGTCGCGCCAGCTCTTCCATTTCCCGCATGAGGGGCGCGAGCAAGGGCCGCAAATGCTCCGCCGGCGCGAGCACATCGCCCTCGTCGGAAAAATCCAGCTCGGCCTCGACGAGAGCCGAGGCGCGAATGAGCGCGTCGCGCCACTCCTCGACGCGCCGTCGCAATCCGCCGCTCAGGGCCTGCAGCGCTTGGCGTCGCTGAAGCGCCGTTTCCGCGTCGACCAGATCGGCGATGCCCTCGACCTGCGACAGATCCATTTTGCCACGGACGAAACTGCGCCGCGCGAATTCGCCCGGCTCCGCCCTGCGCAAGCCGGGGGTCTGAGACAGGCTGGTCAAGAATCCGTCAATAACAGAGCGCCCGCCGTGAATCTGGAGCTCGCCATAATCTTCGCCCGTAGGCGACCGCCCGGCGGGAAAGAACAGGACGAGCCCATGATCGAGAATTTCGCCGGAACGAGGATCGCGCAAGCCTGCATAATGCGCAAAGCGCGGCTGCGGCGTCAGGCCGGCGATCGCCTCCAGCATCTGCGAGACGCAAGGTCCGGACAAGCGGATCACGGCGATGGCGGCGCGGCCAGCGCCGGTCGCCAAGGCAAAGATCGTATCGCTCGACATGTGCATCCCGCCCGGTCCGAGACATCGACTCGCCGTGTCGCTCTATAAAAATTCACCGCGGTTCGAAAGGGTTTACAGGCGGAAGCTCGTCAGCTCTGGCCAGAGGCCGCGGCGCCGCGCGCCTGTCGGCGCCGACGCTCCAGCCTTCCATCTCCTCGAGATCTTGCTCCAGCGGCGCTTGCGACTAGCGACAGGCGATACGGACGCAGCCGATCGACTGAACGCTCTCCCGGGCGAAAGCCTCGCGCGTCAGGTGTTCATCGAATCGAAGAAAGCGGCGTTGCCTTTCGGCGTCTCGCGCAGCTTGCCGAGCAGGAACTCGATGGCGTCGACCGTGCCCATCGGATTGAGGATGCGGCGCAGCACATACATCTTCTTGAGGATGTCCGACGGCACCAGCAGCTCTTCCTTGCGGGTGCCGGAGCGGGTGATGTCGATCGCCGGGAACACGCGCTTGTCGGAAACTTTTCTGTCGAGAATGATCTCCGAATTGCCGGTGCCCTTGAACTCTTCGAAAATCACTTCGTCCATGCGCGAACCAGTGTCGATCAGCGCCGTCGCGATGATCGTCAGCGAGCCGCCCTCTTCGATATTGCGCGCGGCCCCGAAGAAGCGCTTGGGCCGCTGCAGGGCGTTGGCGTCGACGCCGCCGGTCAGCACCTTGCCGGAGGACGGAACGACGGTGTTGTAGGCGCGGCCGAGACGGGTGATCGAATCGAGCAGGATCACCACGTCGCGCCGATGCTCGACGAGGCGCTTGGCCTTCTCGATCACCATTTCGGCGACTTGCACATGGCGCACAGCCGGCTCGTCGAAGGTCGAGGACACGACCTCGCCGCGCACGGAGCGCTGCATGTCGGTCACTTCCTCCGGACGCTCGTCGATCAGCAGAACGATCAGATAACATTCCGGATGATTGGTGGTGATCGACTGTGCGATGTTCTGCAGCAGCACGGTCTTGCCGGTGCGCGGCGGCGCGACGACCAGCGCGCGCTGGCCCTTGCCGATCGGCGCGACGAGATCGATGACGCGCGCGGACAGATCCTTGCGGGTCGGGTCCTCGATCTCGAGCTTCAGCCGCTCGTCCGGATAGAGCGGCGTCAGATTGTCGAAGGGGACCTTGTGACGGATCTTCTCCGGGTCCTCGAAATTGATCGAATTGACCTTGAGCAGCGCGAAATAGCGTTCGCCTTCCTTCGGGCTGCGGATCATCCCTTCCACAGTGTCGCCGGTGCGCAGGCCGAAGCGGCGAATCTGCGAGGGCGAGACATAGATGTCGTCGGGACCGGCGAGATAATTGGCGTCCGGCGAGCGCAGGAAGCCAAAGCCGTCCTGCAGCACCTCGACGACGCCCTCGCCGACGATCTCGACCTCCCGGCCGGCGAACTGCTTCAGAATCGCGAACAGCAGTTCCTGCCGCCGCATCAGCGAGGCGTTCTCGACTTCATGCTCCTCGGCGAAGGCGAGAAGCTCGGCAGCAGACTTGGACTTCAGGTCCTGAAGCTTGATTTCCCCCATGTGGGACAATCCTCGACGAAATTTTGGCGGCAGGTGGGGCTGCGGGGACACGGCAGAGATGCGGGAAGGAAAGTCCCGGGGCGCCGGTCGTGGTCCGGCTGTCGTGTGGACGACAATCTGCCTGAGGTGGGCGATTCAGCAATTAGTCCGTTTTGCCGAAGAACGCAAGACGAATGAAGAACGGGCGATGACGAATGTGTGAATTGCGTCAAGCATCGGGCTGTTCGGCCGCGCGATTTTGGCGCGCGGCCGTGCTCGAGACGCGCGTCAGAAAGGCTTCACGATCACCAGGATCACGATGCCGATCATCAGAACCGTCGGAAGCTCGTTGATCGCGCGATAAAAACCCGCCGGGCGCGTATTGCCGTCGCGGGCGAAGACGCGGGTCAGATAGCCGAAATAAAAATGCGCCGCGGTCAGCAGCACGACCAGAGCAAGCTTGGCGTGCAGCCAGCCGGCGCCGCGGAACTCGCCGAGATAAATGAGCGCCAGCCCCGCCAGCCAGGCGACGCCCATCGCCGGCGCCATGATGATGCGCACGAGCCCGCGCTCCATCTTCTTGAACCGTTCCGCCTGCGGACCGGTCCCGACCTCGGCGTGATTGACGAAGAGCCGCGGCAGATAGAGCAGAGCGGCCATCCAGGCGATGATGGCGATCACATGAAGCGCTTTGATCCACAAATACATGGTTGACTATCCTCTGTTGCGGACGCGCTCGACGAGCCGCGCGATATGGGCGAGCGGCGTCTCCGGAAGCACGCCATGGCCGAGATTGAAAATATGCGGGCGACCTGCGAAGGCGCTCGAAATCTCGTCGATCTGCCGGTCCAGCGCCTCGCCGCCGGCGACGAGAGCCAGCGGATCCAGATTGCCCTGCAGCGTCACGCTGGCCGGAACCTCGCCGATGGCCCATTGCGGCGGCGTCGAGGTGTCGAGGCCGAGCGCATCGGCGCCGAGACGCTTTGCGAGATCGCCGAGATGCGGCCCCGCGCCGCGGACAAAGGCGATGATCGGGACCGAAGGGCGCTGCTGCTTCAACTCGGCGATGATCCGCCGCAATGGCGAGACGACCCAGCGCTCGAATTCCTGCGGCGGCAGCACGCCGGCCCAGCTGTCGAACAGCTGCACTGTCTCGACGCCGGCGTCGATCTGGCGCGTGAGATAAGCGACCGAAGCCTCGATTAGCCGATCGATCAGCCGGGCGAAGGCCTGCGGATGACGATAGGCGAACAGCCGCGCCGGCGCTTGATCCGGCGTGCCCTCGCCGGCGATCATATAGCTCGCCACTGTCCAAGGCGCGCCGCAAAAGCCGATGAAGGCGACCGTCTCCGGCAGCTCCCGCTTCACCCGCTCGATCGTCTGATAGACCGGCGCCAGTCGATCGGCGTCGAACGCCGGCGCGAGCCGATCCAGATCTTTGGGCTCGGCGATCGGCTCGAGCTTCGGACCATGGCCGGATTCGAACGAGACCTTCTGCCCCAGCGCATCGGGAACGACGAGAATATCGCTGAACAGAATGGCGGCGTCGAAGCCGAAGCGCTCGATCGGCTGCAGCGTGATCCGCGCCGCGACCTCGGGATTGTAGCAAGTGTCGAGAAAGCTCCCGGCGCGGGCGCGCAGCTCGCGATATTCGGGCAGATAGCGCCCGGCCTGGCGCATCAGCCAGATCGGCGGAATATCGAGCGCCTCGCCCCGCAGCGCCGCGATGAGCGGCTTCTCCTCACCCATTTCGCTCGGCTCCATCGTCTCGCGGCCTCGAGGAACGCGCCATGCATCCCGGAAGAGGAGCTATCTCAAATCGACACAAAAACAAAATTCAATCTTTAAGAGATTTTTTTGATTTTATTTACCGTTTGTTGACGGAGGTTAATTTTCGTCAACCTTTTGTCCACAACCTACGTACCATGGACGCCACTGTAGACGCATTGTCCACATCTGTTGAAAATGTCGCATAACCCCATGTCTAAACAAATGTTTAAAGAAGACGACGCCTGCGGATGGATCCTGGACCGTGGAGAATTCCACCAGCCATAGCCACACTCCCGCTTTTCGGCGCCCGTCGCGTCGCCTGTTGATCGGCGGCTATCGATATGCGCAGCTGTTCACAATAGGCCCCGTAGCGCGGGGTTTTATCCCCGCTATGCCGAGCTTCGCCTCGGCATTGTGAATCCTTTTCCGCGAGGAGAGCGTGATGATCAGTGCGGCCGGCGAATCTCTCTGGCGCGGCTCGGCGCCCCTGGTGCTCGCTTCCCAGAGCGAGGCGCGACGGCTTGCTCTGCAGCAGACCGGCGCGGCTTTCGTCGTTCAGCCGGCCGATGTCGACGAACGCGCGATCGAGGCGCAAGTGGCGGCGGCGGGCGGCGGGCCGGACGACATCGCCGCGCGGCTCGCGCGTGAAAAGGCCCTCGTCGTCTCCGCTCTCCGTCCCGGCGCGCTGGTGATCGGCGCCGATCAGGTGGCGAGCTGCGAGGGCCGCCGATTCGGCAAGCCGGCCGATATCGCCGCCGCCGCCGATCAGCTCCGCTTTCTCTCCGGCCGGACGCATCGGCTCCATTCGGCTTTGGCGCTCGCCCGAGACGGCGGCCTTCTGCTCGAGATCGTGGCGCATGCCGATCTCACGATGCGCGTCTTTTCGGAGGCGTTTCTGGCCCATTATCTCGACGTCGTCGGCGCGCGCGTCACTTCGAGCGCCGGCGCCTATCAGATCGAAGGCCTCGGCATTCATCTCTTCGAGCAAATCTCCGGCGATCATTGGACCATTCTCGGCCTGCCGCTGACCCCTCTCCTCGCCGCGCTGCGGCGCGAAGGCGTCCTTCTGTCATGAGCGCGCGAAAAGAGGGGCGCCCGCCATGCTGACCATCGGCCTCACCGGCTCGATCGGCATGGGCAAAACAACCACGGCCGACATGTTCCGCGCCGAGGGCGTGCCCGTCTATGATTCGGACCGCGCGGTGCATGAAATCTACAGCGGCCCGGACGCCGCGCGCATAGAGATGCTGTTTCCGGGGACGCTCGTCGACGGCGTCGTCGATCGCGCCAAGCTCGCGGCGCGCGTGCTCGGCGACCCGGAGGCGCTGCGCCGGCTCGAGGCGCTCGTTCATCCGATCGTGCTGGAGAAGCGCAAGGCCTTCGTCGAGGAGCGGCGTCGCGCCGGCGACCGCCTCGTTCTCTTCGACATTCCCTTGCTGTTCGAGACGGGCGGCGACGATGATGTCGACGCCATCGTCGTGGTCACGGCGCCGCGGGCCGTTCAGCGCGAGAGAGTGCTGGCGCGTCCGGGCATGACCGAGGAAAAATTCGCGGCGATTCTCGCCAAGCAGATCCCGGATGAGGAAAAGCGCCGCCGGGCCGATTTCGTTGTTCATAGTGATCGCGGACCCGATTTCGCCCGCGAGCAGGTTCGGCTAATTCTAAAGGAGCTGAGATCGCGCGAAGCGAAGGCGCGGTGAGCATTTTCAAAAGGGGCGTTGCATGCGCGAGATCGTCTTCGATACGGAGACGACCGGCCTCGATCCGGCCAAGGGCCATCGCATCGTCGAGATCGGCGCCGTCGAGATATCCAATCTCATTCCGACCGGCCGCACCTTTCACTTCTATCTCGATCCCGAACGCGACATGCCGGAAGAGGCGTTCCGCGTGCACGGGCTCTCGACCGCCTTTCTGACCGGACAGAAGAAGTTCCGCGAGATCGCGGACTCCTTTCTCGAATTCGTCGCCGACGCGCAGCTCGTCGCACATAACGCCGAATTCGACATGCGCTTCGTCAACGCCGAGCTCGCCGCTCTCGGCCGGCCGGCGATCGAGGCGGAGCGCGTCGTCGACACTCTCGCCATTGCGCGACGGCGCCATCCCGGCGCCGCCAATTCATTGGACGCGCTCTGTCAGCGCTATGGCGTGGACGCCTCACGGCGCGACAAGCATGGCGCTCTGCTCGATTCCTATCTGCTCGCCGAGGTCTATGCGGAGCTGATGGGCGGACGCCAGTCGGCGCTGGTGCTGCAGAGCGCGGTGACGGCGGAGGCGGAGGAGCTCGGCGTTGATCTGCTGCGCGGCCGTCCCGTCCCGCTGGCGCCGCGCCTATCGGCGGAAGAGCGCGCGGCGCACGCGAAATTCATCACCGCGCTCGCTCAGGAGCCGATCTGGCGCTTTTATGCGACGCCGGAGCCCGACGCGCCGGCCGCCGAGGCGGCTCTCGCCGCCCGCAGCGCCTGACGCGGTTCGGCGCCGCGGCTCAATTGGCGTTGGCGGGGGACTGCTGTTCCTGCGCGAATTGCGCCGCGCGCTGCTGATAGAGCGCCAAAAAGTCGATCGGATCGATATAGAGCGGCGGAAAGCCCCCATTGCGCGTCGCATCGGCGACGATCTGGCGCACGAAGGGGAACAGCAGCCGCGGGCATTCGATCATCACGATCGGATGAAGCTGCTCCTGCGGAATGTTCAGCAGGCGGAACACGCCGCAATAATCGAGCTCGAATTTGAACATCAGATCCGCGCCCTCGCCGGCGGAGGCCTCGAGCGTCACGGAGACCTCGAAATCATTCGGGGCGAGCTGCTTGGCGTTGACATTCACCTGAATGCCGATGTTCGGCGCCGAGTCGCGCGGGCCGAGCGAGCGCGGCGCATTGGGATTCTCGAAAGAGAGATCTTTCACATATTGCACGAGAATATTGAGCGCGGGCCCTTCCGAGGCGGGGGCGGCGCCGCTTCCATTCGTGTCGGTCATCGTTGAGCTCCTTGCCGATTTCGGCTCCCGAACGGCGCGAACGGGATCGTCCCTCGCCTGGCGCCCGCCTAACACGCCTCCCTGCGGGCGACAATGAGATTCGGAGCGGGAGTCACGCGGGGCCGGCGCCCGGCGCGCGCCGGGCGGGAGGCCGGCGTTTGCGCTTTTCCTCGGTGACGGCCTTCCATTCGGTCGGAGCGAGATCGATGGTCCTCGGTCCCTTCTCCTCCACGACCTTGCCGCGGATGCGATCGGCGAGGCGCGCGCGGACGGAGGGCGCCTTCAAAGCGAGGCCGACGAGATCGGAGGCGAAGCCGGGCAGGATCAACAGCAGGCTGCCCACCGCTTCGATGCCGCCCTCGAGCAGATTGCCGGAGCGTCCGGTCTCGCCATGCGGCTCGGCGAGGCGCTGGCGCAAATAGAGATACAGCCGCTTCACATCGGCGAGGCCGAGCAGCGTCGTGCCGACGCCGAGCACGATGGCGGCGATCACGCCGAGCACCTCGACGACGAAGACGAAGGCCAGGATCTCGACGACGAGCCAGGCCGCCAGGACGTAAGCGACGAGCTTCGATTTATTCAAGATCGTCCTCCGCTTCCGCAGGCCTGCGACTGTCCCGCGCTTCGCCTTCCGCCATTTTCCGCCAGATCCGGCCGAGCCCACCCGCCGCTCGGCCCGGCTCCCGCGGCGGGCGGAAGAACGCTTGCCCCCCAACCCTCGTCCTGAGGAGCCGCCGGAGGCGGCGTCACGAAGGACGGCCGCGGGGCGCAGTCAAAGGTTTCTCCCCGTTGCCGCCCCTTCGAGACGCCCGCTTCGCAGGCTCCTCAGGACGAGGGTGATGGGGTTGTAGTCCTTCACCCGATTACCCTGCGCCGACGGGGGTTGATTCGTGACATTTGGGTTGCGACATGATACGCGACAATCCTTCCGCCCGGGAGACGCCCTTTGCCGGCCAATGAACCTTTTGATCCGTCGATCCTCGTGCTCGCTGCGCTCGCGGCCTTCGTGGTGTGGAAATTGTGGTCGGTCCTCGGCGTCCGCACCGACCGCGAGAACTCCGCCGCCGGCCGCTTCCCGTCTCCCGGCCGACGTATCGGCCTCGCGCCTCAGCCGCCCGGCCCGGGCTTCTCCCCGCCCCCGGCAAATCAGAACCGCTGGGACGGTCTCGCCGAGCCGGGCAGCAAGGGCTGGTCGGGTCTCGACGTGATCGCCGCCGCGGATCGCGCCTTCGACGCCCAGACCTTCGTCGAAGGCGCGAAGAAGGCCTATGAGCTCGTGGTCGAGGCTTTCGCCAAGGGCGATCGGGAACTCTTGCGCAATCTCCTCGCCAAGGACGTTTATGACAGCTTCGCCGAGGCGATCGCGGCGCGGGAATCGCGCGGCGAAACGGCCGAGGCCAAGGTCGTGACGATCGAAAAGGCGGGCGTCGAGGACGCCCAGGTCGAGCGCGGCCGGGCGCAGGTCACCATTCGCTTCGCCGTGAAGCTGATCTCGGCGCGCCGCGACAACGCCGGCGTCGTGATCGAAGGCGACGCCGAGCGGCCGATCGAGATCACCGATCTGTGGACATTCGCGCGCGATATTTCCTCGCGCGATCCGAATTGGAAGCTGGTCGCGACCGAAACGATCCACTAGGGCCGGGCGTGGGTTCGCCCGTTGATCTCGAGCCGATCGCCTTCGACGCGCTCGCCGGCTTCTCCCTGGACAATCTTTGCGAGGCCTTTCGCGTCTTTCGCCGGTCGGCGGATGCGATGGCCGCTGGCGTTCCGATCCTGCGGCCGGGCGTCGGGCCGGACGCGGCTCTGCTGCGCGTCTGCCGCGAAGCGCTCGCCGATCATGCGGCGGCGCAGTCTGCGGATGCGGCGCGGTCGTTCTTCGAGCGGAGCTTTCATCCGCACAGGGTGCGCGCCAACGGCTTCGTCACCGCTTATTACGAGCCCGTCATCGCGGCGCGCGCGGCCCCGGACGACGGCTTCCGCACGCCCGTCCCGGCGCGCCCGTCCGATCTCGTCACGCTGAACGACTCGCCGATCGCGGGCGAGAACGGCGAGGCGCTGACCAGTGCGCGGCGCCGGTCCGACGGCCGACTCGAGCCCTATCCCGACAGGCGCGCGCTGGAGGACGGGCCGGAGGCCGGAGCGCTGCGGCCGATCGCCTTTCTGCGCGATCGGGTCGAGCTGTTCCTCTTGCAAGTGCAGGGCTCCGGGCGCCTGCGCTTTCCCGACGGGCGCGAGCTGCCGTTCACTTACGATGGCCGCAACGGCCGCCCCTATACGTCGATCGGCCGGCTGCTGATCGAGCGAGGGATCGTGCGGGCCGAGGACATGTCGCTCGACGCGCTGAAGGCGACGATCCGCGCCATGGGCGCGGGGGCGGGCGAACCCGGCGCGCTGCTGATGCAGGAGAATCGCTCCTTCGTCTTCTTCCGCGCCGATGAGTCGCCGCAGCGGCGCATCGGCCCCATCGGCGGCGCCGGCGTGCCGCTTGCGCCATTGCGCTCCATCGCCGTCGATCGCTCGATCTGGGCCTATGGCCTGCCGTTCTGGATCGCCGCCGCGCTTCCCGAGGGGAAATTCGAGCGGCTGATGATCGCGCAGGACACGGGCTCGGCGATAGTGGGTCCGGCGCGCGCCGATCTCTTCTTCGGCTCGGGCGACGAGGCCGGCGCGCGGGCCGGCCGCGTGCGCCATTCCGCCGATTTCGTCGTGCTGCTGCCGAAGGCCGCGGAGGCCGGTCCGTGAACGAGCCGCCGGCCCGAGATCCCCGGCGCGGCCGCGCGCGCAGTCTGACGCCCGAAGAGACGGAGCTATGGCGCAAGGTGACGGCGGATGTGCGGCCGACGCCCGGACGCTCCCGCCGGCGGGCGTCCTCGCCGGCCTCGGGCGCCGAGGATGCGGCGCCGAAGACCGCCGCTGCGGACCGGCCGCCCTCCGCCGCGCCCGCGCCTCCGAAAAAGCCGCCGCGGCCGGCGCCGGCGCCCGCCGACATCGACCATCGCACCCGCACGAAGCTGCGGCGCGGAACGCTCGAGGTGGAGGCGCGGCTCGATCTGCACGGGCTGCGCCAGGCCGAGGCGCAGAGCGCGCTCGTCGCCTTTCTCCGCCGGGCCCAGGCCAGCGGCGCGCGCTTGGCCATTGTCGTCACCGGCAAGGGGGCGCGCAACGAGGAGGGCGGCGTGCTGCGGCGGCTCGTGCCGCTGTGGCTGCAGGGCGCGCAGATGCGCGAGCTGGTGGTGAGCTTCGGAGAGGCGGCGCGCCATCACGGCGGCGAGGGCGCGCTCTATGTGCAAATCCGGCGCGCCGGCCGCGGGCGCAATTAGAGCGCTTTCCGATCGAACGGAATCGTTCGATCGATCAGAATTCGCTCAAACTTAAAGAATCCTGGAGCATTATCCGATCCGAATGGATCGGATAATGCTCTAGAGATCGCTCGCGCGGCCGGCGCCTCGAGGGGCGCCGCCGCAGGCGTTATTCCGCGGCGCCGCTCTCGGCTTCGATTTCCGCCGCCTCGAGCAGCCGCTCCTGCCGGGTGAGAAAGGCGGCGGGTATGCCCGCATGGACATCCTCCGCGGGGCCGCGAATGGGCTCCGGCGGGGTCGTCCAGACGAAGGCGTCGAGCTTGCCGGTGACCGGCGAAGCCGGCGCCCAGCTGCGGGAGATCACGCCGTCGGCGATCCAGGCCGGATCGCGCGGCGCGCGCGAGCCGCGCGCCAGCCATTCGCGCACCGGCCCGCTCGGCCCGTTCTCGGCGTCCTCTACCTCGGCCATCAGCAGGCACACTTGAGCGGTCGGCGTCTGGCCCTCGGCGACGAGCGGGGCGAGCGCCCGCCGCGCCGTGGCGAAGTCCCGCGCCGACAGCGCCGCGCGCGCGACGATGACGCCGCTCTCCGTCGCCCTCGGCGCCGCCAGCGCCAGCTTTTTCACCCGCGCGAGCCGCTCGGCGTTGGATTCGCTCGGCGCGGCGTCGAGATAAGCGGAGGCAATGTCCGGATGCGGATTTTCGGCATAGGCTTTTTCGAGCAGCTTCAGCGCCTTGGCGCTGTCGCCATGGCGCGCCAGCAGCCGGCCGATCAGCGCCAGCGCCGGCACCAGGCTCGGCGCGCGCTTCACCGCCTGGCGGGCGAGGTGCAGCGCCTCGCTCGGCGAATCGACCTGCTTCTCCATCGCGAGAGCGGTCTCGACCACGGCCCGCAGGCGCTGCGCGGCGGGGAGGTCGATCGCCTTGGCCTTGAGATTGGCCTCGATGGCGACGCGCGCCTCCTCCCAATTGGCGTTGGAGCCATGGTGCTCCAGCAGCGCATGGCCGGCCCAGGGCACGGGCGCGAGCTGATGCGCCTGATCGGCGAAGAGATGAGCGGCCTCGGCGTCATTGCGGCGCTTGGCCTCGATATGCAGGCCGCGCAGGCCGAGCAGGCGCGTCTCCGACAGCAGCGTCATCTCGTGGAAGGCGGTCTCCGCGCCGACGCGGTCGCCCTCGAGCTGGGCGATCTGCGCCCTCAGCAGATAGGTGAGCGGCTCCTTGGGCAGATGTTTCTCGGCCTCTCGCGACGCCCTCTTGGCCGCGCCGACATGGCCGGCGCCGGCGGCGACGATGCCGCGCGAGAGCGCCTGAAAGCCCTTCTCGCGGCGCTTGGATCGCGAGCTCCGCGCGAGCAGAGACGGCGCGCGATAAAAATAGGCGATGACCGCCGACGCGAGGACGGCGGCCGTGACGGCCCCGATCGCGCCCAGCACGCCGACGGCGGGCGTGATCTTGTACTCATGGCCGAGGGGCCATTCGAGAATGATGTGGCCGGGCTGTTCGACGAGCCAATGGAGGCCGATGGACACGGCGGCGAGGGCCGCGAGGAAAACGAGCAGGCGAAGCATGGTCGGTGGGGTCCTCAGCTCTTGCTCTTGGGCTTGCCGAGCTGCGCGATCGCGCTCGACAGAATGGCGGCGGCGGCGCTCTCGGCCTCGAGCCGGCGGCGCGCCGTCTGCTCCCAGTCGCGAGCCACGGCTCTGGCCTCCTCCGGCAGGTCGGCGAAGGCCGTGAGCGCGGAGCCGAGCTCGGCATGATCGAGCGCCTGCTCGATCTTCGCCGCGACATCGGCGATCTCGATCTTCTCGGCCTCGCCCGGCCCTTTCATTTTGACCAGCTTGGCGGCGTGATGCAGCAGACGCTCGGAGATCGATTCCTCCGTCGCCGGCTTCGGCTCGGCGGCCGCCTCCATGCTCTTGACGAGCGGATGAAAGGCCTCCTTGAGCGCCCGGGGCGTCGGCGCGCCGGCGTCCGCCACGGGCGCGAGCTTGTCGAGCGCGTCCTTGTCCGCTCCCTGCGCGTCCAGCGCCGCCAGCTCGGTGGAGAAGGGCGCGCCGCGCTCCAGCGCTTTCTGCAGAGAATGCGCGATCACGACGAGAGCGGCGGGATTGGGCTCGTCGGCCGCCTCCGCCGGCCTTGGCGGCGGCTCGGCGACCGCCTCGCGCGGCAGGCGGGTCTCGTCCTTCGGGGCGTCGAGCCGATCGCGCAGCGCCTTGACCTCGTCGCCGAGCTCGTCGATCCGGCCCTCGAGCCCGCTCACATTGTCGCCGAGGTCGCGAAACGCCTGCGTCGGCGGGCTCTGATCGGATGTCTTCGCTTTGGGCGCGCTCGCGTCGGCGCTGGCGCGCGCCTGTTCGGCGAGGTCGAGAGCCGAGCGGGCGATCGCCGCCAGCTCCTCGACCCGCTTCGTCAGCGCCTCGACTTCCGCCGCGCGAGCGCTCGCGTCGATTTCCGGGGCCGCGGCGGCGACTGCTTTGGGGGGCTGCTCCGGAGCGGGGGCCACGGGCGGCGGCGTCAGGGCGGCGGGCCGCGGCGGCGGCGGCGGCGGCGGAGCAGAGGTCGGCGGCGCGGACCAGGTGATTCGCTCGCCATTATTCGTCTCGGGCTCGGCAGGCTTGGCGTCAGGCTTGGCTTCGGCCTCGCGCCGGGACTCGATCTTCGCCTCGACCTGCTGCTTGGGCTCTACCCGATCGGGCTCCACCCGCCTGGGCTCGGGCGCCGGCGGCTTTTTGGTCGGCCGCGCGGCGTCGCCGAGCCATTTCACGCTGGTTTCGCGCAGCGAGGCGACGAGCTTCTCAGGCCTTGCGGAATAGTCGTCGACGAGGGCGGCGAAGGCCGCGAGCTTCTCGTGCTTGTCGCGGAACCGATAGGCCGCGATCGAGCCGGCGGTCGCGGCGAGGCCGAGGACCGCCACCGCGGAGGTCAGAAGGAGGCGGTTCTTTCGCCGTGGCGGCGCCACAGACGCCTCGAGCGGCGCCGAATTTGCTGGCTCGACGAGTGGCGCCTCGGCCGGCGAGTCGACCGCCGGGCGGCCGGCGTCGGTCGCATCTGCGGCTCCGGAACCTCGCGTTTCGGGGTCTTTCGGGTCTTGCGCCATTTCGGGGAGCTCCTCGCCGCGCTTTACTTATAGCCGAGCCCGTCGGAAGGCGAAACATCCGGAGCTGCGCGCCATTGCAGCGAGCCGAAGGCGCGGTCCAAGGCGGCGACTGGACCGCGAGCCATCCGGCTCGCATTCGAACATCAGGCCCCGGCGAGCGCCAGCGTGCGGCGGGCGCCGTCGAGATGCAGACGCTCCACCATGCGGCCGTCGATCTGCGCCACCCCGGACGCGGCGTTCTCCGGCGCGTCGAAAATCTCCACGATTCTGCGGGCGAAGTCGATCTCCGCGGCCGAGGGGGCGAACGCCTCGTTGACGATGGCGATTTGCGAGGGATGGATCAGCATCTTGCCGTCCATGCCGAGGTCGCGGCCCTGCTCGGCCTCCCGCCGCAGCCCTTCGGCGTCGTTGAAATCATTATAGATGCCGTCGATGATGTCGACGTTGTGCAAGCGCGCGGCGAGCACGGCGGACGAGAGCCAGGAGAGCAGCGCCGGCCGGCCGGGCGTCAGCCGGGCGCGGGTCGATTTGGCGATGTCGTTCGGCCCGAGCACCATGGCCGAAAGAGGCGCCTCGGCGGCGGCGGAGGCGATCTTCTCGATGTCGAAGATCGCGCGCGGCGTCTCGATCATCGCATAGAGCGCCGTGCGCGCGGGCGCGCCGGCGGCGGCGATGTCGCGCGCGGCGCGCAGAATATCCTCGCGGCTGTTCGCCTTGGGAATGACGATGGCGTCCGGCCCGGCCGGCGCCACGGCGGCGATATCGGCCGCATACCAGGGCGAATCGAAAGTGTTGACGCGCACGACGATCTCGCGGGCGCCATAGCCGCCGCCCTTCACCGCGGCGGCGACCTGCTCGCGCGCGATCTCCTTGGCGCTCTCGGCGACGCCGTCCTCGAGCTCGAACATCAGCACGTCGGCCGCCAGCGACTTGCCCTTCTCCAGCGCCCGCGCGTTCGATCCGGGCATGGCCAGCATGCTGCGTCGCAATCGTGACATCATGGCGGCGTCATTCTCCCCTTGCGTCGTCGGTTCGGCTCCACAATAAAGGACGCGAGGCCGGAGCGCCATCGCCCTCGCAGAGCGCTTTCCGATCGGACGGAGTCGTTCGATCGATCAGAATTCGCTCAAAAGCGAGAAGTCTAGAGCGCCGGCGCGAAGTCAGGAACGAGAATGGACGAAACCGGCGCCGCCGCCACGGATCTGCTGCCGAAGCATCTCGCCGAGGGCTATGAGACCTTCCTCGCCGGGCGCTTCCGCGACGAGCGGCAGCGATTTCTGGAGCTCGCCGAGCACGGCCAGCGCCCGCGGACAATGGTCGTCGGCTGCTGCGACTCCCGCGTCGCGCCCGAGGCCATCTTCGACGCCGGACCCGGCGAATTATTCGTGATCCGCAATGTCGGCAATCTCGTGCCGCCCTATGCGCCCGACAATCAATACCACGGCACCTCGGCCGCGCTCGAATATGCGGTGATGGCGCTCAAGGTGCAGCATGTCGTCGTGCTCGGCCATGCCCAATGCGGCGGCGTGCGCGCCTATGCCGAGAGCCAGGCCGATCCCTATACGCGGCCGTTGTCGCCCGGCGATTTCATCGGCAGCTGGATCAAGCTGCTCGCCCCGGCGGCCGAGCGCGCCGGCGCCATGCCCGAGCCGCTCACCTCGGATTATGTGGAGCGGCTGGCCTTCGAGTCGATCAAGCAGGGCCTTCGCAATCTGCGCAGCTTTCCGATGGTGCGCACGCTCGAGCAGCGCCATTACCTGCAGCTGCACGGCGCCTATTTCGGCGTGCTCGACGGGCGTCTCCTGGCGCTGGACGAAGCCTCGGGCGAATTTCGGCAGGTGGCGGCGCAGGCTCATGCGGCGGCCTTCGCCGAGCCGCGGATCTGACTCGAGAGGCGCGAGGATTGAGCAGCCCTGTTCCCGACGCGGCGTCGGTTCCGTTGATTTCCGGACTCGCCGAGCTCGCCCCGCGCTATGACGCGCTGTTTTGCGACGTCTGGGGCGTGCTGATCGACGGCCGCTCGCATTTTCCCGCCGCCGCCGCCGCGCTCGAGCGCTACCGGGCCGCGGGCGGCAAGGTGGTGCTGATCACCAACGCCTCGCGGCCGAGCGAGGAGGTGCGCGGCCAGCTCGACCGGCTCGGCCTCCCCCGCGCCGCCTATGACGATCTCGTCAGCGCCGGTCAGCTGACCATGCTCGGCATGATCGCCCGACGCGGCCAGGCCTGCTATCAGCTCGGCCCGCCGCGCGACAATGGCCTGTTCGAGGCGGCGCGGCGGCTCATGGACGGCGAGCTGCGCCTCGTTCCGCTGGAAGAAGCCGATTATGTCGTCTGCACCGGCCTCGTGGACGAGCGGCGCGAGTCGCCCGATGATTACGCGGCGACGCTCGCCGCCATGAAGGCGCGCGATCTCACCATGCTCTGCGCCAATCCCGACATTGTCGTCGGCGTCGGCGGAGAGCTGGTCTGGTGCGCCGGAGCGCTCGCCGAGCGCTATGCGGCGCTGGGCGGCAAGGTGGCGATGGCCGGCAAGCCGCATCCGGAAATTTATGCGGCCGCGTCCGAGAGCCTCGCCCGCCTCGCCGGCGCGGCGGTCGGCCGCTCGCGGATTCTGGCGGTCGGGGACGGCGTCGCCACCGATCTCGCGGGGGCCGCCCGGGCCGGGCTGGACAGCCTGTTCCTGCTGGACGGCGTCCACCGGGACGAGCTGTTCCCCGGGGGCGAGCGCCGGCTCGACCGCGCGGCGCTCGGCGAGCTTTTTGCGCGCGCCCATGTCAAACCGGTTGCAATGACCTCTATTCTGGTGTGGTAGAAGGGGTCAGCGCGGCGAAACCTCTTCTGCGACAACCCTTCGGCCGGTGAACGACGATGTCGACCCCCTTCAAGACCTATTATTTCGAAGACCTCAGCCTGGGGATGCGCGAGACCTTGATGAAGGCGGTGATGGACGACGACGTCATCGCCTTCGCCGATCTCTCCGGCGACCGCAATCCGATTCATCTCTCCGACCACTTCGCCAGCAAGACGCGCTTCGGCGAGCGCATCGTTCACGGCCTCTACACGGCTTCGCTGATCTCCACCGTGATCGGCATGTATCTGCCCGGCCCCGGCGCGGTCTATCTGTCGCAGACGCTGAATTTCCGCGCTCCGGTGAAGATCGGCGACGTGATCCATGTGGTGGTCGAGATCGTCGAGCTGATCGAGAAGGGCCGCCGCGCGCGGCTGCATTGCGAATGCCTCGTCGACGGCAAGGTGGTGCTGGACGGCGAAGCCTGGGTCATGGTGCCGAGCCGCGAGCAGGCGACCCGCGCCGCGCAGCTCGCCAAGCCGGCGGCGCCCGTCTAGTTGGCTTGCGTCATCGCGCCCCGTTCGATTTGCCAAGGTCGTCGGACCTGTGTAGTCTCGTCACGCTGTGCATGAACAGCCCGCGGCGGAACCAGACCTTCTATGAATAAGGACCTTTTTCCTCTCTACGCCGCCGGTTCCGGGCGCCTGCCTTTCCGTGCGTTCTGGAAGAGAAAGCTTCGTCCCGGGGGCGAGATCAACGAATGGATCGAGAGAAATATTCGCGCGAGGATCCGCCGCGTCAAGCAGCGCCACGCCGAGCGCGCTCTCGAGGACGCCGACACGACGCGCTACCTGCGTGAAAGCTTTTGCGAAAAGCCCTTCCGCAAGCTCGAGTCGACCCCGAGCGGGCTCGCCTATGTCTGCTGCCCCGCATGGCTGCCGACGCCGATCGGCGATCTGAAGTCCGGAGCGGAGAAAGTCTGGTTCGGACGAACGGCGCGCGCCCTGCGCAAATCGATCACCGACGGCTCCTTTCGTTATTGCAGCCGCGTGAAATGCGCCGATATCGCCAATCGCAAGCTGATCAGTCGCGAGTCGCCCGAGGCGAAGGCGATCATCGCCGAATTCGAGAGCGCGACGCCGCCCCTGCCGAAGACGTTGTTTCTCTCGCATGATCGCTCCTGCAACCTGACCTGCCCGTCCTGCCGCACGCACAGCATCGTCTCCGACAAGGCCGAGCAGGCGCGGCTCGACGAGATGACGGAGCGCGTTCTGGTCCCGCTGCTGCGCGCCGCCGACCGCGTCCTCGTCACCGGCTCGGGCGATCCCTTCTTCAGCAATCATTTCCGCCGCCTGATCAAAAGGATCGACGGCGAGGACTTCCGCAATCTGCGCATCGATCTGCACACCAACGCCCAATTGTTCGACGAGCGCGGCTGGAACGATCTCCGGCTGCGCGGCCGGGTTCGCCAGGTGGAGATCTCGATCGACGCCGCCACTCCCGAGACCTACGCCATCGTCCGGCGCGACGGCTCGTTCGAGCGGCTTCTCGACAATCTGGCCTTCATCAAGGGCCTGCGGGACTCGGGCGAGATCGAGATCTTGTATTTCTCCATGGTCGTCCAGCGTCGGAACTTCCGCGAGATGCCGGATTTCGTCCGCCTCGCGCGGCGCTTTTCGGCCGACTGGGCGTCCTTCAACATGATCTGGAACTGGGGCACCTTCACTCCGGAAGAATTCGAACGCGAATATGTCGGCGCCGCCTCTCATCCGGATTTCGAGGAGCTGAGAAAAGTGCTGCAGGATCCGCTGCTGCAGCCGCCCTATGCGCAGCTCGGCAGCGTTCCCGGCCACGTCGAGCGCGCCCTGCGGGGAGAGGCTCCGATCGAGGCCTGACGTCGCCGGCGCGCCGGGCCGAAGCTCCGATTCGGCCGTGGCCCGCCTCTGAGTGGGCGACGCTCGCGCTCTCCGGCGCCCGAAGAGCGCGCCGCTCCACGGCGGCAAAACGCCGCCGAGCCGGCTCGGCGGCGATATTCCAGGCGATTCCCTGACCATCTTGCTTGCCAGCGGCGAGCCGATTTGATAGACGGGCCGCCTGCCGACGCTAGAGCGTCGGCGACTGCGGTCGTGGCGGAATTGGTAGACGCGCTAGCTTGAGGTGCTAGTTGGGCAACCAGTGGAGGTTCGAGTCCTCTCGACCGCACCATAGCTGAGAGGCAATCCAAGGCTTCCCGTGCTGCAACGGGAGTCCGGGAGGGACGAAAGCATTTCGCGCCGCTTCCCAAGCCGGCCGCCCTCCTGTATGAGATGCCGCACTGCAACACAGCCGCGGTCCGCGCCGCGCCCCTTAAAGGAGCGCCGCGCCGTGGCTCGTCCGCGAAACGATCGGCCCTTTCCATGAAGCTGCGCAACATCGCCATCATCGCCCACGTCGACCACGGCAAGACGACGCTCGTCGACCGTCTGCTCCAGCAGTCGGGCGCCTTTCGTGAGAATCAGCGCGTCGCCGAGCGGGTGATGGACAGCAACGACCTCGAGAAAGAGCGCGGCATCACCATCATGGCCAAGGCGACGTCGATCGCCTGGAAAGACACGCGCATCAATATCGTCGACACGCCCGGCCACGCCGATTTCGGCGGCGAGGTGGAGCGCATCCTCTCCATGGTGGACGGCGCCATCGTGCTGGTCGACGCGGCCGAGGGCCCCATGCCGCAGACCAAATTCGTGGTCGGCAAGGCGCTGAAGATCGGCCTGAAGCCGATCGTCGCCATCAACAAGGTCGACAAGCCCGACGCCCGCATCACCGAAGTGGTGAACGAGGTGTTCGATCTCTTCGCCGCGCTCGACGCGACCGACGAGCAATTGGACTTCCCGATCATCTACGGCTCGGCCAAGCAGGGCTGGATGGCCGAGGAGCCTACCGGTCCGCAGGACGGCATGGGGCCGCTGTTCGATCTCGTCCTCGAGCATGTGCCCGAGCCTCGAATCGAGGAGGGCGGCTTCCGCATGCTCGGCACGCTGCTCGAGGCCAATCCTTACCTCGGCCGCATCATCACCGGCCGCGTGTTCTCCGGCAGCGTGAAGCCCAATCAGGCGGTGAAGGTGCTGGACCGCACGGGCAAGATCGTCGAGCAGGGCCGCGTCTCCAAGATTCTCGCCTTCCGCGGCATCGAGCGCCAGCCGATCGACGAGGCCGAGGCGGGCGACATCGTCGCCATTGCGGGCCTGGAAAAATTCAACGTCGCCGACACGCTCTGCGCGCTCGAGGTGGCGGAGCCGCTGCAGGCGCAGCCGATCGACCCGCCGACGCTGTCCATGACCTTCCTCGTCAATGATTCGCCGCTCGCCGGCACCGAGGGCGACAAGGTCACGAGCCGCATGATCCGCGCCCGCCTGTTCAAGGAGGCGGAGGGCAATGTCGCGCTGCGCGTGGAGGATTCGCCCGGCGGCGAGTCCTTCATCGTCTCCGGCCGCGGCGAATTGCAGCTCGCCATTCTGATCGAGACCATGCGCCGCGAGGGCTTCGAGCTCGGCGTCTCGCGTCCCAAGGTCGTGTTCCAGAAGGACGAGGCCGGCGAGGTGCTGGAGCCGATCGAGGAGGTGGTGATCGACGTCGACGAGGAGCATTCCGGCGTCGTCGTGCAGAAAATGTCCGAGCGCAAGGCCGAGATGATCGAGATGCGCCCCTCGGGCGGCAATCGCCTGCGTCTCGTGTTCCATGCGCCGACGCGCGGCCTCATCGGCTATCAGGGCGAGTTGCTGACCGACACGCGCGGCACGGCGATCATGAACCGGCTGTTCCACGAATATGCGCCGCACAAGGGCGAGATCACTGGCCGCCGCAATGGCGTGCTGATCTCCAATGAGCAGGGCGAGGCCGTCGCCTACGCCATGTGGAAGCTCGAGGATCGCGGCCCGATGATGATCGAGCCGGGCTGGAAGGTCTATCGCGGCATGATCGTCGGCGAGCACACGCGCGACAACGACCTCGAGATCAATGTCCTGAAGGGCAAGCAGCTGACCAACATCCGCGCCGCCGGCAAGGACGAGGCGGTGCGCCTGACGCCCCCGATCAAGATGACGCTGGAGAAGGCGCTCGCCTATATCGAGGACGACGAGCTCGTCGAGGTGACGCCGAAGTCGATCCGGCTGCGCAAGACCTTCCTCGATCCGAACGAGCGCAAGCGCGCGCGCGGCAAATCGGCCGCGGTGGCGTAATCTCTGTGTTCTTCCTTCTCCCGCAGGGCGGGAGAAGGAAGACCGTCGTCGTTCCTCCGAGATCACGCCGCGAGCGGAATCCGACATCCCGCGAGCGCGCGCAAAAATCCCTCCATCCAATGATAGGCGTCGTGCTTGCGCACGCGCGCGAGCAATGCCGCGTGGCGCTCCTTGCGTTCGTCGCGCGGCATCACGATCGCCTTCTGCATCGCATGGGCGACCTCGTCCGCGTCATATGGGTTGACGATCAGCGCCTCCTGCAGATCCTCCGCCGCGCCGGCGAAGCGCGAGAGCACCAGCACGCCGGGGCTGTCCGCATCCTGCGCGACGACATATTCCTTCGCCACCAGATTCATGCCGTCGCGCAAGGGCGTCACCAGCCCGACCTGGCTGCCGCGATAGAGCGCCGCCAAAGTCTCGCGATCGACGCGGCGGTGCAGATAGCGCACCGGGGTCCAGTCGAAATCGCCGAACTGCCCATTGATCTCGCCCGACAGCGCCTCGAGCTCATGGCGAATATCGGCATAGGCCTGCACATCCTCGCGCGTCGGCGGCGCGATCTGCATCAAGGTCACCGCCTTGCAATTCTGCGGATAGAGCTCGAGCAGGCGCTTGAAGGAGCGCAGCCGATCGGGCAGCCCCTTGGTATAATCGAGACGATCGACGCCGATCACGTTTATGCGTGGTTCGCCGGCGCGATGCAGGCGCTGGATGCGCTTGGTCGCGCTGGGGCTTTCCGCCATCGCGGCGAAGGCGTCGACATCGATGCCGACCGGGAACACCGAGGCCGTCACCGTTCGCGCGCCGACGCGCAGCACATCCGGCGCGATCATCTCGCCGCCCATGAAGTCGCACATGAAGCGGCAGAAATTCGCCTGGTCGGTCTTCGTCTGAAAGCCGACGAGATCATAATCGACGAGCGCCGACATGAGCCATTCGTGCTCCGGCATCGCGACCAGCACGTCCGGCGGCGGAAACGGAATATGCAGAAAGAAGCCGATGCGATTGCGCACGCCGCGCGCGCGCAGGCCCGCGCCGAGCGGGATGAGATGATAGTCGTGCGCCCAGACGAGATCATTCGCCCTCAGCATCGGCGCCAGCGTCTCGGCGAAACGGTCGTTGACGCGGCGATAGCCGTCGATCGCCTCCTGCGTGAAGCGCGCGAGATCGAGCCGGTAATGATGCACGGGCCAGAGCGCGGCATTGGCGAAGCCGAGATAGTAATCGCGATAGTCGCGTTCGGTGAGCGGCGTCGTCGCAAAGGTCAGGTCGTCGAATTTGACCCGCGTCGTCCCGAGCAACGCGTCATCGTCGACGATCTCGCCGTTCCAGCCGAACCACAGGCCCCCGCGCTTGCGCAGAGCGTCGAGTATGCACACGGCGAGCCCGCCGAGCGCTTGGGCGCAGCCGGGATCGGCCACGCGATTGGAGACGACGACGAGGCGTTTCATATGGCCTTCTCCCAGGAGCGCGACAGACGCATCGCGCAATTGATGATTCCCACCATGGAATAGGTCTGCGGATAGTTCCCCCAGGCTTCGCCGGTCTCGACGTCTATGTCTTCGGACATCAGGCCGAGGCGGTTGCGCTGCGCGAGCAGCGCCTCGAAATAGTCGCGCGCCTCCTCGCGGCGCCCCATCCGCGCCAGCACGTCGATCCGCCAGAATGAGCAAGTCGTGAAGGCGGTCTTTGGTTCACCGAAATCATCGGCCGCCTCGTAGCGCATCATATGCGGGCCGCGGCCGAGCACGGCCTCGACCTGCCGCAAGGTGGAAAGCATGCGCGGATCGTCGGGCGCGAGGAAGCCGACCTCCGCCATCAGCAGAACGCCGGCGTCGAGATGCTCGCCGTCGAGCGATTCGACGAAGGCTTCGCGTTTCGGCGACCAGGCTCGCTCGAGAATGACCTTCTCGATCTTCTCGGCCTCGACGCGCCAATCGCGGGCGCGCTCCGGCTCGCCGATGTGATCGGCGATGCGCGCGAGACGATCCGCCGCCGCCCAGCACATGAGGCTGGACGTCGTATGGATGCGCGCGCGCGAGCGCAGCTCCCACATGCCGGCGTCCGGCTTGTCGTAGCAGGTGAGCGCCTGCCGGCCCATATCCTCGAGCCGAAGGAAATCCATGCGCGTCGGCGGCGAAAGCAGGCGCTTGTCGAGAAAGGCCTGGGCGACGCCGAGGACCACATTGCCGTAGGAATCGTGCTGCAAATGCTGATAGGCCTGATTGCCGACGCGAACCGGGCCCATGCCGCGATAGCCGGGCAAGCTCGTGACGATGCGCTCGGGGAGCTCCGCTTCGAGCCCGACGCCATAGACCGGCTGGATATGCGAGCCCGTCGCCGAGGCGACGATATTCATCAGCCAGTCGAAGTAATCCTCCATCTTATGCATCGCCGCGAGGCGGTTGAGCGCGCGCACGACGAAATAGGCGTCGCGCACCCAGCAATAGCGATAATCCCAATTGCGCTGCGTGCCCGGTGCTTCGGGAATGCTCGTCGTCAGCGCCGCGACGATGGCGCCGGTCGTCTCATAGGTGCAGAGCTTCAGCGTGATCGCCGCGCGTATGACCGCGCTCTGCCATTCGAAGGGAATGGCGAGGCGATGCACCCAATGGCGCCAGTAATCGCGCGTGCGCTCCTCGAAGGAGCGCGCCGTCTGCGCAATGCCTTCGCTCAACGTCTCGTCCGGGCCGAGCACGAAATCGACCGGACGGCTCAAATTGAACAAGATCTCGTCGCGCACATAATCGATCGGCGCATTGGTGGTGAGACGCAGGATCGTATGCGGGCCGACATAGCGGATGTGGTGCGAGCCGAAGGTGAGGCTCGGAACCGTCGAGCCATAATCGAAGCGCGGCCGCGCGCGAATGCGGATGCGCGGCGTGCCGGAGATGGGCGTGAGCCGTCGCACGATCATCTGCGGATGATACAGCCGGTCGCGCCAGAAGAAGCGCGGCGCGAAATCGGTGACGCGCACCGAGCCCTGCTTGCCGTGCAGCACCGTTTCCAGAATGGCGGTGTTGCCGCAATATTTCTGCTCGCTGTGAACGCGGTCCTCGAGCTCCACGGCGAAGAAGCCGCCGTCCTCCAGCTCCTTCGGCGCGCCGAGCAGGCTGTGGAACACCGGATCGCCGTCGTATCGCGGCAGGCAGCACCAGACGATGCTGGCGTCGCGATCGATCAGCGCGCCGAAGGTGCAATTGCCGATGACGCCGAGCTCGAGATCGGTGCGCGAGCTGCTCATTCGACACGCTCCTCCCTGCCGACGCGCGCGAGCTCTGCGAGCCATTGGTGCAGCTCGCGAAGCGTCGGCGCCCGATAGCGCGCCAGCGTCGTCGCGCAGGCGCCCACTTTGATCGACACGCCGCCACGCGCATTGACGATGGCGAAGCCGACCTCGTCGGTCGAGTCGTCGCCGGCGAAGACCGGACGACGTCCAGCGAATGGCGCCTCCTTCAAAAACGCCTCGATGACGTCGCCCTTGTCGGCGCCCTCGGTTCGGAGCTCATAGACCATCTTTCCCGGCAGCAGCTCTATATCGTTGCGACCGCGCACGACGGTTTCGGCGATCTCGCGGCAACGCTTCTGACAGTCGGGCCGCAGGCGATAATGCAGCGCCGCGGCGCCGGTCTTCGCCTCGACAATGAGACCGGGCTCCTCGCCGACAGCGGCGCGCAAAGCCGCGATGATCGGCGCAATGTCGACCGGCTCGACCGCCGCGCTGTGCAGCGTCCCGGCGGCGTCGCGCCGCTGCAACCCATGCACTCCGGCCACCGGCAGCACGAGCGGATGGAGCAGCCGGTCGACGACGGCTATATCTCTACCCGATATGATGGCGAGAGCGTGGCCGCAGCTCTCCTGCAGCGCGTCGAGCAGCGCGATCGTCGCCGGCTCCACCACGACCGCCTCCGGCCGCTCCGCCAATTCGGCGAGCGTGCCATCGAGATCGAGAAACACCGCAGAACGGCCGATCTCTCTTACATCCGGCAACATGTAAAGCTCTGACCTCCGCCTCAGTCAGCGTGGACCCGAACCCGAAAGACCAAAGCAGCGCGTCGCGCGCGATGGGCGCGCTCGCCGTCGTGACGGATGATCGGGAACGGCGCCGCCCGCGCCGAAGCGCGTGTTTGCGCCCTCGCTTGCGAAGACAACTATGGACGATCACGCAGTTTTCAATAAGCATTGTGCAAGGGCGTCGCGATCGGCGCCGGGGAGTCGACAGCATGACGGAACCAGAGCCGTTTCGCGCCCCCTATCATCCCGCGGACGAGGACATCGCCGCGCATCTGCTCGCCGCCCCGCGTGAGACGGAGCAGGAGGCGCGCGCCGACGCTCTCGCGCGCCGATTGCTCGCCGCCATTCGCGCGCCGCGCGCGCGAGGCGGCGTCGACAGCCTGCTGCAGGAATATTCCCTCTCGACGCGCGAAGGCGTCGCGCTCATGGCGCTGGCCGAATCTTTGCTGCGCGTGCCCGACGACGCGACGCTCGACCGGCTCATCGTCGACAAGCTCGCGGCGGGCGCCTTCGATCGCCATGCGCCGGCCTCCGACGCTCTTCTCATCCAGGCCTGCGCCTTTGCGCTCGGCGTGTCGACGCGTCTGTTCGCGCCGAGCGAGACGCCGCGCGGCGTCGTCGCCGACCTCGCGCGCCGTCTCGGCGCGCCGGCGCTGCGCGCGGCGGCGCGCCAGGCGATGAAAATAATGGGCGGCCATTTCGTGCTCGGCGAGACGATCGAGGAGGCGCTCGCGCAAGCCGCGACCGGCGAGGCGCGCCGCTGGCGCTATTCCTTCGACATGCTGGGCGAAGGTGCGCGCACGATGCGCGACGCCGAGCGCTATTGCGACGCCTATGCTCACGCCATCGAGATGGTCGCGCGCGGCCGCGGCGCCTCCTGCGTCGAGCGTCCCGGCGTTTCGGTCAAGCTCTCGGCGCTGCACCCGCGCTATGAGCCCATGTCGCGCGAGCGCGTCCTCGCCGAGCTGGCGCCGCGCCTGCTCGAGCTCGCGCGCCTCGCCAAGGCGCGCGACATCTCTCTCACCGTCGATGCCGAAGAAGCCGACCGGCTCGAGCTTTCGCTCGATGTGATCGGCAAGGTCGTCGCGGATCCGTCTCTCGCCGGCTGGGACGGCTTCGGCCTCGCCGTGCAGGCCTATCAGAAGCGCGCCGCCGCGGTCATCGATCACGTCGCGGCGCTCGCCGAGACCCACGGCCGGCGCTTCATGCTGCGCCTCGTCAAAGGCGCCTATTGGGATACGGAAATAAAGCGCGCGCAGGAGCGCGGCCTCGCCGATTATCCGGTGTTCACGCGCAAGGCGATGACCGATCTGAACTACATCGCCTGCGCTGATCGTCTGCTCGCCGCCCCGCGCCTGTTCCCGCAATTCGCGACGCATAACGCGCTCACCGTGGCCATGATCGTGGAACGCGCCGGCGATGGCGCGCAATATGAGTTTCAGCGTCTGCACGGCATGGGCGAGGAGCTCTACGACGCGCTGCTCGAGGAGAGGCGAGGCGTCGCCTGCCGGCTGTATGCGCCGGTCGGGCCGCATCGCGACCTGCTCGCCTATCTCGTGCGGCGCCTCATCGAGAACGGCGCCAATTCCTCCTTCGTCGCCCGCGCCGCCGACGCGGCCACGCCGGAGAGCGAATTGCTGCGCTCGCCCGCCGCTATCATCGGCGACGCCGCTCATGCGCGCCACTCGCATCTGCCGCGTCCGCCTGCGCTGTTTGCACCGCGAAAAAATTCGAGAGGCGTCGAATTCGGCGACCGCGCCGCGCTCGCGTCTCTGCTGGGCGAGATCGAAGCCGCGCGCGGGCGCGTCCTGGCGACGCCCTCGACCGGCGCGCGCGCCGCCGCGCGCGACTGCGTCTCGCCGATCGACGGCGCGTGCATCGGCCGCGTCGTCGAGGCGGACGACCGCACCGCCCGCGCGGCGATGGCGGCGGCGGCGCATGCCTTTCCCGCTTGGGAGCGCGCTTCGGTCGAGACGCGCGCGTCCATCCTGGAGCGGGCCGCCGACCTCGTCGAGGCGCGGCGCGGCGCGCTCATCGCGCTGCTGCAGGACGAAGGCGGCAAGACGCTCGACGACGCGCTGGCCGAAGCGCGCGAAGCCGCCGACCTCTGCCGCTATTATGCCGGCGAGGCGCGCGAGCTCTGCCGGGAGCAGACATTGCCCGGTCCGACGGGCGAGGACAACCGGCTGCTCCGGCGCGGGCGCGGCGTCTTCGTCTGCATCTCTCCGTGGAATTTTCCGCTCGCCATATTTCTCGGGCAGATCGCCGCCGCGCTCGTTGCCGGCAACAGCGTCGCAGCCAAGCCGGCCGAGCAGACGCCGCTCGTCGCGCATGAGGCGGTCGCGCTGTTGCATGACGCAGGCGTTCCGCGCGAAGCCCTGCAATTCGTTCCCGGCGACGGCGCCATCGGCGCCGCGCTCGTCGCCGACGCGCATACGGCGGGCGTCGTCTTCACCGGCTCGACACAGGCCGCGCGCGCCATTCATCGCGCGCTCGCCGCCTCCGACGGTCCCATAGTCCCCCTCATCGCCGAAACCGGCGGCGTCAATGCGATGATCGTCGACTCGACGGCTCTGCTCGAGCAGGTCGTCGACGATGTTCTCGTCTCGGCATTCCGCTCCGCCGGCCAGCGCTGCTCCGCGCTGCGCCTGCTCTGCTTGCAGGACGAGATTTTCGAGAACGCGCTCGCCATGCTGATCGGCGCGGCGCGCGAGCTTCGCCTCGGCGATCCGCGCGCGCTCGCGACGCATATCGGACCGGTGATCGACGCCGAAGCGAAAGCGTCGCTGGAAACCTATCTATCGGATTGTCGCGCCGAAGGTCGCGTGCTCTATTCCGGCGAGGCGCCGCACGGCGGCAGCTTCGTCGCCCCGCACATCGTTCGGCTGGAGCGCGCCGGAGATTTGCGCGAAGAAATTTTCGGTCCCGTGCTGCATGTCGCGCGCTGGCGCGCCGAGGAGAACGGCTTCGCGCTGCTCGTGCAGGAGATCGCCGCTTCCGGCTTCGGCCTCACAATGGGCCTGCATTCACGCATCGAAGCGCGCGTTCGCGAATTGGCCGAGCTGACGCCGGCCGGAAATCTCTACGTCAATCGCAACATCATCGGCGCTATTGTCGGCAGCCAGCCTTTCGGCGGCTGGCGCGATAGCGGCACCGGCCCCAAGGCCGGCGGGCCGGACTATCTGCGCCGCTTTCTGCGCGAGGAGACGGTCACGGTCAACACGGCCTCGTTCGGCGGCGACGCGCGGCTGCTGTCGATGAAGGAATAGGGCTCGGCGCCCTTGAAACATCGAGAGCGGGCCATAGCTGTTGCTCGAGCAGCGCGTCGCCATTTTGGAAGAAGGCTCGCTCGGGCGCGAGGCGCGACACGCGGCCGGAGCATCTAGCCCATGCGCCACTGGATTCCCTCGCTCGATTTCGCGCTCGGCGTGACGTGCGACATGCTGCGCGATCAGGTCGAAGCCTTCGCCGCGCGCGAGATCGCCCCGCGTGCGTCGGAGATCGATCGCGACAACGCGTTTCCCGCCGATCTCTGGCCGAAGATGGGCGCGCTCGGCGTGCTCGGCGTCACCGTCGACGAGGAGTATGGCGGCGCCGGCCTCGGCTATCTCGAGCATGTCGTGGCGATGGAGGAGCTGAGCCGCGCCTCCGCCTCCATCGGCCTCTCCTATGGCGCGCATTCCAATCTCTGCGTCAACCAGCTTCGCCGCAACGCCAGCCAGGAGCAGAAGCGGCGCTATCTGCCCGCGCTCGTCTCCGGCGAGCATGTCGGAGCGCTGGCGATGTCGGAGCCGGGCGCCGGCTCCGATGTCGTGAACATGTCCATGCGCGCGGAGAAGCGCGGCGACCGCTATATTCTGAATGGCGAAAAGATGTGGGTGACGAATGGTCCGATTGCCGATGTCGTCATCGTCTATGCGAAGACGGAGCCGGCGGCCGGCGCGCATGGCATCACCGCCTTCATCGTCGAGAAGCGCTTCAAAGGCGTCTCCACCGCGCAAAAGCTCGACAAGCTCGGCATGCGCGGCTCCGACACTTGCGAGCTTTTGTTCGCCGATTGCGAGGTGCCGGAGGAGAATGTGCTCGGACTCCCCGAGCGCGGCGTCAATGTGCTGATGAGCGGCCTCGACTATGAGCGCTGCGTGCTCGCCGGCGGGCCGATCGGCATCATGCGCGCCTGTCTCGACATCGTCGTCCCCTATGTGCACGACCGCAAGCAATTCGGCCAGCCGATCGGCGAGTTCCAGATCATGCAGGCCAAGCTCGCCGACATGTACACGACGGTGAACGCCGCGCGCGCCTATGTCTATGCAGTGGCCAAAGCCTGCGATCGCGGCCGCACCACGCGCAAGGACGCCGCCGGCGCCATTCTCTTTTCCGCCGAGCACGCGACGCGCATGGCGCTCGAGGCCATCCAATGCCTCGGCGGCAATGGCTATATGAATGATTATCCGACCGGCCGGCTGCTGCGCGACGCCAAGCTCTATGAGATCGGCGCCGGCACCAGCGAAATCCGCCGCATGCTGATCGGACGCGAGCTGTTCACCGAGACCGCCGCCTGACGATTGCCCGAGGCGTCGCGAGGTCGCCATGGCTGTTCTCGAGACGCGATTGGATACGGGCTCCGCCGAATTCGCAGCCAATGCGCAGGCGATGCGCACGCTCGTCGCCGATCTGCGCGCCAAGACTGCGCGCATTCATGACGGCGGCGGCGGCGCGGCGCGCGAGCGGCATATCGCGCGCGGCAAGCTGCCGGCGCGCGAGCGCGTCGACCTTCTGCTCGATCCTCTGTCGCCCTTCCTCGAGATCGGCCAATTCGCCGCCTTCGATCTCTATGGCGGCGAGGTTCCCTGCGCCGGAGTCGTCGCCGGAATCGGCCGCGTGCAGGGGCGGACCTGCATGATCGTCGCCAATGATGCGACGGTGAAGGGCGGAACCTATTTTCCGCTCACCGTGAAGAAACATTTGCGCGCGCAAGAGATCGCGCTCGAGAATCGTCTTCCTTGCATTTATCTCGTCGATTCGGGCGGCGCGCATCTGCCGAGCCAGGACGAGGTGTTTCCGGATCGCGACCACTTCGGGCGCATCTTCTTTAATCAGGCGCAAATGTCGGCGCGGGGCATTGCGCAGATCGCGGTGGTGATGGGCTCCTGCACCGCCGGCGGCGCCTATGTCCCGGCGATGGCCGACGAGACGATCATCGTGCGCGACACGGGGACCATCTTTCTCGCCGGCCCGCCATTGGTGCGCGCCGCGACCGGCGAAGTGGTGAGCGCGCAGGACCTCGGCGGCGCGATCGTGCACACGCGCCAATCCGGCGTCGCCGATCATTTCGCCGAGAGCGACGCCCATGCGCTCGCGCTCGCCCGCTCGATCGTCGCCAATCTCGGCGCGGCGCCGACCCCGTCCCTGTCGATGCGCGCGCCGGCTCCGCCGAAATACGACCCGGAAGAACTCTATGGCGTCACGCCCGCCGAGCCGCGCCGCCAATATGACGCGCGCGAGCTGCTGGCGCGATTGATCGACGCCGGAGAGTTCGACGAATTCAAGCGCGACTATGGGGACACGCTGGTCGCGGGCTTCGCGCATATCTGCGGCTTCGCGGTCGGCGTGCTGGCCAATAATGGCGTGCTGTTCGGCGAAAGCGCGCTCAAGGGCGCGCATTTCATCGAGCTCTGCGCGCAGCGCGGCGCGCCGCTGCTCTTTTTGCAGAATGTCACCGGCTTCATGGTCGGCCGCGACTACGAGGCGCGCGGCATCGCCAAGGACGGCGCCAAGATGGTGACGGCCGTCGCCACCGCCGCCGTGCCGAAGATCACGGTGATCGTCGGCGGCAGCTTCGGCGCCGGCAATTATGCGATGTGCGGCCGTGCATATGGGCCGCGCTTTCTGTGGAGCTGGCCCAATGCGCGTATTTCCGTGATGGGCGGCGAGCAGGCCGCGGACGTGCTGACGCGCGTGCGCGCCGAGAGCGACGCCGCCAAGGGCCGCGCGCGAAGCGCGGACGAGCAGGACGCCTATCGCGCGCAGATACGCGAGCAATATGAGCGGCAGGGCCATCCCTATCATGCGAGCGCGCGGCTGTGGGACGATGGCGTCATCGATCCGGTCGACACCCGCCGCGTGGTTGCGCTCTGCCTCGCGGCGGCGTCCAATGCGCCGATCGAAGAGACGCGCTTCGGTCTCTTCCGCATGTGAGGCGCCATGTCCATTCTTCTCGAATCCTCCACTCTTCTCGAATCCATCGACGCGCGAGGCGTCGCCAGAGTGACCTTCAATCGGCCCGAGCGTCGCAATGCGCTGGACCCCGCGCTCGTCGCCGAGACGATAGGCGCGCTGCGTCGGCTCGAAGCGCGCGAGGACGTTCGCGTCGTGCTGCTCGCCGGCGCCGGCGGCAGCTTCTGCGCCGGGGGCGACATCGAATCGATGAAGCGCATGGCGGCGGAGAGCTTCGAGGAGAATGAGCGCGACGCGCTTCTGCTGTCCGAGCTGATGCAAACGCTCGATCGGCTCGCCAAGCCGACGCTCGCGCTGGTGCGCGGAGCCGTCTATGGCGGCGGCGTCGGACTCGTCTCCTGTTGCGATATCGTTGTCGCGGCCGATACGGCGAGCTTCTGCCTCAGCGAGGTGAAGATCGGGCTGACACCCTCTGTGATCGGCCCTTACGTCCATCGCGCGATAGGCCCGCGCCAAGCGAGGCGCTATTTTCTGACCGCCGAGGTCATCACCGCGATCCGCGCGCGCGAGATCGGGCTCGCGCATGAGGTGGCGCAGGAGCAGGAGCTCGACGCGGTCTGCGCGCGAATCGTCGATGCATTGCTGGCCGCCGCGCCCGGCGCGCTGCGGGAAGCGAAAGAGTCGTGCTTTTTGTTCGCGCAGCGCGTGCTCGACGAGGAGTTGAGCAGGGAAACGGCGCAGCGGATCGCCGGGCGCCGAATATCGCAGGAAGGTCGCGAGGGCTTCACCGCTTTTCTCGAGAAGCGTCCGCCTGCCTGGCGAACCGATACGAAAGGGCGAGATGTTCCGTAGGCTGCTGATCGCCAATCGCGGAGAAATCGCCTGCCGCATCATCGCGACGGCGAAACGTCTCGGCGTCGCGACGGTCGCCGTCTATTCCGACGCCGACGCCCATGCGCTGCATGTCGAGCGCGCCGATGAGGCCTATCCGCTCGGCGCGGCGCCTGCGCGCGAGAGCTATCTCTCGATCGAGAAGATCCTCGCCGTCGCCCGCGCGGCAAAGGTCGAGGCGGTGCATCCGGGCTATGGATTTCTCTCCGAGAACGCCGATTTCGCCGAACGCTGCGCGGCGGAGGGACTCGTCTTTATCGGCCCGTCCGCGCGCGCGATGCGGTTCATGGGGTCGAAGTCGGAGGCGAAGGCGCTGATGGAGCAGGCCGGCGTCCCCGTCGTTCCGGGCTATCACGGCGCTCAGGACATGGAGACATTGACGCGCGCCGCAGAGCGCATCGGCTATCCGCTTCTCGTGAAGGCGTCGGCCGGCGGCGGCGGCAAGGGCATGCGCGTCGTGGCGCACGCCGACGCGCTGCGCGATGCCATCGAGAGCGCGAAGCGCGAAGCGCTATCGTCCTTCGGCGATGACCGCGTTCTGCTCGAGAAGCGGCTGGAGCGGCCGCGCCATATAGAGGCGCAAATCTTCGGCGATTCACATGGCGATTGCGTCGCCTTCGCCGCGCGTGACTGCTCGATCCAGCGTCGTCACCAGAAGATCATCGAGGAGACGCCGGCGCCGCTGCTGCCTCGCACGCTCGACGAAAGCCTGCGCGAGGCGGCGCTGACCGCAGCGCGGGCCGCCGGCTATGTCGGCGCCGGCACGGTCGAGTTTCTGGTCGAAAAGGACGAGTTCTTTTTTCTAGAGATGAACACGCGGCTGCAGGTCGAGCATCCGATCACCGAGATGATCGCGCGCGAGGACCTCGTCGAATGGCAATTGCGCGTCGCCGCGGGCGAGCCCCTGCCGAAGACGCAGGGCGAGATCGAGACGCGCGGGTCTGCGATCGAGGCGCGGGTCTATGCGGAGCAGCCGGCTCGAGACTTCTTGCCCTCGACAGGACGGCTCGACTATCTGCGCGAGCCTCGGGCGAGCGCGTCGCTGCGCGTCGAGACCGGCGTGCGCGAGGGCGACGCCATCACGCCCTTCTATGATCCGATGATCGCCAAGATCATCGCTTGGGGCGAGGATCGCGAGGCGGCGCGCGCGCGCCTGCTCGGGGCTTTGCGCGACTATGAGATCATCGGCGTCGAGACGAATTTGCGATTGCTGACGTCGATCCTCGCCAACGCGGAATTCGTCGCTGCGGCGATCGACACGCAATTTCTGCCGCGCCACGGCGAACTTCTCGCAGCGGACGCCGACACGCTCGATGCATCCGATCTGACCTTTATTCTGGCGGCGAGCGCCGCCGCTTGGCTTGCGCGCCTGCGCGCCGCGACAAAGGCGGCGACGCCGTTCGACGATCTCGACGGCTGGCGCATGAATGCGGCGGCCGGATCGAGACTCGCCTTCAGGCCGGACGGCCGCGAGCTCGCGCTCGTCGTGGCGCCTCTCGATGCGACGCGCTTCCGGCTCGATATGGCGGGGTCCTCGCATAGGGTCGAGACCGAAGCAAATGGACCGCGCATGAGCCTGCGCGTCGACGGCGTCCGACGTTCGCTGGTCATCGTCCCTGATGAGAGCGGCTTCGTCGTCGCGCTCGGCGCGGCGCAGCGCAGGCTGGAGCTCGTCGACCCGCTCGCGGCGCCGAGCCGCGCCGCAAACGCTGTCGACACGCTCTCGGCGCCGCTGCCGGCGCGCGTGACGCAGGTGCTCGCCACGGCGGGCGAAGACGTGCGGAAAGGCGCGCCGCTCGTCATGCTCGAGGCGATGAAGATGGAGATCGCGCTCGCGGCGCCGCGCGATGCGCGCATCGCCGAGATTCACGCCGCGATCGGCGACATGGTGAAACAGGGCGAGACGCTCGTCGTCTTCGCCGAGGGAGCGGCCGCATGAATTTGCCTCAGCGCGTGCGCATCGTCGAGGTCGGCCCGCGCGACGGGCTGCAGAACGAAACCGCCATCATATCGGTCACGACCAAGGCGGAGCTGATCGAGCGGCTCGCAGCGGCGGGCCTATGGGAAATCGAAGCGGGCAGCTTCGTCTCGCATGTGCGCGTGCCGCAAATGGCGACGACGAGGCGGGTTATCGAGGAGCTCGAGCCGTCATTGCGCGAGCGCCTCGACGTGCTCACGCCCAATTTGCGCGGGCTCGAGGAGGCGATCACCTGCGGCGTCGGCGGCGTCGCCGTCTTTGCGGCGGCGTCTCGAAGCTTCTCGCTCGCCAATATCGGCTGCACGGTGGAAGAAAGCCTCGATCGCTTCGCGCCGGTCGTCGAAGCGGCGCTGAGCGCCGGCCTGCGCGTGCGCGGCTATATCTCCTGCGCGCTCGGATGTCCTTACGAAGGCGACGTCGCGCCGCGCAGAGTGGCCGCTCTCGCGCGCGATCTCGCCGCGCTCGGCTGCGAGGAAATCTCGCTCGGCGACACGATCGGCGTCGGCGCGCCGATTGCGGCGCGGCGGCTCGTCGAGGAAGTCGCGCGCGACGTGCCGCTCCGCCGTCTCGCCGTGCATTTCCACGACACCTACGGCCAGGCGCTCGCCAATATTTTCGCTTGCCTCGAGCTCGGCGTCGACGTGGTCGACAGCTCGATCGCGGGTCTCGGCGGCTGTCCATTCGCGCCGGGCGCGACGGGAAATGTCGCGACGGAAGATGTGGTCTATATGCTGGAGCGGTCCGGAGTCGAGACGGGCGTCGATCTTACCGCCGCGATCGCGGCGGGAGACTTCATATCCGAGCGGCTCGGACGCGCCAATCGAGCCAAGACGGCGCGCGCGCTGCAGGCGAGGCGCCAGCGGGAGGACGGCGCCGCATGAGCAACATCATCGTCTCCCGCAGGCGGCGCACGGGCTCGATCTCGCTCGATCGTCCCGCGGCGCTCAACGCGCTCACGCTGGAGATGGTGCGCGAGCTTACGCGCGCGCTGGACGAGTTCGGCGCCGATCGCGACATTGTCGCGGTGATCGTGACGGGAGAAGGCGGGCGCGCCTTCTGCGCCGGCGGCGACATTCGCGCGTTGTATGAGCTGCCGCCGCAACAGCGCGGCCGCTACGCGACATTCTGGCGCGAGGAATATGAGCTCGACGCGCGCATCGCGTCGTTTCCGAAACCCTATGTCGCGCTGATGGACGGCATTGTCATGGGCGGCGGCGTCGGGCTCGGCTCCCATGGCGGTTATCGGGTCGTCACCGAGCGAACACGGCTCGCAATGCCCGAGACCGGCATCGGCTTCATTCCCGATGTCGGCGGCACATGGCTGCTGACGCGCAATGGCGGCGTCGGTCTCTATATGGCGCTTTCGGGCGAGAGCGTCGGCCCGCAGGACGCCATCAGCGCCGGCCTCGCCGACGTGCTCGTCGACTCGGCGGCGCTGCCGGAGATTCTTCGCGAGCTGCGCGAGGCGGCGACGATGGACGATATTCGTCCGCTGCTCGCGCGCTTCGCCCGGCATTCGGGGCTCGGGCCGCTGGCGCAGCACGAGTCGCTGCTGCGTCGAGCGATGGCGAAGGAAAGTGTCGGCGAGACGATTGAGACGCTCCGCTCCGAAGGCTCGGAATTCGCGCGCAAGGCTGCGGAGACGATCGCCTCACGATCGCCGACGAGCCTGAAGCTGACATCCTTGCTGCTGAAGCGCGCCGCCGACGCCGACCGCCTCGAGGACTGCCTGCTCGATGAATATCGCGCGGCCTGCAATCTTCTGAGATCGCATGATCTCTATGAAGGCATACGCGCCGCCGTGATCGACAAGGATCGCAAGCCGCTCTGGTCGCCGGCGACGCTCGAGCAGGTGGACGACGACTCCATCGGCGCTCTGCTCGCGAGCGGCGGCGAGCCGGAGCCGAATTTCAGGGCCTGGACATGAGCAATAGCGATCCGATCGTCATCGTCGGCGCGGCGCGCACGCCGATCGGCGCGCTGCTCGGCGAGCTGAAAGGCGCGACCGCGCCGCAGCTCGGCGCGACGGCGATCCGCGCCGCTGTGGCGCGCAGCAGGCTCCCGGCGGAGCGCGTCGACGAGGCGCTGATGGGCTGCGTGCTCTCGGCCGGATTGGGGCAGGCGCCCGCGCGTCAGGCCGCGCTCGGCGCGGGGCTTCCCGATGCAGTCGCATGCGCCACCATCAACAAGATGTGCGGCTCCGGCATGGAGACGATCATGCTCGCGCATGATCAATTGCGCGCAGGATCGGCCGACGCGATCGTCGCTGGCGGCATGGAGAGCATGAGCAATGCGCCTTATCTGCTCGGCCGCGCCCGCGCCGGCTATCGGATGGGCCATGGCCGGTTGATCGATCATATGTTCCTCGACGGTCTGGAGGACGCCTATGACGAGGGCAAGCCCATGGGCGCCTTCGCCGAGGATTGCGCGACGGCGCTCCAATTCACGCGCCGGATGCAGGATGACTATGCCGAGCGATCGCTGCGGCGCGCGCAGCAGGCGGTGGAGGGGGGCGTTTTCGACTGGGAGACGACGCCGATCGAAGCGCGCGACGGCAAGACGACGACGAGCGTCACGCGGGACGAGCTGCCAAGGAAGGCGAAGCTCGACTCCATCGCATCCTTGAAGCCGGCCTTTCGCGAGGGCGGCACGGTGACGGCGGCCAATTCCAGCGCGATCTCCGATGGCGCGGCCGCGCTCGTGCTGATGCGTCGCGGCGACGCCGAGCGCGCCGGGCTGACGCCGCTCGCGATCATGCACGCTCATGCGACTCATGCCGGGCCTCCGCATCTCTATCCGACCGCGCCCATCGGCGCCATTCGCAAGCTCGCGGAGCGAATCGACTGGCCGCTCGACAGCGTCGATCTCTTCGAGATCAACGAGGCTTTCGCCGTCGTCGTGATGGCGGCGATGCGCGAGCTGCGGCTGCCGTCGGAAAAAGTCAATGTGCATGGCGGCGCCTGCGCGCTCGGCCATCCCATCGGCGCCTCCGGCGCCCGCATCGTCGTGACGCTGCTGGCGGCGCTGCGCAAATATGATCTGCGCCGCGGCGTCGCGGCGCTCTGCATCGGCGGCGGGGAGGCCACGGCGGTGGCGATCGAGACGATCGTCTGAGCCCACGGCCACGCTGGCGCTCGTTTTGCGACTCACGTAACATGCCCTTGAACCCAAGGGCTTTCAGATGCGGAATTTCGAACTCGGCCGGGTCGCGGCGGGCCTGCTGCGTCCCTATTTGCCTCTCGCGCTCTCGGCCATGGCGCTCGGCGCGCTCGGCAGCCTCGCCACGGTCGGCAGTCTCGCGCTGATCGACGACGCGCTGAAGAATGGCCCCTCGCCCTGGAACGCGCTCGGATTCGTTCTGCTCTGTCCGCTCATGATCGCCGTCCAGATCGGCTCCTTTCGCGCGAACAGCTGGATCGTGCAGAGCGTGATGGCCGATTTGCGCAAATCGATCGTCGAAGACATTTTGAAGGCGCCGATCGCGGTTCTGGAGCGGATGCAGAAGCACCGCATGATCGTCGCCCTCAATCACGACGTCGAGCAACTGACCAACTTCATACGCGGATTGCCCTATCTGCTCGTCTCCATTCTTACCGCCACGGGATGCGCGGCCTATCTCTTCTATATTTCCTGGCGGCTCGCCGGCGCGGCGGCGCTCGCCGGCGCTTTTCGCATCTCTCTCGTCCGGCGCCTGCTCCATTCGGCCTATGCGCTGTTCTTCGCCGAGCGCGAGGCGCGCGAGGGCCTGCAGAGGGATTTCGACCTGCTGGTCGAAGGCTGCAAGGAGCTGCGGCTCCATCAGCCTCGCCGCGCGCGCTTTCGCGAGAAGCGGCTGCTCGCGAAGATCGACGAAATTCGCGAGCTCACGCATCGCAACTTCACCAAATTCACCGCGATCGAAGCGCTCGAATCGGGCTCGGCCTTCATCGTTATCGGCGTGCTGCTCGCCACGCAGCAGGCTCTGGGCGAGCCGAAGGAGACGCTCGGCGCCTTCGTCGTGGCGATGCTGTTTCTGCGCGAGCCGGTCAATTACATCGTCGGCTATATTCCGATGTTCGGACGCGCGGAGACGTCGTTCCGCCAGATCGCGAAGCTGCGCGACGAGCTCGCCAATGCGGAGAGCTGGGCGCGCGGCGACGTCGGCGCGGCGGATTTCTCCACGATCGAGCTTCGCGGCGTGAGCTATGTCTATTCCTCCGAGGAGGAGACGGCGCCCTTCGCGCTGGGGCCGATCGATCTCGAGGTGCGACGCGGCGAAACCCTGTTCGTCGTGGGCGAGAACGGCAGCGGCAAGACGACGCTGATCAAGCTGCTGCTCGGCCTCTATGCGCCGACCTCCGGCGAAATCCTCATCGACGGCGCGCCGGTCGGCGACGCCGATCGCGACGATTATCGCCAGCGCTTCTCAGCGGTGTTCTTCGACTATTGCCTGTTCGACGACGTCGCCATGCACGCGGATAATGCGGAGGCGGCGAATGATTATCTCACGCGCATGGAGCTGTCGGCGAAGACGGCGATCGTCGACGGCGTCTTCTCGACCACGGCGCTCTCGGCCGGCCAGCGCAAGCGCCTCGCGCTGGTCTCCGCTTTTGCGGAAGGGCGCCCCGTGATGGTGCTCGACGAATGGGCCGCCGAGCAGGACCCGACCTTTCGCCGCGCTTTCTACAGCGAGATCCTGCCCGATCTGAAGCGCCGCGGAAAGACGCTGATCTGCGTCTCGCATGACGATCGCTATTTCGCCGCGGCGGATCGGGTGATTCATATCATGGAGGGGAAGATCGTTTGACGCTGTCGTCTTCGCCGCGGCGATCAAGGCGCCTCGAGAAGCGAGCCTTCAGGCTCGCTCTTCAAAGACTGCAGATCGGAGAGGGCGCGCCACTCGTCGCCGAAAAATTCAATCGACACTCCAAAAATAATGCCACACGCCGTCCGCCGCTATGGCGAGGCGCGTCACATGCGGGCGCCCTTCCGCGTTCGAGCGTGCGAGATCGGAAAAGCGCACGCAGGACCAGAGCGCGCGCGCCGCATCTTCATCCGCGGGGGGCGCGGGATGGCGCGCATAGGCCGGCCATTCGTAGAGCGTGACCGGTCCGCGCGCGATTCTCACGAAAGGCTGCGCCAGCACGGCGCTCGCGAGCGCGAGGCTCTCGCGTCCCTTGCGATCGAAGGACAGCGCCTTCAGCGTTTCGATCGGATCGGCAGGCGCGCCGCCGCGCTGAAACATCGGGCGCAATTCGTTCCAGTCGATCGGAATGCGCAGCGCTTCGATGTCGCCTGTCTCGCAGGCCGCGAGAATTTTTTCGCGCATCGCGCGCGTCGCGGCGGACAACAGGGAGAGGTCCGTCAGAGTATCGGAAACGGCTTCGGCCGCAGGCGTCTTGCGCGCGCGCGTCACGCGCTCAGTGCCGCGCGCCGGTCGAGAATTCGCCGTTGCGCAGGCGCTTCGGCAGGCGTTCGACGAACATGGCCACTTCCTCCTCGCCATAGGTCGAGACGAGTTCGTGCAGCGCGGCCGAAAGCGCGGCATGGGCGAAGGAATCGCTTTCGATCCCCGCCAGCATCGCCTCGGCGAAGGCTTCGGCGACATAAGAGAGGGCCGCCTGCCGCTGGTCGTAGCCGCCGGCGTCGTCGACTGCGGAGAGGGGAGAGCGCGTCATAAAATCACTTTAGACAAGCGTGAGGAAAGGCGCGAGACGGGTCCTTGCCGGACGGTTAACGGCCTCCGTATGACCACGCATCAGGACGCGCCATAGCGATAGGCGATGTCATGGGCGATTCTGCCGCCCTCGTCGAGATAGCGCGCGATCGCCGAGCGGGCGTTAGCCGTGCAGCTGCGATAGGTCGTCTCATAGCCGTGGAAGCCGCGGTTGAAGGCGCCCGTGAGCTTGGCGCGCCTCTGCCCGGCCTTCGCCTCGGCGTCGAGCAGCGAGGCCATTTTGGCGCGCCACTCCTCGCCGTCGGCGTCTCCGCAAAGGTCGCGCAGAAACGATAGAGCCCCGAGGATTTCGGAGAGTCGCAGCAATTGCGGCTCATAGGGCGGCGGCGGGCCTTCCGGCTGTGGCTGCGGCGCGCCGGCGAGCGCGGGCGGCGGGGCGCCCTTGGCCGCCTTCTTCGCCTTCTTGGCCTTGGGCGGCGCGGCGGCTTTGCGCTCCGCCGGCAGCGCCGGCGCCGCATGCGGCCGCTCCCAGCCGCCGAAGAGATTCGAGAGGAAATCCTGGGCGCGCGCGGGGCCGGCGACGGCGAGGCAGACCGCGAGGACGCAAACAGAAAGGCGCTTCATCTCTCGCTCTCTCGCTTTAGAGCGTGTTCCGATCGAACGGAATCGTTCGATCGATCAGAATTCGCTCGAGCTAAAGAATGCTGGAGCGTCATCCGATCCATTCGGATCGGATGACGCTCTCAAGGATAGAGTCGGTCCTTCGTCCAGCCCGCCTCCGCCCGCGTGAAACGCAGGCGGTCATGCAGGCGAAACGGCCGATCGGCCCAAAATTCGATCGCCTGCGGGACGATGCGGAAGCCGCGCCAATAGGGCGGGCGCGGCACGTCGCCGAAGCCGAAGCGCGCCGCCTCGACCGCCACCGCCTTCTCCAGCGCGAAGCGGCTCTCGAGCGGGCGCGACTGGCGGCTGGCCCAGGCGCCGATGCGGCTGTCGCGCGGGCGGCTGGCGAAATAGGCGTCCGATTCGGCGTCCGCGATGGGCTCCACCGGGCCGCGCAGGCGCACCTGCCGGCGCAGAGATTTCCAGTGAAAAAGCGCGGCCGCCTTCATCGTGGCCGCGAGTTGTCGCCCCTTGGCGCTTTCGGCGTTGGTATAAAAGACGAAGCCCGATTCGGTCCACTCCTTGAGCAGCACCATGCGGGCGTCCGGCATGCCGGTCTCGTCCACTGTCGCGAGCGCCATCGCTTCGGGGTCATTGGGCTCTCGCTCCCTCGCCTCCTCGAGCCAGGCGCGAAACAGCGCAAAAGGCTCGCCCGTATCGGAGAAGTCACCCGGCGTTAACGCTTCCACGACAAAATCCTCAGCTGCCGCCGGGCGACAGGCGCGCGGCGATCCTCGAGCGACAGGTTGGCGCATTGCACATTCGGCGACACATATCTAGCGCCGCCGCGGCCGCTTCTCAAACGTCGATTCGCGCCATTCGCTTCTTCGGGGCGAGCTTGACGGCGCTGTCGCTCGCCTCCTGCTCCTTCGCCATTCCCGGCGGCGAGCCAGCCGCCTGGAGCGGCAATGTGAGCGACGAGGTCACCGGCTCCATTCGCCCCGCGGCGCCGCAGCTCTCCTCGGCGCTGGACCAGGAGGATCGGCGGCGCGCCGATGCGGCGCTGGGCGTCGCGCTCGATCCGCAGGGCGCGGGCGCCAGCGTGAATTGGGACAATCCGCAGACGCAGGCCAAGGGCTCCTTCACCCCCCTCGGCCCGCCTTATCCTTCCGACGGCAGAGTGTGCCGCGCCTTTCGCGCGGAGGTGGAGACGAAAGAGACGCATGAGCGCCTGCAGGGCGCCGCCTGCCGCGAGCGGACGGCGGATTGGGCGCTGATCGAGGTGCGGCCCTGGCGCAAGGCCGGCGTCTGACGAAGGTCACGAAACTGTGACGCATCCTTGCGCCGCGGCCAATCTTCTCCCAAATAGACGAGCAGACACGAGCGTCCGCGCCGCTCTCGTGGCGGACGCACCGATGGGCTTTCCGAGATATGCGCGATCCATATGACGTCCTGGGCGTCGCCAAGACGGCGACCGCGAGCGAGATCAAGAAGGCGTTCCGCCATCTCGCCAAGAAATATCACCCCGACCAGAACAAGAACGACCCCAAGGCCAAGGAGAAATTCGCCGAGGCCAACTCCGCCTACGAGATTCTCGGGGACGAGAAGAAGAAGGCGCAGTTCGACCGCGGCGAGATCGACGCCGAGGGCAAGCCGCGCTTCGAGGGCTTCGGCGCCGGGCCGGGCGGTTTTCCGCGCGGGCAGCGCGGGCCGGGCGGGGCCGAGAATTACGAGTTTCATTTCGGCGGCGGCGGGCCGGGGGCAGCCGGCCAGGGGGCGGGATTCGACCCGTCCGACATTTTCGCCGATCTCTTCGGCGCCGGCGGCCGGCGCGGTCGCGCCCCGCGCCGCGGCGAGGACATCGCGCTGCAGGTGACCGTCTCGCTCCCCGAGGCGGTGAAGGGCGGCCATACGCGCGTGCTGATGCCGAACGGCCGCACGCTCGAGGTGGCGATTCCCGCCGGCCTCGAGGACGGCAAGCAGATCAGGCTGCGCGGCCAGGGCCACGCCGCCCCGCCCGGCGGCGAGCCCGGCGACGCCATCGTCACCGTGAAGGTCGCGGCGCACCCGCTGTTCATGGTCTCCGGCCGCGATCTGAAGCTCGATCTGCCGATCACATTCTACGAGGCCGTGCTCGGCGCCAAGGTCGCCGCGCCGACGCTCGGCGGCAAGGTGGAGCTCACCGTGCCGGCCGGCTCCAATGGCGGCCGCGTGCTGCGGCTGCGCGGCAAGGGCCTGCCGGCGGGCGACGGCAAGGCGGCGGGCGATCTCTATGTGACGCTGAAGATCGTGCTGCCGGACGCCGATCCGGAGCTCGAGGCCTTCGCGCAGAAATGGCGCGGCGGCAAGCCCTATGATCCGCGCAAGGGGATGTGAGCGCGAGAGCGCTTTCTGGAGCATGGCCTGTCGGGGTAACCAGTCCCCTCACCCTGAGGAGCCCGCGCAGCGGGCGTCTCGAAGGGTCACGCCGCCGCGCCGTCCCGGAGCATACTTCGAGGCTCCTTACGCCCCGAAGCTCGCGATGATCGGCGCGTGCAGCGAGCCGAGAATCGGATCTGGCGCGGTCGCCTCGTCGGCGAGGCCTTTGTTCATGATCTCGACCCGCTCGCAGCGCGCGGCGAGCGCGCGCGAGACGAGGATGTGATCGAGCAGCGTCTCGCGTCCCGCATGAATGACGCTGTAGCGCGCCGGCTGCGGCGCCCGCTCGGCGAGGGCGACGAGCGCGAAAGGGGCGTCCGCATCCTCCTCCGCCGCGCCGCGCAAGATGCGCGCCGGCGCGTCGAAGCCCTCGGAGTTGAGATCGCCGCAGACCGCGATCGACGCGCCCTCGTCATCGGCAAAGAGGCGATCGACGAAGAGCCGCGTCTCCAGCGCCTGGCCCTCGCGCTTCTGCGCGGCGAGGAATTGTCCTTCGGCGAATGCGGGACCGCAGCGCGCGCCGCTCGCCCCGGACAGAGGGACCGCGCGGGGCGCGCGCAAATGCAGGTTCAACACATGCAGCGCGGGCCCGTTCGGCGGCGCGATGCGCGCATAGAGCGCCGGGCGATCGAACAGGATCTCGACAGGCGCCGGCGCAGCGGGGGGCGTCCAGCGCCAGGGCGCGATGATGTCGTGGTGGAGCTGGCGCGTCTCGACGATCGGCCAGCGGCTCAATATCGCGAGATTGTGAATGTCGGCCGGCGCATCCGTCCCCGGACGCAGGCTCGTCGCCCGAGAGAAGCCGTCATAGAGCGTGCCGGCGACGAGCCGGTCGAGCGCGATGAAGCGCCGCGGCGCATGCGGCGCCGGCCGCTGCGCATCGACCTCCTGCAGGCACAGAACATCGGCCGCGATCGCCGCGAGCAGCGGACGCAGCACGGCGAGCCGCTGCTCGAACGCCTCTTCGCCAGCGGGCGACCAGTCGAGATTTTCGATGTTGAAGCTCGCCAGCCGAAAAGCGGTGGACATGCGGGCGCCCCCCGCGCGCCCCTCTCCCGCGGGGCGCGCGGGAGAGGAAGCGATTCACCCGAGCCGCACGTCACGCCGCCTTGACGGAGATGACCTTCTCGGGCTTTTGCGCCGCGGCCGACTTCGGCAGGCGCACGGTCAGCACGCCTTTCGTGAAGGTCGCGTCGATCTTCTCCTTATCGACATCCTCCGGCAGGCGGAAGGCGCGACGGAACGCGCCGAAGCGGCGCTCGGACAGGAAATAGCCCTTGTCCTTCTCCTCGCGCTCCTCCTTCTTCTCGCCGCTGATGACGAGCGAGCCATTGTGCAGCTTCACCTCGATATTCTTCTCGTCGAGCCCAGGCAGCTCCGCCGTGACCTGATACTCCTGGTCCTTCTCCACGAGATCGACCGCCGGCGTCGTCGCCCAGCCGAGCGAGAACCGTCCGAACGGCTCCAGGTCGCTCGGCGTGGCCCGCTGGAACGGCGCGTCCTCGAACAGCCGGTCGATCTGCCGCCGCAACGTCTCGAACGGATGCCAGTCGAACAGGCCAGAGCTCGGCGCGGTCTCCCTCTGCTGCCGCACGGGAACTTTGCTTTCGGCTTCCGCCATTTTCGCCTCCTCGTCTTCAAGGATCGGCGCGCCGGCTTCGCGCAGGACAAAGCGCCGCGCCGCATGGGACGCCTCAGACGTAGGGGCGCGGACGCGAAAGGCAATGCGGCGAAACGCCGGAAACCCGCCCGTCGGCTCTGAAAGACTCGCTCTTCGACCTCAATTTGCGATCACGACGCGCCGGCCGGCGCTCTGCGCTCGGACTCCTTTCTTATACATCGTCTCGACGAGCCCGGGCGGCTCGGAGAAGACGCCGGCGGTCTGCGCCTTGGCGCGGAAGGCGAAGCGGTAATTGCCTTTCGGCAGCGCGTCATAGGCATAGAACACGCGATCGTCGCCGAAGGAGACGCTGGTCGGCGCGAGAGTGGGCGCGAAGGAGGGCTGCGCCTCGGCGGGCGCGGTCGCGAGCGCCGGATTGAGCGGCTCGAAGCCGGCGGGCAGCGGCAGAGAGATCGCCACATGGGTGCGGTCCTGCGGATTGACGAGCTCCGCCGTCTCCTCGATCACATCGCCGACGGCGAGCTTCACGGCGCCGTCGTCCGCCGCGATTCTTTCGAGCGGCGCATCCGCCTTGCGGACGCGCAGCAATTCGCGCGTCAGCGCGAAGCCTTCGCTCAGCGGCGCCGCCGTCGCGCCGCTCTCCTTCGGCTCGTAGCGCGTCTCGACGAGCGCGACGATCGGCGCTTGTCCGCGATTGGCGATCGCGATCGCGGCGGGCGCCTCGCTCGTCTTGCGCAGGATCGGCATGTTCGCGTCGAGCGTGATCGTCTCCGGCGCCGCGTCCCCTTGCGCGAGCGCGATCGCCAAGGGCGATTGCGGACGCCGCCACACGTCCGCGAGCGCGTCGATGGCCGCAGCGTCGGCGTTGGTCGAGCCCCAGCCGTCGCCTTCGCCCAAGCGCAGCAGCGCGTCGCGCAGCAGGCCCGCCCGAGCATCCGTCGGAGCGGCGAGCGCCGTGGCGCGCACCATCTCCGCGAGAGCGCGCGTCTCGGAGGGCAGGATGGTCGGATTGCCGGCGTCCGCCGCCTGGCCGGCATAATATTGCACGCCATTGCGCGAGAGGATTTTCACGCGGCTCCACATGATGTCGAGCAGCGCGTCGACGATGCGGCGATCGCCGGCGCTCGCGCGCGCGGCGGCGCGCGCCAGCTCGGCGACGCTGGCGTTGGGCATCGCATCGGCGTGGCGCGCCAGCTCGGCGACGTAAGACTCGTCGAGCTTGCCGCCCTCGGCGAGCGCGATCAGCGCCTCGACGCGCTCGCGCAATTCCTCGCCGGAGAGCAGGCGCGGATAATCGGAACGCAGCGACAGCTTCAACACATTGGCGAGACGCTCCGCGAGCGGCTTGTCGATCGGCTCACCGGCGCGCTCGGCGGCGGCGAGGAAGGAATAGGCCCAGGCGGTGAGCGAGACATTGCCGCGCGCGCGGGGCCAGAAGGCCACGAGGCCGTCGCCGTCGATCGATTGGTCGATGGCGCGGATCGTGTTGCGCACATCGGCGCCGATGCGGCCCTCGAGCCCCGCCGACGAGAGGATCGGCGCGAAGCTCTTCAGCGCCAGCGACGCGCGCGCGAGCGACAGCCGCTGCTCGGTGCAGCCATAGGGATATTCGGCCAGCGCGTTCAGGCCCGCCATGAGCTTCACCAGCGCCGGATCGCCGGCGAGCGTCATCTCGCGGCGGAAGGAGCCGGGGCGCGCGTCATCGGGCGCTGCGGGAAACGTCTTTGTCTCACCGGGCGCAATCTCGACGATCTCGTAACGGCGCACGGGCAGACGATCCGGCTCGATCGGCAATTCGATCTGCACGGCGTCGCGCGCATGGTCGGCGTCGCGCTCGACACGGAAATCCAGCGTCGCCGTCTCCTTGCCCGACTCCGGAACAGTCGCCGCGACGTCTATGCGCGCGGGCTTGTTGGCGACCCAGGCGAAGGCGTGCGGCGCATCGCTCGCGAGCGCCAGCCCATCCGCCGTGATCGCCGCCTTGCCGCCGCCGCCCGGGCCTTCGACCACGCGCGCGATCAGCGAGACATCGACAGCATCGCCCCGCCGCAGGAAGCGCGGCAGCGCCGGCTGCGCGACCAGCTCCTGGCGAATGAGCATCTCGCCCGTCGCGAAGCCGAAACGATCCGGCCCACTCACCGCCTTGGCGCGCAGCTTGAACACGGTGAGCGTGTCGGGCAGCTTCACCTTGATCTTCGCGATCCCATCGGCGCCGATCTTCACGCTCGGCAGATAGATCGGCACGGGCGTGAAATTCTTGCGCACGCTGACATTGGTTTCCGCGCCCCATTCGTCGAGGCCGGCGTCGCCGCCCGGAATCTCCTCCAGCGGAATCTTGCCGAAGGCGAGATTGCGCGTGTCGCGCGCCGCGAGCCTCGTCTCGCGCTCGACGATGAAATCGGGCAGCGGATCGAGCGGGCGTTCTTTCGCGAGCGACAACACCGCCTGATCGACCATCCAGAAGGTGGCTTCGCCGGCGAGCGGCTTGCCGAGATCGTCGGAGAGGCGCAGCGTCGCCTCGACCTCCTGTCCCGGCCGCGCTTTCGCGGGATAGTCGAGCTTCACGGTCGCAATATTCTTCACCGGCGTCACCTCGACCCATTTGGTCGCGGCGATCGTCACCGGCTTGCCCTGGTCGATGTTCGACGCCGGCGCCGGCGCGCTGTCCTTCAAGCGTCCGCGCATGATGAGGAAATGCACGGCGAGCTTGGGCGTCTGCTCTTTTTTCAATGTCAGCGCATAGCGCCCGAAGCCATTGGCGATGTCGACGAATTGATAATCGAACACGCCGTTCGGCTGCTCGACGATGGCGAGCGCCTGCGCATTCTGGAACGGCGACTGGATGATGAGCGTCGCCGTCTCGCCCGGCGCGTAAGCCTGCTTGTCGGTCGCGATCGTCGCGGTGGAGGCGGGCGGCCGCTGAAACGTCACCGGCGTATTGCCGCCGACGAAGAAATCGACGCTCACCTGCTGGCGCCGGCCGATGCGGTCATAGGCCTCCAACTGGACGACATAGACGCCGGCCTCGCGCGCCTCGAGCTCTATTCTCTGCGCCTCCTTGGCGCTGGTGAGCTTGCGCTCGAGGATCGTGTCCTCGATCACCTGCGTCACATATTTCGCCGCGCCCTGCGCGAAGTCCGAGGCCTGCAGCGTCGACACCCAATTGCGCCTGACGAAGCGCAGCGTGACGGGCAGATTCTCCACCGCCTCGCCCTTGCCGTCGAGCGCGATGAATTCCGGCGTGACGGCGCCGGGCCGCTCGACATAGCGCGGGATCTTGAGCCCGAGCATGAAGGGCGGCACGGCGATCACATTCTGCACATTGCGCACTTCCAAGCCGTCCTCGCCGGTCACCGTCGCCTCGATCGAATAGCGGCGCGGCTGCGCGGTCGGCTCGATGGTGGTGTCGAAGCTCATGCGCGAGGCGCCGCCGGCGTCGGTGCGCGCGTCGCGCTCCAGCACCGGCGAGGATTTGAATTTTCCCTCGCCCGAGAAGCGCGCGTCGGTCGAGAACAGAAAGCCCTCACGTCCCGGCGGCTGGAACAGATGCGGGAATTGCACGGCGCGCCATTTCACCGGACGCTCGGCGACGAGTCCGCCGGCGAAATAGCGCGCGAGAAGGTCGACATTGAACTCGCCGTCGAGCGGCACGATCTGCGGCGCATTGAGCACGACCTCGAAGGTCGGCAGGCGATAGGCCTCCTTCTTGAACGGGAATTGTCCGCAGGAGACAGTCTGCGGCGCCGCTGTTTCACTCTCCTCGCCTTCGCTCTCTTCCGTCTTCTTCGCCTTGGCGCCGTCGGGCTCGAAGCGCAGCGCATAATCGCCGGTCGCCGGCGTCTGCGCGTCGAATTTGTGATAGAAGCTCCCCGCAGCGTCGAGCTTCACCGGAATGCGCCATTCCTGATTGCCGGGGCCGGAGACGACGAGCGTTCCGCCCGTTTTGGCGACGCTCAATCCGCCGTCGCGATAAGCGCGCACGAAGCCTTTCACATGCACCGGCTCCTCGGGCCGATAGATCGGCCGCTCGGCGAACACATGGCAGAGGATGCGCGGCTCCTCCTTGCGCGGCGTGTCGGGCTCCGTCGTCCAGGCGAGCCAGGCGCCGTCGGGCTTCGTCCAATTCTCGCGCGAATATTCGGACGGCGCGTCATTGGCGTCGATGACGAGCGTGTCGAGGCCCTTGCTCACGACGACGCGGCGCAGCTCCGCCTCCGCGCGCTTGCCGGGATCGTAAGAGAAGAAGCCGGAGGCGTCGGTGACGCCATGCGCGAGCGTGACGAACTTCTCGTCCTTCACGCCCTCGAGCCTGATCTCGGCGCCCGCGATCGGCTTGGCGGTCGAAAGCGAGGTGACGGCAAAGCGCACGCGCGCGCGCTCCTCGATCGCGCCCAGCGTCAGATCGGTCAGTTGCGCGCGCAGCCAATGGCGCTTCTTGTCGTCCACCGCGCGCAGACCGACGAGATAGGTTCCCGGCTGTTCGGCGCCGGCGATCTTGGCGAATTCGCCCGAGAGGTCGAGGCCGAATTTGGCGTCGGCGCCATTGCGGCGAATCGGGAGATCGAGCAGCGCCGAGACCGCGGGCGAGCCCAGCGCCTTTATGCGCTCGGCGATGGCGGAGGCCTCCGGCGCGGCGTTGTCGCTCCAGCGCGCCGGCTCATTGCCGGGCAGCGGCGGCGGTGCGGAATCCTCGGTCTCGACCCCGGCCTTCGGGAAGGGCCAGAAGTCGCGCGCGAGCGGATCGATTGCATGAATGCGGATGTCGGCGCGATCATAGCCGCGCCCGCGCAGAGGCAGCAATTGCGGTCCGAAGCGCTCGACGATGCCCTGCGCGGTGTCCCATGCGAGCGCCGGCCTGTCGCGATCGAACGCAAAGCGCTGCGAAAAGCGCGCGGCGAGCGCGCGCTTGCGGATATCGCGCAAGGCGCCCGGCGCAACGACGAGCTCATAGACGCGATCGGAGAGAAATTTGCCGTAGATCTCGAGCCTCTTATGATCGATCTCGACCGCGAGATCATCGACCGGCGGCGTGACCCGCAACGCCTCGCGCGCGCGCAAAATGTCGATTGCGTCGGGCTGCTCGGTGAAGGTCAGCGTCAGCCGACGCCGATTGGCGGGCTGATAGGCGGGCGCCGCATTCTCCTCTTCGCCTTCCGACGCCGACGAGGCAGAGCCCGCGAGCGAATAGCCGAAGGCGCAGCGCAGCACGCCGTCCTGCTTCTCGTCGCTCCAGCCGCGACCGCAGCTCGCTTCCGTGACGGCGAAGGGCGCGGCGGAGCGCGCGCGCAATTCGAATGTCTCGTCGTCGAGGCCCGGCTCGTCGGCGAGCTTCAGGCGCAGAATGGCGACGCGGCCGTCGCGCACCGGCTCGCGCAGACGAATGGCGACGCTCTGCCCGGCGCCGCGATCGGCGCGCTCCAGCGCGCGAATGTCATAGTCGCGCACTGTCAACATCTGGCCGCCGAGCGGAGAAACGCCGGGCGCGGGCCGCAATTCGATGGTGAGCAGCCGCGACAGCGCGGCGAGGTCGACGGGCTCCGGAAAGGTGAGCGTGATGCGCTCGAGATCGGCGAGCGGCTCGGCGCTCTCGCCCGGCTCCGTCGAGGACGGCGTCGGCAGCAGCGCAACGAGGCGCGTCGCGGCGCCGGCGGCCTCGACGCCGACGCGCTCCAGCGGCTTCCACGGCTCGGCGGGACGGAACTGCAGCGCGCGCGCGCCGATCCAGCGCCACTCGCCGGCCGGCTCCGGCGACAGCTTCACGAATTTCTCATGCGCGTCCTCGGGTCCGCCCGCCTTCGGCCCGGCGTCGCGATCGAAGAAGACGGTGATGGGATCGAAGCTGCGCAGGAATTTTTCCGGCACGACGCGCGCGCCATCGGCGCGGCGCAGCTGATCGAAAGCCTGCGGCTCGGCGCGCAGCGGCGTTGCGAGCGAACAGCAGGCGAGGAGGACCATGGCGACAAAACGCATCGGATGCCCTTTGCAACAGGCGTTCCTCATCGCGAGGAGCGCAGCGACGAAGCGATAGAGGGGCCGCCCCACGGCTCTGGATCGCTTCGCTGCGCTGGCGATGACGGCGCTGTGAATGTCGAACAAATTGGAAGAACGTTTCATCGCAGCGCCTCGAGGCGTCCTCCCATTCAACCCGCAGCTTCGATCTTCGCGCGAGCGGCGCTCGCGAGAAACGCCGATCATGTGAGGCCGGCGCGCTTCGCCGCCTCGTCGATCGCATCCAACAAACCACGATCGAGGGAGATGTTGGCTTTCACGGGGCGACCCGTTTCCTCTATGAGCGGAACCGAGAGAAACACGGCCCCTTCGGCCAAGGCCGCCTTCACATCTGGATCGCGCCGCAAGGCGGCGACGCTGCGCGGCGAGGGGACTGCGCCATCCGCGCGGGCGTCGTGGACCCATTCGCCGAGCGCCTCGATCGCATTGGAATAGGCTTCATTCTCATCGACGCCCATGGCCGTGCAGCCGGGACAATCGGGAAAGGCCACTCCATAAGCGCCCGGCTTTCCGTCGAGCAGAGCGAAAAAGCGTTGCATGGCGTTCTCCCTCACCATCCCGCGGCTCTGGCGATGTTGCGCGCGACGCCGGGCGTCAGCGTCTTGTGACGCGGGACCATGATTTTGACATGCGATCGGGATGTGCGAATTTGTCGTGCTTCGCGCCGCTCCGGTCATTTCCGTCGGCCCTTTTCCGCGAACTCCGCCACCACCTCCGGCGGCGGGCCGGAGGGTGGCGGGGCGAGGCCGCGCAGGGAGAGGCGCAGCGTCGTCGCCGGCGCGTCGACGGGCGCGCGCGCCTCGACAAAATAGCGGCCCGGCTCGAGCCGCGTGATCTGCGCGGCGCCTTCGCCGATCGTCTTGCCCGCGATGTCGAGGAGCCGCAGCTCGGCGCGGTCCGGCTCGGCGCGCAGGCCGAGGCCGATCTCGCCTGCCGTCTTCACCTCGAATGTGAACAGCGCCGCGCCCCCGGGACCGAGCGCGACGGGCGCATTGACGCCCTCCGTCACGGCGATGACCGGCGTCGTCGACAGGGTGAGCGAGCCGGAGAGCGGGCCGTCCTGCGGCGAGAGGATCTCGACGAGGACGCGGCCCGGCGCTGCAAAGCGATGCAGCTCCACGCCCGCCGGAAATGTCGAAATCTCGCGCACGCCGTTCTGCGTCACGGCGACGATGGCCGGCGCGCTCGCGCGAATGTCGAGGACGGCGGGCGCGGTCGGATCGAGCGCGAAGGCCTGCGCCTCGCCGCCGAGCGCCGTCGCGAAGGGCGCGCTCACCGCGCGGGGAGCGGGCGACGGCCAGGGCGATGCGCCGGCGCGCTCGATCCAGGCGGCGACGAGGCCCGGACCATGGGCGATCACGACCTCGCCGGGTCCGCCGAGCCGCAGCGAGCGCCCACGCGCGACCCGCCCGTCGTCGCCGACGAAAGTCGCGTCGCCGCCGGCGACGACCAGCACGTCGCCGGCAGTGGCCTCGACCCGATGCGCGGTCTCCCCCGCCGCGCCGAAGAAGCGCTTGGCGACGCGACCCGCCGCCAGCGGCTCGTAGCGCTCGGCCGCGAGGGCGAGGCGCGCCGGCGCGGGACGCTCGGTCGGATTGACCAGCCAGATCTCGCGCGGCCCCTCGAGGCGGCGCGAGAGCGGCGCGGCGTCGGCGAAGGCGGCGAGGACGCGCGGCTCCTGCGGAGCGGAGAAAGCGGCGAGGCCGCTCGCAAGATCGAGCGCCAGCGAGCCGCCCGCGCCCTCCAGCGTCACCGGCTGCGCGGTGAAAGGCGGGATGACGCCCGTGAACAGCGTCTCGGCGCGCTGCGGCGCGGCGACGGCGACGTCGATCGGCTGTGCGGCGAAGCGCAGCGGCGAGGCGCCGGAGGCGTTCCAGAGGCGCGCGGGCTCCGCGCCGGCCAGCGCCAGCGCCAGCGCCGCGCCCGGCGCCACGGCGAAGCCCCGCCCGGCGGCGACGCCCGGCTGGCCGAAGGCCGCGCGCGCGAGCCACAGACGCGCTTTGCCGGAGGGCGGCGGGGCGGTCGGCAGCACGGCGCGCTCGCCGGCGCCGAGCGTCAGCGCGATCTCGGCCGCTGTCGGCGCGAGCGACGCGATGCGGGCGGGCGCCGCGCAGTCGCCGCGCGCGAGCAGCCACAGAGCCTCCGACTGCGGCGCGAGCGCGCCGGCGGGCGCGGACTCGAGCAGCCTGCCGGGAGAAGATCCCGCGACCAGCGTCGCCGGCGCCGGACCGACCGAGACCAGCGCCGCGCCGGGGGCGCGGACGAGGCCGACGCAGAGCCGGCTCGTCAGCCCCTCGATCGGCGCCGGCTCCAGGATCGCATTGCCGAGCGGAGCGGCCGGTCGCGCGAGGCTGCGCGCCGCGAGCGAGATGGGCGCCTCGGCGCCGCCGACCACCCAGACGACGGCGCGCCAATCGCCGAGCTGCGCGGGCCAAGCGGCGACCGGCGCGAGCCCGCGGTCCTGTCCGACGACCAGCCAGCGCCCGTCCGGCGCGCGCTTCTCGATCGACAGCGCGATCTCGCGGGAGGATTGCGCGGCGACGAGCATCAGCCGCCCATCGGTGGCGACGGGCAGCGCGAGCTCATGCGCGCCAGCGCCGGAGAGGGTTCGAACGCCCGAGAAGGTCAGCGCCTCGCGCGGCGTCGCGACCGGCAGAGCGAGGCGAATCTCGACGCCAGCGGGATCGTCCCGTTCCCCCGCTTCCTCGACGGGCCGATCCTCCCGCCCGGCTTCGTTCTCGCCCTCCGCGGATTCGTCGCCGCCGGATCGCGCCTTGCCCTTCCGCGCGTCGAGACGCAGCCGATAGGCGCCGGCGGGCAGCCGGCGCGACAGCGACAGGTTCCAATCCTCGGCCCGGCCCTCGAGCCGCTCGATCGCCGCGCCGGATTCGTCTTCCAGCGCGCCGATCAATTCCTCGTCGCCGAAGCTCGTCACATCGACGATGCGGTCCTCGGCGATGGAGAAAGGCAGGGTCGCCGGCGGCCGCGCGAAGCGGGAGGCGCCGGGCTGCAATTGCCTCGACGCGAGCGTGATCTGGTAGTCGAGCCGATCGTCATGGGCGAGGCTGCGCGCCTCGATCCGATAGGCGCCGGCGGCGAGCGTCCTCGCAAATTTGCGGCCCATGGCGAATTTGCCGAGGCTCTCCGCGCCACGGAAAATTTCGGCGATCATGCCGTCGCCGATGTCGATCTCGACATCCGCCTCGCCCGCCAGCGCAAAGGTCCACACATCCGGATCGCGCGGAGCGTTCTTCGCCGAAGGCTCGCGCCATTGCAGCCTCTGCGGCGCGTCGAAGGGCAGCGCATGCGGGCCATGGCCGGCGAGCGGCGCCGGCGTCACGAGCTTGCGCAGCCGGGCGACGAAACGGCCCTCGACATCCTCGGGCAGCACGACCAGCCGATAGGTCCCCGGCTCGAAGCGGCGGACGAGATGCGTGATCGGGCCGGGGGTCGTCAGCGGCCAGCCGTCCGCCTCCTCGAGCCGCGCGCGCCATTGCCTGCCGAGGCCCTGCACGTCGAGCCGGTAGAGCCCGGCCTCGGCGATCTCGATCGGCGCGACCGCGCCGCGGCCGCCGTCGAGCGCGGCGCTGGCCGCGCCTTCGCCGACGAGCGGCGCGGTCGCCGCCAGGGCGACGGGTTTCACGGACAGGCCGAGATGACCGGCCGATTCGCGCGCGGTGACGGCGGCGCGATAGGCTCCCGCGCGCAGATAGGCGGTGATCAGCGCATTATGCCCGGGGCCATTGTTCTCGGCGTCGCCGAGATGCGGCGTCACCGCCGCGCCGAGCGCGAGACGTGTCTGCAGCCGTCCGAGCGTCTCCACCCGGTAGAGTCCGCCCTCGGGCGCCTCGAAGCGGAACTCGCGCCGCTCGTCGCGCGCGAGATCGAACCAGGCGGGCCGCGCGGCGGCGATAGAAACGGCCGGCGTCTCCTTCGCCGGCTCGCCCGCCGCGACGTCCGGCTCGGGCGCATGGATCACGGCGACGGCCTGCGGGCGGGAGATCGCGGGCAGGCGCACCGTCGCGAGCCGAATGTCCTTGTCGATCTTTTCTTCGGCGATGGATGCGGGACGGCGCGCGCCGGTTTCGTCGACGATCAGAATTTTGCCCGCGCGCGGAGCGCGGACCGGCAGCAATTCTTCGCCGCCCGCCGAACGCCAGAGCGCCGCCGGACCTTTCTCCAGCTCGGCCGGGAGAGCGGTCACGCGGGGGCCGGTGACGAGGCCCGGGGCCGCATTGGCGAGGATGAAATAGGAGCCGGACTTGTCGAGCTCCTGCCGGCCGAAGGAGATCGCCGCCCGCGAGAGCGGCTGCGCCGCGAGCGCCGGCGAGAGGCCGGGCGGTCCGAGCGTCAGATCGAGAACGCCGACGGCGCCGTCGACCGGCTCCAGCGACAGCGCGTAATAGCCCGCCTGCAGATCATAGCGCAGGGGCAGGCGCCCGTCGGCGCGCGGCGGGGCGGCGGCGAACGCCGGCTCGATGATGGCGCGCACGCGCGGGCCGACGACGCCGATCGCGACCGGGCCGCTGTCGGCCGCCTCGAACAGCAGCGTCGTCGGGCCGCGCAGATTGAACCTGGCGCGATAGGCGCGGCCGCCGCCGATCTTCGGCAGATCGGCGGCGAGCACGCGGGCGCCGCCATTTTCCGCGCGCGCCAGCAGCGCCGTCACGGGGACCTCGTCCGCGCCCTCGCCGGCGACGTCGAGCGCGACGAGATGCGGGCCGGAGCCCTCGACCGTCGCGCGACTCGCCCGCTTCAGCGCGCGCAAGGTGAAGGCCTGCCCCTCGAGGCCGGAAATCTCGACGCTCGCCGCCGTCTTGCCGTCGGCGGCGAGCGAGAGGAGCGCGACCGGCTCGCGGCTCTTCTTGTCGATGACGTCGACCGCGGGCGCGCCGGCGCCGCGGCGCGCCTCCAGCCGCGCTGCGACCGGCTGCGGCAGCTCGAGGCGAAACGCATCATAACCCGCCGGCGCCTCGAACCGCGCCGAGCCGAAGGGACCGAGCGTCCCATCGACGACGCCGGCCGCGAGCGAACCCTGCTCGATCCGGCGGAGCAGGAGGGGCTGCGCCGTCCCGCCGTCGGGCCAGATCAGCGGCTCGCCTCCGTAAGCGGTGAGGACATAGCGGCCGGGCTCTGTCGTCCCTTCGAGCCGCAGGCGGGTCATCGGCCGCCCGGCGCGCGGCTCGGCCTGATCCCGCGCCGGCAACAGATCGACCAGCTCCCCGCCGGCGCGCCACAGCCGCAAATCGCGCAGGGATCGGCCCAGCGCCTCGACGGCGACGCGCCCGGAGGCGCCGACCTCCAGCGCATAGGAGCGCTGCGTGAGATCGCCGAGCTCGGCGGTTGTCGTCCGGCCCGGCGCCGGCGCCTCGCCGCCCTTCTGCAGTTCCGTGAAGGGCGCGGCGGAGAGCGCGATCCTGCCGCTCGCGCCCTTCGCGCCGAAGACGCGCAGCTTGTAGACGCCCTTGTCGAGCAGCTGGTCGAGGCGGCCGTCGCGCGAGCCGGCGGCGCCGGCGACCTCGCCGGGGCCGGCGATCATGTCGACGAGCTGGAGCGCCGCGCCCGTGGCGCTGCGCGCCGCGACCGCATAGCGGCCGGGCCGCGCAATGGTCAGCAGCGCGAAGCCGTCGCGGTCGGCCGGCAGATCATTCGCCGAGAACCGGCCGGGCGGTGAATGCGGCGGCTCCTCGGCGGCGCGCGATGAGGCCGGCGCGAAGGCCGCGAGGGCGACCAGAGCCGCCGCAACGGCGAGATCGCGAAAATTCGACTGTCTCATGCAACCTCTCCGCCACCCCGAACGCCGCGCGCGCGGTCCGCGAGCCTAGAGCAGTTTTCGATCCGAGTGGATCGGAAACCGCTCCAGAGGCTTGCGTCGAAATTGAAGGCCCGAAGGCCCCCTCCCTCACCCTCCCCCGCTGCGCGGGAGAGGGAGGCGTCGACGTTTCGCGAACCGTTTATGAAGCGCCGAATCTGCTCCCTCTCCCGCGCAGCGGGGGAGGGTTGGGGGGGCGTCGAACACCTTTCATCTTCATTGACGCAAGTCACTCGGCCTTTTTTTTGATTTGGAGCGAATTCCGATCGGAAAGCGCTCCGATTCGACGAGCCTTCGCCTGTCGAGCGGACATGCCGCTCGACGAGCGTCATGCGCGCAAACACGCTTTTCTGTCGCCGGAGAATGCGCCGCCGCATAGACGCGCGCATCACGCCGCGCGCTCCGCGTTAACCTCGTCGAACGGGGAATTTGCGCCGCTCCCATGTTCGAGCGTCCGGCGCGCGCTAATTGCGCCGCCGTGAGCATGATTGCCGAAAGGCAAGACTTTTGTGGAGGTCTTGAATGAAATCGAAACTCGCAACCCTCGTCGCCGTCGCGCTGCTCGCCGGAGCCGGCTCGGCCGTCGCCGGTCCGCGCATCGTCACGGATCTGGCGGCGTTCCGCTCGGGTCCGGGCGTGACCTTCCTGCCCATCCTCGCCATTCCGCCCCAGACCGTGGTCGAGGTGCGCGGACATGTCGGCGGCTGGTCCCGGGTCTTCTATGCCGGCAACGTCGGCTTCGTGGCCAGCTCGCTGCTGGCGCGTCCGGCGGTGATCGCGCCGGTCGTCGTCACGACCCCGGCTCCCGCTCCGCTGTTCTGAGCCCGGGCGGCGGCGAGAGCCGCAAATCGATTCGCAGCGCGCGAGACAAACGCCCGCGCGCTGCTCTTTTGCGGCAGCAGGGTCGACCCGGTGTTCGCGCGACGGATTTCATGGTATCGCTCGAAGCCATCGGTTCGATTTCATGCAGGGCCGTTCATGCGATCCGCAATTCTCGCGCTCATTCTCTGCATCGGCGCCGCCGGCGCCTCGGCGCAATCCCCCGAGAGCGACGCCGCGCCGGCGCCGAACGCTCCCGCGCTCCGCAAGGCCCCGGCCCAATCCGCCGTAGCGCCGCGCCGCTGCCCGCCGGCCCGCCGCCGGGCCGCCTGCGCGCGGGCGAAAACCTCGGCCGCGGTCGTGGCGCCGGCCACGGCGCCCATGCTGCCGCCGCTCGGCGGCCATGTCTGGCTGCACGAAGACCCGCCGCTCTTCGACGCTTATGAATCGGCCGGCCCCTGGTACAAGCCATGGACCCATGCGGGAACCGACGTCGTGCAGTGGCGCTACGGCTTTCCCGGCGGCCATGTCGATTGGTTCAGGGGCATCGGCTGGCGCCCGGGGTTCGGCTGGTTCTGACGCTCACTTCCGGCCGCGATCGCAGACATAGAAGCCGCGCGCGGCCCAGCACTCGCCATTCTTGTAGACATTGCCGAAGTCGCGACTCTCGAGGCGCGCCGTCCACACCCGTCCCTGACGCTGATCGATGGTGATCGGACCGTCGTCGATCTGGAACACCACGCTTTTTTCGCCGTCGCGCAGAATGCGGCAGGAGCGCGAGACGAGCACCTTGCCGTCGATCTTGACGAAGCAGCGCGCCTCATATTCGTCCATGCCGCTCGCCCGCACGGACGCCGCCCGCGCGGGGGGAGCGGGCGCCGGGGGAGCCGTTTCGGCCGTGGGCGCCGGCGGAGCGACGATCGCGGGAGCGAACGAACCGGCCGCGAGCGGCGGCGCCGTCTCGAAGCCCGGCCGGCCCTTGTCGGCGAATTCTCCCAGCGCCGAGGCGGGGAAGCCGAGCTCGCTGGCGAGCGCGCCGAAGGCGAGGCCGAGGCCGGTCGCCGCGCCCGCCAGCGCCGCGCCATTCGTGGCGAGGCCGACGCGCCGGCGCCGCCCGTCCTGGCGGCGCCCCTCTTGGCCACGCCCCTCCTGGCCATCGCCGCGGTCGGCCTTAGGTGAGATGTCGACGGCCCTGCGAAGGAGGAGCAAATGCCGGACGGTGATCGGCCCGAGCATATTATCGGCTATCGGCTGGGCTTCGAAGGCGAGATCGATTGGGAGCGTCCCACGGCTTTCCGGCTCGATGCGATCGAGCGCATCGAGCGGGCGGAGGATGGGCGGGCGCGCTTCACCTTCGGCACAAGCGCGCTCGAACCTGTCGTCTTTGTGACGATGAGCGCCTTCGAGGAGGTGATCGAGCGCTTGCGGGCTATCCACTGACGAGATCCTGACTCTTGGGAGGAAGCCGTTCCGGCGGAGGCGAAGCGTGACGAGGGAAAACGGCGCTTGTTCGGCGCGCGCACGGCCGGCGTATGTCGCGATTGCTTAGGGGAGGAGGCGTGTCGATGGCGCTATCGACGAGCCGCGAAGGCGTTCCCCAGCCCGCGGGGGCGGCGGAAGCGCGCGGCGTGTTCGGACCCGGCCATCCGTTGTCGGAAGGCGCGCGGGCGGGATCGTCGCGGCGCTGACCGCCGACGAGGAAGACGAGCGCGGGTGAACGGCTCGTGACCAGTGGTCTGCGTCAATGAAATCGACGGGCCTCGAGAGCGAGCCTGAAGGCTCGCAGTCCATGGGCCGCGCTTGGACCGCGAGCCTTCAGGCTCGCCTTTTCACCCTGTCAAATCGGCTGAATCACGCCACTCGTCTAGCGTCGGGACCGAACCGAGGGGAATCTCGAGAGCGAGCCCGAAGGCCTGTTGCCGACTGCCGGGCGGCGGCCGATCGATTCGTTTGTTTCGCATTGTCCTCTCAGAGCGAGCTGAACCTCACGCCCTGCAGGGCGAGGAGCAGGCTCGAATCGACGCCGGCGCTCGATCCGGAGGAAGAGGCGGAGAACAGGGTCGACATCAGAGAACTCTGCGAGTTCGGGTCGCTGCCGGCATTGTTAAAGTCGTACATCGCGGCGAAGCGCGAGATGAACTTCTGCAGCGTTTCTGAATTCTGAAAATCCGCGAAATCGACCTTCGACGTCAGCATTTTCGCCTGCGAATCGATGGACTGGGAGGAGGTATCCGTCGAGAGGCCGAGCGCCGTCTGCACCACGGACAAAATCTTGGAGTCGGCGAGAATGCCGTAGGCACTGGTGATCTCCGGCGCCTTGCGCTGGAAATAGAGAGCGAGCTCCACGCCCGGATTCTGCTCGCCCTGATCGGTCTCCAGCGCCTGTTCCGCATAGCGGCTGGTGACAGTGTCGACCAGCGTCGCAGAGGAGGTCGTCTCCTCGCCATTGTCGACGAAATCAAAGGCCGTGGCGAAGGCCTTGATGTTGGAGTTGTTGAGCGTGACGGCGAGCGATCCGGAGCCGACGCCCTGCTCCAGGACCTTCTTCATCATTCCTTTGGCGTAGGTCATGTCGCCGAGGCCGAAGGCGGTCATCGCATAGTCGAACAGTCGCTCGTCCTTCATGAACTCGTCGGCCGATTTGACCTTGCCGATGTTGTCCTGAAAATATTTGGTCTGCGTCGCGACATCGGGCGACTTGGCGGTGATCGACTGCCATTTCGCCTGGTTGTTGGCGATCTGCAGATAGGAGGAGAGAGTCGTCATGGCGCGTTCCGATCGCCTCGCACATGCGCGGGCGTCGCCGATGATGACGTCCGTCTATTGACGGGGCGTTAAGATTTGCCGCGGCTCGGGAGGGTCTCGGCCGACAGCGGCGGACGGGCTTGGGCGCCCGATCCCGAGAGGCGCCGTGTTCCACGGCGCTGCCTATCAAAGGCGCAGCCTGCCCGTCGGGCGCGCCCAAAATATGTAGTTGCATTACATAACGACGACGGGCATAAAGACGATGCCCAATGGCAACGTCTTGCAAAGAACACCAAGGTTCCGCCTCGTCGCGTTTCGTGAAGCGACAGCGCGACGCGCGAGGAGGCGGCTACTTTCGCATTCCCCTCAGCGCGACCTTCCGTCGAGGTCGGGTCGACTTTGCGGCATTGGTTCTCACGGTGTCCACAGCCCCTCCCTGTCCCCGCCTCGGTGGTGACAGGGAGGTTTTTCGCGCCTATTCTCGTCCAATGCAATTTATTTGCGCAGCCGAGGACGCGCCGTCGAATGGCGGCGCCTATGCGTTGCTGCTCGAGCTGGACGTTCCCCTCCTGGCTCGCGCCGGTCGACGCTCCGCTCTGCTCGCTGCCGGACGCTATATTTATTGCGGCTCCGCCCGCGGCCCGGGAGGCCTGCGCGCCCGGCTGGGCCGCCACATGCGCCGCGGCAAGTCTCGCCGCTGGCACATCGACCAGCTGACCGAAGCGGGCCGCGTCGCCGGCGCCTGGATCGCGCCGGGCGGCGACGAATGCGCTCTGGTAAGGGCTCTCGCCGAGCTGCCCGTGCCATTGGCCGGCTTCGGCAGCTCGGATTGTCCGCGATGTCGCAGCCATCTGCTGCATTGGCCGCAGGGCGCAGCCGCTGCTGTCCTCGGCGCGCAAAAATGCTAGGAAGGGCGCGGATCAAAGGCCTCACCCGATGTCAGACGAAAAAAAAACGAAAGTCGAGCCGCGCTCCCCGCGCGGCCTCGCCGACCGCGACGCGGCGGAGCTGGCGGCGACCGGCAGGATGCTGGACGTCATCCGCTCCGTCTATGACCTCTATGGCTTCGAGGCGCTGGAGACCCCGGCGATCGAATATACGGACGCGCTCGGCAAATTCCTGCCGGACCAGGACCGCCCCAATGAGGGCGTCTTCTCGTTCCAGGACGACGACGAGCAATGGCTGTCGCTGCGCTATGACCTGACCGCGCCGCTCGCGCGCTATGTGGCGCAGAATTTCGACCGGCTGCCCAAGCCGTTCCGCAGCTATCGCTTCGGCAATGTCTATCGCAACGAGAAGCCGGGGCCGGGACGCTTCCGCCAGTTCATGCAGTTCGACGCCGATACGGTCGGGGCCGCCTCGCCGGCGGCCGACGCGGAGATCTGCATGATGGCCGCCGACACGCTGGAGCGGCTCGGCATGGCGCGCGGCGATTACGTCATCAAGATCAACAGCCGCAAAGTGCTGGACGGGGTGATGAAGGCGATCGGTCTCGACGGCGACGAGAACGCCGGCCGCCGCCTCACCGTGCTGCGCGCCATCGACAAGATGGACCGGCTCGGCCCGGAGGGCGTCAAGCTCCTGCTCGGCCCCGGCCGCAAGGACGAGAGCGGCGATTTCACGCGCGGCGCCGGCCTCGCGGATGACGCCGTCGACACTATTCTCTCTTTCACGCTCGGCGGACAATATAAGGACGGCGAGCCGCGCTTCGGCCTGTTCGAGCTGCTCGGCCGCAGCAATGTCGGGGCGGAGGGCGCCGAGGAGCTGCTCGAGATCGAGGATCTCGTCCGCGACGCCGGCTTCGGGCCGGACCGCATCCGCATCGATCCCTCCATCGTGCGCGGGCTCGAATATTACACGGGTCCGGTGTTCGAGGCCGACCTCACCTTCGAGACCAAGGACGAGAAGGGCCATCCCGTGCGCTTCGGCTCGGTCGGCGGCGGCGGCCGCTATGACGGGCTGATCGGCCGCTTTCGCTCCGAGAACACGCCGGCGACCGGCTTCTCGATCGGCGTCTCGCGGCTCTATGCCGCGCTGAAGCTGGTCGGCAGCCCGATCGTCGCCGCCGTGGGGCACAAGGGTCCGGTGGTGGTGCTGGCGCTCGATCGCGACCGCATCGCCGATTATCAGCGCATGGTCGCCGCTTTGCGCAATGGCGGGGTCTCGGCCGAACTTTATCTCGGCGCGTCCGGCATGAAGGCGCAGATGAAATACGCCGACAAGCGGAACGCGCCGGCGGTGGTGATCCAGGGCTCGGACGAGCGCGCCAAGGGCGAGGTGCAGATCAAGGATTTGATCGAGGGCGAGCGGGCCAGCGCCGCCATCGCCACCAATGAGGAATGGAAGGCCGCCCGTCCGGCGCAGTTTTCCGCGCCGGAGGCCGATCTGGTGACGGAGATCAAGGCGCTGCTGGCGAGACAGCGCGGCTGATTTTTCGACCGGAACGACGAAGCTGCGCCCCTTCTCCCACTCGCGGGAGAAGGAAAAACACCCTTCAGTCGAAATCCGCGGGGTCGAACACGCGGTGCGTCCGGCAGAATTCGCAGGTGACGCCGATCTTGCCGTCGTCGCCCACCATGTCGCGGCGGTCTTCGGGCGGAAAGCTGCGGAGGAGATCGGCGACGCGCTCCGTGGAGCAGCGGCAGGCTTCGACCAGCGGGGTCTGCGGAAACACCATCACCCCGCGCTCGTGGAACAGCGAATAGAGCAGCCGCTCGCCCGAGAGCTTTGGGTCGACCAGCTCATGATCCTGCGTCGTCGAGGCGAGCGACAGGCCCTCGATCCAGGCGTCGTCCTCCGGCTCTTCCCCGGCCGCGGCTTCGGGGGCGTCGCCCGGATCGAGATCGCGCGGACGGCGCGGCGTCGTCGGCAGATATTGCAGCAGCAGGCCGCCCACGCGCCAGCTGCGGCCGGCCGGCGTCACGCTCTCGGCGACGGCGAGCTTCACGAAGCTCGGGATCTGCTCCGATTGGCGGAAATAGCGGTGGGCCGCCTCGGTGAGGCTGTCGCCCTCCAGCGCCACCACGCCCTGATAGCGCGCGGCGTCGCCCGGGCGCTCCACGGTGAGCGCCAGATGGCCATGGCCGAGCAGCGCCCCCTGCGTGGCGCCGGCCGTGATGCGGCTCGCGTCGAAACGGGCAAAGCCGCGCAGACGGCCGGGCGCGTCGCAATCGACGACCAGCATGTCGACGGGGCCGTCGCTGCGGGTCTGCAGTTGAAAGCGCCCATGCGCCTCGAGCAGGGAGCCGAGCAGCGCGGCGAGCGCCGCCGCCTCGCCCAGAAGGCGCGCGACCGGCGGCGGGTAATCATAATGCGTCAGGATGGAATGCGCCGCCGGGCCGAGCCGAACGAGCCGCCCGCGCAGGTCGAGCGCGTCGACGGCGAAGGGCAGCACATTGTCGTCCTCGGCGATGGGCGAGGCCGGCCGGCCGATCGCGTCGCTGTCCCGCGTCACGGCGCGGTGGCCCCGAAGCACCAAGCGAGCACGCCCTTTTGCACATGCAGGCGGTTCTCCGCCTCGTCGAACACCACCGATTGCGGGCCGTCGATGACCTCGTCGGTGACCTCCTCGCCGCGGTGAGCCGGCAGGCAGTGCATGAAGATCGCGTGCTTGGCCGCCGCGCCCATCAGCCTGGCGTTCACCTGGAAGGGGAACAGCAGCGCATGGCGGCGCGCCTCCTCCTCCTCGTCGCCCATCGACACCCAGCAATCGGAAATCACGGCGTCGGCGCCGGCGACGGCCTCGAAAGGATCGGAGGTGAGGGTGAGAGCGACGCCATTGGCGCGGGCGAAATCGACCAGCGCGGCGGACGGCGCGAGTTCGGGCGGCGTCGCCACATTGATCTTGAAGTCGAAGCGCTGCGCCGCATGGACCCAGCTCGCCAGCACATTATTGGCGTCGCCGGTCCAGGCCACGGTGCGGCCCGCGATCGGCCCGCGATGCTCCTCGAACGTCAGCACATCGGCCATCACCTGGCAGGGATGCGAGAGCTTGGTGAGGCCGTTGACCACCGGAATGCTGGCGAAGCGCGCCAGCTCCTCGAGCTGATCATGCTCGAGAATGCGGATGACGATGGCGTCGACGAAGCGCGACAGCACGCGGGCCGTGTCGGCGATGGTCTCGCCGCGCCCGAGCTGCATCTCCTGCCCGGTGAGCATGACGGTCTCGCCGCCGAGCTCGCGCATCGCGAGATCGAAGGAGACGCGCGTGCGGGTCGACGGCTTGTCGAAGATCATCGCCAGCGCCTTGCCGTCGAGCGGCCGCCAGGCGGACGGCGCACCCTTCACGCGCTTGCGCTTGATCGCCGCCGCCTGATCGAGGATGCGGCGCAGCTCCGTCGCCGGAACCTGCGAAATATCCAGGAAATGACGGACGCCCGTCACTTGCGCATGGGCGGTCATCCGATTGCTCCCGCTCGCTTCTCCCGCGTCGATGCGGCGCAGGCGATCTCGAGCCGCCGCACGCCTTCGGCGATCTCGTTCTCGGAGACGATCAGCGGCGGCAGCAGGCGAACGACATTGCCGCTCGCCGGAATGGTGAGAAGCCCCGCGGCGCGAGCCGCCGCCGCGAAGGCCATGTTGGGAATGCGCGTCTCGAGGCCGAAGATCAGCCCTTCGCCGCGCACGCTCTCGATCACTTGCGGATAGCGATCCTCGAGCTCGGCGAGCTTCTGGCGGAACAGCCCGCCGAGGCGAGCGACGCGCTCGAGGAAGCCCGGCTCCAGCACGATATCCAGCACGGCGTTGCCGACCGCCGTGGCGAGCGGATTGCCGCCATAGGTCGAGCCATGCGCGCCCAGCGTCATGCCCTTGGCGGCCTCGGCCGTCGCGAGGCACGCGCCGAGCGGGAAGCCGCCGCCGATGCCCTTGGCGAGGGCGGCGATGTCCGGCGCGACTCCGGAATGCTCGATCGCCAGAAAACGTCCCGTGCGGCCGACGCCCGTCTGCACCTCGTCGACGACGAGCAGCAGGCCCTGCGCGTCGCAGAGCGCGCGCAGGCCGGCGAGGAAGCCGGGCGGCGCGGCGCGCACGCCGCCCTCGCCCTGGATCGGCTCGAGCAGGATGCCGGCGGTCTGCGGCGAGATCAGCGCGCGGACCGCCGCGAGATCGCCGAAAGGCGCCTGGTCGAAGCCGTCGACCGGCGGACCGAAGCCGTCGAGATATTTGGGATTGCCGCCGGCGGCGATGGTCGCCAGCGTGCGGCCGTGGAAGGCGCCCTCGAAGGTGATCAGCCGATAGCGCTCCGGCTGCCCATTCGCGGCGTGATATTTACGCGCCGTCTTGATCGCGCATTCGACCGCCTCGGCGCCTGAATTGGTGAAGAAGACGAGATCGGCGAAGGTCGCCTGCGTCAGCCGCTCGGCGAGACGCTCGGCCGAGGGGACGCGAAACAGATTGGAGACGTGCCATGGCGCGGCCGCCGCGGCGTTCAAGGTCCCGACGAGATGCGGATGCGCATGGCCGAGCGAATTGACCGCGACGCCGGAGCCGAAGTCGAGATAGCGCTCGCCGTCGCTCGCGACGAGCCATGCGCCCTCGCCCTTCTCGAAAGCGAGGTCGGCTCGCGGATAGGTCGGAAACAGCGCGGAGACCACGGGGCTCCTCCATCGAGAGGATCCGGCCGCGCGTGGTCTTCGAAACGCGCGGAAGGGGCCAAAAATCAAAGTGCCGCCCCGAGGGGCGGCAACTCTCGCGAGCCGATATTCTAGGGTCTCCCCCGACGCCGGTCAAATCTGTTTCGAAAGGCGATCGCTCGCCAATGGTCGCCGAGGGCGGCCGCGCAAGGATATACGCGCAGTCTCGGCGACCGCCGCGACGCGCCGACGCATCCTTCGCGCAACGCTCGCAGGCAATATTGCAGCATTACGTTGTGGGGAACGTCTGCGCCACTTGCCAGGGACTCTTGCGCGTGATTCAACTCGTAGAGTAGCGTCTGCGTCATCGCCCACGACGTCCCGTGCGGCGTTTTTCAAGCGAGTGCGAGTGCGTCGTATCGACTCCGGCCATGCCGGTTGCGCGAGCGTTCGCCGATTCTTGCGGCAGGAACCAAGGTTATTCGAGGAGGATCCTCATGTCCTGGACCGACGAGCGCGTCGAGCTGCTGCGCAGGCTCTGGAACGAAGGGCTCAGCGCCAGTCAAGTGGCGGCGGAGATCGGCGCCGGCATCACGCGCAACGCCGTCATCGGGAAGATTCACAGGCTCGGGCTGTCACAGCGCGCCAAGACGCCCATCGCGGCGCGACCGCGTGCCGCCAAGCAGCCGCGCTTGCAGCAGAATGGCGTCGCCGTCCGCGCCGCGGCCGCGAGCGCGCCAAGCGTCATGGGCAATGTGGCGCTGGCTCTCTCTCCCTGCGCGTTGCCGCAGGTGGAGGCGCGGCCGCAAGAGGAGGTGGTGATTCCGATGACCGAGCGGGTCACCATCATGGAGCTGCGCGAAACAATGTGCCGCTGGCCGATCGGCGATCCGACCTCGGCGGAGTTCCGCTTCTGCGGCGCGCGCACGCCCGGCGGCGCCGGCGGACCCTATTGCGGCTTCCATGCGCAGGTCGCCTATCAGCCGGCGCAGGATCGCCGCCGCTCCCGCGACGATATGAAGACCGCCCGCATCGCCTGACTTCTCTAACCTCGCGTGCTTCGAGCTGCGAGCCTTTAAGGCTCGCGGTCCGATTGCGCGCCGCCTGGACCGCGAGCCTTCAGGCTCGCTCTTCCCGGGCGTCAGTGCGCCAGCGCCTTGACGATCGACTCGACCGTCTTCTTGGCGTCGCCGAACAGCATCATCGTGTTCGGACGAAAGAACAGCTCGTTCTCGACGCCGGCGTAGCCCGAGCCCATGCCGCGCTTTAAAAACAGCACCGTCTTGGCCTTTTCGACGTCGAGGATCGGCATGCCATAGATCGGCGATTGCGGATCGGTCTTGGCGGCGGGATTGGTCACGTCATTGGCGCCGATCACGAAGGCGACGTCGGCCTGGCCGAATTCCGAGTTGATGTCCTCGAGCTCGAAGACCTCGTCATAGGGGACATTGGCTTCGGCCAGCAGCACGTTCATATGGCCGGGCATGCGTCCCGCCACCGGGTGAATGGCGTATTTCACCTCGACGCCTTCCTTCTTCAGGAGATCGGCCATTTCGCGCAGGGCGTGCTGCGCCTGCGCGACCGCCATGCCATAGCCGGGCACGACGATCACCTTGCCGGCGTTCTGCATGATATAGCCGGCGTCCTCCGCCGAGCCCTGCTTCACCGGACGCTTCTCCACCACGCCTGCGGCCGCCGCCGTCTCGCCGCCGAAGCCGCCGAGAATGACGGAGACGAAGGAGCGGTTCATTCCCTTGCACATGATGTAGGAGAGGATCGCGCCCGAGGAGCCGACCAGCGCGCCGGTGATGATGAGCGCGAGATTGCCCAGAGTGAAGCCGATGCCGGCCGCCGCCCATCCCGAATAGGAGTTGAGCATCGACACGACGACCGGCATGTCGGCGCCGCCGATCGGTATGATCAGCGTGACGCCGAGCGCCAGCGACACGAGAATGATGAGGAAGAGCCAGAAGCCGCTCTCGGTCGTCGCGAACAGGACGATGAAGCCGACGAGCGCGACGCCGAGCAATATGTTGATCGTGTGACGCTCGGGCAAGAGGATCGGCTTGCCGGTCATGCGCTCGTCGAGCTTCAAGAAAGCGATCACGGAGCCGGTGAAGGTGATGGCGCCGATCGCCGCGCCGAGCGACATTTCGAAGAGGCTGCCGCCTTCGATATGTCCGGGGAGGCCGATGCCGAAGGCCTGCGGCGCATAAAAGGCGCTGCCGGCGACGAGCACGGCGGCGAGGCCGACGAGCGAATGGAAGAAGGCCACGAGCTGCGGCATCTTCGTCATTTCGACGTGCTTGGCCACATAAGCGCCGACGCCGCCGCCCGCTCCGGCGCCGATCACGATCAGGACCAGCGCGCCGAAACTCGGCAGGCGCAGCAGCAGCGTCGTCGCCACGGCGACGCCCATGCCGATCATGCCGTAGAGATTGCCCTGGCGCGACGTCGCCGGCGAGGAGAGGCCGCGCAGCGCCAGGATGAACAATATGCCGGCGGCGAGATAGAGGAGGACGGAGAGATTGGCGCTCATCTCGATCAGCCCTTCTTCTTATACATCGACAGCATTCGCTCGGTGACGAGGAAGCCGCCGAATATATTGACGCTGACGAGGGCGAGCGCGATGAAGCCGAGCCAGCGCGCGACGGCGGAGCCGCCCGTGGCGTCGGCCGCCGAGTCGACGCCGACGGAGAGCAGGGCGCCGACGACGATGACCGAGGAGATGGCGTTGGTCACCGACATCAGCGGCGTGTGCAGCGCCGGCGTCACCGACCAGACGACATAATAGCCGACGAACACCGCGAGGGCGAAGATCGCCAGCCGGAACACCACCGGATCGACGGCGCCGGCGAGGCCGTGCGAGGAAGCCGCCGCTGCCACTTGCGAGAGCTGATCGGAATAGGCCTGCGCCTGCTCGGCGAGGCGCTTCGTGGCCTCCGCCGCTTGACGGGCCGATTCGAGCAATTGCTGCGTCGTGTCGCTTGCCATGTCAAACGCCCTTTCTTCTCGCTGAACCGGAGCTGTTTCGTTCGGAGCGAATTCCGATCGCCCGAGCGGCGGCGTTCACGCCTTGGGCGCGAAGCGCGGATCGATCACGGCGCCGTCGCGGGTGAGCGCGGTCGCCTTCACCAGCTCGTCCTCCCAATCGATCGCCAGGGACCTGGTTTCCTTGGAGATCAGCGTCTCGACGAAGGCGAGCAGGTTCTTGGCGTAGAGGCTGGAGGCGGTGGCGGGCAGACGCCCGGCGAGGTTCACGGCGCCGACGATCTTGACGCCGGAGTCGATGGTGGTTTCGCCGGGCCGGGTCAATTCGCAATTGCCGCCGCGCTCGGCCGCGAGATCGATGATGACCGAGCCCGCCCGCATGGAGCGCGCCATCGCCGCCGAGATCAGCCTCGGCGCCGGTCGGCCGGGAATGAGCGCGGTGGTGATGACGATGTCCTGCTTGGCGATATGCGCCGCCACCAGCTCGGCCTGGGCTTGCCTGTATTCCGGCGACATTTCCTTGGCGTAGCCGCCCGCGGTCTCGGCCTGGCGGAACTCGTCGTTCTCGACCGCGATGAATTTGGCGCCGAGGGATTCGACCTGCTCCTTGGTCGCCGGCCGCACATCGGTCGCCGAGACGATGGCGCCGAGACGCCGCGCGGTGGCGATCGCCTGCAGCCCGGCGACGCCGACGCCCATCACAAAAATTTTGGCGGCGGGAACGGTTCCCGCCGCCGTCATCATCATCGGAATGGCCCGGCCATAGTCGGCGGCCGCGTCGATCACCGCGCGGTAGCCCGCGATATTGGCTTGGGAGGACAAGACGTCCATCACTTGCGCGCGGGTGATGCGCGGCATGAGCTCCATCGCGAAGGCGGCGACCCCCGACGCCGCGAGCTCCTGGAGCTCCTTTTCATGTCCGAAGGGGTCGGCGATGGAAATGACGGCGGCGCCTCTCGCGGCGCCCGCGACCTCGGCGGCGGAGGGCCGGCGCACGCGCAGCACGATCTCGGCGTTGTCGAGCGCGCCGGCGGCGCTGTCGGCGATAGCCGCGCCGGCCGCGGCATAGTCCGCGTCGGCGAAGCCGGAGGCGGCGCCGGCGCCGGACTGAACCACGACCTCGGCGCCGAGGTTCTTGAATTTTTTCACGGTCTCCGGCGTCGCAGCGACGCGCGTCTCATTCTTGTCGGACTCGGCGGGAACAGCAATGCGCATGACGAAACTCCTTGTTCGCAGGCGCATGCCCTCGTCCGATCACATTCGGGCGAGCGCGCCGTGCGGGTCGGCGTTTGTCTCGAGGCTGTCGAAGAGTTCCGAGCGCTCAGCGCGCCAGGAAGAAATAGAGAAGGACCAGCGCGGCGATGGTGGCGCCGGTGGAAATTTTCAGCAGTTTCAGGAAGCCCTTATAGGTGGCCTCGTGCTCGGCGAATTCATCGCCGGACGCGGCCTTGTGATGCTCGGCCATTTCTCTCCCCTTCGATTTCGTCGTCCGTCGAGGGCCGACGCATGGCTCATGCTAGACGAGCGCGGGCGATCCTGCAACCGCATGCGCGTCGCGCCGACCCCCGACCAGCGCGACCGAATCGCGCGCTTCGATCGCCGCGCGGCGACGGCGTCTCGTGAATTGCTGGACCGCGAGCCTTCAGGCTCGCTCTCTCAGAGATCGCAAATCGGCTGACGCAAGCCGCTGGAGCCGAGCCTCGGCCCATGCGCCGCCCCGGTCGCTATCTTGCCGCGGCGCTCTATCTTTCTTCGTCGATCGCTGTTCACATTGGTTGGATTGCATGGCTCGCGACATGCTCATCGTCGATCTGGCGCTGCAGGGCGGCGGCGCGCATGGAGCTTTCACCTGGGGCGCGCTCGAGCGTCTCATCGAGGAGCCATGGCTCAGGATCGACGGCGTCTCCGGCACATCGGCCGGAGCGATGAACGCCGCCCTCCTCATCGACGGCTATTGCGCGGGCGGCGTCGACGGCGCCCGCGCCGCGATGGAAGGCTTCTGGCGGCGCGTCGCCGACGCGGCGCGATTCAGCCCGATACGGCGCAACCCGCTCGACATGCTGCTCGGCCGCTGGACCTTGGACAATTCTCCAGCCTTCCTCGCAATGGACATCGCGTCGCGCATCTTCTCGCCCTATGATCTCGATCCCTCTGGCTCCAACCCGCTGCGCGACATATTGCGCGAGACCATCGACTTCGAGCGCCTGGCGCGGGCGCCGATCAAGCTCTTCGTCACCGCCACCAATGTGGCGACGGGACATGGACGCGTCTTCCGCAACGCCGATCTCACCGTGGAGGCTCTGCTTGCCTCCGCCTGTCTGCCGACCTTGTTCCGAGCGGTGGAGATCGACGGCGAAGCCTATTGGGACGGCGGCTATTCCGGCAATCCGACGATCACGCCGCTCGTGCGCGAATGCGAGTCGAAGGACACGATCCTCATCCAGATCAATCCGATCGAGCGTCGGGGCGCGCCGCGCTCGGCGATCGATATCTCCAATCGCCTCAACGAGATCGCCTTCAACTCGCCGCTGCTGAAAGAGCTGCGCATGATCGCGCTGCTGCACGAGGTCGCCGACCCGGGCCATAGCGAGGGCGCGCTGTGGGCCTCGATGCGCATTCACGCCATTGCGACCGACATGTCCGCCGAGCTCAGCGCGTCCTCGAAGCTCATCGCCGAATGGGATTTCCTCTCCCTTCTGCGCGAGGAGGGGCGGCGCCGGGCGGAACGCTTTCTCGAGACGAGCGCCGACGATCTCGGCCGGCGCTCCAGCTTCGATCTCGGCGCGCTGCTGCAATATGTGTGAGCCGCGCGTCGAGAAGCGCGTCGTCAGGCGCGCTCGACGATGCGCGAGGGCGAGCGCATGGTCACCAATTCCTCGGCCAGCGAGGGATGCAGCGCCATGGTCTGGTCGAAATCGGCCTTGCGCGCGCGAAGACGCAGCGAGATCGCCAGCAGCTGCGCCATCTCGCCCGCCTCCGGCCCGAGAATATGCACGCCCAGCACCTGATCGCTGTCGCCGTCGACCAGGATTTTCATGAACACTTTTTCGGCGCGCTTCGACAAGGTCGCGCGCATCGGCCTGAAGCTCGTCTCGAAAACGAGCAGGCGCTTCGCCTTCGCGCTCGCCTCCGCCTCGGTGAGGCCGACCGTGCCGATCTCCGGCGTCGTGAACACGGCGGTCGGCACGAGCGCATGATCGACCGCGACGTCGAGCCCGCCGAACACGGTGTCGGCGAAGGCGTGGCCTTCGCGGATCGCCACGGGCGTCAGATTGAGCCGATCGGTGACGTCGCCGACCGCAAAGATGGACGGAACGCTGCTGCGCGAATAAGCGTCGACGACGATCGCGCCATTCTCCTTCAGCGCGACGCCCGCCGCCTCGAGGCCAAGCCCTCGCGTCAGCGGCGCGCGGCCGGTCGCGACCAGCACGGCGTCGACCTCGAGCCGGCTCTCGTCCTGCAGCGTGACCGCGAGGCCGCTCGCCGTCTTCTCGATGCGGGTCGGCAGCGCGCCAGCGTGGATGTCGACGCCCGCGGCGACGAGGCCGTCGCGCAGGAGACGGCGCAAATCCTCGTCGAACCCGCGCAGCGGCAGCTCGGCGCGCAGCGAAAGATGCGTCTTCGCGCCGAGCCGCACGAACACGCTGGCGAATTCGACGCCGATATAGCCGCCGCCGACCACGAGCAGGCGCTGCGGAAATTCCGCAAGGTCGAAAATTTCATTGGAGGAGATCGCATAGTCGATCCCGGGGATTTGCGGATGCTGCGTCGGCGCGCCGCCCGTCGCGACGAGAATGCAGCGCGTCGAGACGCGGCGGCCGTCGGCGAAGGCGACCGCGTTCGGGCCGGCGACGACGCCGCGCCGGCGCACGATCTCGACGCCGGATTTTTCGAGATTTTGCGCATAGAGGCCGGAGAGGCGCGTGATCTCCGCCTCCTTGGCGGCGACGAGCTCGCCCCAGTCGAAGCGCGCTTCGCCGACCGTCCAGCCGAAGCCGGCCGCATCCGCGAAATCATCGTGGAAGCGGCTCGCCATCACATAGAGCTTCTTCGGCACGCAGCCGCGGATCACGCAAGTGCCGCCGATGCGGAACTCCTCGGCGACGGCCACCTTGGCGCCATGGCCGGCGGCGATGCGCGCCGCGCGCACGCCGCCCGAACCTGCGCCCAGAACGACGAGATCATAGTCATATTGCGTCATGTCGAACCCCGATCTCGGGCCGGCCGGCGCTCTCGCGAGAGCGAGCCTTCAGGCTCGCTCCACTATATAGCGGCTCGCTCGACGTCGACGCCCCAGTGGCGTGATTCAGCCGATTTGAGCAGGCCTGAAGGCTCGCGGTCCAAGCGCGGCCCTGGACCGCGAGCCTTCAGGCTCGCACTCGAGAGGCTTCAAATTCGTCGACGCACGCCGCTAGAGCTCATGGCCCTTCTTGCGCATCTCTTCGCGCACGCGCGACATCATGTCGACGGAAATCTTCTGCGACCACGCCTGCATGGCGACGAACATGTCGTTCATCAAAAAGGGCTGCGAGCCCACGTATTTGCGCCCCGACGCGCTCTTGAAGAAGGCCGAGACGTCCTCGAGCTCCTTCTGGGTCAGTCTCTGCGCATAGAGATGCGCGGCGCTGTCGATCATCTCGTCGACCTTCTTGTCGAAGTCCGGCCTCACATCGGCGAGCACCAGATTGAGATCGGCGACGAGCTCCGGCCGCGTCCGCGTCACCGACAGCGCAATCTGCTCGAGATATTGCGGAATGATCAGCTGGAACGACGAGGAAATGCCGGAATCGACGATGACCGCGCGGGCGAGAGCGATCTGCGCGGGGCTGGCCGCGGGCGGGGCGGCGGCGGAAGCGGCGGGCGGCGCGACCGCAGCGGCCGGGGCGGCGGGACGGCGTTCGGCGGAGTGAGCGAAGGAAGCCGAGAGGACGACGACGCCCCCGAAAAAAGCCGCGCGCAAAAACACCTCTGTCATCTCCTTGCCGAGAAAAATCGAGAGCCGGCGCTAGACTAAGCTCAATCGAGCCGGCCGAGCGTCTCCACGCCCTCGCGGCCGGCGACGACGACCGCCGTCGCGAGCCCGATGAACAGCCCATGCTCGACGACGCCGGGGATGGCGACGAGTCGGTCGGCCAAGGCCTCGGGATGGGGAATAGAGCCGAACGCACAGTCGAGCACGAGATGCCCGCCGTCGGTGACGAAAACATGTCCGTCGGGACGCATTCTGAGGCGGACCTCGCCGGCAAGGCCGAGCGCCGCGGCGGCGCGCTCGACATGGCCGAGCGTCGACTTTGCGCCGAAGGCGTCGATCTCGACCGGCAGCGGGAAGGCGCCGAGGCTATTCACCCGCTTCGTCGCGTCGGCCACCACGATGAGGCGGCGCGAGGCCGCGGCGACGATTTTCTCGCGCAGCAGGGCGCCGCCGCCGCCCTTGATCAAGCGAAGCGCCGAATCGAATTCATCCGCGCCGTCGACCGTGAGATCGAGCTGCGGCGCCTCGTCGAGGGTCGCGAGCGGAATGGCGAGCGCCTCCGCCTGGGCGCGCGTGCGCTCGGACGTCGGCACGCAGAGGACGTTCAGCCCCTCGCGCACGCGCTCGCCGAGTAGAGCGACGAAATGGGCGGCGGTGGAGCCGGTGCCGAGCCCGAGCCGCATGCCCGGCGCGACGGCGCCAAGCGCCGCGGCGGCCGCGCGCTTCTTCATGTCATCGGCGGCGTCGATCGGCATGAGTGGGCTCCCTTCGCGTGGCGGCGCCCGGCGATAGTCGGTTTGGCGGCGTAAATCAATGGCGGCGCCGGCGGCCGCGACCTGTGGCTTGTCTTCCCCCTCGAACCGCTCGACACTCGCCTTCCAGTTGGTCCGCCTCATTTATTCACGCGAGCCCCCGCTTCGACCCCGGAGAAGAAGCATGAGCAACGACGTCGATTCTTTCAGCCGATCCTATGCGCAAGCGCGTGATAAATTTCGAGCCGCGGTCGACGCGGCGGGCGGCGCGCTCGAGGTTTTCGAACATCCGGGCCGCGGGCCGGACGGCGAGGCCCTGACCACCGATGTCGCATGGGTGGGGCCGAGAACCGACCGCGCCCTGGTGCTCATTTCCGGTACGCATGGCGTCGAAGGCTATTGCGGATCGGGCGCGCAGATCGACTGGCTGCGTCGCGGCGGGGCGGCGAACGCGAGCGTCGGCGTCCTCCTCATCCATGCGATCAACCCTCATGGGTTCGCGTGGACGCGGCGCGTCAATGAGGACAATGTCGACCTCAACAGGAACTGGGTCGATTTCCCGCCACGGCTTTCATCGAATCCGGATTACGCCGAGCTGGCCGACGACCTCTGTCCAGCGCAATGGACGCCCGAGGCGCAGAAGAGCACGACCGAGCGCCTGTTGGCGTGGAGAGCGGCGAGAGGCGACCGCGCCTTTCAGAAGGCCGTCAGCATCGGACAATATTCTCATCCGCTCGGATTGTTCTACGGGGGGAAGGAGCCGAGCTGGTCGCGGCGAACGCAGAGCGCGATTTTTCGAAAACATCTCGCCGGCGCCCGCCGCGTCGCGGTCATCGATTATCACACCGGGCTCGGCCCGGAGGGATATGCCGAGCGACTTTCGACCGATGCGCCCGGAACTGCGGAGTTCGCTCGCGCCTCCTGCTGGTATGGCGCGGCCGTCACCTCGACGAAGATCGCCGACGCGACGCAGGCGGGGGAAAAATCGGCCTCCGAGGATGTGACGGGCGATAATCTGATCGGTTCCGCGAAGCTGCTTCCGGGCGCTGAATTCACCGGCATAGCTTTCGAGGTCGGCACGGCGCCGATTCTGGAAGTCATGCAGGCGCTGCGCGCCGACGCCTGGCTGCACGCCTATGGCGATCCGAATTCCGAGGCGGGCCGGACGATCGAGAGCCGGATGCGGTCGGCCTTCTACCGCGAGACCGATTTTTGGAAGGGCATGGTCGCCGGGCAATCCTTGCTGACCATTCGGCAAGCCATCGCCGGCCTGATGCGCGAATAGTCGTTCTCCATTGCGCCGGCGGCTCGAGCCGCCGGGCTCGCATTCCACTCCGCCTTCGCAGGAATTTCAGCATGACCGTCAAAGACGCCGAATCCGCCGTTCTGGAGGCGGCGATGCTCGATATTCGTCCGGGAGAGGAATGCGCCTTCGAAAACGCGATCCGCGTGGCGCTTCCCCTCATCTCGGCGACTCCCGGCTTCGTTTCGATGGAAATCCGCCGATGCATCGAGACGTCATCCCGATATCTTCTGCTCGTGACCTGGGAGAAGCTCGAAGATCACACGATCGGCTTTCGGCAGTCGGATCGATACGCCGAGTGGAAGGCGCTGCTCCACCACTTCTACGACCCTTTCCCGGTCGTCGAGCACTATGCGCGTCCTCTGGACCTCGACTTGTGATCGGGAGGCGTCGCTCATTTCGCCGGCGGCGTGCACACCACCGAGCTCTCGTTCAGCACGAAGCAGATCGACATCGATCCCGTGCGCAGATCGACGCGAAACACGCCGCCCTCGCCCGTATGGCGCGAGGCGACGAGCGAATATTCACTGAAAGGGCCGGCCTTCGCGCCCTCGCCCGGCGGATAGCAGAGGGTGACGCCGATCGAGGCGCCCTCTTTCAGCCCATATTGGCAGGCGCCGACCTCGCCGCTCGCCCGGTCGAGGCGGAAGACGCGGTTGAGGTCGGTTTGCGGCGCGGCCAGGAACTCGTAATTGCCTGCGAGCGCGGCGCCGGGCGCGGCGAGAAGGAGGAGGCCGAGGAAGGGGAGACGAAAGGTCGGGCGCAAGGTTAAACTCCACCGGCGAATCACCTGCCGCAGTCTACACGCCGATGCGTCATTCGCGAGGCGCCGGCGCGGCGGACAGACGGAAGAGGGCTCATGACGGGCGCGCCGATCCTGGTGTTCGATCTCGACGGCACGCTCGCCGACACGGCCGGCGACCTCATCGGCGCGCTCGGCGTCCTGCTGCAGCGCGACGGCCACGCGCCCCTGCCCGCCTCCGCGGCGCGCGCGCTGGTCGGCGCCGGGGCGCGGGCGCTGATCCAGCGCGGCTATGCGGCGAACGGCGCCGAGCTCGCGCCCGAGCGCTTGGAGCTGCTGTTCCACCTCTTTCTCGCCCATTATCGCGAGCGGATCGCCGACGAGACGCGCCTCTTCCCCGGCGCCCTATCGGCGCTCGAACGTTTTTTTGCGGCCGGCTATCGCCTCGCGGTCTGCACCAACAAGCCCGAGGACTTGTCGATCCTGCTGCTCGAGCGTCTCGGCGTCGCGTCGCGCTTCTCGGCGATCTGCGGCCGCGACAGCTTTCCATTCCACAAGCCCGATCCGCGCGCGCTCACGCAGACGATCGCGCGCGCCGGCGGCGATCCGTCGCGGGCGGTGATGATCGGCGATTCGCAGACCGACATCGACACGGCGAAAGCGGCCGGCGTGCCGGTCGTCGCCGTCGATTTCGGCTATACGCAAACGCCGGTCGCGGAATTCGCGCCCGACCGGGTGATCTCGCATTTCGACGATCTGTGGGACGCCGTCGCCTCCCTCGCCGCCCACTGGTCGGAGCGCGCGCCCGCAGCGGTGGACTGAGTCTTCGTCGACACGAGGAGCACAGCCGCGAGCCGTCCAGGGCCGCCGCGCAATGACGCTCGGCGGCGCGACGGGCCTGCAGGCCTCGTCAGGCCGCGTGGACGTCCGCTGTCGCCCGAGCGGCGACATTCTCCAGATACCAGCGATAGGTCGAGGCCAGTCCCGCGTCGAGCGAGATCTCCGGCGACCAGCCGAGCGCTTGGATACGGCTCGAATCCATGATCTTTCGCGGCGTGCCGTCGGGCTTCGTCGTATCGAAGACGAGGCGTCCGTCGAAGCCGACGACCCGCGCCATGGTCTCGGCGATCTCGCGGATCGAGACCTCGGAGCCCGCGCCGCAATTAATGTGCGGATAATCGTCATAGTGATCGAGGCAATGGACGACGCCGCGCGCGAGATCGTCGACATGCAGGAACTCGCGCAGCGGCGTTCCGGTGCCCCAGACCACGATCTCGCGGGCGCCCGCCAGCTTGGCCTCGTGTAGCTTGCGCATCAGCGCCGGCAGCACATGGCTGGTCTCGAGGTCGAAATTATCGTTCGGGCCGTAGAGATTGCAAGGCATGACGGACACATAGCGGCGACCGTGCTGGCGCCGATAGGCCTGGCAGGTCATGATGCCGGCGATCTTGGCGATCGCATACCATTCATTGGTCGGCTCCAGCGCGCCGGTGAGCAGCGAGTCCTCGCGGATCGGCTGCTCGGCGAATTTGGGATAGATGCAGGACGAGCCGAGGAAGACGAGCCGATCGACGCCGGCCTTGTGCGCGCCGTGGATCACATTGCTCTGAATGGTCAGATTGTCATAGATGAAATCGGCCGGGTAACGGCTGTTGGCGAGAATTCCGCCGACCTTGGCCGCCGCGAAGAGGATCGCCGTCGGCTGATTGGCGCGCAGCCAGAACTCGACCTCCGGCTGGCTTCTGAGATCGAGGATCGAGCGATCCACGGTAATGACGTTGCGGCCCTGCGCGCGCAGCAGACGGGTCAGAGCGGAGCCGACCATTCCGCGATGTCCAGCGACCCAGATCCGTTCGTCCTTCATAAAAAGTCCTCACGACAAGACTGACCGGCCCGTGCGTAATGCTCACGATATGCCGGATCAAAATTTTCCAACGAGCGAGAGCATATCTGCGCGCGAGGCGCCGATCAAGGAGGTTTCTCGCGTTGGTTGCGAAGCGATGGGTGCGTTCGGCATCACATTTATATGCATGACCTCGGCCCGCCGCTCCGCGTCGCCTTGCGGCTCGCCATGGCGACGAAAGCTGTGGGAGCGTCCCGGACGGCGGCGGAGATCCGGGTCTTTTCCCCAGCAGCGATGGCGCGTATAGAAAGCCGAGCGCAAGGGAGCGCGCGTGAGCGCGAAACCCGGTCGTGCGCATGGGGCCGGTTTAGCTCAGCTGGTAGAGCAACTGATTTGTAATCAGTAGGTCGCGGGTTCGAATCCTGCAACCGGCACCACCACCCATTTCGAAGACTTCCGAAGTCCGCCGAGCGCGGCCTTCCCTCTGAAAAGCAGCAATTAACCATCCGATGCGTTCCGGCGAGGTCGGCGTCGAGATGGCCCGCGCGACGAGGCGGGGGGCTGCTCGCCGCCGGGCGCAGCCGGCGCGTTTGCGCGATTTGCTGTTGCGAGGAGCCTGCGAAGCGGGCGTCTCGACGGACAAGGGTTAGGGATTTTGTCCTTCACCCGATCGCCCGGGCGCGGGGTCTTCCCCGAGTTGACAGTCTGCGCCTTTTCCGCGACAGCGAGCGCAGGGGCGGCCGCGCGATGCGATCGGATCGGGCTCATGCGTTTCTTCGTGACCGGCACCGCCGGCTTCATCGGCTTTCATCTCGCGCAGCGCCTGCTCGAGCTCGGCCATCGGGTCGTCGGCTATGACGCCATGACGAGCTATTACGACGTGCGGCTGAAGGAGGCGCGCCACGCGATGCTGGCGCGTTCCGACCAGTTTCGCGCGGTCGTCGCGCCGCTCGAGGACATGCAGCGCCTGACGAGCGCGGTCGAAGCCGCCGAGCCCGACGTCATCGTCCATCTCGCCGCGCAGGCGGGCGTGCGTTACAGCATCGAGGAGCCGCGCGCCTATATCGACTCCAACATCGTCGGCTCCTTCAATATTCTGGACCTCGCGCGAGCGATGAAGCCGCGGCATCTGCTGATGGCTTCGACCAGCTCCGTCTATGGCGCCAATGCGCATGTGCCCTTCCTCGAGAGCGAGCGCGCCGATCATCCTCTGTCGCTCTATGCGGCGACCAAGAAGGCCACCGAGGCGATGGCGCATTCCTATGCGCATCTCTTTTCGATTCCGATCACCCTGTTCCGCTTCTTCACCATCTACGGCCCCTGGGGCCGGCCGGACATGGCGCCGTATAAATTCATCGACGCGATCGAGAAGGGCCGGCCGATCGACGTCTATAATCACGGCGACATGGAGCGCGACTTCACTTATGTCGCCGATCTCATCGAGGCGATCCTGCGGCTCGTCGACTGCGTCCCGCGCATCGACTCCGCCGATCCGTCCGTGTCGCCGGCGGCGCCCTGGCGCGTCGTGAACATCGGACGCGGCGAGCCGATCAACCTCATGGATTTCGTCGCGGCGATCGAGCGCGCGCTCGGCCGGAAAGCGATCTGCAACTATCTCGACATGCAGCCCGGCGACATGCAGCGCACCTTCGCCGATTCCGCTCTGCTCGAGCGGCTCACGGGCTTTCGGCCGCACACCTCGATCGACGAGGGCGTCGCGGCGCTGGTCGCGTGGCATCGCAGCTATTACGGCTAAAGCAGCGGTTCCGGCTCGTGACGGCAGACGCAGAGCTTGTTGCCGTCCGGGTCACGGAAATAGGCGCCATAATAATGCGCATGATATTGCGGCCGCAGCCCCGGCGGGCCTTCGCTGACGCCGCCGTTCGCGAGCGCGGCGGCATGGCATCTGTCCACGGCATTGCGGCTTTGCGCCAGTAGCGCCACCATCTGCCCATTGCCGGCCGAGGCGAGCGCGCCGTCATAGGGGCGGCCGATGAGAAGCAATGGCCGGTCGGCGCCGCGTGATCGCCAGCCGGCCCAGGACCTCTCACCCTCCTTGAACGTCAAGACGAGATCGAGCTCCTGCAGCACAGCGGAATAGAAGGCGAAGGCGCGCTCGAAATCGGTCACGCCGGTATGGACATGAGAGAACATGGACAGCCTCCGATCGCGCGCCGGGCGATTGTCGAGAAACGCGGCGGAGTCCGCAATCGGCGCCCGGCGTCGGCCGGCGGCGAGCCTGAAGGCTCGCTCATCCGCAGCGTCTTTAGATTTTGCCTACTCGCCGCGCAGCCAGGACGGAACGCGATCGAACGCAATGAGCGCTTCGACGCTCGGCCGCTCGCGCACGACGGCCCAGCGCGCGCCGTCGACCAGAACCTCGGGAATGAGCGGCCGCGTATTATAAGTTCCCGCCTGCACGGCGCCATAGGCGCCGGAGGTGAGGACGGCGAGCAGATCGCCCTGCGCCGGCTCAGGGATGGAGCGGCCGAGCGCGATATAGTCGCCCGTCTCGCACACCGGGCCGACGACGTCGGCGAGAATATCATTCGTGTGCGGCGCGGGCTGCGTCACCGGAACGATCTCGTGCCAGGCGTCGTAGAGCGTCGGCCGGACGAGGTCGTTCATGCCGGCGTCGACGATGACGAAGGTCTTGGCCTCGCCCTGCTTCACATAGAGAACGCGGGTGACGAGCACGCCGGAATTGCCGACGATGAGCCGTCCCGGCTCGAACAGCAGCTTGCAGCCGAGTCCGCCCATATGCCGCCGCACGATCTCGGCGTAGCGATCGGGGTGATAGGACGCCGGGTCCTCGCCCGCGTGATACGGAATGCCGAGGCCGCCGCCGAGATCGACATGGGAGATCGCATGGCCGTCGGCGCGCAGAGCGACGACCAGCTCGGCGAGCAGAGAGAAGGCTTCGTCGAAGGGGCGCAGATCGGTGATCTGCGAGCCGATATGCATGTCGACGCCGACGATGTCGAGCCCCGGCAGCCGTGCCGCCTGCGCATAGATGTCGCGGGCGCGCGACAGGGGCACGCCGAATTTGTTCTCGGCGAGGCCGGTGGAGATCTTGGCGTGGGTCTTGGCGTCGACGTCGGGATTGACGCGCAGCGAGATATGGGCGCGCTTGCCCCTTTCCGCCGCGATGCGCGAGATCGCCTCGAGCTCCGGCTCTGATTCCACATTGAAGCAGAAGATGCCTTCGTCGATGGCGAGCGCGATCTCCTGCGCCGTCTTGCCGACGCCGGAGAAGGTGATCTTGCGCGCGGGAACGCCGGCGGCGCGGGCGCGCTGCAATTCGCCGCCCGAGACGACGTCCATGCCGGCGCCGAGGCCGGCGAGCAGAGAGAGCACGGCCTGGTTGGAATTGGCCTTCACCGCATAGCAGACGAGCGCGTCGAGCCCCGCGAAGGCCGCCGAGAAGACGGTGAAGTGCCGCCGGATCGTCGCCGCCGAATAGCAGTAGAACGGCGAGCCGACTTCGTCGGCGATCTTCGGCAGCGCCACGTCCTCGGCGTGGAGGACGCCGGCGCGATAGTCGAAATGATGCATCAGTGGGTCCTACTCGCCTGCGTCCGGTGACGCCCCTCCCCCGGCCCTCGCCCGCTCCGTGGGAGAGGGAGCACGTTGCGCGCCTCTTCGGTTCCTTCGCGAAGCGCCGGCCGCCGCCCTCTCCCGCGGAGCGGGGGAGAGGGCTTTCGCTTCCGATAGACCGGAGCGGGCCTTTAGTCGAGCAGCGGATCGAGGATGAAGGGATAGCGCTCCGGCGGCCGGAAGCCAGTCGTGCCGGGAATATACTCCACAGCCCTCACCTCCTCCGCGACCGGCTTCTTGGAGCCCTCCGGCGTGACCGTGGTTTTTTGCACGACCGCTTCCCTCGGCTGAGCCGTGACCTCCGGCGGCAGGTCGAGCGGACCGCGCCGGCCGCAGCCGGAAAGGCCCGCCAGCGCGAGGACCAGGATCAGCGCCGCCCTGTGCGGCCGAGCGAAGTGAGGCATGGAAGGACGTCCTTCGGATGCGATTTGCGCGGCACTATAGACGAAAGCGGCAGGATGACGAGGCTCACGGCGAGCGTCACGGCATGATCTTGGCGAAGCTCGCGGCGCCGGCGCGGCTGCGCGGCTCGCTTCGAGCGCTCGGGCCGCGCAGCGCCTCGGCCAAGGCGGCCTCGGGATCGCCCGCGCCCTCGAAGATCGCCTCGACGCAGCGGACGCAGAGCGCGACGCGGGCGTCGGCGAGCTTGTAGAAGATCTGCTTGGCCGCGCGCCGCGTCTCGACCAGCTCGGCGCGGCGCAGCTCCGCGAGCTGCTGGCTGAGCGCGGGCTGGCCGATGGCGGTCGCCGTCTCGATCTCCCCGACCGTGCGCTCGCCGGCGAGCAGAAAAGAGAGAATCATCAGCCGCTGCGGCTGCGCGTAGATCTTCAGCCGTTCGGCGGCCTCATTGGCGCGCTCGCGGGATTGGTAGATCGCGGTCATTTGTCCTTGCAGGTCCGATAGAACCAATCGTCGGCCGCGCCGGGCGCGAGCGCTTCGGCGGCGCCGGTCGCCGGCGGCAGCAGCAGATCGCCGCCGGGCGTCCAGCCCTCCGGCGTCATCACCTCGCCCGAGGCGGTCCTCTGCAGGGCTGTCGCCAGACGCAGCATTTCCTCGACCGAGCGTCCGACGGTGAGCGGATACCAGGTCAGCGCCCGCACGACGCCGAGCGGATCGATGTAGTAGGTGGCGCGCATCGCCGAGGAATCCTGCGCGGCCTCGTCGAGCATCCCATAGGCGCGGCCGATCGCCATCGACGGGTCCTCGACGATGGGGAAGGGCACGGTCACGCCGAAAATGTCGCGAATCGCCCGCACCCAGGCGAGATGCGAATAGAGGCTGTCGACCGAGAGGCCGAGCAGGGCGCAGCCGATCGCCTCGAAGCGCGACGCGGCGCGGGCGAGGGCGACGAACTCGCTGGTGCAGACCGGTGTGAAATCCGCCGGGTGCGAGAAGAAGATCAGCCAGCGTCCGCGGAACTGGTCGAGCCGCACCTCGCCCTTGGTGGAGCGCGCGCGGAAGACGGGCGCGGTATCGCCGATGCGCAAACCCCTGCAGCCCCCCGCCGGAGCCGGAATCGGTTCGTTTTCCATGGGTTCTCTCTGCCTCCTTTCGCGGCTTGACACAATGACCTTATATGATTACATAGTTTATGTAATCATTAATATGAAGGGGGTTCGCAAATGACCGATGCAGCGCTCCAGCGCGCCACCGAGCAGGTCCTCGCCGCCAAAACGCGACCTCTGATTCAGGTCGTCACTTTTTTCGACGAGCCGACCTTCACAGCCACCCATGTGGTCTTCGACCCCGCGACCCGTCGCGGCGCCATAGTCGACAGCGTTTTGAACTTCGACTACGCCTCCGGTCGCACCTCGACCAGAGGCGCAAACGAGATCATTGATTACGTAAATCGTGAAAGCTTGAAAATCGACTGGCTGCTCGAGACCCACGCCCACGCCGATCACCTCTCCGCCGCGCCCTATCTCCAGCGCAAGCTCGACGGCAAGCTCGCCATTGGCCGCGAGATCGCCACGGTCCAAACCGTGTTCGGCAAGCTGTTCAACTTCGGCGCCGAATTCGCCCGCGACGGCTCGCAGTTCGACCGATTGTTCGGCGACGGCGACACTTTCGCGGTCGGCGAGATCCCGGCGATCACGCTGCATGTGCCCGGACACACGCCGGCGGACGTGGCCTTTGTGATCGGCGACGCCGCCTTCATCGGCGACACGCTGTTCATGCCGGACTATGGCACGGCCCGCGCCGACTTCCCCGGCGGCGACGCCCGCGCGCTCTATCGCTCGATCCGCCGGCTGCTGTCGCTGCCCGCCGAGACCCGGCTGTTCCTCTGCCACGATTATAAGGCGCCCGGCCGCGATCATTTCCTCTGGGAGACGACGGTCGGCGACGAGCGGACCAAGAATGTCCACGTCCATGACGGGGTCGAGGAGGAGGCCTTCGTCTCCATGCGCACCGCGCGCGACAAGACGCTCGACCTGCCGCATCTGATCCTGCCCTCGGTGCAGGTGAATGTTCGCGGCGGGCGACTGCCGCCGGCCGAGGACAATGGAACGCGCTATCTGAAGCTGCCGCTGGACGTGTTCTGATGTCGCTCGCGCAGTCCATCGTACACGGGCTCGCGGGCGGGCTGATGATCGGCGCCGCGGCGTCGGCCGTCCTCCTCGGCGCCGGCCGCATCGCCGGCGTCAGCGGCTTGCTCGCCCGCGCCCTTCGCCTGACGCAGGGCTGTGGTCCGGACGGCCTCGCCACGGGCTTCGTGCTCGGACTGCCGCTCGGCGCGCTGCTCATGCAGCTCGCCCTCGGGCCGGTCGAGACGCGCTTTCCTCCGCTCGCTCTGCTGCTGATCGGCGGCGTGCTGGTCGGCTATGGCAGCCGGCTCGGCTCGGGCTGCACCAGTGGCCATGGCGTCTGCGGACTGTCGCGCCTGTCGAAGCGATCGGTCGTCGCCACCGCCGTCTTCATGTCCGCGGGCGTCGCGACCGTGGCGGCGATGAATGCGGCGGGGCTCGCATGGTGACGCGCTCGGCTGTTCTCGGTCTCCTCTGCGGGCTTTTGTTCGGCGCCGGACTCGCTTTGTCGGGCATGGCCGATCCGGCGCGCGTGCGCGGCTTTCTCGATCTCTTCGGCGCCTTCGATCCGACGCTCGCTTTCGTGATGATCGGCGCGCTCGTCCCCATGGCGATCGCCTGGCGCATTCGCCGCCGCATGGACAAGCCGCTGGTCGAAACGGCCTTCGATCTGCCGCCGACCGATCCGATCGACGCGCGCCTCGTCATCGGCGCGGCGCTGTTCGGAGTGGGCTGGGGGATCGCCGGCCTTTGCCCGGGACCCGCGCTCGTCGATCTCGCGCTCGCTCCCTTGAGCGCCATCCCCTTCGTCCTCGCGATGGCGCTCGGAATGTTCCTGCAACGCCTTCTCGGCCGCTGAATCTCGTCCAACCGAAAGAGTATCGTCATGTCCAAGAATGTCGGAATGATCGATCGCCTTCTTCGCCTCGCCGTCGTCGTTGCGATCGCCGTCGCCTATGCGCTCGGCCATCTGAGCGGAACCATCGCCATCGTGCTCGGCGCCGTGGCGCTCGCCCTGCTGCTCACCAGCCTCTTCTCCACCTGCCCCGCCTACAGCCTGCTGGGCGTCTCCACCTGCGCGCGTCGCTGACGCATCGCTTCCACCTCGAACGAGAGACCGCATCATGGGCTTTGTCGCTCTCACTCCCGATTTTTCCGTTTCGCCGCAGCTCTCGCAGGACGATGTCGCTCGCGCCGCGCGTGACGGCTTTCGCCGCATTGTCGATTGTCGTCCCGACAATGAGGAGCCCGGCCAGCCGAGCTTCGCCGACGTCTCCGGCTGGGCGGCCGCGCATGGACTGACGGCGGCGCATGTTCCGGTGACGATGGCCGATCTTCGCGACGACGCCGTCGACGCATTCGCTGCGGCGCTGGCGAGCGCGGACGGAAAGGTCCTCGGCTATTGCAAGACGGGGCGCCGCGCGAGCGCGCTGTGGGCGCTCGCGCAGGCGAAGACGCTCGGCGCTTCCGCGATTCTCGCCGCTGCGGAAGGCGCGGGCGTCGACATCGAGCCGGTGAAGCAGCGCATTCTCGCGCGCGGCGCTCATGGGCCCGGCGATTATGATGTGGTGATCGTCGGCGGCGGCAGCGGCGGCATAGCGGCGGCCGCGAGCCTCTTGAAGCGGCGGCCCTCGCTGTCGGTCGCCATCGTCGAGCCGGCCGACGTGCATTATTATCAGCCGGGCTTCACGCTCGTCGGCGCCGGCGTGTTCACGCCCGAGACGACGCGGCGGCCGACGGCCTCGGTGATGCCGGACAAGGCCAAATGGGTCAAGCAGGCGGTCGCCGAATTCGCGCCGGAGGCGAATGAGGTCGTTCTCGCCGACGGCTCGCGCCTGCGCTATCGCGCGCTCGTCGCCTCGCCCGGCATCAAGCTCGATTGGGACGCGATTCCCGGCCTCGTCGAGACGCTCGGCAAGAATGGCGTCACCTCCAATTATCGCGCCGATCTCGCGCCCTACACGCATCGGCTGGCGACCTCGCTGTCGAAGGGCCGCGCGCTGTTCACGCAGCCGCCCATGCCGATCAAATGCGCGGGCGCGCCGCAGAAGGCGATGTATCTCTCCTGCGACACATGGCGACGCGCCGGCGTGCTGAACGATATCGAGGTGGAGTTCCACAATGCCGGCGCGGTGCTGTTCGGCGTGCCCGCCTATGTTCCGGCCTTGATGAAATATGTCGAGCGCTACGGCATTCGTCTCGACTTCGAATCGAAGCTCGTCGCCGTCGACGGCGCCGCGAAGGTCGCGACCTTCGAGGAGAAGGACGCCGACGCGAACGTGATCCGCGTTCAGCGCGAGTTCGCCATGCTGCACGCCGTGCCGCCGCAGAAGGCGCCGGAGTTCATCGCAAAAAGTCCGCTCGCCGGCGAGACGGGATTCATCGCCGTCGATCCGCAGAGCCTGCGTCATGCGCGCTACGCCAATGTGTTCGCGCTCGGCGACGGCATTGCGACCACCAACGCCAAGACCGCCGCCGCCGCGCGCAAGCAGGCGCCGGTCGTCGCCATCAATGTCCTGTCGGTTCTCGACGGGAAGGCGCCGCATGTCGGCTATGACGGCTATGGCTCCTGCCCGCTCACCGTCGAGCGCGGCAAGATCGTGCTGGCCGAGTTCGGCTATGGCGGCAAGCTGCTGCCGAGCTTTCCGAAATGGATGATCGACGGGACCAAGCCGTCGCGCGCGGCGTGGTTCCTGAAGGAGCGCCTGCTGCCGCCGATCTATTGGAACATGATGCTCGAGGGCCAGGAATGGCTGTGCAAGCCGCACATGCTCGAGACATCCGCGCAACCTGCCGAATGACGAGGGACGCGTGACCCTGGAGCTCGTCCAATATGTGATCGCGGCCGCCTGCGGCGGCGGCATCGGGTTCACGCTGGGCCTCATCGGCGGCGGCGGCTCGGTTCTCGCCGTGCCGCTGCTCGTCTATGTGGTCGGCGTGACGGATCCGCATATCGCGATCGGGACGAGCGCCTTCGCGGTCGCGATCAACGCCGCCTTCAGCCTGTTCAATCACGCGCGCGCCGGTTCGGTGAAATGGCGTTGCGGCGGCATGTATGCGGCGGCGGGAACCTTGGGCGCCGTCGTCGGCTCGACGCTCGGCAAGAGCTTCGATGGCCCAAAGCTGCTGTTCCTCTTCGCCTTCGTGATGATCCTGACGGGCGTGCTGATGCTGCGCGGCCGCGGAAGGTCGGGAAACGCCGCGGTCGAATGCACGTTCGAGCGGGCGCCGAAGGTCGGCGCCACTGGCTTCGTGACCGGACTCTTTTCGGGCTTCTTCGGCATCGGCGGCGGCGTGCTCGTCGTGCCGGGCCTCGTCGGCTCCACCGGAATGCCGATGATCAACGCCGTCGGCACATCGCTCGTCGCCGTCACCATCTTCGGGCTGACGACGGCGCTCAATTACGCGACGTCGGATCTCGTCGACTGGCTTCTGGCCGCCGTGCTCATCGGCAGCGGCGGCGTCGGCACCTTGTTCGGCGTCGCGACGGCGCGACGCATGTCCAAGAAGACGGGACAGCTCACAATCGCCTTCGCCGTCGTCGTCTTCGCAGTCGCCGCCTATATGCTGATGAAGTCGACGTGGCTGCTCGGCTGATCGCAAGCTTTCATTCACGGCGTCGCCGGCCCGGCGCTCCCGATCGACGCCGCATGCGGCCAGGGAAAGCCGAAGCGCGCGAGCTCTTCGGCGATCGGCCGCAACATGACGCGACTGGCGAAGCGGGAGATGTGATCGCCGTCCCAGAACAGCGGCCTGCCGTCGCGATGCAGCGCGCATGCGTCGGCCTCGCAGAGAAACGGCAGCGGATCGAAGATTTCGACACGCGGAAATTCCGCCTTCAAGGTCGCGAGCAGCTCCATCGCGGGTCGGCGATGCGCCTCTTCCTCGGCGCGCGGGACGCGATCGCCCTCGGCGCAGGCCGGATGAGTGCGGTCGAACCAGTCCGCGCAGCGGAAAAAGGTGGTCTTGTGGACGGGCTTCGGCGCTTCGATCAACAGGTGAATGTCCGGCCTGTCGAGAGCCTGCAGCGTGGCGCGCGCATCGGGAAGCGCGTTCGCCTCCTGCATTCGGCTCGCGAGATCCGGCGTCTGCGGCTCCAGCCCATCCGCTCCGTTCCGCCGCCATCGCAGGGTGCGCAGTCCGGGCAGGAAAATGGCGTCGCCCGCCTTCGCCTCGGCGGCGAGCCGCTCCGTCCGTCGCGACGCGAGCCGGGCGCAGTCCGACGAGATCGGAAGCGTATGGAGCAGGACGCAGCCCGACGCATAGCGCAGCACGACGCGCGTTCCGCTGCGTAATGCGTAGAGCTCGGCGAGATCGAGATAGGCCCAGGCGTGGCTGTCGCCGACGATGTAGAGCGTTCTATCATCCGGCGGGCCGCATCCGACGCGGGTCATGCGCAGCTCGACCTCCTCCCCGTCGACGAATTTTTCGGTCGCGACGGAGCATGCGCCGTCAATGACGGCCGCATCGAGATGCGGAAACCAGTCGTGTGAATTCTGCGCCACGACGCTCGCCGACAGCCATGGCGTCATCGCCCGCATCAGCGTGATTCCGCCCCATGCCGCAATGAGCGCCGCGGCCGAGAGCGAGATGGCGCGAGCGTGGGTACGTAGCAGCGGCCCGTAGCGACAGGGCCGCTCGATGAGCTCATAGGAGGCGAGCGCGGCGGCGGTCGCGACGGCGAGGGCGGCGAGCTTCGACGCCGGCGTGTCGACCCCGATCGTCCATTTGACCAAGACGATGACCGGCCAGTGCCAGAGATAGAGCGAATAAGAGAGCGCGCCGAGCCGCAGGGCGGCGCCGCAGCTCAAAGCCTTGCCGACGAGGCTGGTCGGCCTGCGGGCGTGCAGGGCGCCGATGAGGCAGAGCGTTCCGAGGACCGGCGCGAGCGCGCCCGGCGTCGGAAACGTCTGCGGATCGGAGAAGAAGAAGCTGAAGGCCAGAAGCGCGGCTCCCGCCGCGGCGAGCGGCGTCTTCTCGGCGCCGGCGTCGGCGCCGGGCGCGAACAGCCCTTTCGCCGCCAGGATCCGATAGGCGAGAACGCCGGCGCCGATCTCCCAGAAGCGCGAGAGGCTGGAATAGAAGCCGGCGTCGAAGGCGCCTTTGCGCCAGTCGAAGCCGGAGGCGAAGGAGAGGAGGACGAGGACGGCCAGCAGGCCCATCGCGTCGGCCCGCCGTCGCATGAGGAAAAAGAGAGCAGGGAAAATAACATAGAACTGCTCCTCGACGCCGAGCGACCAGGTATGCGTGAAGGCGTCGAGCGCGGCGTCGGTCCCGAAATAATCGGTCCCCCGGCCGAGGATGATATTGGAGTAGCCGAAGCAGGCCGCCGTCGCGACCGCGCGCATCTGACTCCCGAACATCATGTTCGGGACGAACACGGCCGCGAGCAGGAAGGTCGTCGGCAGCATGACGGCGAGAGCGGGAACGATGCGCCGAAAGCGGCGCGCGTAGAAAAAGCGCAGAAATTCGCCGAAGCTCGCGAAGCTGTATTTGTGAAGAGATCCGGAGACGATGAAGCCGGATATGACAAAAAATGCATCCACTCCCGCATAGCCGCCGGGCGTCGATCGCGGCGCGATGTGGAAGGCGACCACGGCGGCGATCGACGCCGCGCGCAGCCCGGCGATATAGGGATAAGCTTCTCTCTCCACGCGAAAGGGCCTCGCTGTTCTCGTCATTTCCCCGCGCGTCGGCGCGGCGTTCCTACTCTCGCGGCGGCGTTTCGTCGCCGCCGGCCAGGACAATCGGATGAAGGATAAAATCCCCAACCCTCGTCCTGAGCCGCCGGAGGCGGCGTCTCGAAGGACGGCCGCAGGGCGAAATCAAAGGGTTCTGCCGTTGCCGTCCTTCGCGACGCCCGCTGCGGGGGCTCCCTCGGGACGAGGGTGACGGGGGCTCGTCCTTCACCCGATTGCCCCGATTGCTCTGCCGCGCGCGGTTCACAATTCATCCTTTCTCGGTTAGGGTCCGGCGCGGATTTGCGTGTCCCGATTCCGATCCCATATCCGAGCTGCGCCCGCGATCAGCGGGCCTTTCGCTTTGGGGGCCGCGCGACGCGCGCGAGCCCCGTAAGAAGGAACCACATGGCCAAGGAAGAACTGCTGGAGTTTCCCGGTATCGTCGTCGAGCTGCTGCCGAGCGCGACGTTTCGGGTGAAGCTCGAGAATGATCATGAGATCATCGCCCATACCGCCGGCAAGATGCGGAAAAACCGCATCCGCGTGCTCACCGGCGACAAGGTGCTGGTCGCGATGACGCCCTATGATCTGACCAAAGGGCGCATCACTTATCGATTCAAATGATTGCCATTGCAGCGCGGAGCCGATCGCCGTGACGTCCCAGCCGACTGCCGCGCGGCCGCTTCTGGCCCTCGCTTCCGCCTCGCCCCGGAGGCTCGCCCTGCTGCAGCAGATCGGCCTCGACGCCGACGCCCTGCTGCCGACAGCAATAGACGAGACTCCGCAGCGCAACGAGCTGCCGCGCAGCCTCGCCGCCCGGCTGTCCGGCGAGAAGGCCGCCGCGGCCGTCAAGCTGATCGCCTACCGGCCCGAGCTCGAGGGCTGCTATATCTTGGCCGCCGACACGGTCGTCGCCGTCGGCCGCCGCATCCTGCCCAAATGCGAGGATGTCGAGCAGGCCGAGGACTGCCTGCGGCTGCTGTCGGGACGCCAGCATCGGGTGTTCACCGGCGTCACGCTGCTGACGCCGCGCCGCGCCGAGCGCCGCCGCCTCGTCGAGACGCGCCTGCGCTTCAAGCGCCTGTCGGCGACCGAGATCGACGCCTATCTCGCCTCCGGCGAATGGCGCGGCAAGGCCGGCGGCTACGCCATTCAGGGCCTCGCCGGCAGCTTCGCGGTGCGGCTCATCGGCTCTTATTCCGCCGTGGTCGGCCTGCCGCTCTACGAGACCGCGGCGCTTTTGGCCGGGGAAGGCTATCCGGTGCTGACGCCCTGGTTCGAGAGGGCGTGAGGTCGCGCTCCTCCCCCGGGGCGAGGCCGGCGGAATATCGGTGGATATTTTTGCTTTCGGCAATTAGCTTATGCGTGATCCCACAAAGGGTCTGCGCCCCATGTCCACAGAAAAAACCGCTGACGACGAGCAGAGCGCCGACGTTTCCTCGCCGGACGCGGGACTGGCGGCCGCCCTGAGAAGGCTGGCCGGCTTGCCGAAAGCCGTCGCGCCGCAACGGGTGAAATGGTTCGACGTGGGGAAAGGCTTCGGCTTCGTGCAGCCGAACGGGGGGGACGACGTCTTCTACGTCCTCGCCGGCGCTTCGAGCGCGTCGGCCGAGAACGAGCTCGCCGACGACGATTACGAGCTGATCAAGACCGAAGCGATTGCTTTGATCTGCGCGGAGCGGCTCGATTCTCCGCAGGCGCATTTCGATTATATCAGTCATTCTGTCGCCGGAGCTTTGTCGAAGCATGCTGGGACGTGACAAGATCGCCCAAGCGGCGAAGGAGCTCGCCGAGCATCTGCAAGTCATCGAGACTATAAAATCCTTGCAAGAATCGCAGAAGAAGCTCGCCGATGCGGTCAATGCCCTGGACCAGCGCCTACGGAGCCTCGAGGTCGAGCTGAAGGTCGTCCGCGCCGACGTTCGTGTCGACGCGCTGCGGGAAACGCAAAATATTGTTAATTCCGTTCAAGGCGGGCTCAATCAGAGAATCGAGGATTTGGCGATCAAGGTCGCGGTGATGGAGCGCGGCGCCCACCGCCCGTCGCCGGTCGACGCGAGCGTTCCGCTGATCCTCGGCCGTGACGCGACCGCGCCCGGCGACGGCGCCTGAGCCTCCTCAGCCGCCGATATAGCGCCGCTCGTACCGCCGGCCGAGCCGGGTCAAAATCTCATAGCCGATCGTGCCGCTGCGCGCCGCCAGCTCGTCGACGCCGATCGTCTCGCCGAGAATTTCCGCGGTCGCGCCGCGATGGGCGGCGGATGCGGGGATGTCGGTCACGTCGAGCATCACGAAATCCATCGACACGCGCCCGACCAGCGGACAGCGATAGTCGCCGATGATCGCCTCCGCGCCGGCGCGCCCGGGAAGGGAGGAGGCGCCCGCCGGAAGGCCGTCGCCATAGCCGAGCCCGAGCGTCGCCAGCCGCGTCGGGCGGGCCGCGGTCCAGACCCCGTCATAGCCCACGGTTTCGCCGACCTCGATGTCCCGCACCGCCAGCACGCTCGCTTCCAGCCGCACGACCGGCCGCATCGGATTTGGCGCGCAAGGCGTGGGATTGCCGCCATAGAGCGCATAGCCCGGGCGCAGCAGATCGTAATGCGGCTTTTGAGACAGAAATATGCCGGAGGAATTGCTGAGCGACGCCGGCGCGCCGGGGAAGAAGCGCAGCGCCTCCTCGAAGCCGGCGATCTGCCGGGCGTTGCGCGCATCCTCCGCCCATTGCGCGCAAACGAAATGGCTCATCACCAGCGTCGTCTCGATGTCCTGAGCGGCCGCCGCCGCTGCGGCGGCCTCGCGCGGCGCCAGGCCGAGCCGATTCATGCCGGTGTCGAATTGCAGCGCGGCGGGCAGGCGCCGTCCGATCGAGCGGCCGAAAGCGCCCCATTCGCGAATTTCCTCGAGCGAGGCGAGGACCGGACGCAGGCGCGCCGTGGCGAGCATGGGCGCGCCGCCCTGGGGCAGCCCCTCGAGAACATAGACGATGGCGCGGGGCGCGACTGCGCGGAGGCGCTCGCCCTCGCCGGCCGTGGCGACGAAAAAGGTGCGGCAGCCGGCGGCCGCGAGCGCGCGCGCCGCCGGCTCCAGGCCGATCCCATAGGCGTCGGCCTTGACCACGGCCGCGCAATCGGCGCCGGGCGCGCGCGCCGCGAGAAGACGCCAATTGGCGACGAGCGCCGAAAGATCGACGCAGAGCGTCGCCGCCCGCGCCTGCGCCGGGAGGGAGTCGCTCGTAGGCGCTCGGGCCGATCGATCGATTCGCATGAAACATATTCTAGCGCCGGAGCGTGGCGTCCGCATGGCCGTATTGCGCGCCATGCGATCCGCGGCCACGCTCCGGAGCCTCTATGCGCGTCTGGCGACAGCCGCCCCGGGATCAGCGGCGGCTGTCGGGCGCCTCCACCGTCATCTGGCGCGAGGCCGGCGGCATGATCCGGCTCGGGTCGTGCCGCGGGGCGCCGAGCGAGATGCGCACCAGATCGGCGACGCTCTTCACCCGCATCTTGGTCATGATATGCGAGCGATGCGTCTCGACGGTGCGCGCGCTGATGCCGAGCTCATGCGCGATGACCTTGTTGAGCTTGCCGTCGACGAGGCCGGCGAGCACGTCGTTCTCCCGGCTGGTGAGCGTGCTGAGGCGCCCGGGCGTCAGCCGCGGGCGTCCGCGATAGGCGCCGAAGTCGACGCGGCGCGCCATCGCCTGCTGCACCGCGGCGAGCAGCCTCTCCTCATTCAGCGGCAGCTCGAGCAGATCATAGGCGCCCTCCTTCATCACCTGAATCGCGCCGCGCACATTCGCCTGCGCGGTGATCACGATGATCGGCAGCTCGATCCGATGCGTCTTGGCGGTCTCGAGGAAATCGAGGCCGATCAGATCGGGCATGTCGACATAAGCGAGGACGCAGCCGCGGCCGTCTGGTTCGACGGCCTCGACGAAGCGTCCGGCGTCGTCGTGCAGGCGGACGCGATAATCGGTCTTGTCCAATATGGCTTTCAAGGACGTTCGAATGACCGGATCGACGCCACAGATATGGATGGTTTCACCGTATTTCATAGTTCGCTCTCGAGATGTGTGGACGAAAAAGTAAGCCATGAGACCGCAGGCCACACTCCGCCGGGAAAATAGCCCGGTGGTCCGACGTATTCGAAAAAAGCAACGCTACGCGCACGCGACAGACGATCCGTCGAAAAATCCTCGACGCTGATCGACCGAACGATCGCGCCTGCTGGCCCTGAGCGACGTCGGCGCCGGCATGTTAACAGATCGGGCGGCAATGGGAACGCATTTCGACTCGATTTGCGCGGAAGAAGCGATATGGCGCCGCGGGAAGATCAGGACCGGCGACGGCGCCGCGGCGGCGACGCGGCGTTTCGGAAACGCCTTTCCCGTGCTTCGCGAATGCGTTGTTGCAGGCCCGGCGTGATTGAATTATCTCTCAGCGGGGACTTGGGAAAGAGAGGACGAGCATGGCCGACGCCGATCCCGTGAGCGAGAGGCTCGCCGCTGCGCGGCCGCTGTCTCCGCATCTTTCCGTCTACAAGCCGATCATCACGATGGCGATGTCCATCGCGCATCGGATCAGCGGCGCGGCGCTCTATGCGGGAGCGATCCTGCTCGCCTTCTATCTGCTCGGGCTCGCGCTGGGCCCGTCGGCGTTCTCGGCCGTGTCGTGGATCGCGAGCTCCCTCATCGGCAAGGCGTTCGTCTTCCTGTTCAGCTGGGCGCTGCTCCATCATCTGCTCGGCGGCGTTCGTCATGCGATCTGGGATCGCGGCCTATATCTGGACGGGCCGGGCCGCGAGCTGCTCGCCAAGGCGACGCTCGGCGGCGGCGTGGCGCTCACTATTCTGCTTTGGGCGGCCGTGGCGCTGTTCGGCTGACGAGCCGCGCCGCTCACATCATCGCACATCCGCCGCGCGCGGTTCCACGGGAGGAAAGGCCATGTTCGAGAGCGGGCGCAGCGGCAAAGGCGCCGCCTTCACATCCGATCATTCCGGCTCTCTGCATGCGCTCGCCATGCGCCACAGCGCATGCGCCCTGGCGCCGCTCGGCCTCCTATCCGTGTGGTTCATCGCTCATCTATCCGGCCAGCCATATGAGGCGGCGCGCGCGGAGCTCGGGCGTCCCTTTCCAGCCATCGCGCTGATCGCCTTCATCTGCATCGCCGCCTATCACGCGCGGCTCGGCATGGAGACCATCGTCGAGGACTATGTCCATGACGCGGCGCTGAAGCGCCGAGCCCTCACCGTCAACAAATGGCTGACGATCGCCATCGGCGCGACGTGGACGCTGTCGATCATGATCATCGCCGCGCCGCGCTGACCGGCCGCGCCCTTCTTTCGACGAGGAAAACGATGTCTGCAAACGGCGACACGACGACGGCCCATATCGGCGGCCGAGCCTATCCGATCATCGACCATACGTTCGATGTGGTGGTGGTCGGCGCGGGCGGCGCAGGGCTGCGCGCGGTCGTCGGCTGCGTGAAGGCGGGGCTGAAGGTCGCCTGCGTCACCAAGGTGTTTCCGACCCGCTCGCACACAGTCGCCGCGCAGGGCGGCGTCGCCGCGGCGCTCGGCAATATGGGGCCGGACGATTGGAAATGGCACATGTACGATACGGTCAAGGGCTCCGACTGGCTCGGAGACCAGGACGCGATCGAATATTTGTGCCGCAACGCGCCGCAAGCGGTCTACGAGCTCGAGCATTGGGGCGTGCCGTTCTCGCGCACCGAGGACGGCCGCATCTATCAACGCCCCTTCGGCGGCATGACCACGGATTTCGGCAAGGGCCCGCCCGCGCAGCGCACCTGCGCTGCCGCCGACCGCACGGGCCATGCGATGCTGCACACGCTCTACGGCCAGGCGCTGCGCTATGACGCGCGCTTCTTCGTCGAATATTTCGCCATCGATCTCATCACGGACTCGAGCGGCGCCGCGCGCGGCGTCATGTGCCTGAAGCTCGACGACGGGACCATTCATCGTTTCCGCGCCGCGCTCACCGTGCTCGCCACCGGCGGCTATGGCCGCGCTTTTCTCTCGGCCACCTCCGCGCATACCTGCACCGGCGACGGCGGCGGCATGGCGCTGCGCGCCGGCCTGCCGCTGCAGGACATGGAGTTCGTGCAATTCCATCCGACCGGCATCTATGGCGCCGGCTGCCTCATCACCGAAGGCGCGCGCGGCGAGGGCGGCTATCTCACCAACAGCGAGGGCGAGCGCTTCATGGAGCGCTATGCGCCGTCGGTGAAGGATCTCGCGCCGCGCGACATGGTTTCGCGCGCGATGACCGTTGAAATCAGAGAGGGCCGCGGCGTCGGCAGGCTGAAGGACCACATTCACCTGCATCTCGAGCATTTGGATCCGGCGATCCTGCACGAGCGCCTGCCGGGCATCTCCGAGAGCGCGAAAATTTTCGCCGGCGTCGATGTGACGCGCGAGCCCATTCCGGTGCTGCCGACCGTGCATTACAACATGGGCGGCATACCGACCAATTTTCACGGCGAGGTGCTGCGCAAGACCGGCGACAACCCGGATATGGTCGTGCCCGGCCTCATGGCGATCGGCGAGGCGGCCTGCGTGTCGGTGCATGGCGCCAATCGCCTCGGCTCCAATTCGCTCGTCGATCTCGTCGTCTTCGGCCGCGCCGCGGGGCTGCGCGCCGCCGAGCTGGTGAAGCCGGGGCAGGCGCAGCCAGAGCTGCCGGCCGATTCCGCCGATCTCGCTCTGTCGCGGCTCGACAGGTTCCGCCACGCCGCCGGCGGCACGCCGACCGCCGAGCTGCGGCTGAAGATGCAGCGCGTGATGCAATCGCATTGCGCCGTCTATCGCGCCGGCGAGGTGCTGGAGGAAGGCTCGCAGGCGATTCACGCCGTCTGGCGCGACAGCGCCGATCTGAAGATCGCCGACCGCTCGCTGATCTGGAACACCGATCTCGTCGAGACATTGGAACTCGACAATCTGCTCGCCCAGGCGGTGGTGACGATGGATTCGGCGAAGAACCGCACCGAATCCCGCGGCGCCCACGCCCGCGAGGATTTCCCCAATCGCGACGACGCCGATTGGATGAAGCACACGCTGGCCTCGATCGACGATGCGGCCAAGACGGTGGCGCTGGATTATCGCCCGGTGCACAGCTACACGATGTCCGACGAGGTGGCTTATATAGAGCCGAAGGCGCGGGTGTATTGAGGGAGAATCGGCGAAAGGATCCAGGCGATGACCAGCGTGACTCTGCAGCTGGACGACGGCCTGCGGGGCGAGCTTCTGCAGCAGGCGAGGTCGAACAATCTTTCGTTGGAAGAACAGATTTTAACCGTGCTGCGGGCCGAACGGCGCAGGGCGCTCTCGGAGCGGATGGACGCCATAGCGGCCATGACGCCGAAGGGCGTCGTACAAACCGACAGCACGCTTCTCATTCGAGAGGATCGCGACCGGTGAGAGCATCGTCGTCTCGCAAGCCGACGATCGGCCACAACCGCCCGGGCCGGAGCAATTACATGTACGCCATCGCCTTCGATCTCGACACAGAGCAGCTTCGTCAGCTCTATCCGAACGCCAACTGGAACAACGCATGTTTCGACATTCGCCGGGAGCTGGAGGAGAGCGGCTTCCGCTGGCGGCAGGGCAGCGTCTATTTCGGCAATGACGATATCAGGGCGACGGATTGCGTGAAGGCGACGATGGACCTCGATGCGCTTTTTCCCTGGTTCAAGCCCTCGGTTCGCGATATCCGCATGTTGCAGATCACCGAGGAGGATACGCTCATGGACTTTCTCGGCTATGAGGCGGGACGCTCCGCACGCGACCGCAAGCGTTGAGGCAGAAATGGTCGAATTCGTCCTTCCCCAAAACTCCCGCCCGGTCGAGGGCAAGGTCTGGCCGGCGCCGGAAGGCGCGACGCGGCTGAGAGAATTCCGCATCTATCGCTTCGATCCGGACACCTCTGCGAATCCGCGCATAGACACTTATTTCGTCGATCTCGACGATTGCGCGCCGATGGTGCTGGACGCGATCCTCTGGATCAAGAACAAGATCGACCCGACGCTGACCTTCCGCCGTTCCTGCCGCGAGGGCATTTGCGGCTCCTGCTCCATGAACATCGACGGGCTCAACACGCTCGCCTGCACCAAGGGCATGGACGAGATCGAGGGCGCGATCAAAATCTACCCGCTGCCGCATATGCCGGTGGTGAAGGACCTCGTGCCCGATCTTTCGGATTTCTACGCCCAGCACGCCGCCATCGAGCCCTGGCTGCAGGCGGAGAGCCCCGACCCCGAGAAGGAGCGGCTGCAGTCGCCGGAGCAGCGCCACAAGCTCGACGGCCTCTATGAATGTATTTTGTGCGCCTGCTGCTCCACCTCCTGTCCCAGCTATTGGTGGAACTCCGACCGTTTCCTCGGCCCGGCGGCGCTGCTGCAGGCGCAGCGCTGGGTGATCGACTCGCGCGACGAGGCCGGCGAGGCGCGCGTCGCTTATGTCGACGACGCCTTCCGCCTCTACCGCTGCCACACTATTCTCAATTGTTCCAACGCCTGCCCCAAGGGCCTGGAGCCCGGCACGGCCATCGCCGAGCTGAAAAACCTCGCCATTGCGCAGAACACGAAGAAAGAGTGAGCCGGCCGTATCGCAGGGCAATTGGGTGGAGGATAAATCCCTACCCCTCGTCCTGAGGAGCCGCCACAGGCGGCGTCTCGAAGGACGGCCGTGGGGCGCAATCAAAGGCTTCTCCCCGTTGCCGTCCTTCGAGACGCCCGCTTCCCGGGCTCCTCAGGATGAGGGTGATGGGGCTGTAGTCCTTCGTCCGATTCCCCCGGGCCGCATCGCGGCCACGCTCGTGAAGCAGTCCGGAAACGAGCGCGGCTTGTCTTTCCGGTTCCGAGGGGGCATCCTGTCGCAAGCTCGACATTGCTCGTGGAGTAGCCTTCATGCGATTGGGCCCGCATCTCACGATCGCCGCCGTTCTCGCCCTGACGACGGTCCTCGGCGCCAGCGCCGCGACGGCGCAGGAATGGACGCTCGACACAAGCGCGCTCGGCGCGTCCGCCCCGGCAAAGGGCAAAAAGGCGAAGCCGCAGAGCGCCGCTTCGCCCGCCGACAGGGGTGCAGCCGGCGCCAAGACCGACAACCGCCAGTTCGGCGAGCTCGAGGGGTGGTCGCCCGGCAAATCCCCGCCGAAGCCGAAAGAAAAACAGGACGACACGCCGCGCTTCGGCAAGGCCCCCGTCAATATGAACTCCAATGGCGGAATGGGCGTCGGCATGCCCTTCTGAGGGCGGTCATTCGCTATCGGCCGGACGATAAGTCAAAATATCGTCCGCCTTCAGCCAGCCGGGCGTGCCTTCCTTGAACTGCGCCTGGGCGCGCGCCGCCTGCGTGCGCGCCTCGATATATTTGCCCGCGACGAACAGCCCTTCCGCCGCGGCGAGCTGCGCCTTGGCGGAATCGCCCTTGCGGAAATACGCCATGGAGAGAAACTCCCAGGCTTCGGGCGACTCCTCGTCGGCCTGGGTGGCGTTGGCCAGAACCTTGATCGCCTCATCCGTGAAGGCGGGGTTCTCCGAGGCGACCAGCGCATGGCCGAGCAGCACGCGGATCGGCGTCTCCCCGGAGCCGGCGAGCGCGACCGCCTTGCGCAGCGGTGCGATCGCCTGCGTCGCCCGCCCGGCCTCGAGCAAAATCTGCCCCTTCAGCTCCCAAAAATACGGATTCTTGGGTTGGGACGCGACCAGCGCGTCGGCGCCGGCGAGCGCCTCCTCGAGCCGGCCGAAGCGATTATCGGCGATGACTCGCGCATAGCGCGCCGGCAGCGACATATCGGAAACGGGATAGCGCCGGCTTACCTCGCTCGCGTCGCCGGTGAAGCCGATCAGCTTGGCGCGCATCAGATCGTGCCGCGCCTGCAGCGCCGGCGGATCCTGCGTGTCGAAGAAAGGCGACTGCTTGGCCGCCTGCTCCAAATTGGAGATTCGCTCATTGGGCAGCGGATGCGACTGCAGATAGGGATCGATCGTCGTCGCTTTGAACAGGGTCTCGCTGGCGAAGCGGTTGAAGGTCTCCAGCATGCCTTTGGCCGATTGCCGCGTGGCGGTGAGAAAGCGCACGGCCATGCGGTCGGCGGCCTGCTCCTCGCCGCGTTGATAGGCGAGCAGCGAGCGTTTCACCGCCTCCTGCGGACCCATCAGAATGCCGACGGCGCCGGCCGAATCCATGCCGACCGAGCCATTGCTTCGGGAGAAGGCGCCACGGGCGGCGAACATGGCGCCGGCGCTGGCCAGCATTCCGGCGACGGAGAGAATGGCGGCGCGGGCGAGCTCCTGGCGGCCGCGCGCGAGATGGCCGCCGGCGATATGGCCGGTCTCATGCGCGAGCACACCGATGATCTCATTGGGCGTCTTGGCCTCGACGAGCGCGCCGGTGTTGACGAAGATTTTCTGCCCGCCGGCGACGAAGGCGTTGAAGGAGCGGTCGCCGACGAGGATGATCCGCGCCGCGCCGGAATGGATTCCGGCCGCTTTGAAGACGGGCGCGGTGTAGTCGCGCAGCAATTGCTCGATCTCGGCGTCGCGAATGATCGACACGCGCGGCCCGTCGTCCTCGCCGCGCGCGGGCGCGACCAAGGCGAAAACGAGCCAGCCTGTCAAAAGGACACGGATATGGCTGCAGCTTCGGCGCATCGGTAGAGAGTGGGGGAAACGCGCCCGGAAAGCAAATCGAGCCGCGATCGGGATGGCGCGTCTTGACAATTTTGGACTAAATTCCCATTGTTTCCCCTGCTTCCGCCGCATGGGGCGCCGCCCGAAGGGGCGGGCGGCGTCGGCGGGGCGCGGTTCGCACGGCCGGGCGGCGACCCTCGCCCGAAGCTGTGCGACGCCACGCCGCCGGTTCCGGCTCCTCCTTCGTGCGGAGGGCCTCGTGAGAGCGAGGCGAGAGCCGGGCCGAATATGCGAGGCTCGCACGGGGACCGATTACCCGAAAGGGAGCAAGGACCCTGAGCCCGCAGGCGGCGACCAGGAAAGGCGCCCGTGGTCCGGAACGCTCCGGCTCCGACGCTGCATTTTTTCCACGGCCGAAAACGGCGCCGCGGCGTTCCGGACCGCCCATCCCCCGCGCCGGAAACGGCGGCGGGGCGCCGGCGCGAGGCCCACGGGAATCGGCTGACGGGAATTTGGTCCTGCGCCCATTATCCTAGCCGCTCGAAGGGCTCGTCTCGAAGGAACACGATGAATCCGCGGCCGCCCGACCCGATTCGAAATGAAGAGACGGGTTCGACGCCACGACGCGCGCATGAGCCGACGATTATCGAAGCGGCCATTCCGGGCCTCGCAGAGATTCTAGGCCCGGAACGTCGGTTTGCTTTCTCCCTTTAGAGAGCGAGAGTCACAGCAATTTTCTTCGTTCCCGTCGTCGGAACAGGAAACGGCGCGACGGAGGCAGAGGAGCTGCGATAAAGACCGCCGGCGGCGAAGGTGGTCGAAACGCCCGGATGCAGGTTCATCGTGGTGGCCGTCGTGGCAATTTGCCAGATATACGGAATAGAGACAGTGCATGTTCCAGCCGACGCGCTCGACTTTACCACATAGCTGTCCGCGGTCGCGTAATTGGCGAAGGAGGCGTCGTAAGAACTGATATTGAGGGCGCAGGTGATCGGCTGCGCCCGTGGAATGCTGCTATTGATTTTGACCGTAAACGTCACTGTCAACGTCGCGGCGGCGGCGACGGGGGCGGCGGCGGGCGTCAGTGCAAGTCTGGGGGTGAAAGCGCCTGTCTGTGGGTTCAAAAATCCGGCGATGGCCGGGGCCGATTCGCCGGCATGGGACGCCGACGCGAAAAGCGGAACGGTCAAGGCCATTACGAAATTCCATATTTTCATATTCCCCTCCTGGGTTGCGGCGATGCGCGAAAACCGAGCGTCTACCCGTTCGACCTCGAGCGTCACCACAGCTTTTTATTCCAAAACTCGCGCCGAATCATCACGCTTCGACGTCATAAAAGCTCGTCCTGCCGACGGCTCGTCGTCTCGCGGACTCGGGTGCGTTGGAAAAATCTCGAACGTTGCTCATGGCGGAGGCCCGATCTCGTCCTTGCCACCCCGCGCTTTCGCCGGACCCGAAACCTTAGTAATGTCGCCGCCGACAAGCATGGCCGGCGCGGCGGCGGCCCTCGACAAACGGAACAGAGGAACGGGAAACGTGACGGGAACTCTCGATAAGACCGGCCGGGCGACGGCCAGCGTCAATCTGCTGGCGGGCGAGATCGTCGACAGGCTCGCCGCCGGCGCCGAGCGCTATCGGGTCGCCGTCTCGCGCGGAAGCCTCGGCGAGCTGCTCATCGACGCCGGCGCGAAGGTCGCGGGCGGGATCGACGCCGGGCTGTTGCTCACAGAGATCTGCCTCGGCGGCCTCGGCAAGGTCTCGCTGACCCCCGCGCCGGGGCAGAAGAACTGGCCCTTCTGGCTCACCGTCACCAGCAACGACCCCGTCGTCGCCTGCCTCGCCAGCCAATATGCCGGCTGGAGCCTTTCCCACGAGAAATTCTTCGCGCTCGGCTCGGGCCCGGGCCGCTCGCTGGCCCGCAAGGAGCCGCTGTTCCAGGAGCTGCCTTACGAGGACTCCGCCGATCGCGCCACGATCGTGCTCGAGGCCGGCGCGCCGCCGCCGGAGCCCGTCGTCGCCAAGGTCGCCGATGGTTGCGGAGTCTCGCCGGACAAGCTCGCATTCATCTATGCGCCGACGCAGAGCCTCGCCGGCAGCGTGCAGGTGGTCGGCCGCGTGCTCGAGGTGGCGTTGCACAAGGCGCATGAGCTGAAGTTCCCGCTCGAGCATATCGTGGACGGAATCGCCACGGCGCCGCTGTCGCCGCCGCATCCCGATTTCATCACGGCCATGGGCCGCACCAATGACGCGATCATCTATTCCGGCCGCGCTCATCTCTTCGTGCGCGGCTCCGCCGAGGCGGCCAAGGCGCTGGCGGAAAAGCTGCCGAGCTCCAACTCGCGCGATTACGGTCGGCCTTTCGCGGAGATTTTCAAAGCGTATAAGGGCGACTTCTACAAAATCGACCCGAGCCTGTTCTCGCCCGCCGAGGCGCTCGTGACAGCGGTCGAGACAGGCGAGACCTTCCGTGCCGGAGCTATCGACGAAAAGCTTCTCGACGCCTCCTTCGGCTGAGCGCCCGGCGCGCCCCGCCGCGGGCGCGCCGCATGTCGCGATCTTCACCGACGAGCTCGACTGGCATGTCGAGCGTCTGCGCAAGGGCTTCGCGCGCCATGGCGCGCGCGCGACGCCGGTGCGACTCGCCGCCTGCAAGATCGACACGGCGCGCTCCGACGCGCTGGCGATCCCAGGGTTCCATGGGCGGCTGCCGGACGCCTGCGTCGTGCGCGCGATCGGCGACGGCTCGCTGGAGACGATCACGCTGCGGCTCGGCGTGCTGCATGCGCTCGGCGCGCTCGGCGTGCCGCTCGTCAACAGCGCGCGCGCCATCGAGCGCTGCACCGACAAATCCACTGCGAGCTTCCTGCTGGCGCAGGCGCGCATCCCGACGCCCGCGACCTTCGTCACCAGCTCGCGCGCCGAGGCGCTGCGCATCCTGCGCAGCGAGGCCGCGCGTGGGCCTCTCGTCGTCAAGCCCCTATTCGGCGCGCAGGGCTGGGGCCTGAAGCTTCTGCATCGCGAGGAGGATCTGCCGACCGAGGAGGAGGCGCGCGGCGTCTTCTATCTGCAGCGCTTCGTGCCGCCGCGCGACGTCTGGTACGAGGACATGCGCATTCTCGTCTCGCATGGCGAGGCGATCGGCGCGATGCGGCGACGCTCGCGCCGCTGGATCACCAATGTGCGCCAGGGCGCGAAGCCTCATGCCTGCGAGCCGACGCCGCGCGAGCGCGAGCTCGCTCTGCGCGCTGCCGCCGCGCTCGGCGCGGAATTCGCCGGCATCGACATCATCTGCGGCGCCGATGGCCTGCCGATGGTGCTCGAGGTCAACAGCATGGCGGGCTGGAGCGGCTTGCAGAGCGTCACGCCGTTCCAGATCGCCGAGCGCGTCGCCGGCGACATATTGGGGGCGATCGCCGCGTCGCGCCGCGCGCATGGCTGACGGCGCGCTCGCCGACGCGATCGCGCGCGCCTTCATACGCGCCTGCGAGGACGAGCTCGCCGCGCCAAAGCCCGGCAATGTCCATATCTACGCGCCCGGCCATGGCATGGAGGCGCAGGATTTCATCGACAGCGCGCATGCGGCGGCGCCTTGTCTCTGTGCGTCGGGCGCGAGCGTCGGGCGCCGTATCTTCGACGCGATCGAGGCGACCTGGGCGCGCGTTCATTGCAACACCAATCTCGGCATCATTCTTCTCTGCGCGCCGCTCGCCCATGCGGCGCTGCGCGAGGGCCGCGCGAGCTTGCGCGACAAGCTCGTCGCCACTCTGGACGCGCTCGATCGAGAGGACGCCGATCTCGCCTTTCGCGCGATCGCGCGCGCCTCTCCGGCCGGTCTCGGCTCTGCGGACGAACATGACGTCGCGGCGCCTGCGGTCATCGGTTTGAAGGAGGCGATGACGATCGCCGCCGATCGCGACCGGGTCGCGCTGCAATATGCGAGCGGCTACGCCGATATCTTCGGCCTCGGCCAGCAGACGATCGCGCAGTCGCGCGCGCGCGGCGATGACAGACCGATGACGACGCTGCGATTGTTCATGGCCCTTGCGAGCCGGTTTCCCGACAGCCACATCGCCCGCAAGTTCGGCCCGGCCGCCGCGCGCTTCGTAATGGAGCGGATGGCCGCGACCGCCGCGCGTCTCGACGCGATCGACGACAAAGAAACGGCTTTTTCGTGCGCGTTGGAATTGGATCGTTTTTTGAAGAAAAGCGGGTATAATCCAGGCACGAGCGCCGACCTCGCCGTCGCGGCGCTTTTTGCCGATTCTCTTCTCGCCATCTTGCCGAACGTTCACAAAAATGGTTGAGTTCGCGCCGCGCGAGATGGTCTCGCGACCGGCTCGACCGGCTCGGCTCGTTTCGGCCTGACGCTCGTCGAGAATGGGGGAGGCGCCCGCGCCGGCAGCCGCGCGGGCGAACATCGAGTTTATCGAAAGGAACAAACATGGCCCTGATCAACAAGCTCCTGGTCGGCGAGTCGCTCGTCGGCGAAGGCAACGAAGTCGCCCACATCGACCTGCTGATCGGACCGCGCGGCAGCGCCGCCGAGACCGCTTTCGCCAACGCCCTGGTGAACAACAAGGACGGCTTCACCACCCTGCTCGCGGTCGTGGCCCCCAACCTGCTCGCCAAGCCGAACACGATCCTCTTCAACAAGGTCACCATCAAGAACGCCAAGCAGGCCGTTCAGATGTTCGGCCCGGCCCAGGCCGGCGTCGCCAAGGCGGTCGCCGATTCGGTCGCGGAGGGCGTGATCCCGGTCGCCGAGGCCGACGACCTGTTCATCTCGGTCGGCGTGTTCATCCACTGGGAAGCCAACGACGACAAGAAGATCCAGGAATATAACTATCAGGCGACGAAGGAAGCCATCGCCCGCGCGATCAAGGGCGAGCCGAAGGCCGCCGAGGTCGTCGCCAAGCGCAACGACGTCAAGCATCCTTTCGGCGCCAACTGAGCCGGCTTTCCCGACGCGACGAAACGTCGGCGCAGCCGCGCCGGCGCGTCGCGGCGTGAGAGCGGCGCCGCCGCGTCATACGGGAAGCCGCTCGCCGGCTTCCCGTCGTCGACCAGAATGCGGACAGATCGAAACCGGGGTCGGCGTCATCCAGTCGGCTTCCTGACGGGGAAGTTGCAGCGAGACAGGGGAGGCCTCGCGCAGGCCGCGAGAAGCGCCGCGAAGGCGTCAAACAGAGAACCGAAAGGAAATCGAAAATGGCCTCGATACTGGACAAGATTCTCGGCGCCTTGTTTCCCAAGGCGGCCGGCTCGGCCACGCCGAAATTGCTGGTCGGCGAATCGCTCGTCGGCGAAGGTAATGAGGTCGCGCATATCGATCTGCTGATGGGTCCGCGCGGCAGCTCGGCCGAGACCGCATTCGCCAATGCGCTGGTCAATAATAAGGACGGCTTCACCACTCTGCTCGCCGTCGTCGCGCCGAACCTGCTCGTGAAGCCATACACGATCCTGTTCAACAAGGTGACGATCAAGAACGCCAAGCAGGCCGTGCAGATGTTCGGCCCGGCGCAATATGGCGTCGCCAAGGCCGTCGCCGACAGCGTCGCGGAAGGAATCATCCCGATCGAGCAGGCCGACGACCTCTTCATCTCGGTCGGCGTGTTCATCCATTGGGAAGCCAATGACGACCAGAAGATTCAGGACTTCAACTATCGCGCGACGAAGGAAGCGATCGCCCGCGCGATGAAGGGCGATCCGAGCGCCTCTCGCGTGCTCTCCGAGCGCGTGACCGCCAAGCACCCCTTCGCCGCCGCCGACTGAGCGCCGGGGCATCGCTTCGACAAAGAGGAGCCGCTTTCGCGCGGCTCCTTTTTTATTCAGCGGCGAATCGTCGAAGATCTGCGCGCGAGAGGCGCCCGTCATGCAGCGCCGAAGCGACGAGCGCGCCGGCGACGCCGGTCCGTGCGAGCGCGTCGAGATCGGCCGCGTCGCGAACGCCACCGGCCGCATAGAGGCTGCGCCCTTCCGCCTTGCGCGCGAGGCGAGCCGCCAGATCGAGGTCGGGGCCTTCGAACGAGCCGACGCGCGCCAATGTCATCGCAATGACGCGCCGCGGCCAGAGCTGCGCGTTCTCCTGCAGTTCTGGCGGCCCGAGAACGCCGCCGCCGCGAAAATCGAGGGAGAGGATCGCATCCGCACCCGATGCGAGCGCCGTCGCCGCCTCGCCCGCCGGAATGCTCTCGCTGCCGATCACCGGCTCGACGCCGATGCCGCGCAGAGCTGCGATCCGGCCCGGCTCGGCCGAGCCGTCGTCGACCCAGAAGGACAGCTTCGGGAAATCGCGCGTGAGCGCGAGAAGCATCGCGCTTTGTCCGACGCGCCCCTCTATGGCGTCGAGATCGGCGACATAGAAGGTCGAAAAATCGAAGAGGCCGAGATAAGCCGCAACGACGTCCTGCGGCGCGCTCGAGGCGACGAGCCGCGAGGCGATGGGCGCATAGGCGTCGCGATCGCCTCTCACCGCCCGCACCGCCCGACCGCCTTTCAGATCGAGGACAGGAATGATCCGCATGACGCGCACTATAGCGGCGTCGGAAAGAAGAAGGGAGCTTTAAGAGCCGACTAGGCTTTTGCTCCTTCGGCGAGAACTTTGAATTTATCCGCGGTGAGGACGCGGCGCATGAGGCGCAGGGTTTGATCGCCGGGGACGTCGAAGCCCTGCGGGGGGCCGGGATAGACGATGGTCTGGTCGTAGCCGCGGGTCGCGAATTTGGCTTCG
>NZ_JAINDZ010000149.1 GCF_019802345.1 Methylosinus sp. Sm6 | reverse complement strand
GGTCCCGCTGGGCGCGCTGCAGGCGAACCCGCGCGAGAATATTTATGTGCGGCCGGGCGATGTGGTGACGGTGGAGCACACGCCGCAGACCTTCACCGTGGCCGGCGCGACGGGGGCCAATTCGGTCCTGAACTTCGGCTCGCGCAGCATCACGCTGGAGGAGGCGATCGGCAAGGCCGGCGGCCTCGAGGACCAGCGGGCCGATCCGGCCGCGCTCTATGTGCTGCGCTATGAGCCGCGCGCGATCGCCTCGGCCTTTCCGACGGCGACGGCGGAGCTGGCGTCGCGGCCGCAGGTTCCGGTGGCCTATCATCTCGACATGCGCGATCCGAAGGCTTTGTTCACGGCGCGCCGCTTCGCGATGCGCGACAAGGACATTCTGTTCGTGTCGAACGCGCCGCTGACGGAAGTGGGCAAGGTGCTGCGTCTGATATCGATGCTGACGCAGCCGGCGATCCAGGGGGCGACCGTGGGGGCGCGGTACAATTGAGGCCGAAAACCGTCGCCGGGGCGGCGATAATCGGTTGACGGGGCGCGGCGGCGCGGGCAAGCTGAAGCTCGCCGGATGTTGCGG
>NZ_JAINDZ010000148.1 GCF_019802345.1 Methylosinus sp. Sm6 | reverse complement strand
ATCGGCCGCCCGATCTCGAACACGCGGATATATATCTTGGACGGCCACGGGTCTCCGGTTCCGATCGGCGCGCGGGGGGAGATATATATCGGCGGCGCCGGCGTCGCGCGCGGCTATCTGAACCGCCCCGATCTGACGGCCGAGCGCTTTGTGAAGGATCCGTTCAATGACGCGCCCGACGCCCGCATGTATCGGACGGGAGATCTCGGACGCTGGCGCGCCGACGGAACGATCGAATTTCTCGGCCGCAATGATTTTCAGGTGAAAATCCGTGGTTTCCGCATCGAGCTCGGCGAGATTGAAGCGCGTCTCGCCGCGCATCCTTTCGTGCGCGACGTGGTCGTCATGGCGCGCGAGGACGCTGCCGGCGACAAGCGTCTCGTGGCCTATTACACGGCGCGGGAAGACGCCGGCGAGACGGCCCCGGGGGCTGAAGGGCTGCGGGCGCATATCGTCGCGGCTTTGCCCGACTATATGGCTCCCTCGGCTTTTGTTTGTCTCGATCGCCTGCCGCTGACGCCGAACGGCAAGCTCGACCGCAAGGCGTTGCCGGCCCCGGACGACGCCGACTATGC
>NZ_JAINDZ010000147.1 GCF_019802345.1 Methylosinus sp. Sm6 | reverse complement strand
GCGCGGCTTCGAGCCCCCCTGCGGCGAGACCGAGCGGGTTCTCGCCGAGATCTGGTCCGACCTGCTCGGCGTCGAACGCGTCTCCCGCAACGACGACTTCTTCGAACTCGGCGGACACTCCCTGCTCGCCGTGCAGATGATTCACCGGTTCCAAGCGGCGTCTGGCTTCGCGATGACGCTCGAGCATGTCTTTGACACAAGAAGTCTCGCCGAACTCGCTGAACTTGCGATCGATAATCAGCTGAGGGAATTTGACGAGGATATGCTACCGCAACTCGTGTCCGAACTTGGCGATGTGTTTTGAACGAATGCCCTACATTGTCTGCGGTAAGCGCTCACCCGGCGGTTCTGTCGCAAATTTTGTCTACAGGCGCGACGGGGTGAGTGAGAATGACGTGGCTCAGGCGGCGAGGGAATAGAATTGCTGCGCGGGACGCATTTCGTTCGTCGTTCGCATCTGCCCCTTTCGGATCATGTGCATCAACTTGATCCCAGAAAGCGTCGCGGCAGTTGATCGAAATGATTTGAAACCCAGCGTCGGACGCGTCACGCGTTTCACTGCTCGATGGTCCTGCTCGACGATATTATT
>NZ_JAINDZ010000146.1 GCF_019802345.1 Methylosinus sp. Sm6 | reverse complement strand
ATCGGAACCGGAGACCCGTGGCCGTCCAAGATATATATCCGCGTGTTCGAGATCGGGCGGCCGATCGGGATCGACGTCGCGGCCTTCGCGACGACGGCGACTTCGTGGGTGGTCGCGAAAGTCGTCGTCTCCGTTGGGCCGTAACAATGAATCAAATGCCGCGGCGCTCGCGTCCGAAGCAGTCTCTGAAACGCGGCGGGCTCGCTCGTCTCGCCGCCGGTCATAAGGAATCGAAGTTTGCCGAGGGCCTGTGGAATAAGGGTCGTGTAGTGATTGAAAAGGGCGGTGGTGATGAAAAACGCGGTGACGCCCTGTCGTTCGAAAACCTGCGCCAGCCGCGCCGGTTGCACCACCGCCTCATGATCGATCACCACTACGGCTCCGCCGTTGAGCAACGCGCCCCAGACTTCCATCGTGGACGCGTCGAAGGCGGGATTCGACGCAAAGGCGATTCGGTCGGAATCTTGAAAATCCGCATACCCGTTGTTGGTCACGAGCCGCACAATCGCGGAATGCTCGACCATGACGCCTTTTGGCTGTCCGGTGGAGCCAGATGTGTAGATGACATAGGCGAGATGACGCGGCTGAA
>NZ_JAINDZ010000145.1 GCF_019802345.1 Methylosinus sp. Sm6 | reverse complement strand
ACGCGCAGGCGAACCGGCAGGGTGTTGATGAACATGCCCAAGGCCCGATCCACATTCTCCGCGCCATGCATGCGCCCGAACAGCACCGTGCCGAATACGACGTCTTCCCGATCGGAGACGCGCGCCAGGACCAGCGCCCAAGCCAGATGAAAAAGGCTCGCGGCGCTGACGCCGGCCGCGCGGACCTGCGCGCGTATGCGCCGGCTCAAATGCGCGTCGAGATCAGCGCGCGCGCCTTCGACGTCAGACCCGTCGCCTAAGACGTTCAACAGGTCGAATGGAGCCGTCGGCGCGTCGACGTCGCTCAGCATCTTGCGGAAAAATGCTTCATGCTCTTCGCGATCGACGCCGAACCGAGACTGCGCGACAAAATTGCGATACGGAACCGATGCTGGCAGCTGCGCCGCGCAACCTAATAAATATGCCTGCGCCTCCTGCAAAAGGGTTTCTAAAGCGACATGATCGGTAATCAGGTGATGATACTGTAGAAAGAACAACCATCGATCCTGATCCGGGACGGCGAAAGAGCGCATCAGGGGCGCGCGCTTCAGATCGAGTCTATATCGATACGAATCGAAACGCGCCCGCAGTTGC
>NZ_JAINDZ010000144.1 GCF_019802345.1 Methylosinus sp. Sm6 | reverse complement strand
AACTCCGAGCGGAGCCGGACGCCCCCGCGCGTCCAGAATATATATCCGTGTGTTCGAGATCGGACGCCCAATCGGAACAATTTTAGAATTGTCTTTAAAGGCATGTTCGACCCGATGCGCCGCCGACCAAATCGTCGTCTCCGTAGGACCGTAAACGCTCCACAAATCTTTTGCGCGCTCTTTGATCGCGCACGCCAATTCCACTGCAACGGCCTCGCCGCCACAAAGAGCGGCGACGTCGTTGAACAGTTTATCTTGCTTTTCCTCTAGGAGCAGTCGCCAGGTCGCCGGGGTCGCCTGCAGGAGGTTTATTTTGTGAGACCCGACTAGACGGACAATTTCATCAGTGGCGCGCGCCGTTTGGTGAGGCGCAAGAACTAAAAGCCCGCCTTGCACCAACGGCGCAAACAGTTCGAGAGCGGCTATGTCAAAGGATATTGTCGTCAACGCCAACAAACGCGTTGTTCGGTTCACGCCTATTTGCTCAACGAATAAATGTAAGAAATTCGTCAGCCCCCGATGTTCGACCATGACGCCTTTTGGTTTTCCGGTCGAACCGGAGGTGTAGATGACATAGGCGAGATTTTGCGAGCTGAG
>NZ_JAINDZ010000143.1 GCF_019802345.1 Methylosinus sp. Sm6 | reverse complement strand
CCCCGCGCGCCGATCGGAACCGGAGACCCGTGGCCGTCCAAGATATATATCCGCGTGTTCGAGATCGGGCGGCCGATGGAGCTTCCAGACTGAGGCGATGCGCACGTCTGCAGGGTCGAGCAAACGGCGCCTTCAGCCACGCCATAAGCATTGGTCAATTTCGGTCGATGAGATTTGCGCGTGAACCAGGCGCCCAACTCCGAAGCGCTGATCGCGTCACCGCCGAGCGTAATTCGGCGCATATTTGCGGGTATGTCGACGTCTCCTTCAACGAGCAGCCGCCAGTGCCCAGGAGACAGCACCGCTCCCGTGACGCCCTGCGCCTCGCAGTGCGCCCAAAACTCGCTTGCGCTGGCGAGCCAGCGGTCTGTGCGAAGCACAAGAGCTGCGCCAGCGAGCAAGGCTCCGAATATTTCCTCGACGGACATGTCGAAAGCGACGGAGGCAAATTGCAATATGCGGTCATCGCCGCCGAGGCCGTAATGGCGCGTCAGCGCCGTAATTTGGTTGCACAAGCTATGATGCTCGACCATGACGCCTTTTGGCTGTCCGGTGGAGCCAGATGTGTAGATGACATAGGCGAGATGACGCGGCTGA
>NZ_JAINDZ010000142.1 GCF_019802345.1 Methylosinus sp. Sm6 | reverse complement strand
CGAGTCGCCAAACTCAGGACTGGATTAGAATCAATGTCATGCGCTTGTACAACCAATTTTTGTGCCGGACAGCCGTGGGACAAGCCCGGCCATGACGTCGTTGGCGCATTTCGAGACGTTTGCATGCCGTGCCGCCGCAGGGCGCCCGGAGTCTCGCAGTTCCCTACCCGCGTCATGGCCGGGCTCGTCCCGGCCATCCACGCCTCTCCGCTCGCGCGCTATCGGGCAAGCTCCTCATAGAGATCGCGCCAATCCGGATTCATATCGAGGATCAGCCTGGCCTTCCACGCGCGACGCCAGTGTTTCATATTCCGCTCGCGTTGTATCGCATCGCGGATATCCTCATGGCGCTCGTACCACACGAGCCGCGTCAATCCGTAGCGTTTCGTAAAGCCCTCATAGAGGCGTTCGCGATGCTCGAAGGCTCGGCGCGACAGATCGTTCGTCACGCCCGTGTAGAGCGTTCCGTTCGGTCGGTTGGTCACGATGTAGACCCATCCTCCACGCATGCCGCAGTGTGCGGGGCGTGGATGGCCGGGACAAGCCCACGGCTGTCCGGCACAAAAATTGGTTGTACAAGCGCATGACATTGATTCTAAT
>NZ_JAINDZ010000141.1 GCF_019802345.1 Methylosinus sp. Sm6 | reverse complement strand
CCCCGCGCGCCGATCGGAACCGGAGACCCGTGGCCGTCCAAGATATATATCCGCGTGTTCGAGATCGGGCGGCCGATCGGGATCGACGTTGAATTCGAAATGTCGGCGGGAAGGCAATTTGTAATGCAGCCGACTGTCGTTTCAGTCGGACCATAATGGTTCACGATGCGGACATTGGGCGAAATGCGGCACCATAACATAGCGGTCGCCGCCGACAACGCCTCTCCGCCGCTTACGATAGTGTCGACCGAACTCTGCGCCCCCCTTGCAAGCATAATCTGCCCGAGGGCGGTCAAATATGACGGCGTAATTTTGAGCAATCCAAGATTCTGTTTTGTTTGTAGAAGATTTACAAATTCGCCGATCTCGTCCTCATTTGATAAAAGTCTAACTTTTCTGCCCGTCAACAGAGGCGGATAGAAACTCGTCACTGTCGCATCAAACGAAAACGGCGACGACACGATTGAATCGAGGTCCTGCGCATAGGTCTTGATCAACCACCAAAGATAATTCGTCACATTTCGATGCTCGACCATGACGCCTTTTGGCTGTCCGGTGGAGCCAGATGTGTAGATGACATAGGCGAGATGACGCGGCTGAA
>NZ_JAINDZ010000140.1 GCF_019802345.1 Methylosinus sp. Sm6 | reverse complement strand
TTGCCGCCGATCCCGCTTGTCGACCGCACGGGTCCGCTCGCCTTATCCTTTGCGCAACAGCGCCTATGGTTTTTGACGCAGTTCGGCGAGGCGGTCAGCGCCGCCTATCATCTTACCCTGGGTGTCCGGATGCGGGGGCGCCTTGACCGGCGGGCGCTGCAACGGGCGCTCGACGCAATCGTCGCCCGGCACGAAGCGCTGCGCGCCACTTTCACTACGCTCGACGGCGAAGCCATACAAAAAATCGCGCCCGTGGATGTCGGCTTCGCTCTGGAGGAAGATGATCTCGTCGACGCCCTCGATAAAGACGACGCGCTGCGCGCCCTGGCGGAGCGCGAAGCCGCCACGGCGTTCGATCTGGAGCGCGGCCCCTTGATCCGGGGCCGTCTCGCGCGTCTGGACGCGGAAGATCACGCGCTCTTGCTGACTATGCATCACATCGTCTCCGACGGCTGGTCGATGGGCGTCCTGACATCGGAGTTGAGCACGCTGTATGGCGCTTTTTGCCGCGGCGAAACTGGTCCCTTGCCTGCGCTGCCCGTCCAATACGCCGACTACGCCGCCTGGCAGAGGCAGTGGTTGAACGGCGAGCGTCTTCAGCG